>NZ_JBEZYD010000001.1:0-816874 GCF_040638335.1 Nonomuraea sp. NPDC026600
ACCTGCTCCAACCTCTTCCAACGGGGCGATCAAACTACCCGCGGTTGATAGGTGTTTCGGACCGGGACTGGTTCATTAACTCTGACGCGGAAGGACCGCCCCGCAACCGACAAAGGACGCGATCAAGCAGCGCCTGGTGTCGATGCCGCAGATTGAAACAATCTACGACGCTTCACCCGACGAGTTGCCTGAGTGGTTTCCCGGGAACCACCCATGGGGCGACACTCACCCTGATGCGTATCTGGTGAAGCTGCGGCCGGGCGCCAACCCCGACACCGTGCAGGCGAGCCTGCGCACCTGGCCGGGGGTGTACATGGTCACCTACGTGACCGTCACTGATCGAACCATCGGCACGGGTGGGACCAAGTGAAGCACCGGCCGCTGTCGCACGATCCGTCTCCCCTGTCGGCCCGATGCTCGGGTCCGTGCGATGGGCCCCAAAGTAACGCCGAGTAACCGGGCGTTCCCGGCCAGGCGGACATAACAGAACTTATCGAGCACCGATCATGGCTGTGACCTGCGGACACGCTGCGACTCGCGTTATCGCGGCGGCGAGCGCCGGACTCATCCCCGAACGCCTGGACCGAAACCGTGCTCATCCCCTCGCACGGGTCACAGGCCGTGACCTGCTGCTATCCCTCTTGTTTGGGGCTCCTGCCACGATTCTTACGATCACCCCAGAATCTCCGAGTCGCCTCACCGCTGAGGAACTACGCAGCGATCAGGCCTCATAGCTCCAGGCCACCCCGGAACCGCGATACTCCATGACCGAGATCGGATATACGCCAGGGCGCATTCTGCCCCGATACAGCGTCCCCGCGAGGTGATCGACTTCGTGCGCTACCAGGCGGGCAAGTCCCCGCTCGTACACGGAGACACAACGGACACCCTCAAGGGTGTCGTACGCGACCCGGAGGGCCAATGAACGCGGCACGAGCCCGCGGACCGGCATGCCGCCGACGTCTGACCAGTGAAGACGGGACTCTTCATCGCAGCAGCGCCGGACAGGAGGTGGTCGAGTTCGTGGGCGACCAGCCGGGCCAGACGAGCTTGCCCTCCTTGGCCTCCATCGCGAGCACGGCCCGGAGCCGACAGGCTCGATCAGCCGATCGGTGGTGCGAGGTATTCCAGCGCATAACCGTCGCCGGAGGGGGTTACGCGGGCGATGCCGGGTGAGTCGAGGTGGGCGCCGGCTACGAAGTGGTGTGGTTGGGTCAGTTGTTCGAGGAGGGCCGCTCGCGCGGCGCGGGCCTGGGACTGGTTGCCGTCGAGCTCCCAGGACACGTTCGGCTGATCGAATTGGAGCGTGGGAACGTGAACGGTGTCGCCCCAGACGAGAAGGTGGCCGGTGCCGCTCCTGACGTCGTAGACGGTGTGACCGGGTGTGTGGCCCGGTGTCGGGATCGCGGTGGTCCAGTCGTTGATCGCGACCTTCTCCGACACGGGTACGACCCGGTCGCGGATCGGCTCGAGCCGCCCCGTGAACACCGAGGTGTCGCCCGCGCCGATCCACACGCGCTCGAGTTTGGTGAACGCCTCTGAACCGTCCGGCGCGATCAGGCCGCTCACGTGGTCTTCGTGCTTGTGGGTGATGGCCACATCGGTGACATGCGCGCGGTCGATTCCCGCTTCGTCGAGCGCGTCGTAGATCAATCCCATGGTGGGGTCATGCCAGGCGTTGGACGCGCCGGTGTCGATGAGAACCGACCGCGTGCCGTCGGTGACGAAGAAGGCATTTACCGACAGCCGCAAGTTGTCGCCGGCCAGCGGGACGGCGGCCGGCAGCTCATCGAGCCTGCGCCCATCCTCGTCGCGGAGCCGTGTCGGCGGCATGTCGATGTACCCGTCTCGCAACGAGATCACCTGCAGATCGCCGAATTCGAACGTGGCATGGTGCCGGCCACTCGAGATCAAACGCATGGAACCTCCGTCGTGTTGGGCGCACATCGCGCGTCTCCTATAGAAGACTCTATCTTCTTTAGGAGAAACCCTACACTGTGGGCAGCGAGATACCCATCGATCGAGGAGCACGGTGGTCGAGCAAGACGGAAAAGCGGCCGAACCACAGCACGGTGACGACCTGGCCGGCGCGTTCGGCGGTAACGTGCGGCGACGCCGTGAGGAGGCGGGCCTGACGCTGGAGCAGCTGTCCACACAGTCGTCGGTCAGCCGGGCGATGCTGTCCAAGGTCGAACGCGGTGAGAAGAGCCCGACGATCGGCGTCGCGTCCAAGATCGCCCACGCGCTCGACGCGTCACTCTCGGACCTGGTCGGTGCGCCGGCTGCTGCCGCGTCTGGTGTGGCCATTGCCATGCGCAAGAACGATCGCCCCGTTTTCCGTGACCCGGAAACCGGCTTCGAGCGGCACATGGTGTCAGCGGCCCCGGGCGCGGGAGGAGCCGAGATGGTCGTCCACTACCTCCCCGCGCAGGTCTCTACCGGGCTGCTGCCCGCGTATCCGCCGGGTACGGAGAAACAACTCGTGGTGCTCGAAGGCACCCTCACCGTCGCGATCGGCGGGATCAGCGAGACCCTGAACACAGGCGACTCTCTGTTCTTCCAGGCCGACGCGGACCACGGCTTCGCCAACCGAACGAACGCTCCCTGCGAATACATCATGGTCATCTCGCGCAGAACCTGATCGGCCGCAGCGTGCGGGCCTGGACCAAAGCTGGCCAGGGCATCGTCAAACTCACGGCACCCGGCTACCGACCGGCAGTCGCTCACCCAGGGCCTTCTCCCGCTCGCGGTCGGCCTGCTGCTCGGCGAGGTGCTGCTGCCACACCGCGGCCGCCTCGACCGGCAGTAGCACGGCCTCCTTGCGGCCCGGGCCGCGCCGGATCGAGGTCGTGGTCATATCTCGACGAGATTTCTCACCGAGCACGGCCCCTTCCTGTGCTACCTCACCATCGACGGCCTCGACCGCGTCGCCCCCGCAAACTCATCGCCCTTCGCGGCCGCGTCCATACCGCCGCCCCTACCGCAGCCGAAGGACGAGCGACCACCTACCACGCCACCGACTCCACCATCACCATCGGCGGCCGCAACGGCGTGGATCGGCTCAGCTTTTGGCGAGTGCTTCGCGGCGGATCCACTGGAGCAAGGTGGGGTTGTCGGCGGTGGTGATGACGCTGACGGTGGTGCGGAGGTGGCGGTCGTCGTCCAGCAGGGCCAGCATGCTCGCGGCCAGGTCCGCACGGGCGGTGAACCTGCCGTCGGCGTGGCTGTCGACGAGGGTGTAGTCGGTGACCGACGGCAGGTGGTAGAGCCCGCTCGGGCGCACGATCGTCCAGTCCAGATCGCTGGCGCGGACCAGCTCTTCCATCCGCCGCATGTCGTCGTACAGCGTCTTACCCAGCACCCGTGTCACGTATGGCAGCAGGACCCGGTTGAACAGGAACCCGCCATCGGAGTACGGGTGCGGGTCGACCCCGCTAGAGCTCACCACGGCGAGCCGACGCACCTGATGCCGTCGCATCGCGGCGATGATATTCGCCACACCCCGCGAATAGGTGCTGATCGGTTCCTTCCCAGCGGGTACCCCGAGCGTCGACAGCACCGCATCCCGCTCCGCCACGGCGGCGTCGACGGCCACCGGATCGAGCACGTCGGCACCGACCACCTCGAGCCGATGATGGCGCAGTGGAAACGAGCCGGGCTGCCGGGTGACCGCGGCGACCTGATGTCCGGCGGCTAGCGCCTGATCGGTGAGCAGGCGGCCGGTGGGGCCGTTGGCCCCGAAGACTGCGATACGCATGACGACTGTCCTTCCGTGGTTATGCCTGTGATGTTGTTCGGTAGTAGCTGGAGGCGCCCGCCCGGGAGGTAGAAAACGGTTTCCCGTTCCTCCACGCTCCGAGGGCCGAGCCTGTCTGCCCCGAGACGAGACAGCCCGGCCGTTCTGTGACACGGGAGAAAAGACGGCTGAGCCAGAGCCGGCCGCCACCCGATGCCGGCGCTCTTCTCGTACACCGGGCAACAGCCGCGAACGATCCCTTCCCGGCTGTCCAACCTGCCGTGTCACAGAATGGCCGGGCTATCTCGTCTCGGGTTTGGAAGACAGGTTGGGGAATCGGGAAGGTGATGATCATGCGGGTGTTCGTGGCTGGTGGGGCCGGGGTGCTGGGGCGGCGGCTGGTGCCGCAGCTTGTGGCGCGTGGCCACCAGGTGACGGCGACGACGACGAGCACGGCGAAGATGGGCTTGGTGGAGCGGTTGGGCGCCGAGGCGGTCGTGATGGACGGGCTGGATGCGGGGTCGGTCGGTGAGGCGGTGGCCACGGCCCGGCCGGACGTGATCGTGCACCAGATGACTGCTATCTCCGGCAAGCCAGATATCAAGCACTTCGACCGCTGGTTCGCCACCACCAACCGGCTGCGTACCGAGGGGACGGACCACCTGCTGGCCGCTGCGGAAGCGACCGGCGTATCCCACTTCGTCGCGCAGAGCTACGGATCTTGGAACGGCATCCGCAAGGGCGGATGGGTGAAGACCGAGGAGGACCCGCTGGACCCGACGAGCACGGGCAAGGGGGCGGAGGCGATCCGCCACCTTGAGGACGTGGTCGTCAAAGCAGGTGGCGCGGTCTTGCGGTACGGCGCGTTCTACGGGCCGGGCGCCACCGACGATCAGGTCGAACTCGTGCGCAAGCGGCAGTACCCGGTCGTCGGGAACGGCGGCGGCTACAGCTCGTGGGTACATCTCGAGGACGCGGCCGGCGCCACCGTCCTGGCCGTGGAGCACAGGGCGAAGGGCGTGTTCAACATCGTCGACGACGAGCCGGCCCCGGCTCGTGAGTGGCTGACCTACCTGGCCGAGTGCGCGGGGGCGAAGCCGCCGATGCGGGTTCCCACCTGGCTGGCCCGGCCGCTGGCCGGGAAGACCGCGGTGACCATGATGACCGAGGGGCGCGGCTTCTCCAACGCCAAGGCCAAGCGGGAGCTCGGCTGGCAGCTTCGCTACCCCTCCTGGCGGCAGGGCTTCAAGGAGGAGCTGGCGTGAGCCGGGCCGCGGAGTTCGAGGAACTGCGGCCACTGCTGTTCTCGATCGCCTACCGGATTCTCAGCAGTGTCAGCGAGGCCGAGGACGCGGTCCAGGAGACCTGGCTGCGCTACGAGGCCTCCCCGACACGACCCGCGTCGGCCAAGGCGTTCCTGTCGGCCGTGGTCACCCGGATCGCGATCGACGTGCTGCGCTCGGCACGTGTCCGGCGGGAGGAGTACGCCGGGCTGTGGTTTCCCGAGCCACTGCTGACCGACCCGTATGAGGACCCGGAGCGGTCGGCGGAGCTGGCCGACTCGGTGTCGATGGCGGCCCTGCTGCTGCTGGAGCGGCTCAGCCCGCTCGAACGGGCGGTCTTCGTGCTGCGGGAGGTGTTCGGGTTCGGCTTCGGTGAGGTCGCATCGGCGGTGGGACGCTCGGAGGCGGCGTGCCGCCAGCTCGCCGTGCGGGCGCGCCGCCACATGGACGCCGGCGGCGCCAGGTTCGAGGCCGACCGTCGGGAGCGAGAAGAACTCGCCGGTCGATTCTTCGACGCCTTCCGGGAAGGCGACGTGGCCGGGCTGCGGGAGTTGCTGGCCGCCGACGTGCAGATGGTCGGCGACAGCGGAGGCAAGGCCCCGCTGTGGGGCAAGGGCGTCTTCGGCGCCGAGAAGGTGGCCCGGGCGCTGGCCGCGATGGTCACGCCGTTCATCGCGATCGGCGGGGTCGTGGAGTCGCACGAGGTGAACGGCCAGCCGGGCGCGATCTTCCGTGATCAGGACGGCAAGGTGGTCAACACCTGGGCGCTCGACGTCCTCGATGGGCAGATTCAGATGATCCGCGCGGTGATCAACCCCGACAAGCTCGGACACCTGGGTCCGGTGGCGGACGCCTGGGCGGTCGTTCGCGAGACGAACCAGGCTCGCCGGTCCTCGGATTGACCGCAAGGGCTGACCTGCACAGCAGTCGACCCACCACCACAGAAAGAACGGAATGACATCATGAGTAAAGTCTGGTTCGTCACCGGTTCGTCCCGCGGCTTGGGCCGCAACTTCGTCGAGGCCGCCCTGTCCCGCGGCGACAAGGTGGCCGCCACCGCCCGGAACACCGCAAGCCTCGATGAGCTGGTCGCCGCCTATGGCGACGCGGTGCTTGCGCTGGAGCTGGACGTGACCGACAGGGCCGCCGTCTTCGACAGCGTGAAGCGGGCCAAGGAGCACTTCGGCCGGCTGGACGTCATCGTGAACAACGCGGGTTACGGCCTGTCCGGCGCTGTGGAGGAGCTGACCGAGCGGCAACTGCGCGACCAGTTGGAGACCAACCTGTTCGGCCCGGTGTGGGTCGTCCAGGCCGCGCTTCCCCACCTGCGTGAGCAGGGCGCAGGCCACATCATCCAGATCTCCTCGGTCGCCGGCGTCTCCGCGTTTCCGCTCGGCGGCGCCTACTGCGCCTCCAAGTGGGCCCTGGAAGGACTGAGCGAATCCCTCGCCCAAGAGGTCGCCGGCTTCGGCGTCAAGGTGACCGTGGTCGAGCCCGGCTCCTACGCCACCGGCGCGAGCGCCGGCGCCGTCCAGGCCGAGCCCGATCCGCTGTACGACGGTCTGCGCGAGAGCTTCGCCGCGTACGCCGAGACGCTGGACGTCGGCGACCCGGCCGCCGCGGGCCGGGCACTGCTCAAGCTCGCCGACACCGACGACCCGCCGCTGAGGGTGTTCTTCGGCACCCAGGGCAACCCGATCCTCCAGCAGGTCTACGCCGACCGGCTCAAGACCTGGGCCGACTGGCAGGACCTCTCGGCGGAAGCACACGGACATACCCCTTCGGCTCCAGCTGTCTGACCACGCCACGAGACAGGAGATCTTTACCCGTGATTCTGGTAACTGGTGGCACCGGTAACGTCGGCGCCAACGTCGTACGCCAACTGCTCGACGCAGGGGAGAAGGTACGCGTCATCACCCGCGACCCCGGCGACCGTTCCTTTCCCGACGGCGTCGAGGTCGTGCCCGGCGACCTGACCCGGCCCGACACCCTGACGGAAGCGCTGTCCGGCGTTGAGCAGGCGTTCCTGTTCCCCGTCTTCAACGCCGTCGACGGGTTTCTCGACGCGGCACGGAAAACCGACCTGCGACATGTCGTACTGCTGTCCTCATCGACCGTCACGTTTCCCACGCCTGGGTGGATCGGCGAGCAGCACCTGCGACTGGAACGGGCCGTCGAAGCGTCCGGGCTGCCGTGGACCTTCGTGCGCCCCGGCGCGTTCATGACCAACGACCTCGTCTGGGCGCCTCAGATCGCAGGCGGCGGGGTCGTCCGCGGGGTGTACGGCAGTGCCGCACTGGCTCCGATCG
The DNA here is from genome assembly GCF_040638335.1 of Nonomuraea sp. NPDC026600. NCBI lineage: Bacteria > Bacillati > Actinomycetota > Actinomycetes > Streptosporangiales > Streptosporangiaceae > Nonomuraea > Nonomuraea sp. NPDC026600. The sequence goes on from NZ_JBEZYD010000001.1 coordinate 7,329, forward strand.
ACCCGCGCGACATCGCCGCGGTCGCCGCACACGCCCTGCTCGATCGGCGTGCCGGCGAGGCATACCTCCTCACCGGGCCGCAGTCGCTGACCCAGATCGACCGTCTGCGGATCATCGCGGAAACGATCGGACGGCCGTTGCGGTTCGAGGAGCAACCCCGCGAAGAATTCCTGGAGCAGATGCTCCACCACGGAATGCCCGCCCCGGTGATCGCCGAGCTCATCGACGGGCTCGCGGCCAGGGTCGGCAAGACCGAGCAAGTACTGCCGACAGTCGAGGAAGTCACCGGGCGACCGGCTTTCACCTATGCCCAATGGGTGGCCCACCGCGCGGCCGACTTCGGCTCGACAGCGGGCTGACGGCGACCGCCCCGGCTGTGCGTCTCTGAGCGCTTTGCCGGGGTATCAGCGGCTGGTGCCGTGCGGGTCAGCCGAGGGTGAGTTCGTACTCGACCTGGTCGATCGGGTTGCCGTCACCGAAATCGTGCCCGCGCACCGCACCCGACTCGGTGAAGCCGCTCTTGGCGTAGAAGCGGCGTGACTGGGGGGTGTCGCGCAACGTCCACAGATGCACCCCGCCGAAGCCGTCCTCGCGCAGTCTGCTCAAGGAGGCGACTATCAGGGCGCCCGCGCTGCCGGTACCCCACGCGTCCGGGTGGCTGTAGAAACCGAAGAGTTCAGCCCATCCCGGCCGCGTCGGCGAGGAACCGAAGTAGGAGAAGGTCAGCGGTCGTCCGGCCAGCGCGGCGAGCAGGAGGGTGTCCTGCCTGTTGGCGAGCATGTCGTGCCACTTTCCGCGCCGGTTTCGTACGGCTTCGGCGAAGAATGTCGCATCGAAGAAGTCAACGTAGGCCGCCTTCCAGGACTCCGCGTGGATCTCGCCCACCACATCCCCATCGCCCGTGGAGGCTTGAAATATCGCGAAGTTTTCTGCCACAAGATCAGTCTTTCTCTTCAAGATGCTGAGCAGAGTACCTGCGCACTGCGACGGACTCTAATGCGATTATTATGCAATAGCGATATAAATGCAATTAGAGGCAACGCCGCCGCCCAGGAGCCTAGGAGCGCTTCTGCACGGACGCGGCGCGGACGAGACCGTTCGGCGCGGGGCTCAGGGTTGTGGCGGGGGGTCGAACTCAACTGTGGCGTCGGCCAGGAGGGCCCCGCAGGCGGGGTCGGGCTCAGAAGGCGAAGGAGACGCCGGTCAGCTTCTTCGAGACCTCCCACAAGCGGCCGGATGGTCACTAAGAGTAATCAGTAAGTCACTTATAGCTTCGGCGAGCCTGGAGAGCCCATCGGCGCCGGTGGTACGAACGGGTGGGGTGACTGAGACTGAAGGGGTGGGCGATGGTGCCCGGTACGGAAGAGGCCGACGGCTTGAACGGCGGGAGCAGCCATAAGGGTGGAGACCAGCCTGGGGCCTCGGTCGGCCGAGGGGTGCTGCACGGTGCCTTCGCGGTGCTGGAGGAGCTGGCGCGGCTGGAAGAGGCGGGCCTGACGCAGCTCGCCATGGCCACCGGCCTGCCAAAGGCGACTACCCATCGGCTGCTGGGCCGACTCGCCGACCTGGGCGTGGTGCATCGCGAGGACGGCGGCCGCTACCGGATGGGGGCGCGGATGTTCCGCTGGGGCCAGCGCTGGGCGCCCGCCCAGGTGCTGAGCACGGCCGCCGTGCGACCACTGCAGGGGCTCGCCGGCACCGGATGCAGTGCGGTCATCGTGGTCAGGGACGGCGGCGACGTCATCGTCGTTGCGGGGATCGTAGATCCGACCGTGGACGAGGTCTTCCGGTTGCGCCCGGGGGTGGTGCTGCCGGCGGCCAGCGCCGCCGAGGTGGTGCTGGCGGCGTGGGAATCCGCGTCGGCCGTACGTCCGGACCCCGGCCGGAGCCGGCCGGAGGGGCATTCCACGGCCGAGTGGGCGCGGCGGGTCGATGGCGCGCGCGACCGGGGGGTGGCCTTCGACTTCGAGGGGGCCCTGCCGCCCCTCGCGTGCGTGGCCGCACCGGTACGCGCGCCGACGGGAGCCTTGGTGGCCGCGGCGGCCGTCGTGGTGCACGGTACCGGCCGCCTGCCCTTGCTGGCGGACGCCGTACGGGACACCGCGGCGCGCATCAGCGTCAACCTGGCCCGCGTGCCGGGATCGGGCCGGGCCCTGAGCCTGCTGACCGAGCGTTGACCTCGTTGGCCGCGCAGGGACACGCGGCCCGGCAGGCGTGCCTGCCGGGCGCGGCGTGGCGCCTGGCTACGCATCGAAGTCGATGATCAGCCCGCCCAGGCGGGCACGGAGCGCGACGCTGTCGGCGTGGGCGAGCCGCTCGGCCACCGGGACAAGTTCCAGCCGGTCGCCCGCGCTCCTCGTAGGTTCCGCGGGCGGCTCACTGGGCTCGTCATTGCCCGCTCTGTGTGTCGGCTCGCCGGGCCCCCCGATGACCACGGTTTCGTCGGCCGTCCCCGGGTCGCTACGGTAGCGCTCCCGCTCTTCCACCAGCAGCCGGTACTGCCGGCCGATATCCACCTCCGCCGGAGGGATCAGCGCGGACCACTGGAAACCGGCCCCGGCCGCGCCGCAGGTCAGTTCGGCCTTGATCTCGGTGTCCGCCCAATCGAGATCTTCGTCGCTCGTGAAGGGGCGCCGCTGGACGGTCGCGGTGACGCGGTGGCTGGCCGCGACCGCGGGAAGGCCGGAACCGGCCTGCGCGCCCAGCTCGGTGGCGGCGGCGGGCCCGGAGAGCGTGATGCGGAGCCCCCCGTCCGGCGCCTCTTCGACCGTGAGCGTACGGCGCGGTACCAGCTGGGCGAACTCGGCCTGTACGACGGCCGACAGCTCCAGCCCGGCCAGGGCATGCGGCTGGTAGCGGGCCAAGGCCAGGCGCAGGTACGGGAAGTAGGCCGACTCCCGCCCGGCGGGGCCGAGGTCGATGTCGACGTCAGCGAACCACAGCTCCTTCGCCGCGTCGAACGACGGGTTGTACACCACGGTCGCCGCGATCAGCTCACGGCCCGCCCCGGACTCCGCCAGCCGGAGGTCGGCGGGGGTGGCGACGGGGTTGGGGAAGTTCACCGGGGTCGGTGGGGGCAGCACGGTCGCGTCGGACCAGATGGGATCGGTGCCCCAGCGAGTCGTCAGATGACCAGGCAACGGGCCGACCCCGGGTGGGTCGAGGACGATCGCCAGCAGTTCGTCGTCGCCGGAGGAGAACCACGGTCGGTCCAGGTAGATCCGTACCCCGGCCCCATCGCGTACCGTCACGAGCCGCTTGTTCCGGCGGTCCTCCTGCCGGCTCCACCGGAAGGTGGGCAGGAGGTAAGAAGGCTTCGGCGGCTCCGGCCGCCTGCCGGCGGGCACCGGCCAGCCCCGCTCTGACGGCCCGGTGCTCAGCTCGCCGACGCTGGTGACGAGTTCGGGCTTGGCGGTGATCGACGGGTGGAAGTACTCGCGGAACCGGGTGGTGGCGGTCGGCCGGTAGGCGACATTGCGGTGCAGCGTGTCGCCGAAGTCGTGCCGGACCGGGGTCCCGGAGCGCGGCAGTTGTACCTCGTCCCTGTCGAAGTACGACAGCTCCACTCTGCCGACGTGGGCGTGCTCCTTGATCTGACGGGGGGCCGGTTCGGTGACGTCGTCGATCCAGCGCGTCCAGGTGGCGTCGATGTCGACGTGCCCGGTGCTGCGGGGATGCGACCGCAGCGCGCCACGCAGATCGGCGAAGGTCTGTTCCGGCTCCCGTACGAAGCGCAGCGCGTCGAGCGCGGGCGGCCGCAGCGGACGTTCCACGGCGTGCACCAGGCGGATTTCCGTGTACGGGGTGAGCAGCCAGTTCAGCCCGGCGACGGTCTCCTCGGCGATCAGCGCCCGCTGGGAGTCGGTCAGGCCCCGCCAGAAATCCGAGGCGAGCAACCGCCGCCAGAGGGGGAAGAGGTCAAGGTCGGCCGCGCTGAGCCGGCAGCTGAGCCGTACGGTGGCCATCTCGGCCTTGGGCAGGAACACGGTGAGCCGCCGGGGGCCTTCACGCCACCGCGGCTCCCCGTCCCCCTCTTCGATGCGCAGCGTGAACGGCGCGGCATCCGGCCAGGTCTCGTGGAAGTCGTCGTAGAACGAGACCGGATAGATCGGCGGCGCGCCCGGCAGGCCGTACAGCGTGACGCCCCGGGCGAGGACGTCGGGCAGGTACGGCAGGATGAGCCCGGGGGCGGTGTGCACGACGAACTCGCCGGACTTCAGCCCGGCACCGCGCGTCACGGGCAGCCGGGTGACCGGCTCCGGGTCGAAGGCGTCGTGCTTGGCGACGGCGATCTCCCTGAAGAACAGCAGGTCGCGGGTCCGGCCCGGATCGTCGGCGAAGCTGACCACCGTGTCGAGGAACGTGCCGGCCTCGCGTGAGGCCGCCGCGAAGAACCTCCTGCGCACCTCCTCCGGCCGCTCGCCGCCGATGGCGTCGTCGAATCGGCGGTGCCGCTCGGCCATCTGCAGCGACGTCTTGGGCGGGGCGACGAACCGCTCGTCGAAGTCCGCGTACCGGCGGCTCAGCCCGTCCGTGGCGGGCGGGCGGTCCGTGTGGCCGGGGACGTCGTGGCGTTCCAGGGCCCACTGCCAGGCGGGCACGTCCCGGCCGCCGACCGTGACGGTGCTGCGGATGACGAGGCATTGGCTGGATTCGCCCTCGTTGAACGGCTTGCTCTCGACGAGGGCCGGCTGCGGGACCGGCTCCCACCGTGAATATGTGATCGGCGGTGACAGCGCGGACTCGGGCGCCGCCGCGGCCGGCCCCAGGGCGTTGCCCGCGAGATCCACCACGCGGGCCCGCAGCCGATAGGTGCGCCCGTACCGCAGCGCCGGCAGCGAGCCCGGCACCGGCGTGAATTTGGTGTCGAGCGGGAAGTCCGCGTCGACCTCCGGGTCGGCGACGACCGGCCTGCCGAATCTGTCGAGCGTCCGGCCGGGCGGCGGGGCGGCCAGGCTCCAGCCGTCCCATCCGAACAGCGCCTGGTGCACGTACAGCTCATCGGCCCTGGTCGCGTCCCGCGTGACGGCGCTGGCGCGGACCGCGCCCTCGTCGTCGGCGATCCCCTCGATCCGGTGCGGCGGCTGCCCGCTACGGCGGATGAGGTAGGAGCCCCGGCGGCGGCACAGGGACAACCAGCCGGTGACCGCGCCCGCCGGGCCGACGGCTCCGACGTCGACGCGGAACCCGCGGACCAGGTGCCCGGCGTGCAGTTCGGGAACCGCCCCGCCCGATCCGGTCTGGTGGGCGGCATCGTCGCCGATCTGAGCGGCCAGCCACGCGTCCCGCCCCTTGTGGAAGACGGTGAGCCCGGCGCCCTGCAGCGCTGTCGTACCGGTGCCCAGCTGCTGCGCGCTCGGCTGGCCGCTCGGCCCGGCCAGCTTGTGCATGCGCTCGATCAGCGCGGTGAAGTCGGCCGCCTTGATGGCCGCGCCGTCGATGTCGGCGTCGGTGATCATCCAGTCCTCGCCGCCGAGGCCGAGCCAGCCGCCCTGGACGGGGTGCCCCGGCGGCGAGGCGGCGGTGAAACGCTCGCCGGCGGCGTAGTCGAACAGCGTCCACGGCCGCAGCCGGTCGGTGTCGAACGGCGCGGCGATGTCCTTGAACGCCACCCGGAGCTTGCCGGTCGCGGCGAGTCCGGCGGGTACGGGGACCACGAGATCGAGGACGAGCCCGAGCCGGCGGCACAGCTCCGGATAGTCGGCCAGGAAGCCGCAGACACCGTGGAATTCCACGTCGGGAGGCTCCGGCCGGGGCGCTTCGGCGGCCTCCCCGCCGCCGCTCCCTGTGGGCTTCGGCCGGTCGTAGAACCGGAAGGCCTCCGCCAACGCGAACCTCGTCTCGTCGCTCCGGTAGGCGTCACTCGTCCGATCGACAGTGCCCGGGCGGAGTTCCGCCGCGAGAGGGCCGGAGGTGCGGGCGTACGGCGCCGCGGCGTCCCCGCCGACCATGCCGTCGATGGCCCGGTAGGCGGCCTGGGGGTCGCCGGTGAACTTACGCATGTCCGCGACCACCGGGATGCCGCGGACGAGACCTGTGTACGGCTGATGCCAGGGCCGGGGCGGAGGTTCGGCGGGGCCGCCGTTCCCCCCACCGCCATGGTCGACCCCACCGCCATGGGCGCCGCCGTCACCATGGGCGCCGCCGCCGCCGTTCCCGCCGTTGCCGTTGCCGGGAGGCGTGAGGCGGTCGGCGACCACGGCCTTGCCCATGTCGTCGTACAGCGTGGTGATCCGCTCATGGACCAGCGCCGCGGGGAACGAGCGCAGCAGCCGCACGGCCAGCGGGCCGGCCTCGCCGCCACCCGCCGCACCGGGGGCATCGGCGGCCGCCAGGGAACGCGATCGTACCGGCGAGGCGGCCGGGAACATCTTCCCCCACAGGCCCGAGTCGGGGGCCGGCGACCGGGGGTCGAGGCGCGGGACCACCGGCTCGGCGTGCCCGTCCCACACGATGCGCAGCGCCGGCAGCACCGTGTCGCGCAGCGTCTTGGGCCAGTCGACGAACTCTCCGACGTCGTCGAGCCGGCCGTGCGGGGCCTCCAGCCGGGGGCCGACCGCGACGGACAGGCGCACCTCGCCCGGCCCGGCCACGCCGGCCGGCAACGCCGTCCACAGAACCTTGAACGCGCTCATGTTCGTTCGCTCCGCTCACTCGGCTCGGTCCGCTCGCTCACGGTCAGCCCACTTCCGCGAAGGCGGCGCAGTATTCGACGATCGGGTCTCGTCGCGCGCCGGTCACCGGATCCTGGTACGGCGCCATCATCTGGGCGAAGGTCGGGGCCGTACCGGCCGCCGCGGCCCCGAGCACCAGCCCGCCGTCCGCCTCCGCGCCCGGCACCGCGGCGCCCTCGGCGGTGGACAGCAGGGACTGGGCGCCGCCGAACCTCTTCTCGCAGCTGATCTCGACGGATTCCTCGAAGAAGCCGATCTCGATGGTGATCGTGATCTTCGCCCGTCCGACCGCGTCGCCGCCCTCGTACCCCAGCTCCAGGTAGAGCTCGATCGACGCGGAGACCAGGCCGAGAACGTCCACCTCGCCGCGGGCGCGCAAGTAGCCGAACAGGACAGCCTTACCGGTCGCGGCGTCCAGGTGGAAATAGATGCCGGCCATCACCGACAGGCTGCCGCTCGCCACTCCGAAGTCGATGGACGCCGCGGCGCCGAACTCCAGGCCCGCGTCCAGCGCACGGACCCCGTCAGGCGACAGCACGATCCCGAACCAGCCGCCGCCGCCGAACAGCGAGACGGTGAGCCGGAACGGTGCGTCGCGGCGGCAGAAAGCGAATCCGATCTCCAGCGGCCGGGTGCCGGCGAACGGCAGGTCCAGATAGGCGTTCAGGGAGATGTTCTCCAGGCTGAACACGCCGATCGCGAGGTTCGGCAGTGGCATGCCGTACCTCGCGCGCACCCCCAGCGGGGAGACGTCGAGCATCGGCGGGTCGCTGAACCCGTTGAGCGGGATGATCTGACGCAGCGTCTCGACGAACGACAGCGCCCCGATGAACTCGACCGCCCGCAACGCCACCTCGACGTCGGGCTTCTCGCCGGCACGTACGGTGAACCTGACCCGCCGGAAGTCCAGCCGCATCGCCGCAAGGACGCCCGGCAACAGCACCAGGTCGAACTCCTCCAGCGTGCAGGTCACGTCGGCGGCCGGGCGGACGTCCGGCCGCAGCGCGCCGCGCAGGTCGACGACCACGGAGAAACGGCCGGCCCGCGCCGGGTCGCCACCGCCGTCGTGCGGGTCGAAGACCGGCGGGTCACCCGCCCGCAGTGACCAGCGCTGAATATCGGGTACCCACTCCAACCGGGCGGCGACGGACTCCGGCAGCCGGATGCCGGCCTTCGCCGCCTCGATCGCCTGCCGCAGCGGCAGCACCCCGGCGGGGGCGTTCTCCCAGATGGCGATGGCCTGCCTCAGGTGATCGATCAGCGCGATGACCGCATGATCGACCTCGGCGGGGAGCCCGGTGCCGAGCGCGTCCAGGGCTGCGCTGAAGTCCCGGAAGGCCGCGTCCACCTGGCTGAGGGTGGCCGTTCCCGCGATGAACGCCTCGATGGTCTTGACGAGCGTCAGGGCGGTGGTACGCACGCGCTCGACCGCGGCGGCGACGGCCGGGAACCGGGCGGCGACGCCGATCAGCTGACGTTCGATCCGGCGCAGGTCCGCCAGGAAGCCGGTGGCGGCGTTGACGGTCTGTGTGATGAACCGCGGGGCCTTCAGTTCCTTGTCCAAGCCGGCCGCCTTGACCAGGGCGGACAGCGGGATGACGCCGAACAGCTTCGCGCCGATCGCGTCGAAGAAGTCCGAGGGCTGGAAGGTGCCGTCGGCCACCGTCCCCAGCGGATCTGCGGCCGCTGCGGCAGCCCCGCCGGTGGCGGCCGGAGACGACTTGGCGGCGCTGACCGGTCCGGTCAGCCGGGACAGGCCCGCCACCGTGAGCGTGGGCGCGGCGAGCCCGCCGGAGCGATCCCGCTGGTCGGCGAAGTCCATCACCAGCGGGGGCGCCCCGGTGACCGGGATCAGTTCCAGGAAGACCTCGCCGGGGTTGACGGCATCGCCCGGCCTGGCCGGCGTCTTGTCGAAGCCGGCCACCCGGTAACGCCGGGCGTACCGGACCGGGCGGGGCCCAAGCGCCCCGGTGAGCCGGCTCACCGCGGGCAGCACCGCCGTCGCCCAGCGCACCACCGGGAGGAAGCCGGGGATCCGCTGGTAGAACTGATCGTCGCGGTCCGTCGGCAGGGCGGTCCCCCAGACCAGGTGGGCGGCCTCTACCGTGGTGTCGTCGGGCGCGGAGGTCGCCGCGACCGCGACCCGGGCGCCGCGCAGAGCGGCGCACAGCTTCGCCGGAGGCGCCTCGGGGTTCACCGGTTCGGGGTCGAGGGCGTTGTACGCCTTGGCCGCCGCCTCCAGCTCGGCGCCCTTGTTGAAGTTCTCGGTGAGGAACAGCAGCGGGGTGCGGAATTCGGTCTCCCGCCCGGCCAGGTCGGTCGCGCGCACCGTGAACAGGAACGGATCCTCATCCCGGACGGCGGGAAAGAACGCATACTGCCCTTCTCGCACCGGCAGGAGGTTCCCGGGCGGCGAAAGATCGGGGGTGACGAGGGTCAGCAGCTCGACCCGCCGGAACGGGAACAGGGCGTTGAGCCGTTCGCCGGTGGCGTCCCGCCGTACCGTGCCGGGCTGGAATTCCCTGACCGGTTCGCGGCAGGTGATGAAGAGCCGCTGGGCGAGGTAGGCGGGATGTTCCGGGCGCTCCGGATCGAACTTCCGCTCCGTCACCTTCACCAGGTCAGCACGCTGCCCGAAGGGGCAGAGAAAGCCCGAGTAGAGCACCCGTACGTCATGGTCGCGGCCCATGGCCGCCCGGTGCCGCCATTCGCTGATGTTCGTGATCGCCGGCCGCGGATCCCAGTGGCCGAGGGCGTCGAGCCAGCCGCCCAGGCGGAGAGGATCACGTGCCCGACATCGACGGGCACCGGCACGTACGGCCGATGGCCCGGCTCGGTGAACAGCCCGCGATTGCTGGTCAGATGGACGAGCGCGGCCCGGTCGGCCGGCGTCAGCGACGTGGTCAGGGGGTCGGGCGGCGGTTCGACCGGTGTGTCGCCCGGGAAGTCCCGGGTCCATACGGCCCTGGCCCGCGTGCCGCGCACCCGCGTGTGCCACAGCTCCACGCGGCCCGCGCCGGCTGTGTCGCTCGTGGCGCCGCCCGCCGGATCGGCCGGGGTCGTACGGTGCACCCAGCGCACGTTCGGGGGCGGCGACAGCAGCAGCCGGTACGGCAGCTCGATCGCGGTCCGGGGATCGCCGGCGGGGTCGCGCAGCGGGTTGGCCGGGCCTTCGTCGCCCACCGTCCGCAGCGGAAGCCGGCCCATGGCCTCCAGCAGGCCCTCGGCGGTGTACGGGACCTCGTCGTCCGGTCCCACGACGAAGACCAGCATGCTGCGCCCGCCGATCCGGGAGACGACGGGCGGCGGCGGGTGCAGCCGCACCGGAACGGGGTCAGGCAGCCCGGTCCCCGCCGATTCGAAGAACGTCTGCTCCACCACGTGCTGCGCGGGGAACGTGACGACGATCAGCCCGTCGCGCTCCGGCGCGGTCCGGACCAGGATCCGTCTCACCGCCGGGCGCTTGAACGACAGACCGAGGAAGCCGAAGCGCAGATCCGCCAGGTCCGCGGTGCGGACCAGGCGGGCCTGCGTCGGCTCCTCCGCGGGGCCGGTCACGGCTACACCACCCTTTCCGGGTCAGCCCACTCGGGGGGATCCGAAGGAGAACTGTTCCTGCCTGCCCGGGGCGGTGACGTGGGCGGAGCCTATGGCGCGGTCGAACTCGAAGGGGTTGTTGTCGGGCACGCTGCTGGTGCCGCAGAACGCCGTCTGGCCGTTCTGGAGCTGGATGTCGGTGCACCGGGCGTCCCCGGGGAGGGGATCCAGCGCGGCGGTCAGGGTTTCGACCGTCAGCGGGGAGCCCGTACCGTTGAAAACCTCCGTCTGGGCCTGCTTCCAGCCGGCGCCCACCCCCCAGATGCAGGCCCGGCCCGAGAGCCCGGGGATGACGAGGCTGGAGACCCAGCTACCACAAGTCGGGTCGGCCGCGGCCGCGGCCGCGGGGCTGCTCGTACCGGCCAGGTCCGGTGCCATCATCACCGCCACCGCGATCACGGCCCAGGACATGCCCCTCGCCGATCTGTTACTCATTCTCCTCGTCCTTTCGTGGGCGCAGCCTGATCGCTGCGGTTGAGGTCGATCCCAGGCACCGTTCAGCCCACCCAGGGGGACTCGACGGTCATCCGTTCCTCCAGCTCCGGGTCCGAGACCGTCACGTACCCCCTGGCCTGGTCGAACTGGAAGGGGTTGTTGTCGGCCGCACTGCGCGTGGGGCAGAAGCCGCTCTGCCCGCGATCGAGCCGGATGTTGAAGCACCGGGCTCCTTGGAGGTCCAGCGGATCCAGGTAGGCGAACATGTCCGAGACCAGCAAGGAGGAACCCGAGCCGTTGAAGACCTCCGTCTGGGCCGACTTCCAGCCGGCGCCCACCCCCCAGATGCAGGTCCGTGCCCTGGCACCCGGGAACAGCCCGCTGTTGTGCCAGACCCCGCAGGCCGGGTCGGCGGCGGCCGCACCGCTCGTCCCGGCCAGGCCCGGCGCCATCACCACCGCTGCCCCGGCCGTCGCCGCTGCGATCAGGGCCCGGGACAGAGCCCTCGCGACCTTGTTCCGCCGCCCACCATTTTGTCGCTCTGAGTAATTGCTCGATGACAGCATGGATTCATGCTGTGCGTGCGAGGAAGGGACGGGCAACGTTCGGTCCACTCAGCGGACCGGGGAGCCGGCCTACTGCAAAGGCCAAACCCCAGTGGCGCTCAACCAGCGAGGAGCCGTGCTCGCGGACCACATTCCGGCCGCACCCCGGGCGCCCTCATCGCCGGTCGGCATTTGAGGCAGGCGCATCAGCAGGCCGTCGCAGTGGCAGGGCGAGCCGCACCGGTGGCAGTGGTAGTCGCCCGCCACTGAAGCCTGTTCCCAGTATCGGCGGACGGTGGTCACCGGCTCCCAGCCGGCGGCCTTCAGCACGCCGTCGCCGCACGCCGGATGGTCGCGCAGCCACACCATCGCGTACGCCTCGGCGCACCGCCCCCTCAGCCAGGCCGTGCGCTGGGCGGCAAGGACGGTGCCGAGACCGCGACGGCGCATCGACGGCACCACGGCCATGGCGCTCAGGATGCCGACCCGGCGCCCGCCGGCGGACGGCGGCGCGGGGGAGAGGGTCCCGTCCGGCATCGGGGCGATGAACGCGCGATATCCCTCGTCGTCGACCACCTGAGCCAGGGCCGCCCCCACCGGCGTCATCGACCCCTGCGGGAAGGCCGCCAGGAACTGCACCCTCTCGTCGTCGCGCATGTGCCGCAGGAGCCAGCCGACGGTGAGCACGCCATGGCCGAGAGCGGCGTTGACGACGGCGGCCGCGGCCGCCACCCCCCGCTCGTCGCCGGGATGAAGCCGGGCGACGAACCACGCGGGATCCGTCATCGGCGAAGGAATGCGAGTCACGTTCCTCGTTATATCCGGCCGCCGTTCTCGAATTCAGGTGAACGGAATTCACGTATCTCCAACATAGTACTATGATTAGAGTGGTTTGGATTCTGATGACGGAGAGATGCGATGCGGCAGAACCCGGCACGACGGGCGGCACTCCTCGACGCGGCCATCGAGGTGCTGGCCCGTGAGGGAGCGCGCGGGCTGACCTTCCGTGCCGTGGACGTCGAGGCGCAGGTGCCCAACGGCACGGCCTCCAACTACTTCAACAACCGCGACGACCTGCTCACCCAGGTCGGTCACCGCTTCTACGAACGGCTGGAGCCCGAGGCGGGGATAATGGCCGCCGCGCTGGAAGGGCCGCGCGACCGCGACCGGGTCACCGAGCTCATGCATGACCTGGTGGAGCGCGTCAGCCACTTCCGCTCCGGCTTCCTGGCCCTGCTGGAGCTCCGGCTGGAGGCCACCCGCCGCCCGGAGCTGCGCCGCCTGCTCACCGAGCGCATCCGCGCCGACGTCGACGCCAACATCAGCTACCACACGCAGTCCGGCCTGCCCGGTGACGCGACCACGGTGGTCCTGCTCTACCTCGCGCTGAACTGGCTGATCCTGGAACGGCTCACGCTGCCCGACGTCTTTCCCGAGAGCCAGATCCACGACCTGGTCACCGACGTGGTCGAACGCGTCCTGCCGGGCCCCGGGCGTTAGCACCGCGGGCCGGCTCGATCTGGAGATCCTGGCAGACTGAGACCGGCGGGCCCGGCCGATCAGGCACTGAACGGCAGGACCCGGTCATTCCGGGCAGCGGACCCGATGGCGAGGAGGACCGGTGCGTTACGTGCTGATGTTGTGCAGCGACGTGTCCGACGAGACGGTCGCCGGCCAGGATCCGGACATGGTCGGGTGCGGCGGCTGGACCGAGGAGATGGAGCGCCGCGGGATCCTGCGGGGCGCGACGGGACTGCGGCCCAGCAGCGACGCGACCACGTTGCGCGTACGGCGTGAGGAGGTGCTGCTGACCGATGGGCCGTTCGCCGAGACCAAGGATCAGATCGGCGGGTTCAGCGTGATCGACTGCGCCGACCTCGACGAGGCCATCGAGCTGGCCGCCGCCCATCCGTGGGCGCGCGTGGGACAGATCGAGATCAGGCCGGTCTGGCAACCGTGACGGACCAGGTCACCGCGGCGGTCGCGACCGCGTTCCGGGCGGAGTGGGGGCAGGTCGTCGCCACGCTCATCCGGATGACCGGCGACTGGGACCTGGCCGAGGAGTGCGCGCAGGACGCGTTCGCCGCCGCGCTGGAACGCTGGCCGCGCGACGGGGTGCCACAGCGGCCGGGCGCGTGGCTGACCACGACGGCCCGCAACCGCGCGCTCGACCGGCTGCGCCGCGAGGCCGTCGGGACCGAGAAGCTGCGGCAACTGGCGGTGCTCGACGCCCCGGACGGCGAGGAGAGTGGCGAGGAGAGCGGGGTGGGCGATGACCGGCTGCGGTTGATGTTCACCTGCTGCCATCCCGCGCTCGGCCTGGAGGCGCAGGTCGCGCTGACGCTGAGGACGCTGGCGGGGCTGACGACGGCCGAGATCGCACGGGCGTTCCTGGTCACGGAGCAGACGATGTCCAGGCGCCTGGTCAGGGCCAAGACGAAGATCCGCAACGCGGGCATCCCCTACCGGGTACCGCCCGCCCACCTGCTGCCCGAGCGCACGACGGCCGTGCTGGGCGTGCTGTACCTGCTGTTCAACGAGGGCTACGCGGCGAGCGAGGGCGCCGACCTGGTACGGCGGAGCCTGTGCGGTGAGGCCATCCGCCTGGCCAGGGTTCTGGCGGCGCTGATGCCCGGCGAGCCGGAGATACGGGGGCTGCTGGCGCTGATGCTGCTGCACGACGCCCGGCGGGCCACCCGGGTGGACGCCTCCGGCGTGCTGGTGACCCTCGAACACCAGGATCGCGCCCGCTGGGACACCGGCGAGATCGCGGAGGGCGCCGAGATCCTGGAGCGGGCGCTGCTCGAGGGCCGTCCCGGCGGGTACCAGGTGCAGGCGGCCATCGCGGCCTGCCACGCGACCGCGGCCAAGGCCGCCGACACCGACTGGGCGCAGATCGTCGCCCTGTACGACCGGCTCGCGCTGCTGGTCCCCTCACCGGTGGTACAACTCAACCGGGCGGTGGCCGTGGGCATGGCCGAGGGACCACCGGCCGGGCTGGCGCTGGTAGACGCCTTGACGGACTCGGGCGAACTGGACGGCTACCACCTGCTGCCGGCGACGCGCGCCGACCTGCTGCGCCGCATGGAGCGCGACGGCGAGGCGGCCGACGCCTACCGGCAGGCGCTCGCCCTGGCCGCCAACGACTCCGAACGCCGCTACCTGGCCGGACGGCTCGCCGAGGTCACGTGAGGCAGGTTCCTGGAACTCTTCGTCGCCTGGGCGAAAGGCCGGTAGGTGTCGGTTTCGGCCCATCCCGTTCGTCGGTGCAGCGAGATGACCGGCAACGGAAAGAAGAAGCCTCATGCACACCGTGCTCTCAGCCGACGGCACCCGCATCGCCTACGACCGGTCGGGCAGCGGCCCGGCACTGGTCTACGTGACCGGGGCGCTCTGCGACCGCTCGACGGATAAGCCGCTGGCCGCGCTGCTGGCGCCGTACTTCACCGTCCTCACCTATGACCGCCGCGGCCGGGGAGACAGCGGCGACACGGCGCCGTACCAGGTCGAACGCGAGGTGGAGGACCTGGCCGCGGTCATCGCCGAGGCCGGCGGGTCCGCATCGGTGTACGGCATGTCCTCGGGCGCGGCGCTGGCGCTGCACGCGGCGGCCCAGGGGGTGGCGATCACCAGGCTGGCGCTGTTCGAGCCGCCCTACAGCCCCGACGACGAGGAGCGGCTGACACAGGCCCGCGCCTATGCGGCCAGGCTGGGCGAGCTGCTGACGGCGGGGCGGCGTGGGGACGCGGTCGAGCTGTTCATGACGACGGTGGGGCTGCCGGCGGAGCTGATCGGCCAGATGCGGGGCGCGCCGATGTGGCCCGCGCTGGAGGCGCTGGCGCCCACCCTCGCCTACGACGCCGCCGTCATGGGGAACAGCGCGCTGCCCGCCGAACTGGTGGCCCAGGTGGGGGTGCCCGCCCTGGTGGCCGACGGCGGCGCGAGCCCGGCGTGGCTGCGCGACACGGCGCGGCGCCTGGCCGGCGCGCTTCCGCAGGGGCGGCATCGCACGCTGGCGGGCCAGACGCACGACGTGGACCCGCAGGCGCTGGCCCCGGTCCTGCGGGAGTTCCTCAGCGATCCCGCACCGGCTCGGCCGCCATCGGCCGTGAAGATCAGGTAGCGGTTCCCGTACCAGACCGCCGATCCGGTGCCGGAACAACGTATTGTCGCCTGATGTCCCACGACAGCCGCGGCCTGGGCCACCTCCTCGACGGGATGGACCGATGATCACTGCCAGAGAGCTCAACCGGGCCACGCTGGCCAGGCAACTCCTGCTCCAGCGGCATGCGATGCCCGCCTTACAGGCGGTGGAGCAGTTGGTCGGGTTGCAGGCGCAGGCGCCGTTCCCGCCGTACTTCGGGCTCTGGTCGCGTCTTGAGGGGTTCCGGCCCGAGGAGCTGGCGGAGCTGCTGACCGGGCGTGAGGCGGTCAGGATCGTGCTCATGCGCGGCACCGTCCACCTGGTCAGCGCCGCCGACTGCCTGACGTTGCGGGCGCTGACGCAGCCGCAGCTCACCAAATACCTGCACAGCGCGTACGGCGCGCAGCTCCTGAGCCTGGACCTGGCGGCGGTCGTCGAGGCGGGCCGCGCGGCGCTGACCGATGGACCACTGACCGCGGCCAAGCTCGGAACGCTGCTGGCCGGGCGCTTCCCCGGCACGGCCGCGGCCGACCTGGCGCAGATCATGCGCATCCTGACGCCGCTGGTGCAGGTGCCGCCCAGGGCGGTGTGGGGCAAGGCGGGGCAGACCGCGTACG
The DNA here is from genome assembly GCF_040638335.1 of Nonomuraea sp. NPDC026600. Taxonomy (NCBI): domain Bacteria; kingdom Bacillati; phylum Actinomycetota; class Actinomycetes; order Streptosporangiales; family Streptosporangiaceae; genus Nonomuraea; species Nonomuraea sp. NPDC026600. Next base: position 23,341 of record NZ_JBEZYD010000001.1, read on the forward strand.
CGACCGCCGAGTCGTGGCTGGGCCGCGAGCTGCACCCGTCGCCGTCGCTGGAGGACCTGGTGGTGCGCTACCTGGCCGCCTTCGGGCCCGCCACCGTGGCCGACGTACAGGCGTGGTCGGGGCTGACCGGGCTGCGTGAGGTGGTCCAACGGCTGCGCCCGCGGCTGGTGGAGCTGGACAGGGGGCTGTTCGACCTGCCGGACGCGCCACGGCCCGGCCCGGACGTGGACGCGCCGGTGCGGCTGCTGGCGCCGTTCGACAACGTGCTGCTCAGCCATGCCGACCGGACCCGGATCATCTCCGACGAACACCGCAAACGGGTCATCACCATCAACGGACAGGTGCTCGGGACGGTCCTGGTCGACGGGTTCGTGCAGGGGGTGTGGAAGCGGGACAAGCGGGTGGTGAGCGTCGAGATGTTCGGGCCGGTGTCGCCGGGTCGGGCTCGGGAGATCAGGGATGAGGCGGCCCGGCTGCTCGCCTTCGCCGAACCGGGCAAGGACGGCGAAGTCACAGGGATCTGATGGCGGTTTTCCGCAGTGCAGGTTGAGGGCTTTCCGCAATGTGCCGTCGAGGCGCGGTGCCTAGCGTTGACGCGTGCTCTTGAACACCCTCGCGGCGCTCTGCCTGGCCATACTCCCCGCGCCTGGCGGCCCCGCTCTTACCCCGACGACGATCGACGGATATATCGCCCAATACCGTGAAGCGACCGGACTGCCGGGTGTGGCAGTGGCGGTCACCAAGGGAAAGGAAGTCATTCACGCCGCAGGCTACGGCCGGACCGCGACAGGCGACCCGGTGACCGCCGACACCCCCATGGCGCTCGCGTCGGCCAGCAAGTCCTTCACCTCACTGGCCGTCCTGCAACTGGTGGAGAAAGGCCAGGTCGAGCTGGACAAACCGGTGCACGGTTACCTGCCCGAGTTCCAGCTGGCCGATCCCCGGGCGGCCGGCATCACCGTGCGCCAGCTCCTCAACCAGACCTCGGGCATGGCCGACTCGGCCTTCCGCGAGAAGAGCCTGCCGCAGCCTGACTCGCTCCAGGGTGCGGTGACCCGCCTCAGAGACGCGCGCCTCGCCGCCTAAGGCAGGCCGCAGGCGAGGTCGCGTTCCAGGGTGCGGGCGTAGGCCTCGACGGTGGCGACGATGTCGACGGCGCCGGGGTCGAGCAGCCACTGGGTCTGCAGGCCGTCGAGCGTGGCGATGATTTCGATGGCCTTGGCCATCGGGTCGGCGTCCCGGCGGGCGAGGCCGGCGGCCTGGGCGGAGCGGATGTTGTCGGCGACGATGGCGCGCATCGAGCGATAGCGGTCGACGAAGTGCTCATGGCCCGGCGAGCCCGGTTCGAGGCTTTCGGCCACCAGGACGGTGAACAGTTTGGCCAGTCCGGCCCGCTGCTTGTTTCGGCGCGCGAACTCCGGCAGGGCCCGTAGCCGCCCGGAGGGTTCCATGCCGAGCAGTTCCAGCGCGAAGGCCTCGCTGTCCAGGTCGCGCCGCTCGATCACCGCCAGCAGCAGGCCCGCCTTGTTGCCGAAGTGGTGCAGGAGCCCGGGTTCGGTGATGCCGGCCCGGGCTGCCACGTCGGCGAGCGAGGTGCCGCGGTAACCGCTGCGGGCGAACATCTCGCCGGCCGCCGTGATGATCTCTTCTCGCCGCTGGCGAGATCGTTCTTGCCTGCCAGGTACTTGCCTGCTGGGGGTCACGATGTTAAATCTAACTCATTCACTTACCGAGTACTCAGTAAGTGAACCACCCTCGGACGAGTAGCGAGGTGCGACGATGTCGCCGAGCCCACACCGCATCCGGCCCTTACTGATCCTCGCTTTCGCCTTGCTGGCCGGGCTCTGCACCGGTTCGCCGGCCCAGGGCGCGCAGCGGGAGCCGGTCATCCTGGTTCACGGCTGGAACGGATCCCCCACCGAGTTCGCCCAGATGCAGACGGCATTGGAGCAAGCCGGCTATCCGACGTACGCGATCGACCTGCCCGGCGAGGAGAACGTCGCCAACGCCCAAGCCATCAGCGCCCTCGTGGAACAGGCGCGGCAAGAGCACGACGGCAGCAAGGTCAGCATCGTCGGGCACAGCATGGGCGGGCTGTCGGCGCGCCACTACCTGAAATTCCTCGGCGGCGCCGGCAAGACGCTCAGCTACATCTCGATGGGCACCGGGCAGCTCGGCTACTGGCCGGCATGCCTGCTACCGGCCGGGCAGGGCGGGCAGATGTGCCCCAGCAACAGTTTCATCACCCAGCTCAACAGCGGCGACCCCACGCCGGATCCGGTCAGGTACACGTTGCTGGCGAGCTCGCTGGACGACACGCGTAACGACGTCATCGCCGGTGTGTGGTGCAGGGCCGAGTTCGCCGGTGTGGCGCATGCCGACGAGCCGTCGTCACCGGTGTTCATCGACGCCGTCCTCAGCGCCCTTGACGGGCGATGCCCGGCCTGAGCGGAGGAGAAAGGGGATCGCCGATCGCACGTGCGGCCTACTACTGTCGCGCGGATGAGAAGTGATCCTCTGCCGTTGCTGTGGCTGTGCGGGCCGTCAGGTGTCGGGAAGTCCTCGGCCGGCTGGGAGCTGTTCGCGCGGCTGAGCCGAAGCGGCATCAAGGCGGCCTTCCTCGACGCCGACCAGATCAGCCTGTGTCATCCCCTCCCGGAGAGTGGCACCCATCGGCTCCGGGCCCGGAGCCTCGCCGCGATCTGGCCCCACTTCCGGGAGGAAGGGGCGCAGTGCATGGTGCTGTCGGGTTTTGTCGACACCGCCGAGGAGGTGGGTGAGTACACCGACCTCCTCCCGGACGCCGCGTTGACCGTGTGCCGGCTGCGCGTGGACACCGCTGAGCTCAAGGAACGCTTCATCGCCCGAGGGTGGCGTCCGGACCTGGTGGCGGAGGCCGTCGCCGAGGCGGAGCTGCTGGACCTCAGCGACTTCGCCGACATCTGCCTGGATACCGACGGGCTTACCGTGTCCGAGGTGGCCCGGATGGTCCGTGAGCGAGCCGGTGGGTGGCCGCGTACCGGCCCCGCCGCGACGCCTGGCGGCTCCGCGTCCCGCCCAGCGGCGCCACCCGCTTGCGGCCCGGTCCCTGTGCTGTGGTTCTCCGGCGCTGGTGCGGTCGGGAAGTCGACTGTCGGGTATGAGGTCTTCACGCAGATCATCCAGAGCGGCATACGAGCTGCTTATGTCGATCTGAAGCAGATCGGCGCGCTGTGGCCCGCCGCGGACGACGACCCGGACGGCCACCGCCTCAAGGCGCGCAACCTCGCGGCCCTGTGGGCCGGATACGGCGCGGCCGGGGCCCGGTGCCTGATCGTCTCCGGGCACGCCGACCGGGATGACACCGTCCGCGGTTACGCCGACCTGCTTGCCGGAACGGCGCTGACGGTGTGCCGCCTGCACGCCGGGCCCGCCACGCTGGCCGAGCGCGTCGCGCGGCGCGGCCAGGGAGGCGGGCCGGCGATACCGGGGGACGAGCTGAAGGGGCTGGACTCCGGCGCCCTGCACCGCGCCGCCGAACGCGCCGCAGGGGAGGCCGCGGCGCTCGACCGCGTCAAGGCGGGTGACCTGTGCGTGGACACCGACGGCCGGTCGGTGCGAGAGGTGGCCGGACAAGTGCGGGCCCTCCTCGGCGACTGGCCGAACCGCACGATCCCGTTCCCTACCGCTTGACACCGCGACACTCTTTGGGATAGTTGTGCTATCCAACACTAGATAGTGCAACTACCCAATAGGGAGTCTGTCGTGGAACCGATCATCGTGCTGTTGGTGGTCCTGCTGGGATTGCGGGCGCTGGGGGCGTTCGGGGTCGGCCGGTTCGCCTCGTGGCCGGTCAGTGCGGCGCACGCGCTGGCCGTCATGCTCTTCATGACGGCCAGCGCGCACTTCGTCCCGGACAGCGTCACGGTCATGCCCAGCCATGGGGATCTCGTACGCATGGTGCCGCCCTTCGTGCCCTTCGCCGACGCGATGGTCTACCTGACCGGCGTGCTGGAGCTCATGGGCGCGGTGGGGCTGGTCATCACCGGGACGCGCCGACCGGCCGGGATGGCGCTGGCCGCGCTCTTCGTGCTCCTGCTGCCGGCCAACATCTACGCCGCGGTCGCCGACGTGCCGTTCAACGGCGGCCAGGCGTCGCCTTTGTGGCTGCGGGTGCCCGAGCAGGTCCTGTACATCGCCGTCGCGCTCTGGGCGATCCGCCCGGCGCCGCGGCCGGAGCCGGCCTTGGCCGGGGCTACGGCACGCCGTAGGTGATGTCGTACTTGGCGGCGATGGGGTTGAGTTTGACCGGGTCGAGCCGGCCGCCCGTGGTGATGTGCGGCCTGGCCTCGATCAGGTCCTCGATGAAACACTCCCAGCCGCCCGGCGAGGAGATCTGGATGACCCGCGGGGGAGGGGTGGACCCGCAGCGCAGCGCGTGCGGGACCCCGTGAGGCAGCAGGACGAACTGGCCCTTGCCCACCTTCTCCGTCCGGTCGTCGAACTCGACGACGAGCTCCCCGTCGAGTACGTAGATGCCTTCGTCTGCCTTGTGGTGGATGTGGCGGGGAATGTCCTGAGCCACCACCATTTCGAGGAGCGACAGCCTGCCGCCGGTGTCGACGCCGCGGGTCTTGGCGGCGAACGCGGGCGGGACCTTGATGCGCCCCGGGCGCACTTCGCCGCGCTGGAGAAGGTAGAAGCGCTCTTTGTCGCCGTTCTCCGCCGCCGGCCCGGCCTCGGCCACGTCCTCTTCCCAGCCGCCCGGCGAGGACAGGTGCAGCGCGTGGACCGGAACCTCCGACAGGGTGCGCATCGCGTGGGTGACGCCGCGCGGCAGCAGCGCGCACATGCCCGCGGTCAGGCGGTGCGTCCGGCCGTCGAAGTCGATGCCCAGCTCCCCGTCCAGGACGAAGACGAGCTCGTCGAAGGAGTCGTGGACATGCGACGGGAGGTCATGCCGGCCCCGGTTCTCGACGAGGGAGAACCGGCCCTCGGTGTCGGCGGCTCCGGCCTTGAGCGTCGTCGGCGGCGGCATGGGAAGGCGTGACTCTCCGGCGTTCAGGAGGATGAAGCGATCCTTGGACATGCGGTAGCCTTTCATAGATGGATACGGATTCGGAATCCGATTCCGTTTAGAGTCTAGACAGAGGACCGCGAGGGATGTCAAAACCCACCACCCGCAAACCCCGTACCGACGCCGAACGCAACCGCGGCCGGGTGCTGGAGGTGGCCTGCGCGCTGTTCGCCGAACGGGGGGATGAGGTGCAGATGGCGGAGGTGGCCAAGGCGGCCGGGGTCGGCGTGGGCACCGTCTACCGACATTTCCCGACACGTCAAGCGTTGATTGAGGCGGTGACGGAGCAGCGGTTCGCCGAGATCCTGGCCTACGCCCGGACCGCATGCCTGCCCAACCCCGACACGCGGCAGGCCCTGACCTGCTTCCTGGCCCGCATCGGCGAGGTGCACGACGAGGGCCGCGGGGTCTCCAGCGCGATCGAGGCGGCCCTGGGCTCGACCGAGCCGCGCGGCGAGGTGGGCGCCGACCTCCTCGCCCTCGGCGAGACCCTGCTGGACCGAGGCCGGGCCGACGGCACCTTCCGCGCCGACGTCAAGGTCGCGGACCTCTACATGATCGCCGGAGCGGTGGCCGCGATCAGCCGCGACGCCATCGGCGACTGGCGGCGCTTCATCGACATCGCCCTGGACGGCCTACGCCCACGATGACCCATCGCCCCGTTTCGGATCCACAGCACAAAGCACTCAACGTGCGGGACTTTCGCCCCTAGGAGTCCGGGAAGCCGTCGCGGTGGGATGTGACGGGAGACAGCGCTCACCTGCCGGAAACGGCGGGACGCACCACGGCCTCTGTCCCCAGCATGGATCGGCACGACAAGGGCGGATGAGATGAGCTCCGACACGACCAGCGCAACGGCCCGCCGGCCGGCGCTGATGCTGGCGTTGGCGACCGTGGGATTCGCGGTGAACTTCTGGGCGTGGGCGCTGCTCAGCCCGCTGGGCCCGCGTTTCAAGGAGGTCCTGGGCCTGTCGGCCGCCCAGCAGGCGTTGCTGGTCGCGGTCCCGGTGATCGTCGGCTCGCTGGGCCGCATCCCGGTCGGGGCGCTCACCGACCGCTACGGCGGCCGGGTGATGTTCCCGCTGCTCTCGGCGGCCACCATGGTCCCGGTGCTGTTCATCGGCCTGGCGGGGCAGGGTTCGCCGGCGGCGCTGCTGGCAGGCGGGTTCTTTCTGGGCATCGGTGGGACGGTGTTCGCCGTGGGCGTGCCCTTCGTCAGCGCCTGGTTCCCGCCCGAGCGCCGCGGGCTGGCCGTCGGTGTCTTCGGCATGGGGATGGGCGGCACCGCGATCAGCGCGCTGACCACCGTCAAACTGGTCAGGGCCGGCGGCTCGGCCACGCCGTTCCTGCTCACCGCGGCGGCGCTCGCCCTCTACGCCGTGCTGGCCTGGTTGGTGCTGCGCGACGCCCCGGGCCGTACGGCGCCGGCCCAGTCGAGCACGGCGCGCCTGGCCGCGGCCGTGCGCCTGCCGATCACCTGGCAGGCATGCGTGCTGTACGCGGTGGCCTTCGGCGGGTACGTCGCCTTCTCGGTCTATCTGCCGGTCTATCTGCAGTCGGCCTATGGCCTGGAGCAGGCGGACGCGGCCGACCGGATGGCCGGGTTCGTGATCTTCGCGGTCGTGATGCGGCCGGTCGGCGGCTGGCTGTCGGACCGGATCGGGCCGATTCCCGTGCTGGTCGTCGTGTTCGCCATCGTCGCGTGCTGCGCCGCCGCGCAGGCGTTCACCCCGCCGCTGATGGTGCTGGGCACGGCCGCGTTCCTGACCATGGCCGCGGCGCTCGGCGCCGGCAGCGGGGCCACGTTCGCCCTGGTGGCGACGGTGGCACCGGCCGACAAGGTCGGCTCGGTCACGGGTCTGGTGGGCGCGGCCGGCGGGCTCGGCGGGTTCGTGCCGCCGCTGGTGATGGGGTTCGTCTACGGCCTGTTCGGCTCCTACGGGCTGGGCCTGGCCCTGCTGGCCGGGGTGTCGGCGCTGATGCTGGTGCTCACGGTCACCGCGGTCCGTGCCACGGCCGGGCGGCGCCCGGCCGCGCCACCGATGCCGTCCAGGCCCGCACACTGACGCCGCCGCAAGACAGCGGCGACTGAGGGCGGATCGGCAGCCGTCATAGGACTTTCGTCCCTAACCCCGCAGGTAGGGGCGGCGGCAGGCTGACAGACATGAAAGTCGACTCGGCCGGCCTGCAGGTGCTCTCCCATGAGGAGTGCATGCGCCTGCTGCCTTCATGCCCGATCGGGCGGATCGTCTTCACCGATCGCGCCCTGCCAGCTGTGCAGCCGGTCAACTTCTGCCTGGACGGCGACGACATCGTCATCCGCACGGCGGCCGGTTCGAAGCTGGCCGCCGCCACGCGCCGTGCGGTCGTCGCCTTCGAGGTCGACGACTTCCACCCGGTGCAGCGGAGCGGCTGGTCGGTGACCGTCGTCGGGCTGGCCCGCGTCGCCGACGAGCCCGCGGAGATCGCCCGGCTGGAAAGACTGCCGCTGACGCCGTGGGCGCGCGGCCGCGACCAGTTCATCGTCATCACCACGGTGGAGGCCACCGGCCGGCGCCTCACCTGAGCTGCCCCTTGGGTCTTTCGGATCCGGAAGGTGGGACTAAAGGCCCTGAACTGTCCTGCGGTGCGGCCGAAAGGATCGAGACGTCGTCATGCGGCACGTGAGGTGAGGAGTTGCACGGATGGCAGGTATGGACGGGCCGGTCAGCGATGCCCTGCTGGGATTGGGAAGGCATCTGCGCCGCGGCGAAGTCTCCGATGACCTGCGGACGTTGCACCAGATCGGCGGACGCCAGGGGGACGTGTTCTACCGTGACCGGTGGAGCCACGACAAGGTCGTCCGCTCCACCCACGGCGTCAACTGCACCGGTTCCTGTTCCTGGAAGGTGTACGTCAAGGACGGCGTGATCACCTGGGAGGCGCAGCAGACCGACTACCCGAGCGTGGGCGGCGACCGGCCGGAGTACGAGCCTCGGGGCTGTCCGCGCGGTGCGGCGTTCTCCTGGTACACCTACTCGCCCACCCGGGTCCGCTTCCCGTACGCCAGGGGTGTGCTGGTGGAGATGTACCGGGAGGCCAGGGCGAGGCTGGGCGACCCGGTCACCGCCTGGGCGGAGATCACCACAGACCCGGACAAGCGCCGCCGCTACCAGTCGGGGCGCGGCAAGGGCGGGCTGGTGCGCGTCACCTGGGAGGAGGCATGCGAGATCATCGCCGCGGCGCATGTGCACACCATCAAGACCTACGGCCCTGACCGGGTGGCCGGGTTCTCCCCGATTCCGGCCATGTCGATGGCCTCCCACGCGGTGGGTGCCCGGTTCGTCTCGCTGATCGGCGGGGCGATGCTGTCGTTCTACGACTGGTACGCCGACCTGCCGGTGGCCTCCCCGCAGGTGTTCGGCGACCAGACGGACGTGCCGGAGTCGGCCGACTGGTGGGACGCGGCGTACCTGATGCTGTGGGGTTCGAACGTGCCGGTCACCCGCACTCCCGACGCCCACTTCATGGCCGAGGCGCGCTACCGGGGCCAGAAGGTGGTGGTGCTCGCGCCCGACTACAACGACGCCGCCAAGTTCGCCGACGAGTGGCTGGCCCCGCACCCGGGCACGGACGGCGCGCTGGCCATGGCGATGGGGCAGGTGATCCTCAAGGAGTTCTTCGCCGACCGGCCGACGGCCTGTTTCACTGATTACGTCAAGCGGTTCACCGACCTGCCGTTCCTGGTGCGGCTGCGTGAGCGGGGCACGTCGTATGTGCCGGACAAGTTCCTCACCGCGGCCGACCTGGGGCAGGAAGGGCAGGAGGCGGCGTTCGCCACGGTCCTGCTGGACGCGCGGACCGGCGAGCCGGTCGTGCCGAACGGCTCGCTCGCCTTCCGCTACTCCGACCACGGGCAGGGCCGCTGGAATCTCGACCTGGGCGAGGTGGACCCGCTGCTGACCTGCCTGGGGCAGGAAGCAGCGGCGGTCGCGCTGCCGCGCTTCGACGGTCACGGCGAAGGAGTGCTGGAACGTGGTGTGCCGGTGCGGCGCGTCGGCGGCCACCTGGTCACCACGGTGTACGACCTGATGCTCGCCCAGTACGGCGTGGCCCGCGACGGGCTGCCGGGACGCTGGCCGTCCGGATACGACGACGCGGCCGAGCCGTACACCCCGGCCTGGCAGGAGGCGATCACCTCGGTGCCGGCCGCGGCGGCGGCCCGCATCGCCCGGGAGTTCGCCCGCAACGCCGAGGAGTCGGGCGGCCGATCCATGATCATCATGGGGGCGGGGACGAACCACTGGTTCCACTCCGACACCATCTACCGCTCGTTCCTGGCACTGACCACGCTGACCGGCTGCCAGGGCGTCAACGGCGGCGGCTGGGCCCATTACGTCGGCCAGGAGAAGTGCCGGCCGATCACCGGCTGGGCGCAGCTCGCCTTCGGCCTGGACTGGTCGCGCCCGCCGCGGCAGATGATCGGCACCGCCTACTGGTACCTGCACACCGACCAGTGGCGCTACGACACCTACTCGGCCGACATCGTCTCCTCGCCGCTCGGCAGCGGCGCGTTCACCGGCAAGGCCACCGCCGACCTGCTGTCGCACTCGGCGCGAATGGGCTGGATGCCGTCGTACCCGACCTTCGATCGCAATCCGCTCGACCTGGCCGACGAGGCGGCCGCGGCGGGCGCGCAGGCGGGGCCGTACGTGGCCGAGCAGGTCGCCCAGGGGCGGCTCGCTTTCGCCTGCGAGGACCCCGACGCGCCCGCGAACTGGCCGCGCGTGCTGACCGTGTGGCGGGCCAACCTGCTCGGCTCCTCGGCCAAGGGAAACGAGTACTTCCTGCGCCACCTGCTGGGCACCGACTCGGCCGTGCGGGCCGAGGAGGCCGCGCCCGGACAGCGGCCGCAGAGCCTGGCCTGGCCGCAGGAGGCGCCGCGCGGCAAGCTCGACCTGCTGCTGTCGCTGGACTTCCGGATGACCTCCACCACGCTGTTCTCCGACATCGTGCTGCCGGCCGCCACCTGGTACGAGAAGCACGACCTGTCCTCGACCGACATGCACCCGTTCGTGCACGCCTTCACCCCGGCGATCGACCCGCCCTGGCAGACCCGCACCGACTTCGCCGCCTTCCACGCCATCGCCCGCGCCTTCAGCGACCTGGCCAAGACCCACCTGGGCACCCGCACGGACGTGGTGGCCGTGCCGCTGCTGCACGACACGCCCGACGAACTGGCCACCCCGCACGGGCGGGTACATGACTGGCGCGCGACAGGCAGCCCGCCTACTCCGGGACGCGACTTCCCCAAGCTGGTCACGGTGGAGCGCGACTACGGGGCGGTCGCGCAGAAGATGGCCGCGCTCGGTCCGCTGCTGGAACGGCTCGGCGCCACGACCAAGGGGCTGACGTTCGACGTGCGCGGCGAGATCGACCGGCTGGGCAGGATGAACGGCACCGTCCACGGCGGCGTCGCCGACGGCCGCCCGTCTCTGGCCCGCGACAGCGACATGTGCGAGGCCATCCTGGCCTTGTCGGGCACCACCAACGGGCACCTGGCCGCCCAGGGGTTCGCCACGCTGGGCCGGCGTACCGGGACGTCGTTCGACGGGCTGGCCGAGGAGCACAAGCAGATCACCTTCGCCGACACCCAGGCCCGGCCCGTGCCGGTGATCACCTCGCCGGAATGGTCGGGCAGCGAGAGCGGCGGGCGGCGCTACTCGGCGTTCACCATCAACGTCGAGCACCGCAAACCCTGGCACACGCTGACCGGCCGCCAGCACTTCTACCTCGACCACGACTGGATCCACGAGGCCGGCGAGGCGCTGCCGGTCTACCGGCCGCCGCTGAACATGACCGCGATGTTCGGTGAGCCCGGCATCGGCGAATCCGGGGCGGACGGTGTCACCGTGCGCTACCTCACCCCGCACTCCAAGTGGTCCATCCACTCCGAATACCAGGACAACCTGCTCATGCTCACACTCTCCCGAGGCGGCCCGACCATCTGGATGAGCCCCGCCGACGCGGCCAAGGCGAAGATCGCCGACAACGACTGGGTGGAGGCGGTCAACCGCAACGGCGTCGTCGTGGCCCGCGCGGTCCTCTCGCACCGGATGCCCGAGGGCACCGTGTACATGTACCACGCCCAGGAGCGCGTGGTGGACGTGCCCAAGAGCGAGACCTCCGGGCGGCGCGGCGGCATCCACAACTCGCTCACCCGCCTCCTGGTCAAACCCACCCACCTCATCGGCGGGTACGCCCAGCTGAGCTTCGCCTTCAACTACCTCGGGCCCACCGGCAACCAGCGCGACGAGGTCACGGTGATCCGCCGCCGCGCTCAGGAGGTCGACTACTGATGACCGCGAGCACAGCGAGCCGCGAACGGAGTGAGCCATGAGACCGATGGGTCAGCTGGCCATGGTGATGAACCTGGACAAGTGCATCGGCTGCCACACCTGTTCGGTCACCTGCAAGCAGGCGTGGACCAACCGGGCCGGGGTCGAGTACGTCTGGTTCAACAACGTCGAGACCCGCCCCGGCCAGGGCTACCCCCGCACCTACCAGGACCAGGAGAAATGGAAGGGCGGCTGGGAGCTCAACCGGCGCGGCCGGCTCCGGCTGAAGGCGGGCGGGCGGCTGAAGAAGCTGTTCACCATCTTCGCCAACCCGCTCATGCCCTCCATCCAGGACTACTACGAGCCCTGGACCTACGACTACGACCGGCTCTTCTCGGCTCCCGCCACCGAGGACACGCCCGTCGCCCGGCCCAGGTCGCTGATCACGGGCAAGAACACGAAGATCACCTGGAGTGCGAACTGGGACGACGACCTGGCCGGCGGCCCGGAGCTCACCGCCGCCGACCCGGTGCTGCGCAAGCTGTCGGACCAGGTGAAGCTGGAGTTCGAGCAGGCGTTCATGTTCTACCTGCCGCGCATCTGCGAGCACTGCCTCAACCCCTCGTGCGTGGCCTCCTGCCCGTCCGGCGCGATGTACAAGCGCTCGGAGGACGGGATCGTCCTGGTCGACCAGGATCGCTGCCGGGGCTGGCGCATGTGCGTGACCGGCTGCCCGTACAAGAAGGTGTACTTCAACCACCGCACCGGCAAGGCCGAGAAGTGCACGTTCTGCTACCCCCGGGTCGAGGTCGGCATCCCCACGGTCTGCTCGGAGACCTGCGTGGGCCGTCTGCGCTACCTCGGCCTGCTCCTCTACGACGCCGACCGCGTCGCCGAGGCCGCGAGCGTCCCGGACGAGCAGGACCTGTACCAGGCGCACAAGAGCGTCCTGCTGGACCCGCACGACCCCGAGGTGATCGCCGCCGCCCGCGCCGCGAACATCCCCGAGGACTGGCTGGAGGCGGCACGCAACTCCCCGATCCACAAGCTGATCTTCGAGTACGGCGTGGCGCTCCCGCTGCACCCGGAGTACCGCACGATGCCGATGGTCTGGTACATCCCGCCGCTGTCGCCCGTGGTGGACGTGCTGGCCGGCACCGGCCATGACGGCGAGGACTCCGGGAACCTGTTCGGCGCGATCGACGCCCTGCGCATTCCGATCGGCTACCTGGCCGAGCTGTTCACCGCCGGCGACCCCGAGCCGGTCCGCGCCGTGCTGCGCCGCCTGGCCGCCATGCGCTCCTACATGCGCCGCCTCAACCTCGGCCAAGACCCCGACGAGTCGATCGCCGCCACCGTGGGGATGACCGGCGAGCAGGTCGAGGCGATGCACCGGCTGCTGGCCCTGGCACCCTACGCCGAGCGGTACGTGATCCCCCAGGCGCACGCCGAGCAGGGCGCGCGGCTGGAGGAGAGCGCCACCGGGTGCAGCCTCGACTACGAAGGCGGGCCCGGCATGGGCGGCCCGTTCGGCGAGGCCTCCGGCCTGCCCGCCCCGGTGGCGGTGGAGAACTTCCACGCGCTGCGCGAGCGGCAGGCCCGCGACGACCTGGACGAGGCCGGCGAGCTACGCGGCCGCGTCAACCTCCTCAACTGGGACGGCAAGGGCACTCCCGACGGGCTGTTCCCCAAGAGAAACCGGGACAAATCATGATGGACATGGGTGAAGGTGAGCTGCGGACAGCGCACATGGTGGCCTCGGTTCTGCTCGGCTACCCCGACGACCGGTTGTACGAGGCCCGGCAGTTGCTGGCCGGGGCCGTGGCCGCGCTGCCCGGCGGACAGGTCCGCGAGCGCCTGAGCGCCTTCCTCGACCACGCCGCCGTCACCGCGCAGGCCGACCTGGCCGCCCACTACGTGGCGACCTTCGACCTCAACCGGCGCTGCTGCCCGTACCTGACGTACTACGCCTACGGCGACACCCGCAAGCGCGGCGGAGCGCTGCTGCGCTTCAAGCACGCCCTGCGCGCCGCCGGCTTCGAGGCGGCCGACGGCGAACTGCCCGACCACGTGGCGGTGGTGTGCGAGCTGTCGGCCCGCGGTGGCGTGCGGGAGGCCCGGCGCCTGCTGCAGGAGCACCGGGCGGGCCTGGAGCTGCTGCGCGCGGCGCTGGAGGAGGAGCGCTCACCGTACGCCGACGTGGTGGCGGCCGTGGCGGCCACCCTGCCCCCGGCCGGCTCGCGTGAGAAGGAGGCCGCGCTGCGGCTGGCGGCGCAAGGACCGCCGGCCGAGGAGGTCGGGCTGGAACCCTACGCCGTCAAGGAGGCCGGCCGATGAACAGCCTGGACGTCCTGCTGTGGGTGGTGGCGCCGTACGTGGCGCTGACGCTGTTCGTGCTCGGCCACCTGTGGCGCTACCGCTACGACAAGTTCGGCTGGACCACCCGCTCGTCGCAGCTGTACGAGTCGCGGCTGCTGCGCATCGGCAGCCCGCTGTTCCACTTCGGCATCCTGGTCGTGCTGCTCGGCCACATCGGCGGGCTGGTGATCCCCAAGAGCTGGACGGCGGCGGTCGGGGTGAGCGAGCAGGCCTACCACGCCGGCGCCGTCGTGCTCGGCACCATCGCGGGCGCGGCCACCCTCGGCGGCCTGGCGATCCTCATCTACCGGCGGCGCACCGTCGGACCGGTCTTCACGGCCACCACCCGCAACGACAAGCTCATGTACGCCGTGCTGAGCATCACCATCGTGCTCGGCCTGGCCGCCACGGTGGCGGCCAACGTCATCGGCTCCGGCTACGACTATCGCGCCACCATCTCGCCCTGGTTCCGGTCGATCTTCTCCTTCAGCCCGGATCCCGCGCTGATGGCCGGTGCGCCGATCCTGTTCCAGGCGCACGCGCTCAGCGCGCTGCTGCTGTTCGCCATCTGGCCCTTCACCCGGCTGGTGCACATGCTCACCGCGCCCATCGGCTACCTGACCCGCCCCTACATCGTCTACCGCAGCCGCGCCGACCAGCCGATCGGGGCCCGCGCGCCCCGGCGCGGCTGGGAGCCCTAAAAGGCGTTGCGCCATCATTCCGAAAACGTGGCCCATACCCGGTTGACCGTGTAGGAAATTAGTGGATACGTGGAAGGATGAGCCTCTGGACTCCGGATCCCACGTTCTATCCTTCGCCCAGGGACGCGGCAGGCGCGCCCGCCGAGAAACTGGCCTACGTCGCCGCCTTCGACAGGTCGGCGAGCAGGCCGGACGCGCTGGTCGTCCTCGACACCGATGCCACCTCGCCGACCTACGGCCAGGTGGTGGGCTGGAGCGACCTGCCCAACACCGGCGACGAGCTGCACCACTTCGGCTGGAACGCCTGCAGCAGCGCGCTGTGCCCCTACGCCCCGCATCCGCACGTCGAACGCCGCTACCTCGTCGTGCCGGGGCTGCGGTCCTCACGGATCCACATCTTCGACACCAAGGACCGGATCAGCCCCGAACTGGTCAAGGTCATCGAGGCCGAGGACCTGGCCAAGCGGGCCGGCTACTCCCGGCCCCACACCGTGCACTGCGGGCCGGAAGGGCTCTACCTGTCCGCGCTCGGCGGCGCCGACGGCAACGAGGGGCCGGGCGGGATCGCGATCCTCGACCACACCTCCTTCGAGGTGCTCGGGCGCTGGGAGGTCGAGCGGGGGCCGCAGTATCTCGCCTACGACTTCTGGTGGCACCTCAACCATGACGTGCTGATCAGCTCCGAGTGGGGCACGCCGTCGATGATCGAGGACGGGGTGGTGGGGGAGCTGCTGCTCGGCCGCGCCTACGGGCACAAACTGCACTTCTGGGACCTGCGCAAACGCCGGCACGTCCAGGAGGTCGACCTCGGCGACGAACACCAGATGACCCTGGAACTCCGCCCGGCGCACGACCCCACCCACACCTACGGGTTCGCGGGGGTCGTCACCAGCGTCGCGGACCTGTCGGCCTCCGTCTGGCTCTGGTTCCGCGAGGACGAGCGCTGGCAGGCCCGCAAGGTGATCTCCATTCCCGCCGAACCCGCCGACGCGAGCCTGCTGCCGCCCGTGCTGCAGCCCTTCGGCGCGGTGCCGCCGCTGGTCACCGACATCGACCTGTCGGTCGACGATCAGCGGCTGTACGTCTCGTGCTGGGGCACCGGCGAGCTCAAGCAGTACGACGTGTCGGACCCGGCCAAGCCCGTGGAGCTGGGCTCGCTCAAGATCGGCGGCATCGTCCGGCAGGCGCCCCACCCGGCCCAGCCGTCGCTGCCCCTGCGGGGCGGCCCCCAGATGGTGGAGGTCAGCCGCGACGGCCGCCGCGTCTACGTCACCAACTCCCTGTACGGCGCCTGGGACGACCAGTTCTACCCCGAGGGCGTCGGCGCCTGGATGGCCAAGATCGACGCCGGCTCCTTCACCTTCGACACCCGCTTCTTCCCCCACGGCGAGGCGTTTCGCGGTCTGCGCCCCCACCAGGTGCGGCTTCAGGGCGGCGATGCCTCCTCCGATTCCTACTGCTACCCGTGACGATCGCCACCGTGCTCCTGCTGGGCGCCTTCCACGGCCTGAACCCGGCCATGGGCTGGCTGTTCGCCGTGGCCCGCGGCCTGCAGGAGCGCAGCAGGGACCTGCTGCTGCAGTCACTGCCGGTCATCGCGCTCGGCCATCTGGCCTCGGTCGCCCTGGTCGCGCTCGTCGTCGGCGCCACCGGCTCGCTGGTCACCGGCAGGGTGCTGTCGATCGGCGGCGGGGTGGTGCTGGTCGGGTTCGGCCTGTGGCGGCTGCTGTCCACCCGGCACTTCCGCTGGGTGGGGATGCGGCTGTCGCTGTGGCAGCTGGCCTGCTGGTCGTTCCTGATGTCCTCGGCCCACGGCGCCGGGCTGATGCTGCTGCCGGTCTTCACCGGCCTGCACGTTCCCGGCCACCCGGGCCACGCCCTGACGGGCGGCCTGGCGGTGGCCGCTCTGCACACGCTGGCGATGTTCGTGGTGGCGGGCGTCATCGCCCTGGTCGTGTACGAGGTGGTGGGACTGACGGTGCTGCGGCGCGCCTGGTTCAACCTGGACCGCATGTGGGCGATCGCCCTGGTGAGCGCGGGCGTGATCACCCTGGTCCAGGCGTGAAGGCCAGATCCGCAGCGCCGCAGCGGCGAGCCGGAGCAACCTGACCCGTTGGCACGCCCAACGATTCTTGCTATGGTTGGCCCGGCCAACGTTGGCCAGGCCAACCAATTTTCGGCAGGGAGCCCGACTGTGAACGTTCCGTTCGACACCCAGATCAAGACGCTGGACCCGATCTTCGCCGAGATGAGCGCCGCCACGGACCGGAAGGCCTGGGCCGGCAACCCGGAGCTGACCATGCGGGAGAAGGTCCTGCTCAGCGTGGTCGCCGACATCTGCCAGCAGACCCTCGGACTGCCTTTCGAAGCGCACGTGAGGATGGGCCGCGAACACGGCGTCGACGCCGACGATCTCCGGGAGCTGCTCCGCTTCATCGCCTACGACAGCGGCTACCCGGCGGCGCTGGCGGCCCTGGCCCGCCTGACCGACATCGAACGCGAGCAGGGCCTTGCCGGCCCCACGGGTCAGGGTCATCCGGTGGACGGGGACGGCACGGGAAGCCCGATCCCCGCACCGACCCGGCGGGCCGTGCACAACCTCGACGCCGGCTTCGCCGACTACATGGACCTGCAGTCGCGCATGCGCACCGGCATGCGGCGGCTGACCGTCCGCGAGCGGGCGTTCGCCACGATGACCGTCGACGTCCTGTACCAGACGCTGCAGGAGAGCTTCCGCGTCCATGTGACGCGTGCCTTCAGCGCCGGCGCCACCCCCGAGGAGGTCCGCGCGGTCGTGCGGTTCTCGGCCCAGTTCGGCATGACGAAGGCGTGGAGCGGCCTGCGGGCACTCAACGCCCTGTTCACCGAGACCGGCACCGTCTTCGCCTGAGCTGTGCGGCCGGCGGGCGCGGATAACGTGGGTGTGATGCTCCGCTCCCACCTGCCGGACCCCGGCGGCACACCGTACGAGGCGCCCGACACCAAGGCGTTCCTGCCCTTCGTCCTCCTGGCTGCGGGCGCGATCTGGGAGACCGCCGACGGTTCGCTGCGGCCCGCCTGGCTGTCGTGGACGGGCCTGGCCGCCATGTTCGTCCTGTACGCACTGACGGTGATCATGTCCTTCCGGCGCCGGACCGTGCCCGCCCGGGTCGCGCTGGCGGCGCTGGCCGTGGTCGTCTTCGCCCTGGCGATCGTGCTGGGCGGCGGCTGGTACTACCTGTTCCCGCTGCTGGGCATCGCGTGCGGCCTCACCCTGCACGGCCGAGCGGTGCGCATCGCCACGGCGGCGGTGCCCTTGGGCGCGGCGCTGGTGGTGTGGGCCGGCGGCGGCACCCTGGAGTCGATCCTGGCCTTCTCGTGGGGGACGTTCAGCGCGGGCCTGGTCGTGGCCGTCATCCTGCGCCTGCACGCGATCATCGGCGAACTGAACGAGACCCGGCAGCGCCTGGCCGAGGCGGCCGTCGCGCAGGAGCGGCTGCGCTTCTCCCGCGACCTGCACGACCTGCTCGGGCACACCCTGTCGGTCATCGTGGTCAAGGCCGAGGCGGTACGCCGGCTGACCCGCCGCGACCCCGGCCAGGCCGAACGCCAGGCCGCCGACATCGAGGCCGTCGGCCGGCAGGCGCTGACCGAGGTGCGCGAGGCGGTCACCGGCTACCGGGCGGGCAGCCTGGCCGACGAGCTCGCCCGCGCCCGCGACGCCCTGGAAGCGGCCGGGGTGCGGGTACGCCTCCACCGCACCGGGCCACCGCCGGCCGCCCAGGGCGAGGCACTGCTGGGCTGGGTGGTACGCGAGGGCGTCACCAACATCATCAGGCACAGCGGCGCCACCGAGGCGGAGATCGACCTGACGGGCCTGACCCTGACGATCCGCGACAACGGCACCAACAGCCCCCAGCCCGCCGACACCACTGCCGGCAGCGGCCTGCGTGGCCTGGCCGAACGGCTCGGCCAGGCAGGCGGCAACATCGAGGCCGGCCCCCACCCGCACGGCGGCTTCCACCTCACCGCCACCCTCCCGCCCGGCCGGTAGGCGAGAACCTCCGGCCGCCCGCCGGTGTATCGAAGACGTGACCACCATCACCAGACGCCAAGCCCTGGCGCTCGGCGCCGCAGCCGCCGTATCGGCCTGCGCCACCACCCAGCCGCCCCCCAAGGCGGCGCTCCCCGCCCCGCGCGGCCGGCTGCTCGCCGAGACCGCCGCCGGGCTGTCCCTGGTCGAGCTGTCCACCGGCACTGTGACGGCCACCTACCCCGGGGCCGTGCCCGGCGCCCGCTGGCTGCGCCTGTACCAGCTCGACCACGGCCACCTGCGCACCTACGACGCCACCACCGGCCACCTCCTGGAGCAGACCGACGCCCCCGGCGAACGGATCAAGGCCGTCTCCGGCCGGGTCGTCGCCCTCGGCCCCGGACCCGGCCCGCGCAGCCGCACCACGATCACCCTGACCGGAGCCGGCGGCACCCGCACGCTCCAGCTCGACGGCAACATCGAACCGGAGGCGTTCTCCGGCGACGGCCAGGTCATGTACGTCCTGGACCACCTGCCGCCCGAACACCCCGACCGCTACCGCGTGCGCATGTACGACCTGGCCGCCGGCCGGATGACGCCGCTGCTGACCCGCGCCAAGCAGCCCGTGCCGCTGTCGAAGGAGGAGGAGATGCACGGCAAGGGCCGCCAGGCCGTCCACGACCCGGACCTGGCCACCCTCTACACGCTCTACACCCACCAGGACGAGCACCTGCACACCCGCGACCTGATCGCCGGCCACGACCTGAGCCCCGGCGTGCACGCCTTCGTGCACGTGCTCAGCCTGGACCAGCGCTGGGCCTACTGCCTGGACCTGCCCGAGCCGTTCGGTCTCGGCCCGCCGCGCTCGCACGCGATGGCGCTGGACTCCCAGGCCAGGCGGCTGTACGTCGTCGACGCCTCCACCGGCCGGGTGGTGGTCGCCTCCACCGACGACCTGCGGATCAAGCGCGGCGGCCTGCTGGGCGAACGGCCCGGCGGCGAGGCGTACGCGGTGGCCGCCGACGGCCGCGCCTACCTGGCGGCGGGCAAGCGGCTGCTGGCGGCCGACGGCCAGACGCTGGCCCCCGCCGGCGCCTGGGACCTGCCGGGCCAGGCGCGGGGGCTGGCCTGGCTGAACGGCGAGCTGCTGGCCGGCGCGGGCGAGCAGGTGCTGCGCCTGGAGCCGCGCACCGGCGCGCGGCTGGGCGCCATCACCCTGCCCGGCCTGCGTGAGCTGCGGCACGCCGAGCCGTCCTACGGCTGACCGCGGCGGCGAAGGCGGAGATGACCGGGTGCGGACGGCTACCGTCGCCGGACAGCTCCGGCTGGAACAACGTGGCCAGGTAGAACGGGTGCCCGGGCAGCTCGGCCACCCGCACCATGCCGTCGTCGGCGTGCCCGGAGAAGACCAGACCGTGCTCGACGAGCCGCTGCTTGTAGGCCTCGTTGAGGCCGTAGGAGCAGCTGTATGCCTCCATCGTGGTGGGCGAGCCGATGATCTGCTCGATCAGCGTGCCGGGCGCCAGCCGTACCAGCCCCTCGTGGCCGGCCAGCGAGCACTCCAGCGGCAGCAGCAGGAAATCGCGCGCCCCCGGGTCGTTCTCGGCGTGCGCCACGTCCAGCCCGCACACGCCGCGCGCGTACTCCAGCAGCAGATGCTGAAAGCCGCCGCAGGTGCCCAGGACGGGGATGGCGTGCTCCCGCGCGGTCCGCGCGGCGCTGATCACGCCCTCCTCACTGAGGTACGGGCTGCCGGGCACGATCCAGATGCCGTCGAAGCGTTCGAGGGCCTCGTCGTGGGCGTCGGTGGAAGGGATCCAGTACGGGTCGAGCGCGATGCCGTCCCGCTCGCGCAGCGCCTGGATGATCAACGGGATACGGGCGTGCGCGCGCACGCTGGGCGAGCGGTCTCCGACCAGGGCGATTCTCATGCCTCCATGGTGCGGCGAACCCCTTCTTAAGCGCCAACGATGATGTCTGCACGTGCTATAAGAAACACTGATGGACCCTCATCTGCTGCGTACCTTCGTCACCGTCGCCGAGGCGGGCTCGTTCTCGGCGGCGGCCGAACAACTCGGCTACACCCAGTCGGCCATCTCCCAGCAGGTCGCCGCGCTGGAGGCCGACCTGGGCCTGCCGCTGCTGCACCGCCGCCCGGTCACCCCCACCGAGGCGGGCCTGCGCCTGCTGGAGCACGCCGGGCCGCTGCTGCTGCGCATCCGCGCCGCGCGGGCCGACGTGCTGCGCACCGCCGCACTCCCCGCCCACCGCCTGACCCTGGCCGCCACACCCCTGGCACTCAACCCGGTCCTGGCCCGACGGCTGGCGGCGGCGCGGGCGGCCCAGCCCCGGCTACGGGTGACGGTACGCACCTGCGGCAGGGACGAGGTGGCCAGGCAGGTGGCCGACGGCACGGCCGAGGCGGGCCTGGCCGACGGGATCACCGCGCCGAACGACCCGCTGCGCCTGCCCGAGGTCGGCCCCCTGACCACGGTCGGCGTGGCCGAGGAAGGCCTGGTCGTGGCACTGCCCGGCGACCACCCCCTGGCCGGCCGGGCGGGGCTGCGGCTGGCCGACCTGCTCGACGCGCACTGGCTGCAGACGACACTGTGCCCGCTGGAGCGGCTGCGCGACCTGCTGGGCGACGGCTTCCGGCCCGCGCTCGACTACACCGGCGACGACGTGCACACCGTGCTCAACCTGGTCGCCGCCGGCCACGGCCTGACACTGCTGCCCGCCTCCGCCGCCCCCGGCGTACCGCTGGTCTCGCCCCGGCTGGTGCACCGCGTCGAACTGCTGCACGGCAGCCTGCCACCCGGCCCCGCCGCCGACCTGGCAGCGCGCCTGTCACCATGACAGCGATCTGTGCGCGACCTGCCAGCACCGCCGTCCACGTGTCCGCCGTACAGTCGCACTACGAGGAGCTGGCATGGAACGCTCCGCGCGGGGGTGAGCCGGACGGCCGGGTCCTGCGGTGGACCTGCGAGTGCGATGAGGTCGTTTACGAATTGATCGCGCTCGGCGGGTTGCGGTTCATTCGCCGGACGGCTTTCCGGGCCGGGAAGAGTGTCATTCATGAGAGTGATCGCTGGTCCTTCCGTGTGGCGGATGCCATGTGGAGCGCTCTGCTGATGGGGCAGGCGAGATGACTGGAAGATCATCGGGCGGGGGGACGTCGGGGTGTTTCTTCCTCCCGCCGTCTGCTCCGATCGTGCGCTGGCTGTGTCGGTCTTGTGCGGTCGGATGATGCCGCCGAGAGAGGTTTATGAGGCGGGGTGTGGTGAGGCGATGAGAGCGGCCTGCCGGGTGAGGACTGTCGGGCCCTCATCGCCAAGGAACTCGCCGCACCCTGATGGACGGCAACGCGGTTGATGCTCCTCAGGCGCCATCCAGGGTTGAGCGCCCGCGTTGCCGCCCACGGTGAGTGGTGGGGCCGGCGGAGTGGCCGCAGGCCACCCGTAGGGCGAGCGTGAGCGAGTTGGCGTCCAGCCCACATACGCCCAGGACCCACATTCAGTGGATCTTGGTGACAGCAGTGATGCACCGGATAATGGTCCCTTATCCGGTACATCGAGCTTGAGCTTCGGGACCCGGCTCCGCCCATCGCAGCGAGAGACAACGCCGCCGGGGACGACCCGCCACCCGAGCCGCTTGATCAACCGACCCAGCGAACGTTCGTGGACACCGCACTAGACACCCTGCGCGAGCTACCTGGTCGGCAACTGTGTCTTCAAAGCCATCTTGGACCGATGCAGATTAACGATCAGGCTAGGGCGATCTGTCCCACGTAGATCAGGAGAAGCTCGATGAACCCCCCGCAATACACTCTGCCGCGCGAGGTGCTGCCGAAGATACTGGAGATCTCCGGGTACCTACGCGACTTCAAACCACCCCTCGACGACTTGCTACGTCCTGATGTTGTGCGCGAGCTCACTCAAGAGATGTTCGAATTGGTGAACTACACAGTGGTGCGAAGCACGGTCATACGCCGTCGCCGGGAGTTCGAAGCAAACAGTCCCAACAACAGCAATTTGCGGCTGAACCTGCAGATCAGCGCCGCCGACCTGCTGGCTGTCGAACTGGAGCGGACGGCGGAGACGAATCAGCACGTCCACACAGTCGTCAAGACCAAAAGGAGTTACCAGGTCACCGAGGGCCTTTTCACCAGCCGTAAGGACCTCACGGTGCGGGAACTGGTCCTCGAGGCGGGTCTGTCCCAGGCCTGCATGAACCTTCTGGGAGGCGGGCTTCAGGAATACCTCGTGGAATTGTGCAAGCTGGCCCTACCGCCGCGGCGATAGACCACGCACGTTGCCAGCACCCGATACAGGCATGGCCGCCCCCGATCCCATAGCGCGGCCATGCCTGGACATCGAGACGCTCGGAGCCTCAACTTGCAAGGCCATTAGCAGTTCACGAGCCGAAGGCTGGCGGCTGCAGGTGGCTGTGCTGAACACGCGCTGAAGATCATCAAGCTTGGTCGGGAGGATCCGGCGGCGCCGGTTTGGGAGTTGGGGGGGGGGGGAGCGCCGTCTCGATGCGGCGCATGGCTTCCGCTTGCCAGCCGGAGATGCATTTGGCGTAGACCCGGAGGAGTACCTCCACACTGTGGCCGGCCCACTCGGCGAACCGAGACGGGTTCATGTCGGCGTTGAGCCAAGCCGAAACGCACGCATGCCGGAAATCGTAGGGCCGCCCGGCAGTTACCGACGCTCGGTCGGCAGGCGTGAGTGCGCGCTCCCGCGCTTTGTGTCAAACCGGGAGATAGGTGCTGTCGTGAATGATGCCGCCCCGAGACCCGGTGAAGATGCGGCTCTCTCGACGGGGGGCGAACTCGGAAAGGTACGTCACTGCCCAAGATCCACTGAATGTGGGTTCTGGGCGTATGTGGGATGGACCCCAGTTCGGCCGACGCCACCACGACCTTTCGCAATCACGACAGGCCGCCGTGGGGCGGTCATGATCATTTAAGTCCTGCGCGGGACGAACGCGCCATGAGGCTGAATGCCCAGATCCGCTGGCCGGGCGGCGCCCGCCGCGCCTCTGCGGGGAGACGCGGACCAGGAGAGCGCGGCATGACCCTCACCACCGAACACATCGCCGCCCACGCACGCCTGAACCAGCGCCCCTTCGGCCTCATCCGCCACAGCCTCGCTCTGGCCGGGCGCAGCGTCGTCAAGACCCTGCGCACCCCCAAACAGCTCATCGACGTCACCCTGCAGCCGATCCTCTTCCTGATCATCTATGTGCTCCTCCTGGCCGGCGCCGTGTCCGTCTCGACTGAGGAGTACCTGCAGTTCCTGCTGCCCGCGATCATGGTGCAGACGGTGATGTTCGGCGGCATGGCCACCGGCGTCAACCTCAACACCGACATCAAGAAAGGCGTCTTCGACCGGTTCCGCAGCCTGCCGATCGCCCACTCGGCGCCGCTGATCGGATCGATACTGGGCGGGTCTGATCCGCTATGTGGTGGCGATCGTGGTGTTGATGGGGGCGGGGGCCGCGCTGGGCTTCAAGGTCCAGACCGGGCTGGTGCCCACGCTGGCCGCCTGCCTGCTGACGATCTTCTTCTCGTTCTGCCTGAGCTGGGCCTTCGTGCTGCCGGGGGTGCTGATGCGAGAGCCGGGCGGGGTGCAGGGCACCTCGTTCGTGGTGCTGTTCCCGCTGATGTTCGGCACCAGCATGATCACCCCCAAGGACACTCTGCCCGGCTGGCTGCAGGCCTGGCTGGAGGTGAACCCGGTCAACCACGCGGCGGCCCGACCACCGCCTCGGAGGTGTGGACGGTCGTGTCGGCGCTGGTGTTCCTGGTGATCTTCGCACCCCTGGCCGTCGCCGCCTACCGGCGTCGCGCCTGAGACATCGACCTAAGTGCGCGGCTCGGTCGCGCGGTCGGGCCCCGCTATGAGGGCGCGGCCGGGATGCCCACCAGCTTCAGGGCGGCGAGTCGGTCCAGGCCCCGGCCCGCCGCGTAGGCGGCGTCGTAGGCGTCGCCGAGCCCGGCACGCAGCCACGCCGACAGACGGGCCACATCGGGATTGAACGCATCCGGCGCACCGCGCAACTGCTCGGCCGCGCCCAGCGTCCGGGCCGCGAGCATCGCTTCGCCGCCAAGCGCCCGCGACTCCGCCACCGCCACACCCACCCGGGCCAGCACCGGCATGTCCTTGGCCGACACGCTCAGCTCAGCGGCCTGGACGATGCGCCGCTCAGCAGCCGCCTGATCGCCCACCGCCAGCGCCAGATGCGCCCTGCCGATCAGCACCAGCGCCCGGAACTGCGGCACGATCGAAGGCGACTGCTCCATCGTCGCCGCCGACAGCTCATACTCACGCTCGGCCGCCTCGAGATCGCCTTCCAGCCGCGCCAGATCGCCGAGCCCGGCGTGGGCCAAGGCGGCGTTGCGCATCGACTGTTCGCGGTGCGGCTGCTCGGTCATGACGCGCAACTCGGCACGCGCCTGCTCCACCTCGCCGTTGCGGATGCGGATCGTGGCCTGCCACACCTGGTGACCGGGGTCGAGGTCAGGGTTGAGCCGCAACATCAACGCCGTGGCCTCCTGAATCGAGGCGAGCGCGTCATCGAAATCGCCGAACATCGCGTGCGCCTCGGCCAGCGACATCAGCGTCATCGCCAGCCCCCACCGCTCACCCACCGCCCGCAGCTCAGCGGCGGAGGCGATCAGGTCCTGGCGCGAGCCGCCCATGTCACCGTCGTTCTCCTTGATGGCCGCCCGAACCATCAGGAGCATCCCCCGAGCCCACGGGTCGGGATGGTCCAGACGCCGCTCGACCTCCCTCAGCCCCAGCGCCACGTCGCCGGTGAACAGCGCCAGCGCCGGCCCGAGCATCGCCAGCACCGGATGGGCCGGCTCCCGCTCCGTCACCGCGGCGAAACGCCGCAGCTCCTGCACATCCGCCTCCACCAGGGTGTCACCACCGGCCAGCGCGCCGTTGATGAGCACCGTCGCCGAGGCGATCAGCCGGGCCTGCCACGGCACCGGCCCCGGCACGTTCAGCGCCAGGTTCATCCAGCCCACCGATTCCTGCCGGTTGCCGCGGATCGTCCAGAACACGCCCATCGCCGCCGCCAGCCGTACCGCGGTGTCGGCGTCACCGCGATCGACGGCGAAGTGCAGCGCGGCCAGCAGGTTGCCATGCTCGGCCAGCAGCCGCGCGATCCAGGTGAGCTGCTCCCGCCCGCGCAGATACGGCTCGGCCAACTCGGCCAGCCGCAGGAAGTAAGCCGCATGCCCGGCCCGGGCCGGGCCGATCCGCCCGGTCTCGGCCAGGCGTTCCAGGCCGTACTGCCTGATCGTCTCCAGCATGCGGTAACGGCCGGCGCCGGCCGCCTGCAACAGCGACTTGTCCAGCAGGGCCGCGACCAGATCGAGGGTCCCGCCCAGATGCTCGGCGGCGCCCAGATCGAACCCGCCCGCGAACACCGCCAGCCGCTCGGCCAGCCGCCGCTCCGGCTCCTCCAGCAGATCCCAGCTCCACGCCACGACCGCGCGCAGCGTCTGGTGCCGGGGCAGCGCCGTACGGCTGCCTCCGGTCAGCAGCAGGAACCTGTCATCCAGCCGTACGACCAGCTCGTCCACACTCAGCGCACGCAACCGGGCCGCGGCCAGCTCGATGGCCAGCGGCAACCCGTCAAGCCGGCGGCAGACCTCCCGCACCAGCCCCTGATCCAGCACCAGCCCCGGACAGGCCGCCGCGACCCGATCGGCGAACAACTCCACGGCCGGCTCGACCGGCAGCGGCGGAACCGGGCTGACGATCTCCCCCACGATCCCCAGAGGCTCACGGCTGGTGGCCAGCACCCGCAACCGCGGGCAGCGGCCGAGCAGCTCTTCGGCCAGGCGGGCCGCGGCGTCGACGAGGTGCTCGCAGTTGTCGAGCACCAGCAGCACCCGGCCCGCCGACAGGGCCTCGACGACACGGTCGAGGGTGTCGGTCGGCGCGGCGGGACCGACCGGCATCGGCGCACGACCGAGCGCGGCCAACGCCGCCTGCGGCACGTCGGCCGGATCACTGACGGGCGCCAACTCCACCAGCCACACCGCACTCGGCCCCTCGTACACCGGCTGTCCCGAGCGTCCGTCCATGCCGTCGTACCCGCCGCCGTGTGGGGAGCCGTTTTCGGAGCGGCCCCGGTGGTCGGCCTCGTTCAGGAGGGCGGTGGCGATCGTGGTGGCGAGCCTGGTCTTGCCGGCGCCGCCCGGGCCGACGAGCGTCACCAGGCGGCTCCGTCCCAGCTGGGCGCGTACCTGGACGATCTCGGCGGCGCGGCCGACGAAGCTGGTGAGCGGGGTGCGCAGGTTGGTGCGCGGACGGCGGACGGGATCGGCTCGTATCAGCTTCAGGTGGATCTCGCGCAGCTCCGGGCCCGGGTCGGCACCCAGCTCGTCGGCCAGAGCACGCCGGAAGTCCTCGTACGCGACCAGCGCCTCGGCTCGGCGTCCGGCGGCGTGCAACGCCTTGAGGCGGGTGGCGTGCAGCCGCTCGCGCAGAGGATGACGCGCCGCCAGCTCACCGAGCTCCGCCAACAGCCCACCCAACTCGCCGTCCACCCACCCGCCGCCGTCCGCGCCCCTGGCTCCGGCCGCGCCCTCGCCTTCTGCTGTGCCTCCAGGTCCTGCCGTCGTGCCATCTTCTGTCGCGCTCTCGCCCCTCGCGCTCGCACCACCTCCGGCGGTCGCGGTACCTCCCGACGTCTCGCCGCTCGCGGTGGTGCGTGTCAGGTCGGCCTCCGCGCGGTCTTCGATGGCCGTCAGCCGGGCCTCCTCGAGGCGTAGCGCGTAGCCGGTCGCGAAAGGGGCCGTCGCGACCTCGCCCAGTGCCGGGCCGCGCCACAGGGCCAGCGCCTCGCTCAGGAGTCTGGCCGTGGCCGCCGGGTCGCTTTCGCGTCGTGCCTGCGCTGTCAGCCGGTCGAATTCCCGTACGTCCGTGACGGCGTCGAGCCGGTAGCCGCCGGGTACCAGGGCCAGCGCCGACGGGTCGGGCAGGACCCGCCGTAACCGGGAGACCAGCGACTGCAGCGCGTTGGCCGGGTCGGCGGGCCGCTCGTCCGGCCACAACGCCTCGGCCAGTTCCTCGACGGTGACGGTGCGCCGGGCCGACAGCGCCAGCCGTACCAGCAGCAAACGCAGCCGGGCGCCGCTGATGGCGGCGGACTCGACCTCCAGCGGCCCCAGGATTGCCACGCGCACACGACCATGCTGCCACCTCGACGCCGTTCCCTCACCGACACGACTCCCGGCAGGAACCCGCCCCCTCCGAGGGCCAGCCCCGAACGCACGAGCCCAACCGGACGAGCCCAAACGCACGGGCTCAAACGGATAAGCTCGCGCGCCCAGGCGAGGCCGACTGAGCGCGAGCGCGGAATGCGGTCAGGCGTGCCAGTCCGTCACGCCGCCCGGGACGGGCGCCTGCGGGTCGTACGGGTCGCGGGTGAAGATGAACGTGTTGAGGTCGAGGTGATCGGCCGCCACCCGCAGCGTCTCACCGGCGTAGTAGCCGTCGAGCCCCAGCCAGGTCCCGTCGTCCTGCGGCACGAACCGGGACGCCCGGCCCGCGCCGCCCACCGGCGTCAGTGCCAGGCCGCCGTCGGGCAGCAGCCGCAGCGAGTACGGCTTGGGCCCCCAGTGCCACAGCCCGGTCAGCGCCAGCAGGGCGGGGTCGGCGGGGGAGGGGCGCCACTGCCGCGGCAGGCGGGGTTCGTGTTCGTCGAGGATGTCCAGCAGGTCGGTGGTCAGGGTGTAGGTGAGGCCGCTGGTGGTGTTGGCCATGAACAGCACCCCCACCTGATCGGCCGGGTCGGCCCAGACGGTGGCCAGGAAGCCGGGCATGGACCCGGTGTGACCGGCCAGGCGGCGTCCGGCGTGCCGGGTCAGTTGCAGGCCGAGGCCGTACCCGGAGGTCCAGGCGTCGCCGTCGTCGACGGTGGCGGGCTCGCGCATCTCGGCGACGGTGGCGGGGGACAGGACGCCGCCGGTGTCACCGGCCACGAACGCCGCCCAGCGGGCCAGGTCGGCGGCCGTGGACCACAGCTGCCCGGCGGGCGCCATCGCGACGGCGTCGTGTTCGGGCTCGGGCAGCACCACGTCGGCCCACGGGTGAACGGCGTACCCGATGGCGTGCGGGGCGCGCGGCCGCTCGGTGGTGGCCGCCATGCCGAGCGGATCGAGAACCTCCTGCTGTACGGCCCGCAGCCAAGGCACGCCACGCAGCCGGGCGACCAGCTCGCCGAGCAGGGCGTAGCCGAGGTTGGAGTAGTGGAAGCGGCGGCCGGGCCGGTGTTTGGCGTGCTCCGGCCCGAGCAGGGCGAGCAGTTCGTCGGACGGCAGGCCGGCGGTGCGTTCCCACCAGCCGGTGGGCGGCTCGGCGGTCAGCCCGCCGGTGTGGGAGAGCAGCTGGGCGACGTTCACCTCGCCGAACGGGGTGTCCGGCAGGTGTTTGGCCAGGGGGTCGAGCAGGTCGAGGCGGCCTTCGTCGCGCAGCCGCATGACGACGGTGGCGACCAGGCTCTTGGTGATCGAGCCGAGCCGGTACTGGGTGTCCACAGTGGGCACACCACTGTCACCCTCACCAGCGCAGCCGTGGAATCCGCGAGCGCCGAACCAGGCCAGCCTCCCCTCCCGTACGATCGCGGCCGTCAGCGACGGCACCCTGCACTCGGCCTGTTCGACGGCCAGCCTGCGCAGCAGCGCCCGCCCCGTCGTCTCACCCACCTGATCCATGGACGCCAAGCCTAGCCGTCAGATCGGCACCAGTTCCGGCCCGATGAGCTCTCCCTGGTGCGGCTGCGGGTGGGCCTGGTCGTGGTAGTAGTGGCCGGCGTACCAGACGACGACGTTGGCGCCGTCGATGCTCTCGCTGTTGAGGAATCGTCCGAGGGCGGCCCGGTCACGCGGGCCGGGGTTGCCGTCTTCCAGTTCGGCCGGGTGCTGGCGCAGGAACCACAGGTCGGACACCCCGTAGGCGTCGGCGGTGTCGTCGAAGGGGCCGGGGTGGATCTGGTAGCCGCGGCCTGAGGACTTGTCGCGTACCTGCCAGTAGCGGCCGGGGGCGCGGCGGCGGGTGGTCTCGCGGATGATGGGCACCGGGTCGGGGATGATCGGCCCCTGGTCGATCTGCTCGATGACGTCGTTGGCGGCGCCTTCGATGTCGAAGTCGAAACGCCAGTAGGCGTGGTGGCGGTGCACCATGCAGGTCATCGGGTTGGCCGTGGCGGCGAAGCCGAAGCGGGGCCGGATGGTGCCGTCGTCGCCGAGCCGCCAGTCGCTGGCGTAGCGGTACCAGCCGGCCTGTATCTCGCTGACGATGCGTAGTTCGTCGCCGTCGTGGTGGAAGGCGACGCCCTGAAAGCCGCCGGAGTCGCTGTCGGGCCGTTCGAGGATGGTACGCGGCGCCCTGTCGCACAGCCGCCAGCCCCAGCCGACCGGGTCGGTGCCGCCGGCCGAGAAGCGGGTCTCGGAGGAGGCGTCGTCGCGGAAGGTGGTGCCCTGCTCGTACTCGACGTTCAGGATGGGTACGTGCGCCTGGCGCAGCACCAGCCGGCCCCGGTAGCGGACCTCGCGCAGTTCCACGCCCGATCCGACGCCGGGGTTCTGCGGGGCGGAGGCGCGTGGCCGTACGACCAGCAGGTTCCACAGCTCGGTGGCGCCACTCATGACGCGTACCCGCACCTGGTCGGGGCCGCCGCGGTCGGCCAGGGGGTCGATGCCTTCGGGGACGGTGTGCTCGCAGTCGTGGTGCATGCGCACGTCGATGCCCGCCGGGGTCCAGTCGACGGCGTGGGCGGCGGTGTCGACCGCGACGATGCGGTGGCGTACCCCGGTGGGCTCGTGCGGGGTGTAGATGCCCAGGGTGGGACGGCGCACGGTGGTGCCGTCGGGGTTTTCCAGGTCGGCCAGCGGCGGCATGGGCCGGTAGACGGTCACCTCGCCGCCCGCCGGGAAGTGGGGGTCGGCGCGCAGGATGGCGGCGGCCTCGATCAGTTCGTCGTGGCTGG
The DNA here is from genome assembly GCF_040638335.1 of Nonomuraea sp. NPDC026600. NCBI lineage: Bacteria > Bacillati > Actinomycetota > Actinomycetes > Streptosporangiales > Streptosporangiaceae > Nonomuraea > Nonomuraea sp. NPDC026600. The sequence continues at coordinate 53,800 of NZ_JBEZYD010000001.1, forward strand.
GCGGCGGCCGGTGGGCGCTGGGCCGGATCTCGGCGCGTTCGGGCCGGTCGAGGGTGCCGCGCAGTTCGATGGCGCGGTTGCCCGCCGGGTCGAAGACGGTGGCACGGAAGGGGGCGTTCTCGCCCGGGTCGTGGCCGAGCGCGGCGGCGGGGCCGATGGTCAGCCGGTCGGGATCGGCGACCTGCAGTGCGGACAGCACGCCGGGGTGGCGGGCCACGGCTTGGCGCAGTTGCTCGGCGCTCAGCCCGGCGCGGGGGACGGCCTCGATGATGACGCGTACGTCGTCGCTCATGCATGGGTCATACAGGGTGGCGGGCGCGGCCGGAAGGCCCAGAAGCTCAGCGGGGCAGGCGCGCCTGAACGGCCCGGAGACTCAGCGGGACGGGCGCGGCCGGCAGGTCCAAAGGCTCAGCGCGACGGCGTGCGGTCGAAGGCGTCCAGGATGACGTCGGTGGCGTCCAGGTCGCGGGCGGTGGCGCCCAGCCGCGGCACGCGCAGGGGTCCCGGCCAGGTGTGGCCGCCGCCCTTGACCGTGTACAGGCCTACCGACACGCCGTCGCGGCAGGATTTCCAGCCGCGCAGCCGTACCTGGGAGGACACGGCGGAGGTGGTGCGGCCGGTGCAGCCCAGGACGCGCGCCCAGGCGTCGACGACCTGCTCGACGGGCTTGAGGACGACCATGTCGGCCAGGACGCGCAGCCGGCCGGAGGAGTTCTGTAAGGGGTGGCCGCCCTGGTAGGGGACGATGTCGTCGGCGGTGCCGTGGAAGGCGATGATCGTGGTCGGCTCGGCTTCGGCGCACGGCTGGACGATGTTGATCCCGGCCACCGGCGCGATCCCGGCCAGGCGGCCGTTCATGGCGCAGATCAGGCCGGTGGACATGCCGGCGCCGAAGGACATGCCGGCGGCGAACTCGCGCCGCCGCTCGGCGCACAGCCCTTGTTCGAGGTGGTCGAGCAGCGCGGTGAGGAAGCCGGTGTCGTCGGGGCCGTAGGTGTGCGGCAGCGTCCAGCCGAGCCGGCCCTCGGCGGCCTGCGGGGTGGCCACGATGTAGCCGCGCCGGGACCCGGCCTCGGGCAGGCGGCTGTAGGCGGCCTGCTGGGCGGCGCTGGAGCCGAGGCCGTGCAGGTCGAGCAGGACCGGATGCGGGCCGTCGCCCTTGGGCACCGACAGCAGGTAGCGGCGCTTGAGGCCGCCGAACGTCAGGGTGTGCCTGCCCGGTCCGAGCCGGGCGCTCTTCGAGCAGCCGCCGGCGGAGGACGTGGGCGTCGGCGTCGGCGTCGGCGAGGAGACGGGAGCCGAGGAGAGGGGGGCGGCGGTGCAACCGGTCAGCAGCAGCACCAGCATGATCACGCCTTTGAGCATCGCGCCTCCCGGGTTGGCGGCAGAAAGTCCCCCTCGTAGTGTCCCTGCTCGGTTCCTTCATGCGGACGGCCCCGGTCGGCGAGCGACCGGGGCCGGAGACTGCGGAACGTCAGTCGGCGCAGATGGCGAAGACGCTGATGCCGACGTCGTTGTAGCCGATCTGGCGGCCGAGAGCGATCCAGCCGCGGCCGTCATCGGTGGGGAACGAGCCGACCAGGATCGCGCCGTTGCCGCGGGCTTCCGCGCCGCCGCCCAGGACCTTCTTGGCGCCGGGGCAGTAGAGGGTCCGGCGCTGGAAGTTGGGCACGTTCGCGTTGGGCAGCGTCACGAGCTGGTAGCCGGGCGGCAGCGCGTGGACCGCGGCTGCGGGTGCGGAGGTGGCGTTGGCCGCGGTGACGACGGTGACCGTCGTCAGGCACGCGCCGGCGAGGAGGACGGCCAGGGCGAGGGACTTCTTGTGCATCGCTCTCCTTACGTTGTTCCCCGGCTCGCCTCCGTCCGCGGGCAGCGTGAAGCCACTCGCGGGGTGGAAGTGATCGGGGAGACAGAGGGCTTACACGAAGAGTATCCATACCACTACCGTGAGTGTCGATGGGGAATCATGTTCGAGATACGGACGCCTCGCAAGCGGCCGCGCACCCGAGCCGCGATCGCACCCTGATTCCCGGGCCTCCCGTTGGAGCATATGATCATGATCATCTAAAACGGAACATAATTCAGGTTATGTTCTTCTCTGGTGTTAGACTCGAAACTACTCTTGCGAAAGAAGATCACCCATGAGTGAGACACGCTTCCCGCTGACCCTGCGCGTCACGGTCAGCGGAGCGACACCAGACGAGATCAGAGAAAAGGCCAGAACGCAGGCGCTGAGCTTCTTCGGTCCCGACTCCGAGCTGGACGTCATCAGCGCCGAAGCCGAGGCCGACGGAGAGCACCACAACCGCTACTGCGCCACCGTCGTCTTCCGCCGGGTGGCCTGATGACCGCTGAGCTGGTCGAGCAGCCGAGCGGCGACCTGACGCTGCCGCTCGACCTGCCGCCGCTCGTCCTCGACCTGACCAGGGCCTGGCTGTGGTCCTACGGCAAGAACACACGCGAGGCGTACGAGCGGGCGATCCGCCGCTGGCTGGCCTTCTGCGCCGAGACCGGCCTCGACCCGCTGCAGGCCCGCAAGGCCCACGGCGACGTGTTCGCCCGCTGGTTCGTCGAGACAGCCGGCAAGCCGCCGAAACCGAAGTCGATCGCGCAGCTCATCTCGGCCGTGTCATCCTGGTACGACTACCTCGCGGGTGAAGAGGTGCTCGACGCCAACCGGTTCAAGAACACGCGGCGACCGAAGATCCCCCGCAAGCACTCCGAGACGATGGCCCTCACCAAGACCGAGGCCCACGCCGTGCTCCAGGCCGCCGACGTCTACCGGGTGGCCGACCGTGGCGGCAACGCCGAACTGGTACGGCTGCGCGCCGCCGCGCTCATCCGGCTGTTGTTCCAGATCGGGGTACGCGTCTCGGAGGCGATCGACGCCGACGTCGCCGACCTCGGCTCCGCCCGCGGCTACCGGACGCTCCGCATCACGCTCAAGGGCGGCACGAAAACGCTGGTCCGCAAGCTGCCGGTGGAGACGACGTACGCCCTGGACATCTACCTGGCATACCGGGCTCGCCGGGACGGCGTCGAACCGCGTGACCTGAAGGGTCCCCTGTTCGCCACCAGCACGGGGCGGCGCTGGTCACGGTCGAAGGCGTACGAGCTGGTGCGGCGGGCCGCGAAGCTGGCCGGCGTCGAGTCGAAGGTCACCCCGCACACGGCCCGCCACACCTACGCCTCGCTCGCGGAAGAGGCGGGCGTACCCATGCGGACGATCCAGCTCGACCTGGGCCACGAGGACGTGTCCACGACGGAGATCTACACGGCGGGCCGGGATCGGCTGGAGAAGGACGCCTCGCAGATCGTCGCCTCAGCCATCGAGTAGAAGCCGTTAGCCGAGATCAGGGCGAAAACATCGGCGCAGGTGAGGGCCAAGCGGACAGTGCTGCTGATCATCGCGGAGCGGGCGCGCCGGTTCTGGGCGCGCAGGGGCGACGACGGCACCCGCATCTCGGCAGCGATAGACGATCGCGATGCGGGCGGGCCTGTCGGAGGACGGCCGGACGAAGGTGTCGCGGAGGCTCGCGGGCCATGGTCCGCAGGTGCCCGCACCGCTCGGCAAGCAGCGGGACGGCACGCCCGCGTTCGCGGTGACATCCACAATCTGGCAATGGCTCATGCCCGGCTATAGATCATTGCGGGTCGGGGACAGATCGGCGCCGACCCCAGCCGGTCGTAAAGCGGAGAAGCCGACGCCGCTCTCATCAGAGCCCGAGGCGGAGCCGAACGAGACCGGCCAGGCGATCACGAGCCGCCCGACGCTTTGGTACCGGACCATTCACCGGTTCTCTCGGTCCCGGATAGTCGTCCAATGTGTCCTTCACGGCATACGGGCGCACGGTCCATCTCCGCAACGGCGCCGCCTTCAACCACAGCTTCGCGGTGATCTACAACGGATATCAGCGCGGCGACCAGGTCTGGGCCGACCGCAGCATCAATCCGATGCCCGCCAACGTCCCCAAGTACTTCTCGGACAACTCCTACGTCACCCCCCGAGGCGGCTGGAAACAGTGCGGCCCATTCCATGCCGAACGCTCGAACCAGGTCATGAACTGGAACACCGACACTCAACACCACTTCGCGGTGCGGGCCTGCTTCCGGCCCGGTGACGGCCGCCCGAGCGTGTGCGGCAATAGGTCGACCGGAGCTGATGCCCCCTCGGGGGTAGGCCGCGCGAGCGGCCCGCCTCCGGCGACATGGCGTCTCGGCGAGCCCGCGTCCGCGCCATTCTGGCGGGCGGTACGAGGCCGACAATGAGAATGGCACAGGGGAGATCCTCTCTGCGAGCTTGATGGCGTGACCGACGGGTAAGGTATCCGCACCCTGGGTGAGGCCGAATGGGCCGGTCGCAACTGCCGGCGATCTCCGCCGGGGTGGGCCTCAATGCGGCGGTCGTAGTGCCGTTAGTGATCGTGGCCGTGCTGGCGGCGCCGGCCATGCTGGGAATGCCCTTTGGCCGCATTCCGGGTTTCGATCGAGTAAAACCTGCGTATCTTTGCCGCCGCGCCAGACTTCCGTCCATGGAAATGGGCGCTCCGCGGAACGACGCCCGCGATGGTGGGACCGGCCTTCCGGGGCTAAGGTAATCCGCAGGATGATCGGGGTTCGGGGGTGCCGGGGCCGGGACAATTCACGAGGGCCCGCGGGTGTGCGGGGGCCCTGGCCCGTGGCCCGTCGCTTCCCGGTTCACCGAAGGACCCGGCAGATCCGACCGCTCGAGCGCGCCGGACAGATCGTCATCCCCGACCTGGAGAAAGGCTTCGCACGTGAGTCCGATGTCGTCCGGCAAGGCGCTTCCGGTGGGAGGATTCGTCCTCTCCGCTGCGGGCATGACCGCCTTGGTCTGGCAGATGCTGGCGGTCACATTTCCTGACGGGGATCCGGAAAAGGCACGCCAGGCGGCGCAATTGTTACGGCAGTTGGCGACGCGGGTGGATGCCAGCGAGGAAACGGCCACAGACGCCGCGAACAGCCTGGGGCAACATAATCTGGGCGCTGGCGTTACTGCCTTCGAAAAATATTTCTGGACCGAGATCGCCCCTTACCCGGTGCGATTGTCGGCGTATTTGCGCGGACTGGCCGACGCGGTGGACGACTACGCCGACATGCTGGCCCAAGTCCAGCACGCACTCCATTCGATGGCGATCACCCAATGGCTGGAACTGCTGATGTTCTTCTGCTGGCCGGCGATCGACAAGAAGGTCCGGCTTTTCATCGACTGGGCGGAGCGCAAGGCGCAGGCGCGACTGCTGACGAAGATATTCGAGCATACCGTGGGAAAGCGGCTCCTGTACGCCACCGGGGGCACTACCGCCTACACGGTCCTCGACCAGTTGATCGTCGACGGGGTCAAGGGGGCGAGGGGCGAGGACATGGGGTCGTGGGGCGACCGCGGCGCGTACATGCTGAAGAACTTCGCAGCGTGCATGGTCTTCTACAACGTGGACCCGGCCAATTTCGGGAAACACGCCTTCAAGATCCTGCCGAAGAACGAGGCGGCGCAGAACGCCGTCGTGTTCGTGGCCGGATCCACCGTCTTCTCCATCACGGGAAACGCGCTCAACAACCCCGGCGCCGTGGTCGATGACCCCCAGAACCTCCTGCCCACGTGGCAGCAGATGCTCGTCAAACTGTCGGTGGCAGGAGGCCAGGACCAGTTCAGGCGCTGGCAGGGCTACTACCCGTCGGCACCGCGCAAGTAGCTGATGCCGATTGCGTCGGCATCCGGTGGGGAATCGCCAGAAGGAGACCGGCCGCTCAGCCCTGTTCCCGGCTGAAGCGCCTGGCCTCCTCCGCGAACGGCGACAGGCCGCCGACCATCATGTCACTCATCTGCCTGGCCGCGTCCGTCGCGGCGTTGTTCGCGGCGGCGAGAACGGCTTCCGCCAGGGCCTCCGAGCCGAGCCTGAGCGCACGAGGATGGATTTTCAGGCCGCTCAACGCCCCGCTCGGCAGCACCTCGACCTCCACCTCGCCGTTCGCCGCCTCGCCTCTGCCGCGAAGAGAGTTGAGGTTCTCCTGCAATGCCTCCAGGGGCCGCGTTTCGGCCTGAAACTCGGCCAGAAGCCGGTGGATCTCGGGGTCGACAATGGGAATGCCGTCATCAGGCGTGGCCATCAGATCTCCACTAGGTGTGCGTACGTCAGGAACTGATCGTGCCGTCCGACTTCGAGAACTTGGGCGGATCGGACACCTTCGGCAGGGCTTGGACGGTGGCCCAGTTCGCGATGTCGACGGCGGTTTTCATGCTGGCCAACTTGTCGGCGATCTCCGAGTATGCGGCACCGAGTTTTCCGGTGTAGTTGCCGGCTTTCTCGAGCCCTTTGGAGTAGCCCTCTCTGAACTTTTTTCCCGCCTCGTCGGTGCCGGCGAAGTCGCCCAGGCCGGCGATGTCGTCGAGAATCTTGCGGGCGTCGCGCAAGAGGTCGGTGTGCTCGTCGTTGAACGCCCCGACCACGTTCCTGAAGTTGGTCTTGTCGGTGAGCGTCTCCGGTTGACCGGAACTGCCGCTGCCAGGCCCTCCCGGCGATGGGAGGGGGTAGTGCGGCGCCGATGGCCGATCCGTGGCAGGCGCCTGCTGCTCTGGCGCGCTGGGTGACGTCGAGGGCGACGGGCTCCCCGGCTGTGCAGGCGTGTCGGAGGGTGAGGGGCTTGGCGACGAAGAGGGAGATCCGGAAGGCGAGGGACTCGCCGACGGAGAAGGGGAGTCAGAGGGGGACGGACTCCCGGACGGAGACGGCGAGTCGGAGGGCGAGGGACTGGCCGACGGACTGGTCGACGGCGACGGCGAGGGGCTGGCCGAGGAGGTCGGCGACTCCGAGGGTGACGGAGTCGTCGGCGAAGGATCAGCAGAGGGGCTGGGCGAAGAGGTGACCGTGGGCGACGGGGATGGGGTGGTGGAATCCGCCGGAGGCATGACGTTCTCCTTGTCGGTACTGCCGGTCACATTGGCGCGAGCGCAGGACAGCGGCCACTCTACGCACTCGATCACGTTTCGGACGGTCGTCGACGTCTCCCAGGCCCGGCCAGAGCGCGCGCCGGCCGGGAACCGGGATCAGCCCTTGTAGTTGAAGACCTGGCGCAGCGTGTGCTGAACGGTGACGAGGTCCTTCTGATCGTCCATGACCTGGTCGATCGACTTGTACGCTTCCGGATGCTCATCCACCAGAGCCCCGGCGCGGTCGGCGTTCCAGGTGCGATCTCCCATCACCTCGGTGAGCGAGGCGGCGGTGAGCTTCTTACGCGCCTCGGTACGCGACATACGCCGTCCCGCGCCGTGGGAGCAGGAGTTGTAGGAGGCGGTGCTGCCCAGGCCGGTCACGATGTAGGAGCGGGTGCCCATGGAGCCGGGGATGATTCCCTCGTCCCCGCCGGCGGCCTTGATCGCTCCCTTGCGGGTGATCCACATATCGCGGCCGTGGTGGCGTTCCATCTGGGTGAAGTTGTGGTGGGCGTTGATCGTGCGCAGCGCCGAACCGTGCCCGACGACCTGGAACAGGGAGGCGACCAGCACCTCGGCCATGCGGGCGCGCGAGGCCATCGCGTAGCGCTGGGCCCACAGCATGTCCTCGATGTAGGCGGTGAACTGCGGCGTGCCCTGCACGAGGTAGGCCAGGTCCGGGTCCTCCAGCTCGATGAACCACTGCTTCATCAGTTTCTTGGCCTGGCTGATGTGCTTGGTGGCGAGCTGGTTGCCGATGCCGCGCGAGCCGGAGTGCAGCACCGTCCACACGTGATCGCGCTCGTCCAGGCAGACCTCGACGAAGTGGTTGCCGGAGCCGAGCGTGCCGAACTGCGCGATGACCGTGTGCTCCTGCTTGCCTGTCAGCGAGGTGGCGGGCGTGCCGATCGCGTTGAGCGAGGCGTCGGTGGACGGGTCGTCATGGCCCTGGCCGACGCCGGCCGGAATGCGCTGCTCGATGAGCGGCATGAGCGCGGCCAGGGTGTCGGGCAGGTCCGCGGCGCTCAGGTCGGTTTCGGTGGCGACCATGCCGCAGCCGATGTCCACGCCCACGGCCGAGGGGATGATGGCGCCCTGGGTGGGGATGACCGAGCCGACGGTGGCGCCCATGCCGACGTGGGCGTCGGGCATCAGCGCGACGTGGCTGGGGACGAAGGGCAGGCGGGCGGCGCGGGCGGCTTGTTCGATGGTGCCCGGCTCGATGTCGCTCGCCCAGGAGATGAGGCCCGGCGCTACTCGCTGCGGCATGAGGGACCGCCCTTCTGCTTGATGATCTCGCAGCAGCGTATGCGAGTGGAGTGCGGTGATCGCTACTGGTTTGTTAGCGGCGTCGCTCCCGGCATCCGGTAAACCTGGCCCAGGTTCCCCTACTCACCCTCCGTGATATTGAGATTACGCAAAACTGGAGGTTGCCGTCACGAGGGAGCCGTCCGTGAAACGTTTACGTGAATGGGTGCGCAGGGACCCCGTCTGGGCGACCGTGTGCCTGGGGCTTTGGGGGCTCCTGGTCACCATTACCGGGGTTGTCCTGAGTGGAGCCGCACTGGGACGCGACTACTTCGACATCACAGCCGAGCCGCCTCCATCAGCGTCCCCGGCACCCTCGATATCGACCACACAGCCGCGGCCCACGCCGGCCAAAACAGCAGACAGACGAAAGACGGAGCCAAAAACCGAACCGCCTTCGCCCACATCGGCCAGGACGGCGGCCGATTCACCGACGGAGCCGGAATCGGCACCGACTTCCGAGGGATCGGTGCCGAAAGGACTGGTGGGCCGGTGGACCGGCAGGGGCAACCAGTACGCCTACGACGACTTCACCCACGAGGTGGATGTGACTCTGGCAGCCGATGCGGAGTTCAGACTGAGTTTCGGCGGCGGCGCCACCAATGACGAGGGCGTTTTCGAGGCGGACAGCCGCACCATCATCTTCCAAGGCCGGACCGGTTCCTATGAATGGCGATGGCGAATGTCGACCTATGCCGGAAGGAAGAAGCTGACCATCACCAATAGCGGAGGCGGGCAATACGTGCTGTACAAGCGCTGATGTACAGCACGGCTCGCTGTAGCCGACGCATCGCCAGCGTCCAGCTCCCCTTGACGCATCCAAACCTCCCCGGGAGTCAACGAGTCTCGGCGAGGAGCCGTCCGGCAGCCCACCGGCGCTGCTCTACGCTGGCTCGGGAATGGTCGGAAGTGAGGTTTGTGTGAAGCCTGGCGCGGATGGTCAACTCGCTGCCCATATCGATGCGGTCTTGGAGCGCATCACGTATGCGAACGAGGAGACCGGCTACACGATCGCGCGTGTGGCCACCGACCGCTCGGGCGCCGAACTGCTGACCGTGGTAGGACCGCTGCTGGGCGCGCAGGTCGGTGAGTCGCTGCGGCTGAGCGGCCGCTGGAGTTCCCATCCCAAGTACGGCAAGCAGTTCGAGGTGTGGTCCTATGCCACCGTGCTGCCGGCCACCGTCCAGGGCATCCGCCGCTACCTGGGCTCCGGCCTGATCAAGGGCATCGGGCCGAAGATGGCCGAGCGGATCGTCGACCACTTCGGCACCGCCACGCTGGAGGTCATCGAGCAGGCACCCGAGCGGCTGGTGGAGGTGCCGGGCCTGGGCCCCAAGCGGACCAAGCTGATCGCCGCCGCCTGGGAGGAGCAGAAGATCATCAAAGAGGTGATGATCTTCCTGCAAGGGGTCGGCGTGTCCACCTCGATCGCGGTGCGCATCTTCAAGGAGTACGGCGAGGGCTCCATCTCCGTCGTCAAGAGCCGGCCGTACCAGCTGGCCGACGACGTGTGGGGCATCGGCTTCAAGACCGCCGACACCATCGCCCAGGCGGTCGGCATCCCCCACGACAGCCCTGAGCGCGTCAAGGCCGGGCTGCGCTACACCCTGTCCCAGGCCGCCGACGACGGCCACTGCTACCTGCCCGCGCCCAACCTCATCGGCGACGCCGTCAAGATCCTCGAGGTGCCCGCCGCGCTGGTCGCCGACTGCCTGGAGGAGCTGGTCGGCGAGGAGGGCGTGGTACGCGAGCAGATCCCGGCCGGCGACGGCATCGTGCCGGCGGTCTACCTGCTGCCCTTCCACCGGGCCGAGCTGTCGCTGGCCTCGGCGCTGCTGTCGCTGCTGCGCGGCGGCCACGACCGGCTGGCCGCCTTCGCCGAGGTCGACTGGGAGCGGGCCGAGCAGTGGCTGCGCGGCCAGACGGGCGCCGATCTGGCCACCGAGCAGCGCCAGGCCGTACGGCTGGCGCTGACGGAGAAGGTCGCGGTGCTGACCGGCGGGCCGGGCTGCGGCAAGAGCTTCACCGTGCGCTCCATCGTGACCTTGGCCCGCGCCAAACGGGCCAAGGTGATCCTGGCCGCGCCCACCGGCCGGGCCGCCAAGAGGCTCGCCGAGCTGACCGGCCACGAGGCGACCACCGTGCACCGGCTCCTGCAGCTGCGGCCCGGCGGGGATGCCACCTTCGACCGCGACAACCCTCTGGACGCCGACCTGGTGGTGGTGGACGAGGCGTCCATGCTCGACCTGCTGCTGGCCAACAAGCTCGTCAAGGCGGTCGCGCCCGGCGCCCACCTGCTGTTCGTGGGGGACGTGGACCAGCTGCCCTCGGTCGGCGCGGGCGAGGTGCTCAAAGACCTGCTGGCCGCCGAGGACATCCCCCGCGTACGGCTGACGCAGATCTTCCGCCAGGCCCAGGAGTCGGGTGTGGTGGTCAACGCCCACCGCGTCAACACCGGCCTGCACCCCAAGCTGGAGGGGATGACGGACTTCTTCCTGTTCCCGTGCGAGGAGCCGGAGGAGATCGCGGCGCTGACCGTCGACGTGGTGGCCCGGCGCATCGCCCGCAAGTTCGGCCTCAACCCCCGCCGCGACGTACAGGTGCTGGCCCCCATGCACCGCGGCGCCGCCGGGGCCGGCGCGCTCAACATCGCGCTGCAGGAGGCCCTGACCCCCTCCCGCGAGGACCTGCCCGAACGCCGCTACGGCGGGCGGGTCTTCCGCGTCGGCGACAAGGTCACCCAGCTGCGCAACAACTACGAAAAAGGCGCGGCGGGGGTGTTCAACGGCACCGTCGGCATCGTCATCGACATCCGTCCCGACGAGCAGAAGCTGAGCGTCCTGACCGATGAGGACGAGCAGGTCGAGTACGCCTTCGACGAGCTCGACGAGCTCGCCCACGCCTACGCGGTCTCCATCCACCGCTCCCAGGGCAGCGAGTACCCGGCCGTGGTCATCCCCCTGGCCACCAGCTCCTGGATGATGCTGCAGCGCAACCTGCTCTACACCGCGATCACCCGGGCCAAGCGGCTGGTCGTCATCGTCGGGTCGCGGCGCGCGCTTGCGCAGGCTGTACGGACCAAGGGCGCCGGGCGGCGGCACACCAGCCTGACCCACCGCCTGGCCCAGCGCTGAGGATTTTTCCTCTCTACCCCTGTGGCGCGCGCTTGACCTGGGGTTCTCAGCAACAAGTGATTTAAACGTTATCGAACTATCCCAAACTCATCCGCGTCTTACATGCAGGAGCATTAAGGTCTTTGACATTGACTTGGCTGTTATGGGGGAGAGGACTGACTTGAACGTCACGCCCGGTTGGAGGACGCCCGTCGCGGGCATGGCCCTGCTCGCGGCCGCGGCACTGACCGCATCCTGCTCCAGCGCGCCCACCGCTGCGCGCAACGCCGAGGCGGCCAAGGCGACCACCTCGGCGACCCCCGAGGCGCCGACGATCAAGATCACGCCCGCGGAAGGCAGCGCGAAGGTCAGCCCTGAGAAGAAGATCGTCGTGACCGCCGCCGGCGGCACCCTGGAAGAGGTCGTGGCCGAGGGCGGCGGCAAGGCCGTCGAGGGCGCCTTCAACGCCGACAAGACCAAATGGGTCTCCAAGGGCACCCTGCGCCCCTCCAGCTCTTACACCATCAGCGCCAAGGCCGGCGTGACCAGCGCCGCCAGCACGTTCAAGACGCTCACGCCCGAGCGCGAACTCCAGGTCGCCGACGTCACGCCGAATGCCAAGGGGGAGACGGTCGGCGTGGGGGCGCCGATCATCGTCACCTTCAACCAGCCCGTCAGCGAGAAGGCCACCGTCGAGCGCGCCCTGGAGATCGACGCGCAAAAGCCCGCCAAGGGCGCCTGGCGGTGGATCAACGACACCACCGTCATCTACCGCACCGCCAAGTACTGGCCCGCCCACCAGAAGGTCACGTTCAACGCCCGCCTGTCCGGCGTCAAGGGCGGCAAGGGCCTGTACGGGGTCAAGGACTACGACACCTCCCTGAAGATCGGCGCCAGGGTGATCAGCAAGGTGGACACCAAGAAGCACATGATGTACGTCTACCGCGACGGCAAGCGCGTGCAGACGATGCGCATCAGCGCCGGCATGGCCACCACCCGCGAGTACACCACCACCTCAGGCGTCCACCTGACCATGGAGCGCGGCAACCCGGTCCGCATGATCTCGCCCGGCCGCAAGAAGGGCGACCCCGGCTACTACGACGTCATGATCAACCACGCCGTGCGGATCTCCAACTCCGGCGAGTACGTCCACGCCAAGGACAACGTCTGGGCCCAGGGCCGCTCCAACGTCAGCCACGGCTGCATCAACTCCCGCCCCGACCAGGCCCTGTGGTTCTACGACCACTTCCAGCGCGGCGACGTCGTCGACATCGTCGGCACCACCCGCGAACTGGAGTGGAACAACGGCTGGGGCTTCTGGCAGATGCCGTACTCCACGTGGAAGAAGGGCAGCGCCCTGTAGAGCGGGGTACTCGCGGCGTCACGATCGCGCGAGCCGGGCCGCCAAGCCGTCCAGCACGCGCTCGACGCCGTAGGCGAAGTTCTCCTCGCGCAGCCGCCGCGGGTCCTGGCCCTGCCGCGCGGCGTACCCCTCGCGCATCAGCGGGTGCTCGCGCACGGCCTGCTCGGCGGCCGGACGCAGGCTCTCCAGCAGGTCCTGCTCGCTCTGGCCGCTGCGGGCCAGCAGGGCCAGGTAGGCCGCCTCGCTGAGGGTCATCCCGATGACGTAGGCGATGATCGTGTTCATGGCCTGGTCGGCCTCGCCGGGATCGAAACCCGCCGCCTGGAACAGGGCCAGCAGCCGCTCGGACTGCCGGGTCAGGTTCGGCCCGAGGTCGGCGAGCCCGACCTGGCCGAGCACCGAGACGAGCCAGGGATGGCGCAGGATCATCGAGCGCAGGCCGTGGGCGCCGGCGGCGACGGCCGCCCGCCAGCCGGCCGGCTCGCCGGCCTCGGGCACCCGCATCTCGCCGTAGACCTCGTCCACGACCAGTTCGATCAGCTCGTCCTTGTTGGCCACGTGCCGGTAGAGCGAGGTCGCCCCGGCGCCCAGCCGGGTCCCGAGGCTGCGCATGCTCAGGGCGTCGATGCCCTCGGCGTCCAGCAGCGCGATGGCCTCGGCCACGATCCGCTCGCGGCTGAGCGCGGGCTGCTCCCGTTTGGCGCGCGGGCGGGCCCATACCGAGGGGATGGGGTGCTGGTCGGCTGGCATGCGGGGTCTCCTCTGCTTCCCGGCCACCGTAGCGTACATCGTGCGCTCCTGCGAACAATCAGTCCTATGCGTACGGCGTTCGCAGCGCTCTCAGACGGCTATGGCGGGGGCCGCACGGGCCGAACCGATGCCGCGATCCGCCTTGCCCAGCCGAAAGCGCACCTTGCCCTTCAGCACGGTCCCCGACTCCGCGAGCCCCCCGGTGAGAGCCTCACCCGCGAACAACGTGAACGTCCAGCGCTCATTCGCCTCGCAGTCAGGCAACTCCCGGCCACCCTGCAGCACCCGGGCGCCCCACACCTGACGGATCATCAACGCCCTGGTGTCGACCTCACCCACCGTGAACGCCCGCGCGGCCCCGTTCACGATCTGGTCGTGACTGCCCAGCGACGGCCCGAACGCGCCGGTGACCGTGACGACCATGGCCCACGGCCCGCCGGGCCGCACCCCGAGCACACCCGCGGGCAACCTCGCGTCGAACACGTCGGCGCCGGCCACGCCGAGCTGATCCCGCCTGATGCCGGCCGCCATGGGCCGCCGCGTGTCGAGCCGGCCCGGATCCGGTACGAGCAGGACCCCGTACGTCGTCTCCTCGGCGAACCGCGCCGCGGCGAAGTGCTCGCCCAGGGCCGACACGGCCTCCTCGGCGGCCTCCCACTGCCCGTCGGCAAAGGCCGTCTCCAGGTAGCCGGCCGTCACAGCCGGCAACCCGGCGGCCACCACCGCCGAGGCCACCGACGGGCACCGCGCCCACCCCGACCCGGCCAATCTCGCGATCTGCTCGGCCTTGAACGACATCTCGCCCCCCGGCTCCGAAAACGCTCCGACTCTACCGGGGGAGTGGGCGCTCAGCCCGGCTGGTTTATCCGCCGTACCTTCAGCGCGCTGTCCGTCCGTACGATCGCCTGCCCGTCGGGGCCGGTCTGGCTGCGTTCGTGCTCCTCACTGAGCAGCACCTCCCACCGCCCCTCCTCCAGTTCCAGAGCCTCCAGCACTTCATCAGGGGTGGGAAAGCTCAGGTCGTGATGGTGATCGTGCTCCCACGGCGGGAACCCCGCGTGGCCCACCACGAGCAACACCCCGCCAGGCGCGACCGCGGCGGCGGCGGCCTGAAGGATCTTCTCCCGCGGCAGGTTCCCGTGAGAGTGCAGGAACTGCGCGGAAATCAGGTCGAAGACGCCGCCGGGGAACGAGGCCGCCAGGTCGTGCCGCTGCCAGTCGATCCGCTCGGCGACGCCCTCCCGCGCCGCGTGCCGGGCCGCCCGCTCCAGGGCGACACCGGAGATGTCGACGGCGGTGACCCGCCACCCGCGCCGCGCCAGCCAGACGGCGTCGGCCCCTTCACCGCATCCCAGATCCAGCGCCCTGCCCGGCTCCAGGTCGGCGGCCTCACGTACCAGGATGACGTTGGGGTTGCCGCTCCAGATCTGATCGCCTTCACGGTAGCGAGCGTCCCAGAGCTCTGTGTCATCGGCCATCCGCGCGTCCCTCCTCGGTTGTCGGGTGGAGTACCTGCCTCGGATGCTCCACCCGCACCCCCCAAGGAGGCAAATTTGTTTGCCGAACCCGCAAACACCTGTTTTCCGCTGTGCGCGATGAAGGGGTGCCACACCCGAGCCAAGCAGGCATGGTGGCGTGATGATGGTCGCGCACGTGCCAGGGCCGGGCCAGTGGCTGGCAGCGGAGATCGGTGACAGTGACGCCTGGAAGGTCCCGCTCACCGCCGAACACCGCCAAGAAGTGCTCGACGCCGTACAAGCGGCCGGGCCGGCGTCGGACGCGACCACCCCCGCCGCCTTCCCGCTGCCGACGCTCGGGCCCCTCCTGCGGCGGGTCCGAGACGAGCTCGCCGACGGCCGCGGGTTCGTCCTGGTCCAAGGGGTGCCCGTCGAGGCGATGAGCGAGCGGCAGTGCGAGATCGCCGCGCTCGGCCTCGGGTGCCACATCGGCCAGATCGCCGGGCAAGGGCCCGGACAGGCGCCGCTGACGCACGTACGAGACACCGGCGCCGACCCCTCCCGGCCGCGAACCCGCAGCTACCAGCACAGCGGGCGGCTCGGCTACCACAGCGACCCCACCGACGTCGTCGCCCTGCTGTGCGTGCGCCCGGCGATGTCCGGCGGTCTCAGCGCCGTCGTCAGCTCCGTGGCGGTGCACAACGAGGTCGTCCGCACCCGCCCGGACCTGGCCGAGGTCCTCTACCAGCCGTGGTGGCACGACCGGCGCACCGGCCAGGGCCCCGACAGCTTCTTCACCAAGCCGCTGTGCACACCACGCGGCGACGGCGGCGTGTCGATCTCCTACGGGCCCGACTACATCCGCTCGGCCCAGCGCGGCGCCCACGTGCCGCCGCTGACCCCGGCGCAGCAGGAGGCGATGGACCTGCTCGACCAGCTGACCGGCGACCCCCGCTTCGCGCTCACCATGGACCTGCGGGCGGGCGACCTGCAGTTGCTCAACAACCACGTCGTCCTGCACGGCCGCACCGCCTATGAGGACCACCCGGAGCCGGAGCGCCGTCGCCACCTGCTGCGCCTGTGGTTCACGGGCGTGATGACACCTGCGGACAAGCGCTGATCACGCGGCTCACCGACCGGGCAGATCCTCACCAGGTGACCCACACGTCCTGCAGCCCCCCCGACAGCAGGCCCGTACGCAGCCGCAGATCGCCGGGAGCATCACGCAGCCCCAAACCCGGAAGCCGCCGCACCAACGTGCCCAGCACGACCTGAAGCTCCATCCGGGCCAGCGGCTGGCCCAGGCAGAAGTGCGGCCCCGCGCCGAAGGCCAGGTGCTGGCCGGCGTTGTCGCGGCGCGCGTCGAACCGGTCGGGATCGGGGAACTTGGCCGGATCCCGGTTGGCCGCGGGCCGGCACGGGATCAGCGTCGTGCCCGCGCTGACCGCCACCCCGTCGAAGTCGACCTCCTCGGTGGCCACCCGGGGCATCCCGATCACGCTGAGCGTGCTGTCCAGCCGCAGGACCTCCTCGACCGTGCCCGCGATCAGGTCCGGATCCTCGACCACGGCCGCATACCGCTCACGCTCCGACAGCAGCATCGCCGCCATGATCGCGATCATGTTCGAGGTGGTCTCGTGCCCGGCGAGCAGCAGCGCCTGCACGGTCGCGATCAGCTCCTCGTGAGAGAGCCGGCCGTCCTGGCTGTCGGAGATCTGCGTCAGCTCACTGAGCATGTCATCGCCCGGCGTCGAACGCTTCTCCTCCACCAGATTCGAGACATACGCCCCGAACTCCGCATACGCCCGCTCCACCTCGGCCTGCTCATAGCGGGTCAGCGTCAGCATGACCTGAGACCAGTACGCGAACTTGTCCTGATCCTCACTCGGCGCCCCCACCAGGGCGCAGATGACCCGCACCGGCAACGGCAGGCCCAGCTCACGCGACAGGTTGGCCGGGGAGTCACCGGCCAGCATGCCGTCCACCAGCTCATCGGCCATCCGCTGCACCCGGGGCCGCCACGCCTCGATCTTGCGGATGGTGAACGAAGGGCTGAGCAACCGCCGCCACCGCCGATGCCCCTCACCCTGGATTGAGGTCCCGCTGGCCATGCGGCGGGCGAAGATCCCGCCGTCGGCCGTGGTGGACACCCGCGCGGCACCGGCCCCGCCGCGGCTGAAGCGCGGGTCGGTCAGCAGCAGGCGCACATCGTCGTAGCGGGTCATCAGACCGGCCGTGTCGCCGCTGGGCAGCTGTACGTGCGCCACGGGACACCGCGCTTGCAACTGCGCCCACTCCTGGGGCGGCTGCAGAGCCTCGGCCCGGTCGAAGGGGTAACGGGAGACGGATTCGGCGGTCATGACGGCGCCCTCCTGCTTGGCTGACGGGACATCCAAGATCCTAAGGCAACGGCCTTAAACCTCGGACGGTCAGACCAGCTCCAGTTGCGGGAACCTCGGCTCACGCTCCGGCGGCTCCGGCGGCCCCGACCGCATGCCGTACATCCGGCACAACTGCCCGATCTGCCCCGTGATCCGCTCCTCATAGCCGGCCGCGGGCAGCCCCGCCCGGTCATACAGCTCCTCATAGCGCTCCACCAGATGCGGATGCGCCTCACCCAGCCACGCCAGATACCACTGCCGCGTCCCCGGCGGCAGCCGCAACACCACCGGCTCCACCACACCGGCCCCCGTGGCCGCGATCCGGCGTACCGTCGCCGACAACTGATCGGCCCCGTCACTCAGCAACGGCAGCACCGGAGCCATCAGCACCCGGCACGACACCCCCGCCTCCACCAGCGCCGACACCAGCTCCAGCCGCGCCTGCGCACCCACCGCGCCCGGCTCGACCGCCCGCCGGATCCGCTCGTCGACGAACGCGATCGAGACCGCCACCTGCGCCCCCGCCCGCGCCAGCAACGCGGCATCACGCAGCACCAGCGGGCTCTTGGTGTAAACGGTGAACGGCACCGCCGCCTCACCCAGCGCCTCCACGACCCCCGGCATCAACCGATACGTCGCCTCCGCCTGCTGATAACAGTCACCACTGACCCCGACCGCCAGCGCCTCACCACCCCAGCGGCCCAGCTCGGCCCGCAGCCGCGACACCGCGTTGGCCTTCACCACGATCCGCGTGTCGAAATCACGCCCGGCGTCCAGCCCCAGCCGACGATGACCCGCGCGGGCACCGCAGCCACGGCAGGCATGGGCGCAGCCACGGTAGGGGGAGACTGCCCACCGCTGGGCGATGCCCGCGGTCTGCGGCACCCGCTCGATCATCGTGCGGGCCTGCGTCTCGTAGAAGCCGCCACGCAGCACCGCCCGCCGCTCGATCACCGGACGGTCGTCTGCGGCGTCCACCAACGAAAGCGCATCCCAACCCACACCCCACAGTGGAACACGCATTCGACTCCCTTTTCAAGCGCTTCCCCACACCGGGGGAGCAGCCCCCTGCCTAAAGTGGGCGGCACACCTACCACCTCATCGGGGGAGGGCTTCACCATGGCCTGGCTGCTGCTCGCGTTCGCCATCGCCGCCGAGGTCATCGCGACCACCGCACTCAAACTCAGCGACGGCCTGGCCCACCTCGGCTGGAGCACCGTCGTGGCCGTCGGCTACCTCATCTCCTTCGTCCTGCTGGCCCGCGCCCTGAAAACGCAGCTCGAAGTCGGCACCGCCTACGCCGTCTGGTCCGGCGCCGGCACCGCCGCCATCGCCCTCATCGGCGCCGCCTTCCTGGGCGAGACCCTCACCCCCCTCAAGATCGGCGGCATCCTGCTCATCATCGGCGGCGTCATCGTCCTCAACCTCGCCGCCGCCCACTGACCGCCACCTTCGCCCACAAGCACCTCCACATCACCGACATACGCGCCGCGGTCGACGAAGCAGGATCAGACTCCGTGACCACGCGTCCCGGCCAAGCCCAAGGCCCGGCACAATCGGCTACGTGTGGATCGCGATGCTGGGACCGCTGGAAGTCCAGGCCGACGACGGCAGCCCCGTGCAGGTGGCCGGCGCCCGCCTGCGAAGGCTCCTGATCGTCCTGGCCCTCCAACCGGACCGCGTCGTCCCCATGACCCGCCTGATCGACGGCATCTGGGGCCACCGCCCACCGGCAGGAGCCGTCAACGCCGTACAGGCACTCGTCTCACGCCTGCGCCGCGTCCTGCCACAAGCCCGCATCGAACCCCATCCCGCCGGCTACCGCCTGGCACTCAACCCCGACGCCGTGGACGTGACCCGCTTCGAACACCTCGCCGCAGCCGGACGCTCCACCCTGGCCCACGACCCCGCCACAGCCGCCCGGACCCTGCGCGAAGCCCTCAACCTGTGGCGCGGCCCAGCCCTCCTGGACGTAGCCGACACCGATCTCTTCCAAGCCACACGGACCCACCTGTCACACCTACGGCTGACCGCCACCGAAGACCGCATCGAGGCCGATCTCCACCTGGGCCGCGCCGGCGAACTGACCACCGAACTCACCTCACTGACCGCCGAACACCCCCTGCGAGAACGACTGACAGCCGCCCTGATGCGGGCACTGTGCGCGGCCGGACACCCCACCGAAGCACTGACAGCCTACGAACGAGCACGACAGGCACTCGCCGAAACACTCGGCGCCGACCCCTCACCCCAGCTGTCCGCCCTGCACACCGCCGTACTACGCGGACAGATGAGCACCACCCCACCACACAGACACGACACCGGGGGAGCACCACCCACCAACCTGCGCACCCCACTGACCAGCTTCGTCGGCCGCGACCACGAGATCACCCAGATCGGCGAACTGATCAGCCGCCACCGGCTCACCACCCTCATCGGCCCCGGCGGATCCGGAAAAACCCGGCTGGCCACCGAAACCGCCCGCACCCTGCTCCACCACAACAGCGGCGGCGTCTGGCTGGCCGACCTCGCCCCGATCAGCCACGACACCGACCTGCCGCAGACGATCCTGACCGCCCTGGGCATCCACGGCCACACCTCAGCAGGCGAGCCGATCGACCGGCTCACAGCCGCACTGCGCACCCGCGACGCACTCCTCATCCTGGACAACTGCGAGCACCTGATCGGCCCCGCCGCCACCCTGGCCGACCGGCTCCTCGGCACCTGCCCCCACCTGCGCATCCTGGCCACCAGCCGGGAACCACTCGCCATCACCGGCGAAGCCCTGTGGCCGGTCGAACCCCTCACCCTGCCACCCCAGGACGCCGACCTCACCACAGCCATGTCCTGCGCCGCGGTCCAACTCCTCAACGACCGGGCCAGCACCGCCCGCCCCGGCTTCGCCCTCACCGAACACACCACCTCAGACGTCGTACGCATCTGCCGCGCACTGGACGGCATACCCCTGGCCATCGAACTGGCCGCCGCCCGGCTGCGCACCATGACCCCCCAGCACCTGGCCGGCCAACTCCACGACCGCTTCCACCTCCTGACCGGCGGCAGCCGCACCGCACCACCCCGGCACCAGACCCTGCGGGCCGTGATCGACTGGAGCTGGAACCTGCTGTCGCAACAGGAACGCGCACTGCTGCGCCGCCTCACCACCTTCTCCGGCGGCGCCACGACCGAAGCCGCCGAACACGTATGCGCCGACCACCCCGCCACAGCCCACGACCACCCGGCAACGAAACCACCCGAACCAGCCCACACCACCACCATCCCCGCCGATCACGTGCTCGACCTTCTCACCGCACTGACCGACAAATCCCTCCTGCTCCCTCCCGACGACACCACACCGCACTACCGGATGCTGGAGACCATCAAGGCCTACAGCCAAGAACGCCTCGACGAAGCCGGCGAACGCGACCGCATCCGCCACGCCCACGCCACCTACTTCGCCCAACTCGCCGAAACCGCCGACCCACACCTACGCCGCGCCGGACAACTCCACTGGCTCAACCGGCTCGCCACCGACCACGACAACCTCAACACCGCCACCCGCACCGCCATCACCGCCGGCGACGCACAAACCGCCCTACGACTCATCGCGGCCACCGGCTGGTACTGGTGGCTGCACTGGGCACTCAGCGGCCACAAAGCCGAAGGCGCCCACCTGGCCGCCCAAGCACTGGCCCTACCCGGCCCCGTCGACGACAACATACGGGCGACCGCCTGCGCGATCGCCGCACAATTCGAACTCAACGGCCTCGGCGACGAACACCAAGCCAGGAACTGGATCGCCACCGCACAACAACTCACCGCGAACACCCACCACCCCCACCCCGTCGTACGACTCATCGGACCACTCGACCGGATGCTGACCAACGCCCGCACCTCCACCGACCCACCGCCAGAGGCCAAAGAGCTGTTCGCCGACGACGACCCATGGGTACGGGCGATGGCCCGGCTCAACCGCGCCCTCACCCTGATCAACGTCGGCCGCCCGCACACCCAGGCCCACCACGACCTCGAGAGCGCCCTCACCGAGTTCCGCGCCATCGGCGAGCGATGGGGCATCACCTCCTGCCTCACCGCACTGGCCGGCCTGGCCACCTGGCGCGGCGACCTGACCACCGCGATCACCTGCTACGAACAGGCCATCACCGTCATCACCGAAGCCGTCGACAGCCAGGACGCGTGGCTGATGCGCCTCAAACTCGCCCACCTACGCTGGCTGCACGGCGACACCGAAGGCAGCGCCGCCGCCATCGCCGAAGTCGAACACGACACCGAGCGGATCGCCCTGCCCGACACACTGGTCGCGATGGCCTACCTCAAAGCCGACCTCGCCCGCTGGAACAACGACCCCGCCGCGGCCCGCACCCACCTGGCCCGCGCCGAAACACTCGCCCGCCACATCACGGTCAACTGGTCATTCCGCGCCATGGTCCTGGACTCACGCGGCTACCTCGACGTACTGCAAGGCGACCTGGACGCCGCCCGCACCCACCACGCCGACGCCCTGACCTGGGCCCTGCGCTCCATGAACGCATCGACGATCAGCCAGACCCTGATCGGCATCGCCAACCTCGCCCTGCACCAAGACCAGCCGCAACAGGCCGCCCGCCTGCTGGCGGCCGGCGACGCGGTACGCGGCACACCCGACCTGTCCCACCCCGACGCCCTCCGCGTCGAAGCGGCCACCAAAGCCGCCCTCGGCGACCGCGAACACGCCGAAGCGGCCCAACGCGGCCGGGAGGCGACCATCGCCACGGTCGCCGAGATCGCCGCCCTCACCCTCAGCCCTGAGCCCGGCCGACCAGCCGCTCAGATCACGCATCCCCAGCACCGATCGGAACCCTGGACAGGCGATACCCCTCCGGCGGCTCCACCCCCAGCAGATGACGCACCAGGAAATCCCACTTACGGCGATTGACGTAATACTCGAACCCGACATACACATGCTCAGCCCGCGGCACGACCAGCAACTCGAAATCCTTGTCAGCCGCGATGAGCCGATCGACCAGCCGCAACGTCAGATCAGGCAAGACCTGAGT
This sequence comes from Nonomuraea sp. NPDC026600, assembly GCF_040638335.1. Taxonomy (NCBI): domain Bacteria; kingdom Bacillati; phylum Actinomycetota; class Actinomycetes; order Streptosporangiales; family Streptosporangiaceae; genus Nonomuraea; species Nonomuraea sp. NPDC026600. The sequence goes on from NZ_JBEZYD010000001.1 coordinate 76,181, forward strand.
GTCCAACCCGCCATGGACCAGCAGCAACCGGCCCGCCAGCCGATCAGCGAGATCCACATTCGACGCACGGGCATACCTCTGCGCATCGAACGGCCCGTGATAGGCCTCGGCGCTCCCCGGATCGCCGTAGCGCAGATCATGCATCCCCGACTCGGCGACACCGACCTTGAACACCTCAGGAAAGTCCAGCATCGCCCGCACAGCCGCGAACCCACCGGCCGAGAGGCCGAAGATCCCCACCCGGCCCAGATCCATCCACGGCCGCCCCGCCGCCAACTGCTCCAGCGCCGCGACATGATCGCCCAGCCCCGCCTCGTCCAGCCGCCCATAGGAGGCGTCATGGAAGGCCTTGCCGCGCCCCGGAGTGCCCCGCCCATCCACGGCGACCACGACGAACCCGAGCGCGGCCACCACCTCGGCGTCATAACCGTGCCACCCGGCATCAAAAGACGGGCTCACCCGGTTCACCGCGGGAAAGGGATAGACATGATCGACGACCGGATAGCTCCGGCCCGGATCGAACCCATGCGGCCGATACAGCACCCCATAGACGTCACTGTGGCCGTCGGCCGCCTTGACGCGGAAACGTTCCGGGGCAGTCCAGCCCGCCGCCATGAGCCGGCCCACATCGGCGCGCTCCAGCTCCACCAGCACCCGCCCGTCCCAGCCGCGCACCGTGACCGACGGCGGCATGGCAGTTGTGGACGCCGAGTCGATGAAGTAGCCCTTGTCGTCCGCCACGATGACGACATGGTCCAGATCATCGTCGGTGATCCGCTCGAACCCCGAACCGTCCAGCCCCGCCCGGCACACCGACCGGCGATACGGATCGGCCACCACCAGCCCCGAGGCGACGAAGTACACCACCCGCGCCACCTCATCGACGTGCAAGATCTCCTGCACCGCCCACGACCCCGACGTCACCTGCCCGCACAACTCACCACTACGCGCGTCGTACAGGTAGAGATGACCCCACCCATCACGCTGGGAGTACCACAACACCTCCCGCCCGCCCGGCAAAACCCTGACCATCGGAGCCTGCGCCAGCTGCTGAGCCGGCTCCACCCGGCTCTCCCCGCTCTCGCTCAGCACACTCACCACCTCGCCGCTGACCGGATCGAGCCGATGCAGCCGCAGCGTGCGCCCATCACGCGAGCGATCCAGGAAGTAGACCGCCGAGCCGTCCTGCGCCCACCACGCCCACTTCATGAAGATCGGCGATATCGTCGGCATCTCCACCGGCTCCGCCCGCGCCGCCACCACCGTGCCACGCGCGACGTCCAGCACCACGAACGCGGCCAGCGGCAGCCGCTCATCGCCGGGAAACGGCTGCCGCAACGTCACCAGGCCGGGCGCGCCGCCATCGTCCGGCATGGACTCCACCAGATGCGCCCGCCGCACCCCCCGCTGATCGGTGCGGTGCGTCAGCACCCGCCGCGAATCAGGCGACCAGGACACGGCAGGCGGCGCGTGGGGGAGCCCCATCTTCTTCAACAACGTTGAATACATGAAAAAATCAGGACTCGCCCCGTAGTCGTGGTCCGCATCCCCATCAGCCGTCAAAGCCCACTCCCGGCCATCCTCCCGCGAACGCACCCACACATCGTGCCCCCGCCGAAACGCCACAAGCCGGCCATCCGGCGAAGCCACCTCCACCGGAGCGACCGGCGCGACACCCGCGACCTGCTCACACGCCGACCCGTCCAACCGGCACCGCCAGCGCCCACCGAACGCCTCGAACGCCACCCCATCACCACTCAACTCCACCCCACCCAACGGCAGCGCCGCCGCATCCACCTCCCGCCCCGACGCCACCGCCAGCGCGGCCGCCACCTTCTCCTGATCGAAGGCCGGCCCGCGGCTACCCGCCACCGGATCGACCAGCACGAACCTGCGGCCCTCAGCGCCGTCCACCACGTACCAGAACCGGGCACCCCCCTCGATCCACCGCGGACTGACCTTGTCCCCGAGCACCAGATTGCCGCGGTTGTCCCGCAGCAACCGCTCAGCCGCCCGATAAGCCCCGGCATCGAGTCGCGTCGTCGTCATCTGTCGCCTCCCGTGGAAAAACTGGATCGCCGCGACCATCCCGCACCACGCTGACACCCCCTTGAGCCCTCGCTGACAGATCGTTGACACGCCGGAAACCACCACCAGCACGGGGCCGAACGAAAACACCTCGCGCCCCCAAAGGCGGGTTATCTACACTGCCCACGTGCTCAAACCCCACTACCCGATCATCACCGACCGCCTCCTGCTGCGCCCCTTCACCCCCGACGACCTCCACGCGCTGCACGCCTACGAATCCCGGCCCGAAGTCGCCCGCTACCTCTACTGGGAACCCCGCGACCTCGACACCGTCCACACCTTCCTCGACAAGAAGATCACCCGCGTCGCCCTCCTCGACGAAGGAGACGCCCTCGACATCGCCATCACCCTGCGCCAAAGCGGCGAACTCATCGGCAACGGCGTCCTGATCTGGACCAGCAAGCAACACCGCCAAGGCGAGATCGGCTACATCCTGCACCCCGACCACCACCGCCGCGGCTACGCCCCCGAAGCCGCCCGCGAACTGCTGCGCCTCGGCTTCGAAGGACTCGGCCTGCACCGCATCGTCGGCCGCCTCGACGCCCGCAACACCGCCTCCGGCCGCGTCCTGGACAAACTCGGCATGCGCCGCGAAGCCCACCTCATCGACAACGAACAGGTCAAGGGCGAATGGACCTCCGAGGTCATCTACGCCATGCTCGAATCAGAATGGACACCATAAACATCCTGCATCTCGCCCTGCGCGCCGACTGGGCCGACGCCCAGCCGGCGGGGGAGTACCGCATCTCCACCCTCGGCCGCACCCTCAAAGAAGAAGGCTTCATCCACTGCAGCCGCGACCTCGACCAACTCCACGGCGTATACGCCGCCTTCTACAGCCACCTCACCGAACCACTGCTCATCCTCGACATCGACCCCACCGGACTCGACATCCGCCTCGAAAACGGCTTCCCCCACCTGTACGGCCCGCTCCCCACCACCTCGGTCACCGCCACGCGCCCCTACGCCTGACACACCCGCGCTACGCGCACAACACCCGCTCAATCCGGCGCGCCGCAAACCACAACCCCGCCACCGCCATCACCACCAGATAACCCGCATGCCCCAGCAACCCCCACTGCGGCACCCCCGAAGCCAGACCCCGCACCAACTCCACCGAGTGATACAGCGGCGTCACCCGCACCACCACCTCCAACACCCCCGGATAATCCGCCACGGGGGAGAAGGTGCCGGAGAACAGGAACAACGAGAACTGCGCCGCCGTCATCAGGTCGAAATCCTGCCAGCCACGCAGCAACGTCGACACCGCCATCCCCAGCGCCCCGAACGACAACCCCACCAGCATCGTCGCCGGAAACGCCGCCAGCGCCCACACCGGATCGGCCAGCCGCAACACCACCATCACCACCAAGAACAACGCCGTGTAAACAGAGCTGCGCACCATCGCCCAGCTCAACTCACCCAGCGCTATCTCGATCGGCCGCACCGGCGTCGCCAAAATCGCCTCGAACGTCTTGGCGTAGCGCATCTTGAAAAAGAAGTTGAACGTCGTCTCCGACAACGCCCCGTTCATCGCCGAAACCGCCAGCATCGCCGGCGCCACGAACACCGCGTACGACACCACCCGGCCATCACCCACCGGGATCCGCCCCACCAGCGCACCCACACCCACGCCGATCGACAGCAGATACAGCAACGGCTCGAAGAACCCCGACACCAGCACCAGCCAGTACGAAGCACCCGAACGCAACGCACCCACATTGCGGCCCACGACCGCACCCACCCGGCCCACCGAAACCAGCCGGGCCACCGCCAACGTCACCATCATCAGTCCTGAAGTCGCCTACCGAACGCCCAACCCGCCCACCACACCCCGCCCACCGCGAACACCAGCAAGCACGCGACATGCGCCCACACCGGCCACAGGGGAGCGGCCCCCGACGTCGCCGCCCGCGACAGCTCCACCCCATGCCACAACGGCGACACGTAAGCCAGCGACCGCACCACCGCCGGCAACTGCTCCACCGGGAAGAACACCCCCGCGAACAACGTCGAAGGCAGCATCACGAACCGAAACAGCAACGCGAAATAACTGTCGTGATCGATCGTCGCCGAGAACGCCGTCACCGGCGCCGCGACCGCCACCGCCAGCAACGCCGCCACCAGCGGCGTCACCACCACCCACGGCGAGGACAACACCCCGAACGCCCCCACCACCAGCAGGAACACCACCACCGCGATCTCGACCCTGAACACGATGTACAGCAGCCAGCCGCCGATCATGTCCCACACCGACACCCGCGTCGCGAACATCGCGTGCGCCCCGCGATTCCACCGGAACTCCCCGAACACCGCGTACGTGCACTCGCCGACCGCCATCTGAAACGCCGTCGAAGCCAGCACACCCGGGACGATCCACTGAACGTAGGGCACGCCGCCCACCTCGCCGACGTAACCGCCCACCCCCAGCCCGATGCTGGCCAAAAACAGCACCGGCAACACGAACGACGAGAACAACGACGCCCGCCACAACCGCTTGTACAACGTCAGGTGCCGCTCCAGCACCGCCACCGCCGGATGCGCCATCACTCCACCAACGTCCGGCCCGTCAGATGAAGGAACACATCCTCCAGCGACGACCTGCGCACCAGCACACTGGAGGGCACCAGCTCACGCCGATGCACCTCCGACACCGCCGCGTCACCGTCCTTGGCGTACAGCAAGATCCGATCCGGCAGCACATCCACCCGATCACCGACCCCGTCCAGCCCCGCCACGAAACCCGCCAGCTCCTGCCCGCCGAACCGCAACTCCACCACCTCAGGCGAGGAGTAGGACTCGATCAGCGAACGCGGCGACCCCTCGGCCACGATCCGCCCGCCGTCCATCACCACCAGCCGATCGCACAACTGCTCGGCCTCATCCATGTAGTGCGTGGTCAGCACCAGCGTCACACCCTGCTGCTTCAACCGGAACAACCGCTCCCACAGCAGATGACGCGCCTGCGGATCCAGCCCCGTCGTCGGCTCGTCCAGCAGCACCAGATCCGGCTCGTTCACCATCGCCCGCGCGATCGTCAGCCGCCGCTTCATCCCGCCCGACAGCGGCTCCACCCGGCTGGAGGCCCGCTCACGCAGCTGCGCGAACTCCAGCAGCTCCTCGGCCCGCGCCCGCGCCTGTGCCCGCGACAACCCGAAATAGCGGGCGTACGTCGTCAAATTCTCGCGAACCGTCAGATCGGGATCCAAGTTATCCAGCTGCGGGCAGACACCCAGCCGCCCCCGGATCCGCGGCCCCTCCCGCGCCGGATCCATCCCGAAGATCCGCAACTCACCCGCGGACGGCATCGACACGCAACTGATCATCCGCATCGTCGACGACTTACCCGCGCCATTGGGACCCAGGAACCCGAACGCCTCACCAGGCGCCACATCAATATCGATCCCGTCGACCGCGACGAAATCCCCGAACCGTTTCACCAGCCCACGCGCGCGAACCAGCGGTTGCACATCAGACACGAGCCCAGACCATAACCAACGCCACCGACAGAATCGACCGGTTAAACGCCGCCACACTGGAGCCCATGGACACCCGAACAGCCGCCCAGAACTTCGCCGACACCTGGCAACACGGCTGGACCCACCACGACGCCGACCGCATCGCCGCCCTCTACAGCCACGACGCCGTCCACACCTCCATGCCCTTCCGGCCACCACACCGGGGGACAGGCGCCATCATCGACTACATCCGCTGGTCCTTCAGCACCGAGACCGCGCCCCAGGTCACCTTCGCCGCACCCATCGTGGACGGCGACCAGGCGGTCATCGAATTCCGCGTCCACGCCACCGACGACGGCACACCCATCACCCTGGCGGGCTGCGTCATCGCCCGCTTCGACACCGACGGCCTGGCCGTACAGACCCGTGACTACTGGCACACCACGAACGGCCACGTATGACCGGCGGCCCGGCCACCGCATCGCGCCCCACCCCGGCGTGACACGCACCCCATCAACCCACATCCGGCACGGCGAAAGCCGGCACGGCGATCAACGCCGCGCCGGCCCGGAAACCCGGCACAGAAACGGTCAGCCCGCCACCCGCGCCCGAACCGGGCCGACGGCGGAGACCATGGAGTACGCATCAGAAGGAGTGACCTCAGGAGCCACCGGGGGAGCGGACTGCGCAACCGGAGCCGAAGGACGCGACATCTGCTGCGTCTGCTCCATCGTGGCCCGCCGGTCGGCGCAACCACCTGCGCAGTAACCGTTGGTCACGATCAGACGTCCCCGCAGTGTCGTATAGGACTCTCGTCCCGAAGCGGGTAGAACTCCCTGACACACTGGACATAACACCGACTGGTTCCCCACGTGCTGCTCCTCTCGCGGCGCGATAGCAGATTTCCCACCCTAAGCTGCCCAGGCCAGCAAGGACAGTGAATCAACCCAAGGTCAACCCGCTGGTCAGAACATTCCCGGCCGCACACACCGTAATGATCAAGAGCCACGGCAGGCCACAGGGGCGGCCGTCACCTCCCGTAACACCACCGGACCAGGACGTGTCCGCCACCGGCCGGCGCAGCGGCACCCAAGGTGACCAACGTCACCACACGCGCACGCCGATCCACCCCAAGTCAGGACCCCTCTCGGACGAAAACCGCTCTACTTGACATAATGTCCATTATCAAGCAACCGGGCACGTCCGCTTACACCCAGAAATATGGCGATAAGGCGAACTGAGGACGCGAGAAGATTTTCAGCGTCGCGGCCCTGATCATCGCACCCGTCGCCGCCGGCGGAGCCGATCGCCGCCGCTGATCACCAGCGAGCCGCGTTACGATCGAGAGATGCACAGCCTGGCGATCTCCACCGCGGGCCTCGTCGCGCTCACCGTCGTCGTCACCGCCCTGATCATCTATCTGATCATCCTGGCCGCCCGGCTGACCAGGAACCCCCGCAACCGCCCCATCCCCAGCCCCGACCTGGTCGACCAGGCGCGCGAGATGAAGGCGCTCGGCCAGCTCCAAGAAGCCGTCTTCCTCGTACGCGGCGAGACCGGCATGAGCCAGCGCGCGGCCGCCCGCTTCGTCAACCGCCTCTGACCACCCCCAATCGCCCAAAAAACCCGATACCGGACAGAAGCTGGATTCTGTCCGGTATCGCTTATTGTTCGCGATCCCGTTCCCGGCCTTTCTACAAGGGCTTGGATGAACGGCGCCGTCGACGCGTGACCCGCGAACCTACGTAGCCGCCTTCGGGCAACGCGCTCATCATTGAGCCCTTGCATTCCACGACGGCGCTCGGAATGCCGATCCAAGCGGCGGATTGGTCTCTGGGACCGTTCACGACATTGCGGCCCATCCAGCGGCCAAGGCTATGGACGGGCGTCCCACGCATCCGACGGGACTCCGGGGCCGCGCAGTTCCCCCTTGATCACCTTTGTGGCGGCGTTCCTGGGTAGGTCGTCGAGCACACGCACCGTACGAACTCCGCCTGCGGCGCGACGGCCGCGCGGCGTTCCAGCACGTCGAGCATCGTCTCAGGCAAGGCCGTGACATCGTCCATGTTTTCCTCACCCCTCGCGCCGATGCGGCAATGTCTCCTGCCTCATCGCCCAGTGGGGTCGGCGGGCTGCGTGGGCGGGGCGTCGTTGTGGCGCTGGCCCCTCCCCTGTTAGCCGTGTGGGTGAGCCCGGCGCGGTCGACTCCAGTGGCTCGGCCTCCCCCGCGGTCGGTTGCCGCCGGTGTCGGTCAGACGGGTGTCGTCTGGGCGGCGGCCTTCCCGAGGTCTTTCATGAAGGCGCCTGCTTTCATCACGATCTCTATGCGTGAGGGATCAGCCAGCGTGTGTATGTCCCGTATCGGATCAGCGTCGGTGACCACGAGGTCGGCGAGTTTGCCGGTTTCCAGGGTGCCGACTTCGTCGGAGATGCCGAGCAGTTCGGACGCGGTCCGGGTGCCGGCGATGAGGGCGTTCATCGGGGACATGCCGAGTTCGACGAGGTATCCGAGTTCGCGCAGGTTCTGTCCGTGGGGGCATACGCCGGCGTCGGTTCCCAGGGCGATCTTCGCTCCGCGGGCGATGGCGTGGCCGATGTTCTTCTTGGTGATCTCGGACCACTTCACTTTCTTGGCGTAGTGGTAGGGCTGCATGGTCTTCTTGTCGATCGCGAACACGGTCGACAGGGTCGGGACGAGGAAGGCGCCGCGTTCTTCGAGGAGGTCGAGGCCTTCGTCGTCGATGCCGTAGCCGTGTTCGACGCTGGTCACTCCGCCGCGGATGGCGGTGAGGATTCCCTTGCGTCCTTGTGCGTGGGCGGCGATGGGTTTGCCGCCGTGTCTGTCGAGTTCGTCGTGGATGGCCCGTACTTCGTCCAGGCGCAGGCCTTCGTCGTCGGGGTGGTCGTGTCTGCTGCCCATGCCGCCGGTTGTGCAGATCTTGATGAGGTCGGCTCCTTGGCGAAGGACCCGGCGGGTGGCTTTGCGGACTTCGTCGACGGTGTCGGCTATTTCGATGAGTTCGGGCATGGTGGGGGCGAGTGTGCCGCCGTGCAGGTGCATGTCGCCGTGGCCGGCGGTGTGGCTGATCGGGCTGACGGCCAGTTTCAGGCGGGGGCCGGGGATCAGTCCTTGGTCGATCGCTTCGCGAAAGCCTTGGGACAGGCCGCCGAGGTCGCGTGCGCTGGTGATGCCGGCTTGGAGTGTGGCGCGGATGCGGGCGACGGATTCCAGGACGATCAGGGCTGGATCGTTCTGCAGGGTGTGGAAGGGTCCGTTGGCCAGGGTGAATCCCAGATGGACGTGCGTGTCGATGAATCCGGGCAGCAGGGTGCTGCCTTGCAGGTCACGTTCGTCGGCGCCGTGGTTGGCGGGGGCTTCGGCCGCGGTGCCGACGAAGGCGATGCGGCCGTCGGGGGTGACGTCGAGCACGCCGTTTTCGATGGGTGGGGCGCCGGTGCCGTCGATGATCGTGGCGTTGCTGAAGCGGAGGTTTCGATCGGGGGTCACGCAGCGTCCTTCCGCGGGCGGGGGTCGATGGTGAAGCCTGGTGCGCCTGGGACCGAGTCGAGCAGTGTTCGGGTGTATGCGTGTTGGGGGTGTTGGTAGAGCTGGGCGGCGGAGGCTTGTTCGACGATGTCGCCGTTGTAGAGCACGACGACTTCGTCGCTGACGTGCCGGATGACGGCGAGGTTGTGTGAGATGAACACCATGGTCAGGTTGAGTTCGCGGCGTAGCTTGGCCAGGAGGTTGAGGATCTCGGCTTGGACGGAGACGTCGAGTGCGGAGGTGATCTCGTCGGCGATGACGACTTCGGGCTGGATCATCAGGCCGCGGGCGATCGCGATGCGCTGTCGTTGTCCCCCGGAGCACTCGTGGGGGTAGCGGCTGATGGTGTCGGCGGGCATTCTGACGGTTTCGAGCCAGTGGACGATCTCGTCGGCGTGCTTGCCGACGTTGGCGCGGCGCGGGTCCACGGCTTCGGCGAGGGCTTGGCCGATCGTGCGGCGGGGGTCGAGTGAGGAGTAGGGGTCCTGGGGGATCATCTGGACCTTGCGCCGCATGGCCTGGCGGTCGGCGCCTCGTGCGGAGGAGACGTGGACGCCGCCGATGGTGACGCTGCCCGCTGTGGGGCGGACGATGCCGACGAGTGCTTTGGCCAGTGTTGATTTGCCGGATCCTGATTCGCCGACGATGCCGACGGTGCTGCCTCGCGCGACGTTCATGGTGATGCCGTGCAGGATGGGTGTGGCGTTGGCGCCCCAGCCGTAGCCGGCTTGGAGGTCGCTGACCTTGACGGCGATCTGTTCATCCACGTGTGTGCTCCTGCGTGCGCTGCGGGGTGGGCAGGTCGCCGATGGGGCCGTCGATGTCGGGGGTGGCGTGCAGGAGTGCTTTGGTATACGGGTGGTGGGCGGATTCGACGGTGAGGTCGTGGGCGGCGATCTCTTCCACGATCTCGCCGTGGTACATGACGATGACGCGGTCGCACAGGGCGCGTACCACGCCGATGTCGTGGGAGATGAACATGATCGAGGCGCTGTATTCGTTGTTGACGCGTTTGAGTTCGCGCAGGATTTCGGCTTGGACGGTCACGTCCAGGGCTGTGGTGGGTTCGTCGGCGATGATCAGGCGTGGCTGGACGGTCAGCGCGGTGGCGATCATGGCTCGTTGCCGCATGCCGCCGGACAGTTCGTGTGGGTGCTGTTTCATGCGGTGTTCGGGTCTGGTCATGTGGACGGTTCGCAGTGCGTCCAGGACGCGCTGGGTGGCCGCGCGTGTGTTGAGGCGTTTGTGGGTGCGGAGTACTTCGGTGAGCTGGGTGCCCATGCGCAGTGCGGGGTTGAAGGTGGAGCCGGGGTCTTGGTAGATGAGGCTGATCGCTTGTGTCATGGCGGTGGGGGGTGCGGGGCGGCGCAGATCCAGGTCGTTGATGGACATGCGGGTGGCCGTGGAGGTGAGGCCGTCGGGCAGGAGTTGGGCGAGCGCCATCGCGGTGAGGGTTTTGCCTGAGCCGCTTTCGCCGACGATGCCGAGGATCTCGCCGTGTCTGATGGTGAAGGAGATGCCTTTGACCAGGGGTGTGTCGCCGGAGTGGATCCACAGGTCGCCGATGTCGGCGAGATGTTCGCTGGAGGGTGGCGTCTGGTCGGGTGTGGTGGGGGGTGGTTGGTTCGGGGTGGGCTTGTGCCGTCCTCGTGGGTTGGCCGCGCTGGCCAGTCCGTCGCCGATCAGGACGGCTGCCAAGCCGGTCAGGACGATGAGGACGGCTGGGCCGGTCATTTGGAAGGGCCGGTCGGCCAGGAGGGAGGGCAGGGCTTCGTTGAGGAGTTTGCCCCAGTCGTAGGAGGGTGACTGGACGCCGAGTCCGACGAAGGACAGGGCGGAGATGGCGGTGAGTGTGGCGGCGAAGGTCGATGCCGAAAGGACGAGCAGGGGTTCGGCCATGTTGGGCAGCATGTGCCTGATGGCGATGCGGCTGTGGCTGACGCCGAGCAGGCGGGCGGTGGAGACGTAGTCCTGTTGGGAGATTTTCGCGGCGAGGTTCGCGGTGAGGCGGGCGAAGTAGGGGATGCCGGACAGTCCGATGGCGATCAGTGCTGAGGTGCCGCCGGCGCCGAGTACGGCGGCCACGACGAGGGCGAGCAGGAGTCCGGGGAAGGCGACCATCGCGTCGATGACGCGCAGGAAGATCTCTCTGGCCCAGGGGCGTACGAGCCAGACGCCGGTGCCCAGGACGATGCCGGAGATGACGGCGATGGCGGTGGCTGCGGCGGTGAGCAGCAGGGTGAGGCGGGTGGCGACGAGGCTGCGGAGCAGGACGTCGTGGCCGGCCGCGTCGGTGCCGAGCCAGTGCTCGGGTGAGGGTGCGGCGAATCTGGGGCCGAGTGTGCTTGCTTGGGCGGTGAACAGGATGGGGGCCAGGGCGGCGATGAGGACGATGATGCCCAGCATGGCCAGGCCGAGGATGAGCCCGGGGTTGCGGTGGCGGGACCGGTCAGGCGGAGACATGGGGTCCTCCGAGGGTCCGTGGGTCGATGAGTCCGAGCAGGATGTCGACGCCGAGGTTGACGAGTGCGGCGATCATGCCGATGACGAGCACCATGCCCTGGATGACGGGGTAGTCGCGGTCGAGGATGGCTTTGATGATGCCGCTGCCGAGGCCCGGTAGGGCGAATACCGATTCGATGATGATGGCGCCGCCGATCATGCCGGTCAGGATCAGCCCGCTGAGGGTGAGGGTGGTGGTGAGCAGGTTCGGCAGTGCCCATCGCAGGTGGCGGCGCAGGGCGGGCAGGCGCCAGCCTCGGGCGGTGCGCATGTAGTCGGTGTCGAGGACGACGGCTGTTTCGCGGCGTACGACGCGGGAGATGGTGCAGATCGGGCCGATGGCGATGGCCGCGACGGGCAGGACGAACGAGGCCGCTCCGAAGCGTGGGGTGTAGGCGGGGGGGAAGAGCGGCAGCAGTCCGATGCCGAGGGCGAACATCACGACCAGGAAGGAGGCCATGATGTAGCCGGGGATGGAGTCGAGGAAGCCGGTGAGCAGGCCGAAGGCCACGTCCAGCCATTTGCGCCGGCCGCCGCGGGTGAGCACGCCGATGAGCATGCCGAGCGGGACCGAGATGAGCAGGACGGCGAGCATGGCGATGGTGGCGATGGTGGCGGTGAAGGGGAGGCGGTTCCAGATGATCGTCTGGACCGGCTGGCGGTACATGAATGATGTGCCGAGGTCGCCGGTCAGGACTGCGCTGACGTGGTCGAGGAATCGTGGCCAGAGGGGCCGGTCGAGGCCCAGCTCGCTCCTGACGCGCTGGATGTCGGCGAGATCGGCGTTGGCTCCGGCGATGCCGACCGCGGGGTCACCGGGGATGAGCTGGACGATCAGGAACGACACGACGAGCAGCGCGGCGAAGATCGCGACGAGGCTGGTCAGGCGCCGCACGGCGAACCGCGGCCAGGCGGAGGAGGTCCGCAGCGGGATGCGCCGTCGGGTTGACGGGGATCCGGTGGGGGGCTCCGGCGGCCGGGCGCCTGGAGCGCGCGGGGATTGGAGAGAGGCCATGACTGAGGCGCCTTCTGGCTATTTGACGATGCGGAGGGTGGCGGGGTCGAGGTATTCGTCGAAGGTGCGGATGCTGAATCCCTTGGCGACGACGGTGGTGTTGGGCAGTGTCGACAGCGGGATGGCGTCGACGCGCTGGAGGAAGGACTTCTGGGCGGACTGCAGGGCGGCGCATTGTGCGTCGCGGTTGATCTCGCCCATGGCGCGGGTGACGAAGCCGTAGCCGTCCTTGTTGATCTGTCCTGTCTTGTTGCGGCCGCCGTCTTCGGTGGCGGGGCCCATCACGCGCAGCAGGGAGGAGGTGAGGGTGCCCATCTGGTTGTTGTCGCCTTGGACGTTGATGTCCCAGTCTTTGCCGCCGGCGGTGGTCAGGGTGGCCCAGTTGGCGTTGTCGAGGGAGTCGACGCTGACGTCGGCGCCGGCGTTGCGCAGGGCTTCGGCGATGTAGTCGTTGCCGCCTTGCAGCAGGGTGGTGCCGACGATGCGGAAGCGGACTCCGGCGAGTTTCTTGGCGGCGGCCGGGTCGGGGGTTTTCAGCAGGGTGCGGTCGGTGTTGGCGCAGGCGAGTTTGGCTGATCCGACCGACAGGATGGTGCTGCCGCGCTTGCCGCTGATGATGTCGCTGAAGGCTTGGGGGTCGATGGCTTGGGCGACTGCGGCGCGTAGGTCCGGCCGGTCGGCGAAGACGGTTCCGGGGCGTTCGTTGAACAGCAGGTAGGTGGTGGTGTTGGAGGTGCTTGAGGTGGTGAAGGCGGCGTTGCCGTCGAAGCGGGCGACGTTCTCGTCGATGATCACGCCGACGTCCAGGCTGCCGGCGAGCAGTTGGGTGGCGATGGTGGCGTAGTCGGTGATGGGGGTGAGGTTGAGTTGTTCGGCGGGTTCGCCTTGTAGGGGTTTGGCGAAGGTGGGCCAGGCTGTGTAGCCGTCGCGTAGCGTCAGTTGGTAGGACACCGCGGGTTGTGAGGCGGTCAGGGTGTAGGGGCCGGAGAAGGCGCCGGTGACCTTGCCGGCTGCGAGGGCTTTGGCGTCTTTGAGGCCTGCTGGGCAGATGATTCCGGCTTGGGGCAGGGCCAGTCCGGTGAGGAAGTCCGACCAGGGAGCTGACAGCGCGGCCTGTACGGTGCCTGCTTTGTCGTCGGCGGTGAAGGTGGCGGTGGCGGGTCCCAGGGTCAGTGTGCGGGCCGAGGAGCCTGTCTCTTTGGCGGCGAATCGTGTCAGGGAGGCCGCTACCACGGACGGGGTGATGGGGGTTTTGTCGGAGCAGGTCAGCCCGCTGCGGATGGTGAAGGTGTAGTGCGCGGCGTCCTGTGCCTGCCAGGAGGAGGCGATTCCGCCTGCCAGGGCGTTGCCTGAGTCTTTGCGTACCACGGTGTCGAACAGCAGGCGGGCCATGGTGAAGTCGTCGCCGCCCTTGGCCAGTGCTGGGTCGAAGGTGGCTGGATCGGTGTTGAGGGACATGTTGACGGGCTGTGTGGTGCCGGCGGCGGTGCCGCAGCTGACCGCGCCCAGTCCCGCTGCGGCCATGGCCGTCAGCACAAGAATCGTTTTGCGAAACACCAATCCTCCAGGTGCAGCCGCGGAAAGAATGGCGCCGAGCCTAGTCGTGTGCGCCGGTCAGAGGCCTTTTGAGGGTCACCGCGCAAGGAATTGGATGATGCGGCGGTTCGTCCGCACGATCCTGTCCGGCAAGTCCGTCTCCTTGCCAAAAGAGGAACAGGTGTCGAACGTTGATGGTCGCCTGCCGGCGGGTGATCGTGGGGCGGCACTCACGACGGATATGCACGATCGTGGGCAGATCGTCCCTTTATGTGCATGATAGACGCCATGGTGGACGGGCTCGACTTTCAGATCATCAACGCACTGCAGATCCATCCGCGGGTCTCGTGGGCCCATCTCGGCAGGATCTTGCGGGTCGACCCGTCGACGATCTCCCGCCGCTGGTCGGCGCTCACGCACCAGCGGCAGGCATGGACGAGTTGCTTCGAGGCCGACGGGCCGCGCTCGGCTGAACGGGAGATCTCGGCGCTGGTGGAGATCCGGTGCACCCCCGGCCGGCGCGCCGACGTGATCGCCGAGCTCGGCCGGCAGGGGCCGATCTTCAGCGTGCACTGCACCTCGGGTCCCCGCGACCTCTACATCATGATCTCGACGCACAGCCTGCTGTCCATGGATCGCTACATCGACGAGCACATCGCCGTGATCCCCGGCATCGTCGGCACCCGCACCCACTACCTGCGGCGGATCTTCCTCGAAGGGTCGGGCTGGCGGCTCAACATGCTCTCCGAGGAGCAGGCCGAGGCGTTGCGCCTGCTGCGGCCCTCCGAACCGCCCGAACAACGAAAGCCGGCCTACCGCGACATCGTCTCGGCCCTCAGCACGGACGTGCGCCGTACCGCCGCCGACATGCAGCGCGAGCTGGGCCGCTCGATCACGGTGATCTCCCGCGACATCGACGCGCTGCTCGCGGCGGACTGGGTGCGATGGCGCGTCGACTTCGCGCACACCCTGATGGGCTGGTCGGCGGCGGCGGTGCTGTGGCTCGACGTCCAGCACGGCGATCTGGAACGCCTGGTCTCCTCGCTGCGCTCGCTGCACCACGTGCGGATGTGCGCGTCGGTGACCGGCGAGGCCAACCTGGCGGTCTTCCTGTGGCTGCACAACCTGCAGGAGCTGGACGAGATCGAGGGCAGGGTGGCGTCGGTGTTTCCGAAGGTGCTGATCAAGGACAGATGGATCGTGCCAAGGATCGCCAAGCGCACGGGCTACATCCTCGATCTGGACAGCCGGCGCCTTCGTTACGTTCCGGTCGGCGGCCAGCCGGTGTTCGAGGACTAGCGGCCCGCGACTTCATGCGGACCCTGCTCGGAAAACTGGTGTTTCATGCAGGATCGCGCGCGGTGGGCCCTGGTTTGCGGCGCCGTGCCTAGCATGTGCGAGGCGACCGCCGGGCCGCTGATCATCGTGGAAGAGAAAGAGGTCTCGTGGACTTCGCGCAGCTCAAGGCGTTCAGGCGAGAACTGCACCGGAATCCGGAACCCGCGTTCGTGGAGATCGGGACGGCCGCCCGGATCACCCAGGCCATCGAGGGCCTGCCGGTGGCCGTCTTGACCGGAAAGGACGCCCACGACCTCTCCCCCGTCGTGAACTACCCCTCGCCGCGCACGCTCGACGAATGGGAGGCGCGCGCGATCGCCTCCGGCGTCGCGGCCGATCGCGCCCGCTACTTCCGCAGGAACGGCACCGCGCTGGTCGTCGACGTGGCCGGCCTGCGGCCGGGCCCGCGATGGGGTCTGCGTGTCGACATCGACGCGCTGCCGATGCGCGAGTCGGCCGATCCGGCGCACTTCCCGGCCGCCAACGGCTTCGCCTCGGTCAACGGCGCGATGCACGCGTGCGGCCATGACGCGCACGCCACCATCGGTGTGGGCCTGCTGCACCGCCTTGCCGACCGCGACTTCGCGGGCTCACTGCGGATCTTGTTCCAGCCCGCCGAGGAGGGGGTACGGGGAGCGCAGACGATGATCGACGCCGGGGTCGCCGACGACATCGACACCATGCTCGCCGTGCACATGGCGGGCGACATGGCGCTCGGCTCGGTGGTGGGCAGCTTCACCGGCGGCCTGGCCACCCGCAAGCTGAAGGTCGACTTCACCGGCGAGGCCTCCCATGCCGCCGGTTCGCCGGAGACCGGTCGCAACGCGCTGCTGGCCGCCGCCATGTCCGCGCTGGCCATCATGGCGATCCCGCGCTTCAGCTCGGCCGACACCCGGCTCAATGTCGGCACGCTGGTCGCCGGTGACGGCGTGAACATCGTGCCGTCCACGGCGGTGATGACGTGCGAGGCGCGCGCCACCGTTGACGAGGTCGCCGAGGAGCTGGTGGGCCGGATCCGGTCCATCGTGGAAGGAGCGGCCGGTGCGCAGGGGGTGGAGGCGGCGCTGGCCGTGATGGGCCGCTCCACGACCGTGACCCCCGACGAGGAGGTGGTCGACCGCATCGTCGAGGCGGCCGGCGCGCACCCCGCCATCGTGGAGGTGATCCGGACCCGCGCCTATGCCGGAAGCGACGACGCCAACCTGCTCATCCGGCATGTGCAGCAACGCGGCGGCCAGGGCGCCTACCTGATGATCGGCACCGGCAGCCCGGGGCCCCACCACAGTGCGACCTTCGAGGTGACGGAGGAGTCGATCCCGATCGGCATCGACATCCTCGAATCACTCATCCGCCGCGACTGAGGGTGTGGTCGAGGGCCGAGCGGTCCCGACGCCGGTGACGGCCGGGAGGCGGGTTCCGGGCGGGGTTTCGGTCTCGCGGGGGTGTGGGTGGTTGGGGGGAGATGGGGTTCGACGGCGCGTCTCCCCCAGATTCGATCCCGACAAAGCGGGTCATTTGGGGCTGGTCCGGGCGGATTTTTGCGGTGATTTGTCAGCAGCACTTGCTGGTTCGTGTCAGCATCGATGACATGCATGGGCCAAATGGGACTGCCGTAAACATCCGGGACCGGTGGGCTCACCCGCGCAACGGTGCGTCCGCCTGAGGCCGGCCCCGCTCCCCCGGGCCCGCACGCGGCGGGCCCCGTCACCCTCGAACGATCCGCCTGAAAGAAGCTCTCCGTTGCGCATCCTGCTGCTCTGCTCCTCCTTCAACGGCCTGACCCAGCGTGCCTGGCTGGAACTGCGCCGGGCCGGTCACGACGTCACCGTCGAGCTGGCCGTCTCGGAGCAGGTGATGGTCGAGGCGGCCCAGCTGGCCGAGCCGGACCTGATCATCTGCCCGTTCCTGAAGGAGAAGGTGCCGGCGCTTGTGTGGCGGAACCACCGCACGATCATCATTCACCCGGGGCCGCCCGGCGACCGGGGCCCGTCGTCGCTGGACTGGGCGATCGCCGACGCCGAGGCGGAGTGGGGCGTGACGGCGTTGCAGGCGGTGCAGGAGATGGACGCCGGGCCGATCTGGGGGTATCGGACGTTCGCGATGCCGGCCGAGCCGCCGCGCAAGTCCGCCCTGTACAACGGTCCGGTGGCCAATGCGGCGGTGGAGCTGGTGGTGGAGGTGGCGGCCAAGGCGATGGACGCGGGGTTCGTGCCGGTGCCGCTGGATTACCGTTCGCCGCAGGTGCGCGGGCGGGCGCGGCCGGCGATGCGGCATGGCGACCGGGAGTTCTCGTGGTCGCAGAGCACCGATGAGGTGCTGCGGCGGGTCCGTTCGGCCGATGGGGCGCCGGGCGGGCGGGTGATGCTGGACGGGCGGATGATGCGGGTGTTCGACGTGCACCGGGGTCCGGTGGGGGCCGGGACGCCGGGAGCGGTGGTGGCGCGGCGTGAGGGCGCGGTGCTGGTGAACACCGGCGACGGCACAGTGTGGGTCGGGCATCTGCGGGTGGAGGAGCCGGGCGCGATCAAGCTGCCGGCGGCGACGGTGCTGGGTGAGCGGGTGGCCGGGCTGGAGGAGCGGCCGGGCTACAGCGAGGTGACCTATGACCGCAGCGACACGGTCGGGGTGGTGAGTTTCGACTTCTACAACGGCGCGATGTCCAGCGAGCAGTGCCGGCGGCTGGCCTCGGCGTTGCGGTACGCGGCGGCCCAGGACACCCGGGTGCTGGTGGTGCGGGGTGGCGAGGTGTTCTCCAACGGCATCCACCTGAACGTGATCGAGGCGGCGCGCCATCCCGAGCTGGAGGCGTGGACGAACATCAACGCGATCAACCAGGTGTGCCGTGAGGTGATCACGTGCGCGGGGCAGCTGGTGGTGACGTCTGTGGGCGGCAACGCGGGCGCGGGCGGCGTGATGATGGGGCTGGGCGCCGATCGGGTCCTGGTGCGTGAGGGTGTGGTGCTCAATCCGCACTATCGGACGATGGGGCTGTTCGGGTCGGAGTTCTGGACGTATGTGCTGCCCCGGCGGGTGGGGGCGGTGGTGGCGCGGCGGCTGACGGGCCAGGCGCTGCCGATCAGCGCGGCGCAGGCGGTGGAGCTGGGGCTGGCCGACCGGATGATGGCCGGGTCGCGGCCGGCGTTCGAGCGGACGGTGCTGGAGTACGCCGAGCGGCTGGCGGCCGGTGACGATTACGGGCGGCTGCTGGAGATCAAGCGCCAGGCGCAGGAGGCCGACGAGCGGCGCAAGCCGCTGGAGGCTTATCGGATGGAGGAGCTGGCCGAGATGAGCCGGGACATGTTCGATGACCGCAACGGGTTCCGGCGGGCGCGTCAGGCGTTCGTGCACAAGGGTA
The DNA here is from genome assembly GCF_040638335.1 of Nonomuraea sp. NPDC026600. Taxonomy (NCBI): domain Bacteria; kingdom Bacillati; phylum Actinomycetota; class Actinomycetes; order Streptosporangiales; family Streptosporangiaceae; genus Nonomuraea; species Nonomuraea sp. NPDC026600. The sequence continues at coordinate 95,020 of NZ_JBEZYD010000001.1, forward strand.
AGGTGGTGGCGACGCCGGATCAGCTGGCGGCCCACCGGGAGTTGTCCGGCGCGTCGGCGGGGCCGGTCGTGGTCGCATCTCATATGTGAGATATGTTGTCGTGTTATGACTGATGACTATCTCGTGCGGATCGGCCGGCTCATTCGCGACGCGCGCCAGCACCGTGGTTGGACGCAGCTGCAGCTGGCGGACGCTCTGGCGACCAGCCAGAGCGCGGTGAACCGGATCGAGCGCGGCAACCAGAACATCAGTCTTGAGATGATCGCGCGGATCGGCGAGGCGCTCGACAGCGAGATCGTGTCGCTGGGCTACTCCGGGCCGATGCACCTGCGGGTGGTGGGCGGGCGCCGGCTGTCGGGCAGCATCGATGTGAAGACCTCGAAGAACGCGTGCGTGGCACTGCTGTGCGCGTCGCTGCTGACCTCGGGGCGGACGATCTTGCGTAAGGTGGCGCGGATCGAGGAGGTGTACCGCATCCTGGAGGTGCTGGCCTCCATCGGGGTCAAGGCGCGCTGGATCAACGAGGGCAGCGATCTGGAGATCGTGCCTCCGGCCCGGTTGGAGCTGGAGGCGATGGACACCGAGGCGGCCCGCCGTACCAGAAGTGTGATCATGTTCCTGGGGCCGCTGATGCATCGCGCGGAGGAGTTCAGGATCCCGTACGCGGGCGGCTGTGACCTGGGGACGCGCACCGTGCAGCCGCACATGTCGGCGCTGCGGCACTTCGGGCTGGACATCGCGGCGACGGGCGGCTTCTACCACGCGCGGGTGGATCGGGGCGTGTCGCCGTCGCGGCCGATCGTCTTGACCGAGCGGGGCGACACGGTGACGGAGAACGCGCTGCTGGCGGCGGCGCGGCATGACGGTGTGACGGTGATCCGCAACGCCTCCTCCAACTACATGGTGCAGGACCTGTGCTTCTTCCTGGAGGAGCTGGGCGTGCGGGTGGAGGGTGTCGGGACGACGACGCTGACCGTGCACGGGGTGGCCTCGATCGAGTGCGACGTCGACTACTCCCCCTCCGAAGACCCGGTGGAGGCGATGAGCCTGCTGGCGGCGGCGGTGGTGACCTCCTCGGAGCTGACGATCTGCCGGGTCCCGGTGGAGTTCCTGGAGATCGAGCTGGCGGTGCTGGAGGAGATGGGCCTGGACCACGATCGGGGCGGCGAGTACGCGGCGGCCAACGGCCGCACCCGGCTGGTGGACCTGACGGTGCGCCCCTCCAAGCTGATCTCCCCCATCGACAAGATCCACCCGATGCCGTTCCCGGGACTGAACATCGACAACGTGCCGTTCTTCGCCGCCATCGCGGCCACGGCGCAGGGTTCGACGCTCATCCACGACTGGGTCTACGACAACCGGGCCATCTACCTGACGGAGCTGACCCGGCTGGGGGCTTCGGTGAAACTGCTGGATCCGCATCGGGTCCTGGTCGAGGGGCCGACGCGCTGGCGCAGCGCGGAGATGATGTGCCCGCCGGCGCTGCGCCCGGCGGTGGTGGTGCTGCTGGCGATGATGGCGGCCGAGGGCACCTCGGTGCTGCGCAACGTCTACGTCATCAACCGCGGATATGAGGATCTGGCCGAGCGGCTCAACGCGCTGGGAGCGCGGATCGAGACCTTCCGCGACATCTGAATTTCTGTCGGTGGGGCCCGCTACCGTCTGCCTTGATGTGGATCTTCCAACGTGAGGGGGGACGGTGCGGCCTGCTGAGCTTGATCGGCTGACGGTGGTCCAGGCGGCCGATCGCTATGTGGAGCTGGTGCGGGCCAAAACGCTGACGGGGGCGCTGTCACAGGCCACAGCCGAGCTCTACGCGCGCGACGTGGCGACGCTGGTGAGGTTGGCCGGGGAGTCGACGGTGCTGGACGACCTGTCGGGCGAGGACGTCGACGCGATCTTGCTGGCGTTCGCGCGCAAACCCGACGGGCGCCGCCCAGCGAGCGAAGGCGGGCAGAGCCCCACGTCGCAGGCGCGGTTTCGGCGCTCGATCTCGGCGCTGTTCAAGCACGCCTCGCTGGCGGGCTGGGTGCAGATCAACCCGATGGCGCACTCGACGGTGACGGCCAGACAGCGGGGCGGGCTGCGGCCGGAGCGGCGGGCGCTGACGCGCGAGCAGGCGCAAGGACTGATCGGGGCGGCGCGCTCCCTGGGTGAGGATCCGGCACGGGGACGGCGTGATCAGCGCACGGAGCTGCGGGATGCGTTGATCGTGCTGTTGCTGTCGACGATGGGGCCACGGGTCTCGGAGCTGGTACGGGCCAACGTCGAGGATTTCTACACCAATGACGGGATGCGTTACTGGCGGATCTTCGGCAAGGGCGGCCGCACCCGCGATCTGCCACTCCCCCGCGATGTGACGCTGGCCTTGGATGCCTATCTGACACGGGAGCGGGCGCCGCTGCCGGACAAGGCGCTGCTGCTGTCGTGGCGGGGGCGCCGGCTGGCGCGAGGTGACGTGCAGGCGGTGATCGACCGGGTGCAGCGGCGGGTGGATGACGGGCAGCGCCGGTCGGTGACGCCACATGGGCTGCGGCATACGACGGCCACGCATCTGCTGGCCGACGCGGTGGACATGGACGCCGTCCGGCGGGTGCTGGGCCACAGCGACCTGTCGACGCTGGGACGCTACCGCGATGAGCTGCCGGGCGAGCTGGAAGGGGCGATGCGGGCGCACCCGCTGCTGAAGCGGGCCGACCCGCAGCAGTGAGCGGGCCGGCCGGCCGGGTGGGTCACGCAGGCCCCGCGCCGTCGAACGGTACAGGGGTTGCGTGAGGCGTGCCATGGCCCACCCGTGTGGCGTCGACGGCTCAGACGGGAGTGGCGGGACTCAGCCGCAGGGCCAGATGGTCGAGGGAGACGCCGAGAACGTCGGCCAGGGCGGCGATGGTGAAGAAGGCCGGAGTGGGGATACGGCCGGTTTCGATCTTGCGGAGGGTTTCGGCGGACATGCCGGCGGCGGTGGCGACATCGACGATGCTCCGGTCGCCGCGCGCGTCGCGCAGCAGCAGGCCGAGCTGCTCACCGCGCCGTCGCTCTTGGGGGGTCAGCGAGGGTCGAACCATGAACCCGAGCCTACAACCGGGATACAAATACCGGTATAGTTATCGACATGGTAGAGATCAAGACACCGTCGGAGATCGACGCGATGCGCGAGGCGGGCCGCGTGGTGGCGCAGGCGCTGCAGGCGATCGTCAAGCACGCCGCGGTGGGCGTACGGGTGAGCGAGCTGGACGAGGTGGCGGCCACCGTCATCGCCGAGGCGGGCGCCACCTCGGCGTTCCTGAACTATCACCCGCCCTTCGCGCCCACACCGTATCCGGCGGTCATCTGCGCGTCGGTCAACGACGTGATCGTGCACGGCATCCCGGACCGTTACCGGCTCAAGGACGGCGACCTGCTCAGCGTCGACTGCGGCGCCTACCTCGACGGATGGGCGGGCGATTCGGCGGTCAGCTTCGTGGTGGGCCTGCCGCGCGCCCGTGACCTGGCGCTCATCGAAGCCACGCAGGAGGCGCTGCGCGCGGGCATAGCCGCGGCCAGGCCGGGCAACCGGATGGGCGACATCGGGCACGCCATCGCCTCGGTCGCGGTGGCCGGAGGTTACGGCGTGCCGGTCGACTTCGGCGGGCACGGGATCGGGCGGCGGATGCACGAGGACCCGCACGTGGCCAACCACGGGCGGCCCGGCCGCGGACTGGTGCTGCGGGCGGGTCTGGTGCTGGCGCTCGAGCCGATGTTCACCGGCGGCGGAGACGGCCGCTACCGTACGGCCTCCGACGGGTGGGCGCTGCGCACCGTCGACGGCTCGCGCGCCTCCCACTCCGAGCACACGGTGGCCATCACCGACGACGGTCCCATCGTGCTCACCGCCGTGTAGCACCTCGCGCTGCGCAGCTCGGCTGCGGGCCCGTGGTGATCTGCCGTGCGGCGGGCCTACAGCCTCCAGTGCGGCGGGCCCGCGCCTTCCCGGCTCCGGCTTCAGGGTGCTCCCTTTCATGGGGCCTCAGCAGCGAGGGAGCAGAATCCAACGGACCTGCCCCTGACCCGCGGTGAGGTGGGTCTGCCCACCCTGGCGCGCAGCCCCACCTCACCGCAGGTCAACGTGAAGAACCTGACCAACTCCTGCCCGCCGAGGTCCGGATACGACCGAAGCCGCTCCATCTGCGCGTCGGAGAGGAACTGGACCGCCAACTCTCACCAACCTCTGCAAACGCACCGAAACCCGTACGAACCGTAGTAGCAGTGATCGTCAAGCGAGCCTCAAACCCCCATGACCCCACGTCGGTGCCGCGATCGCTGGAAACCCCTCATGGCGTCAGGGAGTACAGGCGGACGCGGATGGCGGCCGAGGCGGCCGGCCCGGCCTCCCAGCTACCGTCCAGCGGGGTGACGGTGACGTCGCCGGCCGCCAGCAGGGTGCGGTCGGCATCGGTCACCGGGTCGGCGGCGGCCGCCGGCAGCGGCAGGATGCGGTAGCAGGTGGCGCACGCGGCGGCATCGAGGGTGTAGTCGGTGGAGAACGGCAGCGAGGTGCCGAGCCTGGCCAGGCTGACCTTGCCGTTGGGGGTGACGGGGTAGTTGACGTTCAACGCGGTACGGGCCGGAAGGACGGCGCCGCGTGAGGTCGCCGCCAGCCGGTCGACGAGTTTGACGGCGAAGGTGATCGACCCCTCGGCGCTGGGGAAGGAGCCGCCGCTGCGGGCGACGCTGAGCGCCACGGCGGGGATGCCGCCGGTGATGGCGGTGATCGTCGCCGCCACGGTGCCGGAGTAGTTGGCGGTCGCGGCGACGTTCTCCCCCGGGTTCGGTCCCGACAGCACCAGGTCCGGCGGGTCGCCCGCGAACACGACCCGCGTCCCGAACGCCACCGCGTCGCTGGGACTGCCCGCCACCGCCCACAGGCCGGGCTCCTTCTGCGTCGCCTGCAACGTGGTGCCGAACCTGGCGTTGATCGCGGTGCCGGTGATGCTGACATCGCTTTCAGGGGCCACGACCGTCACCTGGTGGCCGGCGTCGATCAGCTTCTGGCGCAGCTCTTGCAGGTAGACGGAGGTGTAGCCGTCGTCGTTGGTGAGCAGGATGCGCAGGTGGCGCGGCTCGTGCGCCCGCGCCTGCGCCTGGGCGGGCGCGGGGCCGGCCACGGTCAGGAAGGTGAGTAACACCAGGGGGATGAGGGCGATGCGCTGGAACACGGTCTGTCTCCTTGCCGGCTCTTGCCTTCGCGCCCGAGCGTGTTCACGCCGGCGCTCTGGAAGGGGGTGACGCTTCGGAATGTAAGAGCCGTGACGGTGGCAGCGGAAGATCGTGCGACCCCAGATGAACCCCTGATGAACGCTTGCCGCGCCTCAGGCCGGGCGCACAGGCTGGCGCAGCACCGTGCGCGGGTCGGGATCGTCGAAGGCCGTCAGGTACACCTCGTGGTGCGGCCCGTTGGGCACCAGCGCGTGTTCGTCCATGAACTCCTCCATGACCTTCAGCGAGAGGTGTTCCTCACTGAAGGGGCCGTGGTGCAGGATCTCCACGCACTGTCCTTCGGTGAAGACGGCCACGCGTACCCGGTCCACCGCCGCGCCGCAGGCGCGCACGGACTCGCGGGCCCGCTCCAGCCGTCCCGGCTCGGGCGCGGCGGGCAGGGGCAGCAGCAGGTGCCAGCGCCACTGCTCGCGCGGCACCTCAAGCCCGGGCCGCTCGTCCTCCACCCACCACAGGCCCTCCAGCGGCCCGCCGGGGCCGCCCATCGCGCCGGCGACGGTGAACAGGGCGCGGATGGCCGAGACGTGCTCGCCGCCGCCGGGTTCGCCGAGGCCGGTGACGTTCAGGCAGGTGACCGGGCCGTGGGTGGTGAGTTCGGCGTTCATGACTCTTCCTCCAAAGGGATCATCAGGTGGGTGATCAACTCATCCGGTGGGGTGCGGGCCGGGTCGGACACGTACACCTCGCGGACGGGGCCGCGCATGGGGTGGCGGCGTTCGGCGCACCAGGCCAGCAGGGCGTGGGCGGTCAGGGAGATCTGGTCGTAGGGGCCGATGTGGGTGGCGGCGGCGAACGTGCCACCGGGCAGCACGTCCACCCGCGCTCCCCCTCCGGCATCCCCGACGGCGTCCCAGCCGGTGTGCAGGACGAGCGCGACGGTCACGTCGAAGGCGTCGCTCAGATCGACGGGGAACAGCCCGATCAACCGCGGCCCGCCCCCTGCCTCCGAGGCGTCGGCATCCCTTGCCTTCGGGGTGTCAGCGTGCGTGGGCGGCGGGCCGTCGTTGGGATCCCTGGGTGGCGGGCTGCCTCCGGTGTCTGCGTGTACGGGCAGCGGGCCGTTCTCCCTCGGGCGGGTGCCGGAGTGCGGCGGGTGCGGTCCGGTGCCCGCATCAGCCGCCCCGTACCGGCCGGCCATCAGGCGTGAGACGGCGGCGCTGGTGGCGCGGGCGATGTCGGCCGGGCCGCCGGCGCGTTCGCGGACGAGGGCGACGCGGTGCGCCGGTTCGGTGACGATGCGGACCTGGGGGGCGGGCAGGCCGTCGGCCATGACGCGTTCCAGTGACGCCAGGGTGCGCCGCCGCCGGGCCAGTTCGGCTTCCAGCGAGTCGCGTACGGACTCCAGGGCGCCATCGCTGCCGGCCAGGACCTGGCCGACGACGGGCAGCGGCACGTCGAGTGAGCGCAGCAGCCCGATCGACAGCGCCGTGCGGGCCTGCGCGGCGCGGTAGTAGCGGTAGCCGGTGGCGGCGTCCACCCAGGCGGGCCGTAGCAGCCCGATCTCGTCGTAGTGCCGCAACTGCTTCACGCTCAACCGGGCAAGCTGGGCGAACTGCCCGATCGGCAGGAGATCCTCGTCCACGTCCCCCAGCATGGGCCCTCCCTCCGTGGGAGAGTCCAGCCGGGGGTTGCGCCTGACGTAACGTGAGGGTTCATGGTGATGTCATGAGTTTGTCGGTGGGGCAGGTGTCGCGGCTGGCCGGCGTCACCGTGCGCACGCTGCATCACTACGACGAGGTCGGCCTGCTCCAGCCGGGTGAGCGGACGGCGGCCGGCTACCGTCGTTACACCGAGGCGGATCTGATCAGGCTGCAGCAGGTGCTGCTGTACCGGGAGCTGGGCTTCGCGCTGGAGGAGATCGCCGTCATCCTGGACGAGCCGCGCGCCGACGAGCTGACGCACCTGCGCCGCCAGCATGAGCTGCTGGTCCGCAAGTCCGAACGGCTGAGCGAGGTGATCGCCGCGGTGGAACGGGCGATGGAGGCGCGCACGATGAGCGTCGCGCTCACCCCGGCCGAACGCTTGGAGGTGTTCGGCGGCTTCCGGCCGGAGGATCACGAGGCGGAGGTGGAGCGGCGCTGGGGCGGCGCCGAGCAGTACGAGCAGAGCCGCCGCCGGGTCGCCGCCTACACCAAGGCCGACTGGCTGCGGCTCAAGGCCGAGGCGGCGGCCGTGCTGGGGGATCTGGTGGCGGTGTTCGAGGCGGGGCTACCGCCGGATGGCGAGACGGCGATGGATGTGGCCGAGCGTCATCGCGGTCACATCAGCCGGTGGTTCTACACCTGCACGTATGAGATCCATCGAGGGCTGGGCGAGTTGTATGTGATGGATCCGCGCTTCACGGCCTATTTCGACGGCCAGGTGCCGGGCCTGGCCGCCTATTTCCGCCTCGCCATCACCGCCAACACCCGGCGCTGAACCGGCCGCCGTTACGTCAGCGTCCTTGCCCCGCGGCCCGGAACGGCGTCAGAGCGGCTGTGACCTCGGCGTTCACCTTCCGGTGCCCGGTCAGCCCGAGGTCGTCCTCGGACGGCCCTTGTGGCGGATCTTGATGTCGCGCATGTCCGTCACCGCGACATGCAGCAGGTGATAGGAGTGGCCGTGCGCGTCCAGTGCCGCCATCGCCGACGTGGTGGCCTCGTTCTCGCCGTCGTCGGGGCCCGCGGGGACCTGGCAGCGGAAGGTGAACGCCGACACGCTCTGGTCGTGGGTGAACGTCCCGGCCTCGGTGAAGGCGATGTCTCCCGCCGCCCGTACGGCCTCACGGGCGGCGTCGTCCAGGGCCTCGAACGTGCCCCGGATCATCACTCTGAACAAGGTCTGTCCTTTCGAATGGCGTAGGTGAGAAGGCGTTCGCCGAGCAGGTCCTCGAAGACGTCCAGGAGTTCCAGGACGGCCCCGGCGATCGCCTCGGCGCTGTCCCCGGCCGTGGTGCGCTTGCCGATCTCGGCGTACACCAGCGAGTGGAAGCCGCCGATATGCCAGGCCACCATGCGGGGCAGTGGGTCGCCGGGCGCGGCGCCGGTCTCCTCGGCCAGGACGGCGGCCAGTTCGTCGGTCATCTGCCGGCCGAGGTCGTCCAGGCGGGCGGTGAGGGTGGGGGCGGCGCGCATCATCTCGAAGACGCGGCCGAACCCCTCGGTCAGGCCCATCGTGCGGTCGCGCCGCCGTACCTCCGCACGCAGATGGTCGAGCACCGCCGGCACGGCGCCCTGCCCTGCCTGGCGCCGGCGCACGATGTCGGCCAGGCGCTGAGGTGAGGCCTCCTCGGGCGGCAGGACGAGGTCCTCCTTGGTCGGGAAGTAGTTGTAGACGGTGTTGACCGACACCTCGGCCGCGGCGGCGACTTCGGCGATCGTGACGTGCTCGAAGCCGCGGTCCACGAACAGTGCGGTGGCCACGTCGCGGATGCGGCGGCGCGTCTGCTGCTTCTTGCGTTCCCGCAACCCCTCGGCCATGCGGAAAAGCTTAACTCAACCCCAAACTTTAAGTCCATTGCATTTTTGGTGTGGAGTGCAGTTCCGGTGTCAGGGGATGAGGCGGTAGAAGCGCCAGAATCCGAAGTCCTCGATCGGCAGGACTTCGAGGTCGGCGAACCCGGCCTCGCGCGCGTAGCGGCGCAGCGTGTCAGGCCGCATCACCGTTCCCGTGGCGGCCGAGGGCGGGTCGCTCATCCCGTCCGGCAGGCAGATCAGCAGGCTGAAGCCGTACATCAGCCGCTCCACCTCATCGGCGGGCCCGGCGAAGCGCTCGCCCACGGCCTCCTCCATCACGATCACCGCCCCACCGGGCACGACCGCTCGCCGCGCCGCCGCCAGCGTCTGGACCGGTCGCGGCATGTCGTGCACGCACTCGAAGGCGAACACGGCGTCGTAGTGATCCTCGCCGAGCAGGGCGGCATCCCCCTGGCGGAAGGTGAGGCGGGGCCCGGCACCGGCGCTCGCGGCGTTGCCCGCGGCCAGCTCGACGGACGGGGCGTCGATGTCGACGCCCACCACCGTGGCCTCGGGGTAGGCCCTGGCCAGCGCGATCGTCGACCACCCGGCGCCGCAGCCGATGTCGGCGATGCGGGCTCCGGGACGGCGCAGAACCGCCTCCAGGCCGGGCACGCCCGCGATGGCCTCCGGCAGCGCGTGCTCGAACCAGGGCCGGTTCATGTCCGCCTGGGACTCTCGCATGTCCGTTCCGAAGCTCGCCCAGCCGACCCCGCCGCCACGCCGGTAGGCCTCCAGGAGGGCGGGCATCTGCACGGCGGCGCCGGTCAGCATGCGCGCCAGCGGCGCGAGGTAGGCCAGGCTGGACTCGTCGGTCAGCACCTCCGCCGCGCCGTCGGGCAGGGCGAAGCGCCCGTCGGCGGTGACCTCCAGGATTCCGTAGGCGGCCTGCTGTTCGAGCCATTCCCTGACGTAGCGTTCGTGGCCGCCCGCGCGGGCGGCCAGCTCGCCGGGGTCGGCCGGACCGTGCTCGGCCAGCGCGCGATACCAGCCCAGCCGGTCGCCGATGTGCACCGACAGGACCTCTATGGTGCCGAGCGCCGCGTGGAACAGGCGGTCGGCGAACTCGTCGGTTTTCGTGGTCATGATGGTCTCGTGCTTTCCGGTCGTAGGTTGCGCTACCCGGGAGACGGTGGAAAACACCAGCGACGGAAAAACCACCAGATATCGGGCACGTCCTACGACCAGGATCGACGTAGGCTCAGAGCCGCCGGCAGGCCCGCGCGGTGAGCCTGACACCCCGGCCCGGGGCCTCAGGCGCCCAGGCCGAGCGCCGCCGCCGTCACCGCCCGAGCCCGGCCCGGCTCCAGCAGCAGGTCCACCGAGTCCGACAGCTGATCCACACACCCCACCATCGGCAGCCCCCTGATCACCGGATCCGACACCGACCCCAGCAGCGCCTGCGCGAACCGATCACCCCCGATCACCCGGAACGGCCGGTCATGAAAGCCGCGCACCCGCGCATCCAGCGGCTCGGCCAGCGCCACCCGGTTCTGCAACGCCGCCAGCCGCGCGTAGGCCGCGGCCAGCCCGTCCTCCCGCTCCCGCCACGACCGGGCGGCCACCGCCAGCCCCAGCGACTCCCCCAGCTCCGTCGAACCGGGCATCCGCGCCAGGGCACTGCCCAGCCACTTGGCGTACGGCGGGTAGCGGCGGCGCAGCAGCAACGCCAGCCGCATCACCTCCCGGCTCAGCCGCGCCCCCACGACGGCCGAGCCGAGCTCATCACCCACCTCTCCCGACCGGCCGGGAAACGGCTCCTCCTGCGCGATACGCCGCCACTGACACGCCAGCACATAACGCCACACATCCCCCGGATACCAGCGCAACGCCGCCCGAGCCGCCTCCAGCCCGCCCAGCCCGTCATGGAACACCTCCCCCGACGTCACCTCCGCCAGGCTCTGCCACGGCACCGACAGCCAATCCAGCAGCGACACCCCCCGCCGCGGATCGAACCCCAGCCGCTCCACCAGCCACGTCTCCAGATCGGCGACCACCACGCCCGGCCGCAGCGCGCCGTGATAGTCGAACACCGTCGCCAGCCCCCGAAACCGCTCCGGAAGCCCGGCCAGCACCCGCGCCTCCACCTGCGCCACCGCCTCCGGCTCCACGAACACCAGCACCCGCGGACCCCAGTCATGATCAGCGGAGCGGCCCGTGTCGAACGCCAGCACCTCCGACCCCGGCCCGATCAACGCGGCACTGTGCGGCACCCGCGTCACCAGCGGCGCCACCACCTCGGCATAAAAGGCTCGGGACAACTCAATACCAGGCACAAAATCGGACATCACATCGTCAACTGTGCCTGACCACCTGGCGAACCTCATCCGATTTTCCGGCCACCCCCCAAGGCGGCCTAGGGATAGCCCTGAGACCACCACCGATGCGCACCCCAACCGGCCCCCGCTTACGTGGAAACGTCACAACCACCCCCGGCACAAGGGTTGCGCCATGGCATATCGCTGCAGCTTCGTCCCGCCCCACGTCCTCGACCACATCGCCAAAGTCCAGGCACAACAGAGCGCCGAACCCGCATCGGCCCAGCGCTCAGCAGTCGTCTCCGCCCAGTTCCGCCGCGGCCGGCGCAGCGCCGAAGCCCTGCCGCTGGGCCAAGACCAGCGCCTGACCGCCGAACCCGAAACCGTCCCGCCCGGACTCACCATCCCCAAACCCGGCACCGCCGGCCGCCTCATCTACGACGACCTCAACCAGTGGACCTTCGACGTCACCTTCATCCGCGGTGAGGGAGACCCCGCCGTCGCCGCCCAGAACGCCAACGACGCCTACGACTACCTCGGCCTCGTCCGCACCTACTACAAGGACAAGCTCGGCCGCGAATCCATCGACAACGCCGGACTCAACCTCGTCGCCAACGTCAACTTCGGCGTCGGCTTCGACAACGCCTTCTGGGACGACGCCGGCCTGCGCATGGTGTTCGGCAACGGCAGCGGCCTGGTCTTCAAGGACCTGACCGCCAGCATCGACGTGTGCGCCCACGAACTCACCCACGGCGTCACCCAGTTCAGCGCCAACCTCAACTACACCAACGACCAAAGCGGCGCCCTCAACGAATCCTTCAGCGACATGCTCGGCACCGCCATCGACGCCTACGCCAACGACCACGACGCCCAAAGCCACAACTGGCTCATCGGCGACGAGATCATGGCCGACGACCTGTACGGCGAAGCGCTGCGCAACATGGCCGAACCCGGCACCGCCTTCGACAACCCCCTCATGGGCCGCGACCCGCAACCCCGCGACATGTCCGGCTACTTCGAACCCGCCGACCCCCACATCATGTCCGGCATCACCAACCGCTGGTTCTACCTCATCAGCCAGGACCTCGGCCTCGACGCCGCCACCCTGATCATGTACCAGACCCTGCAGAACCTGTGGCCCAACGCCAAGTTCGCCGACGCCGCCACCGTCGCCGTCGCCCAGGCCCGCATCCTGGCCCGCAACAACCTCGTCCCCCGCCAGTCCCCCCAAACCGTCCGCGGCGCCGCCCGGCAGCAGGGATTCTGGTAAGCCACGACAGGCTCTCCGCATGGGCCTGAGGACGCGGCATCGCGCGAGGGTTCCGCGACGACGCCCGCCACAGACCCGTGCGGGGTCTGCCCGCGTACCGTGAAAGGTGAACACCGCGCCGGAAGGGACGCCCATGCGCGTGACGCTCGAAACCAGCGGCGGCTTCACCGGCCTGCGCCGCCACGCCACCCTCGACACCGACCTGGACGACGACCTGCGAAACCTCCTGGCCGGCCTCAGCGCCGCCGAACCCGCCAGAACCCCCGCCACGTCGGCCCAGCCCCGCTACCGGCTCACCGTCCACCACCCCACCGGCGACCAGATCACCGAGCTCACCGAGTCCCAAGTCCCCGCCGCCCTGCGCCCTCTCCTCACCGAGCTACTCCGCCGCGCCACCCCATAAGCCCGCCACAAGCTCAGATCACAAGATCGAGCCCGGCCGATAGGCCGCCGCCTCCGGATACGCCGCCACGACCTCGCCCACCACCTGCGACACCGCCTCCACCTGATCCGCCGCCGCCCCGGTGAACGACACCCGATCACCCAGCAGCGCCTCCAGGCCCGCCCGATCCACCGGGAAACGCTCATCGGCCGCCAGCCGCTCCAGCAGCTCGTTGGCCACGCCCCGCGAACGCATCGCCAGCGCCGACGCCACCGCGTGCTCCTTGATCAGCTCATGCGCCTGCTCACGACCCACCCCGGCGCGTACCGCCGCCATCAGCATCTTCGTCGTCGCCAGGAACGGCAGATACCGATCCAGCTCCGCCGAGATCACCGCAGGGAAGGCCCCGAACTCATCCAGGACCGTCAACATCGTCTCCACCAGCCCGTCGAAGGCGAAGAACGCGTCCGGCAGCGCCACCCGGCGCACCACCGAACACGACACATCACCCTCGTTCCACTGATCGCCCGCCAGCTCGCCCACCATCGAGGCGTAACCCCGCAACACCACCGTCAAGCCGTTCACCCGCTCACACGAGCGCGTGTTCATCTTGTGCGGCATCGCCGACGAACCGACCTGCCCCTCCTTGAACCCCTCGGTCACCAGCTCATGCCCGGCCATCAACCGGATCGTCTTGGCCAGCGACGACGGCGCGGCCGCCAGCTGCACCAGAGCCGACACCACCTCGAAGTCCAGCGAGCGCGGATAGACCTGCCCCACACTGGTGAAACGCCGCTCGAACCCCAGATGCGCCGCCACCCGCCCCTCCAGCTCCGCCAGCTTGCCGCGGTCACCGTCCAGCAGGTCCAGCATGTCCTGAGCCGTGCCCACCGGCCCCTTGATGCCGCGCAGCGGATAACGGGCGATCAGCTCCTCCAGGCGGCGGAAGGCCACCAGCAGCTCATCGGCCGCCGACGCGAACCGCTTGCCCAGCGTGGTGGCCTGCGCCGCCACATTGTGCGAACGGCCCGCCATCACCGTCGCCTCGTGCTCCTCGGCCAGCCTCGCCAGCCGCGCCAGCAACGCCACCACCCGATCGCGCACCAGCAGCAGGCTGTCACGCACCTGCAACTGCTCGACGTTCTCCGTCAGATCGCGCGAGGTCATGCCCTTGTGCACCTGCTCGTGCCCGGCCAGCGCGTTGAACTCCTCGATGCGCGCCTTCACATCGTGACGCGTCACCCGCTCCCGCGCCGCGATCGACGCCAGATCGACCTGCTCGACCACCTTGTCGTAGTCGGCCACGGCATCCTCGGGAACCGCGACCCCCAGCTCCGCCTGCGCCCGCAACACCGCCAGCCACAGCCGCCGCTCGGCGACCACCTTGTACTCGGGAGACCACAACCGGGCCAGCTCCGGGGAGGCATAGCGGGCGGCCAGGACGTCAGGGATGCGCGGCTTGGAAGTCACGTCGCACAAGTCTATTCACACAGCTCCGCCCGCACGGCACCAGGCCGCACGGGCGGAGCAACCCCCGCGACCTACGAGGTCGGGGCCAGCACCTTCGGCTCGGGCTTCGGCTCGGCCGGCTCGCGGCGCAGCCGCTCCTTCGTCCGCTCCACCACGGTGTAGAGCGTCGGCACCAGAACCAGCGTCAGCAGCGTCGAGGTCACCAGACCACCGATGACCACGATCGCCAGCGGCTGGGAGATGAACCCGCCCGACCCCGTCACCCCCAGCGCCATCGGCGTCAGCGCGCAGATCGTGGCCACCGCGGTCATCAGGATCGGCCGCAACCGGCGCCGGCCACCCTCGATCACCGCCTCCACGATCCCCATCCCCTGAGCGCGATACTGGTTGATCAGGTCGATCAGCACGATCGCGTTCGTCACCACGATCCCGATCAGCATCAGCATGCCGATCAGCGCCGGCACGCCCATCGCCGTGTCCGTCGCCACCAGCAGCCCCACCGCGCCCGTCGCCGCGAACGGGATCGACACCAGCAGGATCAGCGGCTGCACGAAACTCCGGAACGTCGCCACCATGATCATGAACACGATCGCGATCGCCGCCAGCATCGCCATCCCCAGATCCGCGAACGCCTCCTGCTGATCCGCCGACGCGCCGCCGATCTCATACGAGGCACCCGCCGACAGCATCACCCCGTCCAGCTTCGTCGTCAGCGCCTGCGTCACGCTGCCCAGATCCGAGCCCGTCGCCTTGGCCGACACCGTCGCCGAACGCTCACCGTCGATCCGCGTCACCTGCGTCGGCCCGGCCACCCGCTCCACATCGGCCACCGACGACAGCTTCACCAGACCCGAGGCCGTCACCAGCTTCAGACCCTCGATCGCCTTGACGTCCTCGGGCACATCACCCACACGCAGCACCAGATCACTGGCCCGCCCATCGAGGGTGACCTGACCCAGCGGCGCTCCGCGGAACGCCTGCGCCACCGACTGACCGATCTGCGCCTCCGACAACCCCTTGGCGGCCGCCTTCTCCTTGTCCACGCGCACCTCGACGCGCGGCGCGCTGGCCTCCAGGTTCGAGGCCACATCACGCAGCCCCGGCACTTGGCCCATCGCCGTCTTGACCGCGTCCGCCGCCGTGCGCAGCGTCTCGGCGTCGGAGGCCTGCACGATGACGTCGATGGAGTCGGAGGAGAACCCGCCGCCGCCGGAACCGCCGACCGTCACCTCGCCGATCCCCGCAACACCGGCCAGCTTGTCTCGCAGCGCCTGCTCCACCACCGGCGTATCGACGCCGTCCTTCAACGTCAGCGAGTACGACGCCCGATCCGCGCCACCGCCCGCGCCACCGCGCATCGCGTTGCCGCCACCCACGTTCACCTGGTACGTCTCCACGCCGTCCAGGCCGGAAAGGACGCCCTCCACCTTCTTGGCCGCCGCGTCCGTCGTGGCCAGGTCGGTGCCCACCGGCATCTTCTGCGACACCGAGATGGTGTTCTGGCCGGAGGAGTCCAGGAAGTTCGTCTGGAGCTGGCCCGCCAGCCCCAGCGTGCCGACGAACACCGCCAGCCCGATCAGCACCGTCACCAGCTTGAAGCGCGTCGCGAACCGCAGCACCGGCAGATAGGCGCGCTGCAACGGGCTGCGCAGCTCCTTGGCCTCGGCCTCCTCGCGCTGGGCCCGCGCCTGCTCCGGCGTCAGGGCCGGCGCCTTCAGGAACCAGTACGCCAGCACCGGCACCACCGTCAGCGACACCACCAGCGAGGCCAGCAACGCCACCGCCACCGTGACCGCGAACGGGCCGAACAGCTCACCCACCATGCCGCCGACCACCGCGATCGGCGCGAACACCGCCACCGTCGTCAGCGTCGAGGCCGTCACCGCGCCCGACACCTCGCGAACCCCCGACAAGATCGCCGTCAGCTTCGCCTCGCCGTACCCGAGATGGCGTTTGATGTTCTCCAGCACCACGATCGAGTCGTCCACCACCCGGCCGACCGCGATCGTCAGCGCGCCGAGCGTCAGCATGTTCAGCGAATAGTCGCCCGCCCACAACGCGATCAGCGCGATCACCACCGACAGCGGGATCGACACCGCCGTCACCAGCGTGGAGCGCACCGACAGCAGGAACACCAAGATGACCAGCACCGCGAACACCAGGCCCAGCAGGCCCTCGGTGGTCAGGTTCTCGATCGACTCCTGCACGTAGGGGGCCTGGTCGAAGACCACCTCGACGGCCGTCTCCGAAGAGTCGCCCAGCGCCCGGCCCAGCTCGGGCAGCTTCTCGCGGATCGCGTTGGAGATCGACACCGCGTTGCCGTCGGGCGACATCGTCACCGACACGCCCAGGCTGGTCCTGCCGTCGGTACGGGTGATCGTCGTCGGGTCGGCCAGGCCGCGGGTGATCTCCGCGACCTCACCCAGCTTGACCGGCTTGAGCGCCTTCGGCTTGACGAGCGTGGCCGTCTGCGCCGGGCCGCCCTGCGGCTGCCCGCCCGGACGCCCCTGCTGGGGCTGCGCCTGCGGCTGGGCCTGAGCGGCCTGCGGCTGGGCCGGGGTCAGGTACAGGTCCTTCAGCTTCTCGATCGAATCGACCCGCTCGCCCACCTGGACCGTCAGCGAGGAGGAGCCGGAGTTCAGGGTGCCCGCCGGGATCGGCGTCCCGTTGGCCCTCAGCACCTCCGGGATCTGCGCCGCCGACACGCCCGCCAGCGCCATCTTCGTCAGGTCCGGCTTGATCGTCACGACCTCGTCACGCGTGCCCGTGACCGTCGCCTCCCGCACGCCCTCCACGGCCTGCAGCTCCGGCACCATGATGCGGCGCAGCTTGTCGGCCATCGCCCGCTCATCGCCGCCGTCACCCACCGCCAGCACCAGCACCGGGATGTCGTCGGTGTTACCCGCGATCACCTGCGGCTCCACACCGGACGGCAACTGCGGCTGCACCCGGCTGACCGCCTGCTGCATCTTGTTGATCGACGCCTCGATGTCGGTGCCGAACGCGAAGGCCACCTGGACCTGCGTCATGCCCTCCTTCGACGTCGAGGTCATCTGCTCCATGCCGGGAATGCCCTGGAAGGAGTCCTCCAGCGGCTTGGTCACCTGGTCTTCCACGATCTCCGGCGAAGCACCGGGATACGACGCGATGACGAACGCGCCGGGGAACGACAGTGACGGCAACAACTGCTGCTTGAGCTGCGGAATCGTGAACGCGCCGAACGCGCTGAGCACGAGAGCCAGCAAGATCACTAAACTGCGGTTGGCAAGACTCAACCGGGCGAAAGCGGTCATGGAGGTCCCTTCAGAGTTCGCTCCAGACTAACACTTCGCCTTTTGCGAATATTTAGCCTCCCTTGGCTTTCCTGATAACCTTCTCAGGAAGCGAGAGGTGAGTGTGGACGACGAACGTGAAGACCTGATCCGCCGGATCACCGAAACCCAGCGCGACCTCGGGCGGACCTTCGCCCAGAGCCCATCGCCGCTGTTCACCTCCAACCTCACCATGCGCCAACTCAAAGTCGTCATGGTGGTGTCCCTCAACGGCTCCACCTCCGGCCAGGAGCTCGCCCACAACCTCGGCGTCGGACTCGGCACCGTGACCGGCATCGTCGACCGGCTGGTCGGCCATGGCCTGGTGAGCCGGCGCGAAGACCCGCACGACCGCCGCGTCCGCCGCGTCGAGCTGACGGACGCGGGCACCAAGCTCATGGCCGAGATCAACGACGCCGGCCTGGACCACTACCGCAACATCATGCGCCACCTCGACACCGAGACCCTGCACTCCCTCCTGCGGGTGACCACCCGCATCCGCGAAGTCGCCGACCAGCTCTACCCATGACCGCCCGCCTACGGCTGCTTGATAGATGAGGATTTATTCGATTGTATGTTTGGGTTTTTGACTTGCTCGAGCGCCTTTACAAAGTAGATTTCTTGGCGAGCCGGGACAGGACCTCCGGCAGGCCGTGCTCGTGGGTGACCGTCAGGCGGCGGGTCGCCCTGGTCACGGCCACATACAGGTCCTGGCCGCCCATCGGGGACTGGGACAGGATGGCCTGCGGGTCCACCACGATGACGGCGTCGAACTCCAGCCCCTTGCACTGGGTCACCGTCAGGACCACCACCGGGGCCTCCAGATCGTCGTGGCCGGGGAACAACGCCGCTATCTCCGCGTGGCGGGCATCCGGGGCCAGCAGGGCCAGGCGGCCCTCGCCGATCTCCCGCAACTCCTCGGCCACCAGGTCGGGCAGGCCGCCGATGCCCGTACGGACCGCGCGGGGCTCGGCCTCTCCGTCCCTGACCGACTCCGGCAGACTCTGGGACGGGTCGACCGCCCGCAGGACGTCGCCCGCCACCCGCATGATCTCCGCCGGGGTCCGGTAGTTGACCAGCAGCCGCTCTTCGCGCCAGCGGCCCCGCAGAAAGGGATCGAGGACCTCCCCCCAGGAACGCGCGCCGGCCGCCGAACCCGTCTGAGCGATGTCGCCCACCACCGTCAGCGAACGGGCCGGCACCCTGCGCATGACCGTCCGCCACGCCATCGCCGACAACTCCTGGGCCTCATCCACGATCACATGACCGTAGGCCCACTGGCGGTCGGCCGCGGCCCGCTCGGCGGTGCTCAGATCGCCACCGGCGTCGGCGTGCCGATCGGCCAGCACGTCGGCCCGGTCGAAGATGCCCTCCTCGAGCAGGCCCGTCGTCTCCAGGACCTCCTGGGCGTAACGCTCCTGCTCCTCCCACGCGCTCTCGGCCTCCCGGGAGGCCGAGCGGCTCGCCGAGTCGTCCTGTCCCAGCAGTTCGGCCGCCTCATCCAGCAGCGGTACGTCGCCGACCGTCCACGGCGAGCCCTGCGGCCGCACCAGCGCCCGCCAGTCCAGGCCCGGAGGCGCCACCTGCCACAACGTCTCCGGCGAAGCCAGCAACTCGCCGATCAGGCGCTGCGGCGTCAGCTCCGGCCACAACTCCGCCACCGCCTGCCGTACCGGATCCTCCGACCACAGCCGCGCCGAGGCCAGCGCGAGATCGACCTCGTCCAGATCACGCTCCAGCTCCAGCGGCTCGGCCAGCTCCGGATCCTCGAACTCCATCTCGGCCAGCTTGAGCGCCTCCTCCACCGCCCGCGCCTCGGCCAGCGCCAGCTCCTTCAGCAGCTCGGTGACGAACAGCTTGCGCGCCATGTTGTGCGGCAGCCGCACCGCCCGCGCCCGCTCGCGCACCGCCGCCGCCACCACCTCGGCCATCCTCAGGTCGCCCTTGACCACCGCCGCCTGCGGCCCGTCGGGCGCCACCGCCCGTACGCCGGGGAACAACTCCCCCACCGTCGACATCACCACCTGCGTCTCGCCCAGCGCCGGCAACACCTGCCCGATGTAGCGCAGGAACATCGGATTGGGCCCCACTACCAGCACACCCCGCCGCTCCAGGGTGGCGCGGTGGGTGTAGAGGAGGTAGGCGGCGCGGTGCAGCGCCGCGACCGTCTTGCCGGTGCCGGGGCCGCCCTGCACCACCAGCGCCCCCTGCAGCGCGGCGCGGATCACCCGGTCCTGCTCGGTCTGGATGGTGGCCACCACATCGCCCATCCGGCCCGTACGCCCCCGGCGCAGCGCCGCCAGCAACGCCGCCTCACCGACCAGCGTGCGCCGATCGCCCTCGCTCATCCGCTCCAGATCGAACACCTCGTCATCCAGGCCCACCACCAGGCGGTCCTTGGTGTGCAGGTGACGGCGGCGCAGCAGGCCGCCGGGATCACTGGCCGTGGCCACGTAGAACAGGCGGGCCGCCGGAGCGCGCCAGTCGATCAGGACCGACTCGTGCTCGTCATCACGCAACCCGATCCGCCCGATGTAGGTGCGTCGGCCGCCGGCTTCGTCGATGCGGCCGAAGCACAGCCCCCGCTCGACCCCGTCCAGCTGCGTCAGCCGCCGCGCCTGCTCCGAGGCCCGCACCTCACGCTCGACCATGGCCTGGCGGGTGCCCAGCGCACCGCCCCGGCCGTACACCTCACGCAGCACCTCCCGCGCCCGCTCACGCGCCGCGTCGAGTCTGCCGTAGAGCATGGAAACAGTCCCCTGCTCCGTGTCAAGGGCTTCCGCAAGAGCATCTTGACGATTAGTCATTCCCTGGTATACTCCTAACGGGAGGCGTGTATATACCTCTTGGTTTTAGTGCCAAGTAAGCGAGAATAGCGCTCTTTCCGCCTTCCCCGCAAGCGCCTGCGCGCGGCCACGTGCCGCCTGCACGACGGCGCGCACCCGATGTCCCAGCGGCTGAGCGTTGAGGGTTTTCTGGAGAATTCCCGGGCGTAGACCCGGAAAGTCTCAACCGCCGTTCAACGGCAGGACGACCTGCCGCAGGGTGGCGAGCGCGTCGGCGAGCAGAGGATTGCCGTTGGCCTCCCGGTGCAGCGCGACGACGGTGCGATGCGCGGCGGGCAGCCGCACAGGCGTGGCCACGACGCGGTCGTCGGGCACGTGACCGAGCGCGGGGACGACCGCCACCCCCAGCCTGGCGGCCACCAGATGCCGCACCACGTCGTAGTTGTTGCTGCGGAAGGTGACGACGGGCACGAATCCGGCCGCCGCGCACAGCCGGGCCAGCGACAGCGCGCCTCCGGTCCCCTCGCGGCTGGTGATCCAGCGTTCCCCCGCCAGCGCGGACAGCTCGGCGCCCGGGCCATGATCTCGAGGACGCAGCAGCAGCAGGTCCTCACGCAACAGGTGATGGGCGGCCAGCCCGTCGGGCCACGACTGCGGAGTGAGCCCGTACTCGTAGACCAGCGCCAGGTCCAGAGCGCCGTCGATCACCCGGGGGATCAGCTCCTCCGGCTCGCCCTCCTCCAGCAGGATCTCCGCCCGGGGGTATCGGCGGGTGAACGCCGACAGCGTCGGCGGCACCAGCCGCACGCTGGCCGTGGGGAAGCTGCCCAGCCGCAACCGGCCGGTGCTGCCGGTGGCCAGTTCGCGCACCTCATAGCCGAAGTCCTCCAACGTGGCCAGCACCCGCTGGCTCAGCTCCACCAGGCGATGGGCCGCCGCGGTGGCGCGCACGCCGCGCGCCTCGCGCTCGAACAGCACCAGCCCGGTGTCCTTCTCCAGCGCCGCGATCTGCTGGGAGACGGCCGAAGCCGTGTAGCCGAGCTCACGTGCCGCGAGCGCGAACGAACCAGTCCGGCACACCTCTCGCAAGGTGACCAGAAGCAGGGGTTTGACCATGCCGCCTCCGAGCCGCCGGTGGAGCACATAAGCAGTGCTTGGGCTTTGGCCGGAAATCTATCGGCCTCCTGGGGCTTGGATTCACCCGGGATCGCCTCCATCGTGGACAAAGCCATCCGCACCTGGAGGAGATAACGCATGGTCATGGTCTCTCAAGGGCGGCTGCGCGCCTCGTTCGCGCGGCGTCTGTCGGAGATGTACGGGCAGGAGGTGCCCGCCTACCGGACGCTGGTGGAGGTCTCCCGGGAGGTCAACGACAGCGTGCTGCAGCGGGCGGGAGCCGGCGCCGAGCGGCTCGGTTCCATCGAGCGCGTCACCGCCGAACGGCACGGCGCCATCCGGGTCGGCACCCCGGCCGAGCTCCAGCAGGTGGCCCGGATCTTCGGGGCGCTGGGGATGCGCCCGGTCGGGTTCTACGACCTGCGTGAGGCCGCCTCCAGCGCCGTGCCCGTGGTCTCGACGGCCTTTCGTCCCGTCGCGGACGACGAGCTGGCCCGCAACCCCTTCCGGGTCTTCACCTCGATGCTCACCCCGGCCGATCCCCGCTTCTTCGACGCGGACCTGCGCGGGCGGCTGGAGAGGTTCCTGGCCGCGCGGCAACTGTTCCCGCCCGAGCTGCTGGAGCTGGCCGATCGAGCCGAGCGGGAGCGCGAACTGCCACAGGAGCAGGCCGGACGCTTCCTCACGCTGGCCGTCCACGCGTTCGCGCTGTCCGAGGAGCCGATCGACAAGGCCTGGTACGAGAGGCTGGAACGCGTCTCGGCGGTCGCCGCCGACATCGGCGGCGTGAGCAGCACCCACATCAACCACCTGACGCCGCGTGTGCTCGACATCGACGAGCTGTACCGGCGGATGACCGAACGCGGCATCACCATGATCGACACGATCCAGGGGCCGCCGCGCTGGTCCGGGCCGGACGTCCTGCTGCGCCAGACCTCCTTTCGCGCCCTGGCCGAGCCGCGCGCGCTGCGCCGGCCCGACGGCGGCATCACCACGGGATCGCTGCGGGTGCGCTTCGGCGAGGTGGAGGCGCGCGGCATCGCGCTCACCCGGGCCGGCCGCGAACGCTACGACGACCTGCAGGCGCGCGCCGACGCCGAACCGGCCGACCACCGCGGCGAGCATGCCGGAAGCCGCGCCCGGGCCATCCGGTCGATCTGGGAGCGGGAGTTCCCCGCGACCGAACGGGAGCTGGCGCTCGGCCGTCTGGGCTTCTTCACCTATCAGCCGGTGCCCGGCCGCGTCCGTGACGGGCGACCCCCCGCCACCGGCCTGGCCGACCTGCTCGAGCATGGCTGGGTACGCGCCGAGCCCATCGTGTACGAGGACTTCCTGCCCCGCTCGGCGGCCGGGATCTTCCAGTCCAACCTCAGCGGGCAGGGCGTCAAGGACGAGCGCCACACCGCCGCCGACTACGACGCCGACTGGCTGTCCGCCGCCATCGGGCGCGAGGTGCTGGACCCGTTCGCCCTGTACGAGACCCAGCAGCGGCGATCCCTGCAGAACGCCGCCCACGCGCTCGGCCTGCCCGAGATCACCTGACCGACCTCGCCCATGGAGAACCTTCATGACCCTTCCCACCACCGACGCCCTGCGGCGACGCGCGCTCGACATCCTGACCCGCCTGGACGTCACCCTCGAACAGGGCGACGACCTCCACGCCCGCACGCCGATCACCGGCGAGCACCTGTTCGGCCTCAAGGCCGCGACCCCCGCCGACGCCGACGCGGCGATCGCGGCGGCGCACGAGGCGTTCCTGTCATGGCGCACCGTGCCCGCCCCCCGCCGCGGCGAAGTGGTCCGCAGGCTCGGGGAACTGCTGCGCGAGCACAAGAACGACCTGGCCGACCTGGTCACCATCGAAGCGGGCAAGATCCGCTCGGAGGCGCTCGGCGAGGTCCAGGAGATGATCGACATCTGCGAGTTCGCGGTCGGCCTGTCGCGCCAGCTCTACGGACGCACCATCGCCTCCGAACGGCCGGGCCACCGCCTGTCGGAGACCTGGCACCCGCTGGGCGTGGTCGGCGTGATCTCCGCGTTCAACTTCCCGGCGGCCGTGTGGGCGTGGAACACCGCCGTGGCCCTGGTCTGCGGCGACACCGTGGTCTGGAAGCCGTCCGAGCTGACCCCTCTGACCTCGCTGGCCTGCGACCGGCTGCTGGCCACGGCGACCGGGCAGAGCGGCGCACCCCGCGAGGTACACCGGCTGCTGCTCGGCGAGCGCGCCATCGGGGAGCGGCTGGCCGACGACCGGCGGGTGGCGCTGGTCAGCGCCACCGGTTCGGTCCGCATGGGCAGCCAGGTCGGCCCGCGGGTGGCGGCCCGCTTCGGCCGTTCGCTGCTGGAGCTGGGCGGCAACAACGCCGCCGTGGTCAGCGCCTCGGCCGACCTCGACCTGGCCGCGCCCGCCATCGTGTTCGCCGCGGCCGGGACCGCCGGGCAGCGCTGCACCACCCTGCGCCGGCTCATCGCGCACACCGACATCGCCGACACCCTGATCGAGCGGCTCACCACCGCCTACGGCAAGCTGCCCATCGGCGACCCGTTCGACGACTCCACCCTGGTCGGGCCGCTCATCTCCGTTCAGGCGCACGAGGCGATGCGGCAGGCGCTGAGCGCCGCGCGGTCCGAGGGCGGCGAGGTCCTGGCCGGCGGCGGGCGCCGGCTCGCCGACGCCGCCCCCGCCGCCTGCTACGCCGAGCCCGCGATCGTCCGGATCGACGGTCAGAGCGGCATCGTCCGGCAGGAGACCTTCGCGCCGATCCTGTACGTGCAGACCTACCGGACGCTGCAGGAGGCCATCGCCCTGAACAACGACGTCCCCCAGGGATTGTCCTCCAGCATCTTCACCCGGGACCTGCGCGAGGCCGAGCGTTTCCAGGCCGCCGACGGCTCCGACTGCGGCATCGTCAACGTCAACATCGGCACCTCCGGCGCGGAGATCGGCGGCGCCTTCGGCGGCGAGAAGGAGACCGGCGGCGGGCGCGAGTCCGGCTCGGACTCCTGGCGCGCCTACATGCGGCGCACGACCAGCACCGTCAACTACTCCGACCATCTGACCCTCGCCCAGAACGTGAGCTTCCTGTGACGCCGCATCACCGGGCTCGCGGCGCCCTCAGGCGGCCCGCCGGATTGCGTGTTTGTACAAACGATCGATAGATTAACTGGCATGGTGGAGCTTGCGGCAGGATCGGCTCGTCGTGTGCGTACCGTGCTGGGTGATGTCGAACCCGCGGCACTCGGCCACACGCAGCCGCACGAACACGTGCTGTGCGACATGTCGGCGATCATCCAGCCCTGGGGTCTGCAGCCGGTGGCCGGTGACGACGACGCGCCACGGGGGCCGGTCGGCCGGGAGCTGCCCGCGTCCGTACGCGCCCGGGTCGCCGAGCCCGTACGGCTGGACAACTACGACTGGATCCGGCGCACGGTCGTCAACCTCGACAACCTGCGGCTGCTGTCGGAGCAGGACGCGGCCGAGGAGCTGGCCCTCTACCGCGCGGCCGGTGGCGGCGCGGTGGTGGACTCCACGCCGGTGGGGCTGGGCCGTGACCCGCTCGGGCTGGCGCGCGTCTCGCGCGTCAGCGGGGTGCACATCGTGATGGGCAGCGGCTACTACTGCCGCGACTACCATCCGGCCGGGCTGGCCGAAGCGTCCGTGGAGGCCATCAGCGCGGAGATCGTCGCCGACGTGCGCGACGGCGTGGGCGACACCGGCGTACGCGCCGGGCTCATCGGCGAGATCGGCCTGAGCTGGCCGGTGCACCCCAGCGAGGAGAAGGTGCTGCGCGCCGCGTGCCGCGCGCAGGTCTCGACCGGGGCGCCGCTGCAGATCCATCCCGGCCGCCATCGCGAGGCGCCGCTGCGGGCCATGCGCACGGTTCTCGACTCCGGCGGCGACCCGGCCCGCGTGATCATGTCTCATCTCGACCGTACGCTGTGGACGGCCGAGGACCTGCTGGAGCTCGCGGGCACGGGCTGCTACCTGGAGCTCGACCTGTTCGGCCAGGAGTCCAGCTACTACGCCTTCAACCCCGACGCGCGCCGCCCCAACGACCGTACCCGCGTCGAATGGCTCCAGCGGGTGATCGAGGCCGGCTTCGGCGAGCGCCTGCTGATAGCGCAGGACATCTGCCAGAAGGTCTACCTGCGCCGCTACGGCGGCCCCGGATACACCCACATCCTCGACAGCGCCATCCCCCTGATGCGCCGCATGGGGATGAGCCAGAGCGAGATCATCACGGTGACGGTCACCAACCCCGCGACCGTCCTGGCTATGGGATAGTCGGCGCCATGGCCACCACCAACCAGACAGGCGGCAGCCGGCACACCAAGGGCGGCCGGATGAAGGCGACGTCCTCGCGGCGAGCGCAGTCGGCCCGCACGGAGCTGCGGCTGCTCCGCACCGCCTGCTGGCTGTTCTCCGAGCGCGGGTTCCACGGCACCGGCATCCGGGACATCTCCGAGGCCGCGGAGGTCGCCGTCTCGGCGATGTACTACTACGCCTCCTCCAAGGACGAGCTGCTGGAGGCGGTCACCCGCCGCGCCATGGAGGTGCTCGTGGCCAGCAGCGAGGAGACGGTCCGCGACATCGACGACCCCGCCGAGCGGCTGGCCGCGCTCATCGCCGTGCACGCCGCCTTCCACGCGCGCAACCCGCGCGCCGCCAAGGTCGCCGACCACGAGTTCCAGGCGCTGACCGGGCAGGCCCGGCGCGACATCCTGCGGCTGCGCGACGCCTACGAGAAGGTGTGGGCGGACACGCTGGAGGCCGGGGTGCGTGACGGCGTCTTCACCGATCGCGGCAACGTCGCGCGGCTGGCCTTGTTGCAGATGACGACCGGGATCGCGCACTGGTACCGCCCCAACGGCGAGCTGGACATCGCGCGGCTGTGCGAGCGGTTCGCCGACATGGGGCTCTCGCTGATGGGCGCCAGCCGCGACGGGCGGCCCCTCCAGGTGGGTGACCTGCGCATCCCCGACTCCGAGCTGCTGCTGCAGCGGGTCGAGCTGTCGATCGAGCCACGCCGCAAGCCGACCGGAGTGTGACTTCCCGGCGGGCCGGAAGCGGTCTTGACATCGCCACGAATTTGAGCGATCGTTCGACAACATAACGGGCCTTGAGGGGAGACCGACGTGAGGCGTACGGGCCATGATGACGAGCGGCGGGCCGCGTCGGCGGACGAGCTGGAGCACGCGGCCACGCTCGCGCGGGACCTGTTCGGCTTGGCGGGCCGGCTGGAGCCGCTGCCGGGGGAGAAGGACCGCAACTTCCGGTTGAGCACGGCGGACGGCGACCGCTACGTCCTCAAGCTCCACGCCCCGGGCACCGACCCCGCCGAGCTCGACCTGCAGGACGCCGTGCTGCTGCACCTGGCCGGGCAGACCGTCTCGCCCTCGCCCGGCACCACGCGCGGGGCCGGGCCGGCCGTCTCGCCCGACGCGCGGCACATGCCGGGCGGCGACCGGCTCCCGGCCCCGCGCGTGGTGCTGGCCCTGGACGGACGCCGCTCCGCCGCCGCCGCGTGGGCCGACGGCCCGCGCACGGCCAGGGTGCTCACCTGGATGGACGGCCGGCCCTGGGCGGAGGTCGAGCCGACGGCGCGGCGCCTGCGCGGGCTGGGCCGTCACGTGGCGGCCGTCGACCACGCGCTGCGCGACTTCACCCACCCCGGCATGCGGCGCGAACTCGTGTGGAACCTGACCGGCGCCCCCGCGCTCGCCGACCTCGTGCCGCTGCTCGACGGCGAGCTGCGGCCGCTGGTGACCGAGGTCTTCGACCGCTACCGCGACCAGGTCGCCCCGCGTGTCGCGGCGCTGCCCCACCAGGTGATCCACAACGACGCCAACGAGCTCAACATCCTGGTGGACGACGGCGGCGAGGTGGCCGCTCTGATCGACTTCGGCGACGTGGCGTGGAACCCGCGCGTCTGCGGTCTGGCGGTGGCCGGGGCGTACGCGATGCAGGGGCACGCCGATCCGCTGCGGGCGGTGCTGCCCCTGGTGAGCGGGTACGACGAGGTGTCGCCGCTGCTACCGGCCGAGCTCGAGGTCCTGTACGACCTCATGCGTACCCGGCTGGCGATGAGCGTGTGCCTGTCGGCCTACCAGCACGCCAACGACCCCGCCAACGACTACCTGCTGGTCAGCCAGGGTGGTGTGAGGCGGGTGCTGCGGCGGCTGGCCGGGACGAGCCCGGACCTCGCCCACTTCCGGCTGCGCGACGCGGTCGGCTTCGCGCCCAACCCGCTGACCCGGGCCGTGCGCCAGCACTTCGAGTCCGGCGCCGCCCGGCCCGTACCGCTGCTGTCCGGCGCCGCCCCGGCGGTGCCCGTACTGGACGCCCCGCCGGTCCGCTACGGCGAGGAGACCGCTCCGCCATCCGGAGGGCGGCCGGAGATCCACCTGGGGTGCGACCTGGTCACCGGCGAGGGCGTCACAGTGCGGTGCCCTCTCCCGTCGGTCGTGCACACCGTGAAGACCTACCCGTCCGTCTCCGTCGTGCTGGAGCACCGCACCGACGACGGCGTGCCGTTCTGGACCCTCTACCGGCACCTGGACGCGAGCTCGATCGCCCACCTCGCCCCGGGCGGCAAGCTGGCCCCCGGCGAGCCGCTGGGGACGGCCGGCGCCACGCAGGCGGGGCCGCCGCGCCCGCGCCTGCAGTTGCTGACCCACCTGCTCGGCATGGGAGCCGACTTCCCGGACACCGCGCCCGCCGACGAGGCGGACCTGTGGAGAAGCATCAGCACCGACCCCGGCCTGGTCCACGGACAAGGGGGCGCGGCGCGGGCACGGCGGGAGGCGGGCGGCATCGCCGCGCGCCGTCGTACGAACCTCAGCCGGGCGATGAGCCTGTCCTATCGTGAGCCGCTGCACCTGGTCCGGGGTGAGGGCGCCTACCTCTTCGACGCCGCCGGCCGGCCGTGGCTGGACCTGGTGAACAACGTCTGCCATGTGGGCCACTGCCACCCGCGGGTGGTGGCCGCGGGCCATCGGCAGGCGGCCCGGCTCAACACCAACACCCGGTATCTGCACGAGTCCGTCGTGGAGTACGCCCGCCGCCTGGTCGAGCTGCTGCCGGACCCGTTGCGGGTCTGTTTCTTCGTCAACTCCGGCTCCGAGGCCAACGACCTCGCGCTGCGGCTGGCGGCGGCCCATACCGGCGCGGCGGACGTGCTGGTCCTCGACCACGCCTACCACGGCCACCTGTCCTCGCAGATCGCCTTGAGCCCGTACAAGTTCAACCGGCGCGGCGGGCGCGGCCGGCCGGACACCACCCATGTCTGCGAGCTGCCCGACCCCTACCGTGGCCGGCTGCGGGCGGGCCGGGACGACGATCTGGGCCGGCGCTACGCCGGCTCGGTGGCCGAGCGGCTGGCCGGGCTCGCGGCGGCCGGGCGGCGGCCCGCCGCGTTCTTCGCCGAGTCGCTGCAGAGCTGCGGCGGTCAGATCGTCTACCCCGACGGCTACCTGCGTGCGGCGTTCGAGCACGTACGGCGGGCGGGCGGGGTGTGCGTGGCCGACGAGGTGCAGGTGGGGCTGGGGCGGGTGGGGCGGAGCTTGTGGGGGTTCGAGGCGCAGGGGGTCGTGCCCGACATCGTGACGCTGGGCAAGCCGCTGGGCAACGGGCATCCGCTGGCCGCCGTGGTGACGACGCCGGAGATCGCGCGCTCGTTCGAGACGGGGATGGAGTACTTCAACACCTTCGGCGGCAATCCGGTCTCGGCCGAGATCGGGCTGGCCGTGCTCGACGTCGTACGCGATGAGGGTCTGCAGGCCCACGCGCGCCGGCGCGGCGAGCAGCTGCTGCGCGGGCTGCGACGGCTACGGAGCCGCCATCCGCTGATCGGGGACGTCCGGGGCGAGGGGCTCTTCCTCGGTGTGGAACTGAGCCTGGAGGGGCGGCGGCCGGCCACCGCGCAGGCGGGCGCGGTCAAGGAGGCGGTGAAGGCGCGCGGGGTGCTGGTGTCGACGGACGGGCCGGATGACAACGTTCTGAAGATCAAGCCGCCTCTGGTGCTGACCGGGGCGGACTGCGAGCTGTTCCTCGATGTCCTCGGCGAGGCGCTGGGCGAGGTCGAGGCATCCCTTTAACACGTCATGCCTTGACGTGGGCGTTTATTTGAGCGATCGTTCGACTGCTTAGGAGAGACGATGACCGATATCAGCAGCCTTCCGGAGCCGGTCGGCACCGGGCCGGAGGGGTGGCCGAGCGCCACCGAACTGGCCGGGCGGATCGCCTCCGGCGAGGCCGGCGCGCGCGAGGTCCTGGAAGGCTATCTGGCGCGCATCGACGCGCTCGATCCCGCGCTGAACGCGTTCTGCCACGTCGACCATGACCAGGCCCGCCAGGCGGCCGACGCGGCCGATGCGCGGGTGGCGGCGGGCGGGCCGCTGCCGCCGTTCCTCGGCGTGCCCATCGCGATCAAGGATCTGCACCCGGTCCGCGGCCGGCCGCTGTGCAGCGCCTCCAACGCCGTCGAGCACCGCGTGATGGACGCCGACGCGCCGGCGGTCAAGGCGTTGCGGGAGGCCGGCTTCGTGTTCGTGGGCGCGACGACGTCGCCGGAGTTCGGCACCGTGTCGGTCACCGAGTCGCTGCGTCACGGCGTCACCCGCAGCCCCTGGGATCTGAACCGCAGCCCGGGCGGTTCCAGCGGCGGCGCCGCCGCGGCCGTGGCGGCCGGTCTGCTGCCCGTCGCGCACGGATCCGACGGGGCGGGCTCCATCCGTGAGCCCGCCAGCTTCTGCGGGCTGGTCGGGTTGAAGCCGAGCCGCGGACGCGTCCCGTCCGACGCGCACTACATGGAGGGCTTCGCGACCGAGGGCGTGCTCACCCGTACCGTGCTGGACACCGCGGCGATCCTGGACGTCCTGGCGGCGGCCCCGCAGTCCACCTGGTACAGCGCTCCCCCGGCCGACGAACCGTACCGGTGGCAGGCCGAGCGTGATCCGCGGCGGCTGCGTATCGGGCTCAACCTGCAGCCCGCCTTCCCCGCCGAGGTGCACCCCGCGGCCGTCGCCCTGGCCCGCCGGGCCGCCGACCTGCTCGCCGACCTCGGGCACGAGGTGGTCGAGCAGTCGATCCCGGGCCTCGACCCCGACTGGTTCAAGCCCCGTTTCGAGATCCTGTACGCCACCGGTTCGGCCGACTGCGACGTCGTGGACGAGTCGGCGGCCGAACCGCTCAACCGGACCCTTCGCCAGGCCGCCCGCCAGACCGACTCGCTGACGTACGTGCGGACCATGCTGGAGTTGCAGTGGCGCTCGGCCGAGATGTACCAGGCGTGGGAGGCCGTCGACGTGCTGCTCACCCCGACCAACCCGGTCCTGGCGCCGAGTGAGGGGGCGCTGTGGCAGGGGCAGGAGGCGGACCCGTGGCTGCCGCTGCGGCGCGCGGAGGAGACCGCCTCGCTCACGGCCCTGGCGAACATGCTGGGCCTGCCCGCGATCTCCATCCCGCTCGTGGAGCAGCCCGGCGGCCTGCCGCTGGGCGTCCAGCTCATCGGCGGCCGGTGGCGCGACGGCACGGTCCTGTCCCTGGCCGGCCAGCTCGAACGGGCCCATCCGTGGCGTCACCGCAGGCCCAGCGTGCCCACGACCATCGAATCCTCCGGGAGGAACACTTCATGGATCTGACCGCCCCGCTCTCCTCGACGATCATCGACTTCCGCGTACGGGTGCCCAGCGCCGCACGTCCCCCGCTCGCGGCCGGCGGCGACGTCTACACCCAGTACGAAGCGGTTCTCGACATCGGCGACGGCTGGCACAAGGGCATGGGCGAGTTGCTGGCCGAGATGGACGAGGCCGGGGTCGGGCACGCCGTGCTGCACGCGGAGTTCGAGCACGGCGACTACGCCGACGCGCTGAATGAGGAGGTCGCCGAGCAGGTGCGGCTGCGGCCCGACCGGTTCTCCGGCTTCGGGACGGTCACGCTGGAGCCCCTGTCGATCATGCGCGCCGTCCGCCAGGTCGAGCGGGTGGCCGCGCTGGGGCTGGCGGGGATCAACGTGCAGCCGTCGTTCTTCGGCCACGCGATCGACGACCGGCAGCTGTACCCGGTGTACGCCAAGGCCACCGAGCTGGGGCTGGCGATCGGCGTCCACACGGGCGTCAACTACTCGCGCCGGCACCCGATCGAGTCCGAACGGCCCGTCCGCCTGGACCAGGTCGCCTGCGACTTCCCCGAGGCGACGCTCATCGCCTGCCATGGCGCCTGGCCGTGGGTGCCGGAGATCGTGGCCGTGGCGCGGCGGCACCCCAACGTGCTCATCGACTTCGGCGGCCTGGCCCCCAAGTATCTCGGTGTGCCGGGATCGGGCTGGGAGATGATGCTGCGCTTCATGGACCGGGTCCTGCGCGGCCAGGTGCTGTTCGCCACGGACTGGCCCGTGTTCCCACATCTACGGGCTCTGGAGGAGTGGCACGGCCTGGGGCTGCGGGCCGAGACGCTGGACGCGCTGCTGCACGACAACGCCAGACGGCTGCTGTCGGCCCGCCAGGAGGCGGTGCCGGTATGACCGTTCCCCGGTTGGCCCGCATCACCGACTACGTCGGCCATTGGGCCACCCACCGCCCGGCGCGCGAGGCGCTGGTCGGCGAGCACGGCCGCTGGACGTACCAGCGGCTGCGCGAGGACGTCGACCGCTGCGCGGCCGCGCTGCTGGCCGCCGGCGTGCGGCACGGCGACCGGGTGGCGCTGCTCGGCCATCCGCAGCCGGAATGCTTCGTGATCTTCCTGGCGACGGCGAGCATCGGCGGCGTCTGGGTGGGGCTGAACCCCAAGTACACGATCGCCGAGCTGTCCCACGTGGTCACCGACAGCGAGCCGACCCTGCTGTTCGGCATGCTCGACGCCGAGGACGCCACGCTGAGCGCGCTGCGGTCGCTGGGGCCGGTCCGCGTGGTGACCCGTGAGCGTGCGGTGGACGGGCTGTCGGTCTCCTACGAGGAGTTCCTCGACGCCGGCGCGGACGTGCCCGGCGACCTGCTGGCCGGCGCCCGCGAGCAGGTCCAGCCCCTGGACGCGGCGGCGATGATCTACACCTCCGGCAGCACCGGCAGGCCCAAGGGCGCGCTCGTCCCGCACTGGGGGCTGGCCCACTGCGGCGCGGTGCAGGCGGGACGCTGGTACGGCCAGGCGCCCCGCAAACTGTGCGACCTGCCGCTCAACCACATCGGCGGGCTCGGCGACATCAGCACCTCGATCCTCACCGCCGGCGGCACGGTCGTGTACATGCGCCGCTTCGACCCGGCCGGCGCGCTGCGCATGGTGGAGCGCGAACGCCTGACACACCTGTACTGCATCCCGACGCAGTTGCTGGCCATGGTGAGAACGGCCGAGTGGTCCCAGTGCGACCTCGGCTCGCTGGAGTACATCCTGTGGGGCGGGGCCGCCGCGCCCCAGAGCCTGCTGGAGACGCTGTCCAAGATAGGCGCGCGGCTGGCCACCAGCTACAGCCTCACCGAGTCGACCGGCTCGGTGACCTACACCGACCCGGGCGACCCGCTGGAGGTGCTGGCCTGGAGCGTGGGCCGGGTGGATCCGCACTACGAGGTCACGCTGCGCCGCCCCGACGGCACCGCCTCCGGCGCCGGCGAGCTGCTCATCCGGGGCGACTTCATCACCCGGGGCTACTGGCGGGCGCCGGAGGCCACCCGGGCGGCGATCGACGGCGACGGCTGGCTCCACACCGGCGACCTCGCGATGGAGGAGCCGGGCGGCCACATCCGCCTCGTCGGCCGTCTCAAGGAGATGTTCAAGTCGGGCGGCTACAACGTCTACCCCCGCGAGCTCGAAGCCGCGATCGAGGAGCATCCGGCCGTCGCGCTGGCCGCCGTGGTCGGCGTGCCCGACGAGCGCTGGGGCGAGGTCGGGCACGCCTTCGTCGTGCCGAGCGCGCCGGTCACGGCGGGTGAGCTGCGCGAGTACGCCCGCGCGCGGCTGGCCAACTACAAGGTGCCGAAGGTGTTCCGGCTGGCGGCGGAGCTGCCGAAGCTGCCCATCGGCAAGATCGACAAAGTGGAGCTGCGCCGCCGCGCCATGACGCTGGGAGAACGACATGATGGAAATGCGTAATTTCATCGGCGGCGAGTTCGCCGATCCGCTCGACGGAGAGTGGGCGCCCGTGCTCGACCCGGCGACCGGCGAGACGATCGCCCGCGCCCCGCGCTCGGGGCCCGACGACGTCGACCGGGCGGTGGCCGCGGCCGCGGCGGCCTTCCCCGACTGGGCCGCCACCACCCCGGGCGAACGCGCGCTCGCCCTGCTCAAGCTGGCCGACGCGATCGAGGAGCACGCAGCCGAACTGGCCGAGCTGGAATCGGCGAACGCCGGAAAGCCCCTGCACGTGGTCAAGAGCGATGAGATCGGCACGATGGCCGACAACCTCCGCTTCTTCGCCGGCGCCGCCCGCTGCCTGGAGGGCAAGGCGGCCGGCGAGTACGTGGCCGGCTACACCTCGATGCTGCGCCGCGAGCCCGTGGGCGTGGTCGGCCAGATCACGCCGTGGAACTACCCGATGATGATGGCGGTGTGGAAGATCGGCCCCGCGCTGGCCGCGGGCTGCACGAGCGTGCTCAAGCCCGCGCCCACCACACCGGTGACGACGGTCAGGCTCGCCGAACTGGCCGCCGGCATCTTCCCGCCCGGCGTGCTCAACGTCGTCGTCGGCGGCAACGAGCCGGGCGCGGCGCTGGTCGAGCATCCCGGCGTCGAGCTCGTCTCGCTCACCGGGTCCGTCGAGACCGGCCGGTGGGTCGCCGAGCACGCGGCCCGCACGCTCAAGCGCACCCATCTGGAGCTCGGCGGCAAGGCGCCGGTCGTGGTGTTCGACGACGCCGACCTGGAGGCGGCGCTGGAGATCATCTCCGGCGCCGGCTTCTACAACGCGGGACAGGACTGCACGGCGGCCACCCGGGTGCTGGCCGCGCCCCGCCTGTACGACGACCTCGTCGCCGGCCTGGCCGCCAAGGCCAAGGAGCTGGTGATGGGCGACATGAGCGCGCCGGACACGACGCTCGGCCCGCTCAACAGCCTGCGCCAGCGCGAGCGGGTGGCGGGCTTCCTGGAGCGCCGGCCCGGCCATGCGGAGGTCGTCACCGGGGGCCGGGCCGCCGACCGGCCGGGCTTCTTCTTCGAGCCGACGGTCGTCGCCGGGCTGCGGCAGGACGACGAGCTGATCCAGCGGGAGATCTTCGGCCCGGTCATCACCGTCCAGCGCTTCGGCGAGGAGGAGGAGGCGATCAGGCTGGCCAACGGCACGCCGTACGGCCTGGCCGCCTCGGTCTGGACGCGGGACATCGGGCGGGCCCTGCGCATGTCCAAGGCGCTGCGCTTCGGCTGCGTCTGGATCAACGACCACGTCCCGCTCGCCTCGGAGATGCCGCACGGCGGCTACAAGCAGTCGGGCCACGGCAAGGACCTGTCGGCCTACGCGCTCGAGGACTACACGCACGTCAAACACGTGATGGCCAGCCTGCGCTGAGCGCCGGCGGCTCGAACTCGGGAGTGCCACGTCACATCCACTTGATCTATCGATCGTTCGAAATGGTGATTGCCCATGATGCGATGGAAGGCCGCGGGATGCGTCCTGCTGGTGATGGCCCTGCTGGCCACGGGCTGCGGCAGCGGCGCGCCGCCCGGGAACGCCGCCTCCCCTGACGACGGGACGCCGAAACGCGGCGGGAGCCTGACGATCCTGCGCGCCTCCGACATCGACGGCTGGGACCCCGACAAGGCCATCCAGCTCGCCACGTTCCAGACCCTGCCGCAGGTGATGGAGGGCCTGGTGCGCTACGCGCCCGACGGCACGTCGATCGAACCCGGCCTGGCGCAGAGCTGGAAGCTCGACGCCAAGGCCAAGACCATCACCTTCACGCTGCGTGCCGGGCTGACCTTCAGCGACGGCCGGCCCCTGACCTCGCAGGACGCCGCGTTCTCCGTCGAGCTCTGGCGCAAGGGGCTGTCCCTCGGCACGCTGTACGCGGCCATCACCGGCACCGCCACACCCGACCCGCGGACCCTGGTCATCAAGATGAACAAGGCGAGCACGTTCACGCTCACCTGGCTCAGCAACGGCTCCTCGGTCATCGTGCCGAAGGACTTCGGCGGGATGAGCCGCAAGGACTTCTTCACCAAGCCGATCGGCGCCGGCCCCTTCGTCGTGGCCTCCTACCGGCCGGGCCAGCAGCTCGTACTGGAACGCAACCCGCGCTACCACGACCCCGCGCGCCCCTACCTGAACCGCCTCACCTACGACGTCGTCGCCGACCCCAACCAGCAGATGCTGCGTTACCAGAGCCGCCAGGCCGACGCCATCGAGGCGGTGCCGCTCGACCTGGCCGCCCAGATCCCGCGCGGCGAGCAGGTGATCGTCCACCCCTCGGCGACCATCCACGGCATCTTCGTCAACGCCGCCCGGCAACCGGGCAACGACCTGCACTTCCGGCGCGCGGTCAGCCTGGCGATCGACCGCGCCCGCTACATCCAGGCGGTGTTCGGCGGTCTGGCCGCACCGGCCACGGGCGGGCTGCCGCCGCGGGTGCAGGGCTCGGTCGGGTGCGGGTGCGTCTACGAGAGCGATGTGGAGAAGGCGAAGCAGGAGCTGGCCAAGTCCTCCTACCGGCCGGGGACGAAGGTGGAGATGGTGGTGGATGCCACGACGCCGTTCTCCACCCGCGCGGGCGAGACCGCCGCGGCGCTGCTGCGGGCCGCCGGCATCGAGGTCGACCTGCAGAAGCTGGAGGTGCAGGTACTCGTCGACCGGCAGGCCAAGGGCACCTACGACCTGTCGCTGGGCGAGGTCGGCAGCGTCTCACCGACCGTCGGCGACATCTTCGGCCTCATCGTGGCCACAGGCGGGCTGTACTCCGGCCTGCCGATGAAGACCATCTCCGACGCCTTCACCCGGCTGGAGGTCGCCCGGACCGACCAGGAACGAGCCGAGGCGGTACGCGTGGCCGAGACCTGGATCCACGACAACCTGCCCTACATCCCGACCGCCTTCCCCGACCGCCTCTTCGCCGTCTCCCCCAAGGTGAAGGGCCTCAAGGTGACCCCCTTCCTGTCCTATCCGGCCGACCTGCTCTGGGCGGCGTGAACATGCCCGCCGGACGGTTGCGCTTCGTGGCGGGCCGGCTGGTCCAGGTGCTGCCGGTGCTGGTCGCGCTGCTGCTCATCGTCGTCCTGCTCCAGCAGCTGATGCCCGGCGACCCCGCACGGGTGATCGCCGGACCGCGGGCGAGCGCGGAACAGGTGGCCCAGGTCCGCCACGATCTCGGGCTCGACCAGTCGATCCTCGTGCAGTTCTGGACATACGTGGTGAACCTGTCCGGCGGCGACCTGGGCCGGTCGAACCGTACCGGGATCCCCATCGCCACCATCGTGGGCGAGCGCGCCGCCGTGACGGTGTGGCTGCTGTTCGGCGGCCTCATCGTCAGCACGCTGCTGGCGGTGCCCGCCGCGCTGGTGATGGCGCTGCGCCCGCGCTCGCCGGCGGCCCGGGTGTGCGCGCGTTCGCTCACGATCATCCTCAACTGCCCGCCCTTCTGGGTCGGCCTCATGCTGGCCTCGGTGCTGGCGCTGCGGACGGGCTGGCTGCCCGTCGGCGGCTTCGGCGAGAACACCGGCGACCGGCTGCGCTCGATGGTCCTGCCCTCGCTGACGATCGGCCTGGCCGCGATGCCGCTGCTGGCCCGCAGCGGCGCCGCGAGCCTGCGCCAGGTGCTCGCCGCCGACCACGTGACGACCGCCCGGTCGCTGGGCCTGTCCGGATGGCCACTGGTCCGGCGCCACCTGCTGCGCAACGCGCTGCCGCCGGCCGTCACCCTGCTGGCCGTCCAGGCCGCCGCGCTGCTGTTCGGCGCGGTCATCGTCGAGCAGACGTTCGGCCTGCCGGGGCTGGGGGCCGAGATGGTCAACGCGGCCAGCCAGCGCGACTTCCCGGTGGTCCAGGCCCTCACGCTGATCTTCGGAGCGGCCATCATCGGGATCAACCTGCTCGCCGACCTGACGGTCGCCCTCCTGGATCCGAGGACGACATGGCGATGACCACTCCCCCGCCGGTCCTGGACACCGCCGCGGCCGTGACACCGCGCGCGTCCGGCCGGCCCCGTTCGGCGGCCGCCGGGCTGCTGGCGCTGGCGATCCTGGCCGCCGTCCTCGCGCCACTGCTGGCTCCGGCCGACCCGGCCCTGCTGACGCTCGACCAGCTCCAGCCGCCCAGCGCCGCCCACCTGCTCGGCACCGACGCGCTCGGCCGGGACGTGCTGTCGCGCCTGCTGTTCGCGCTCCGTACCGACCTGCTGCTGATGGTGTTCGCCGCGGGGCTGCCGATGCTGGCCGGCACGCTGATCGGCGCGGTGGCCGGCTACCGCGGCGGTGTCCTGGACGCCGCGCTGCGCTGGGTGGCCGACATCTTCCAGGCGCTGCCCGTGTACGTGCTGCTGATCGCCTTCGTGTTCGTGCTGGGTCCGGGCACCGCGTCGCTGCTCGTCGCGTTCAGCGTGCTGGGCTGGGTCGTGTACGCGCGGCTCATCCGCACCGAGGTGCGCCGGGTGCGGGAACGCGACTACGTCTCGGCCAGCTACCTGCTCGGCCTCTCCCACACCGCGGTGCTGTTCAGGCACGTGCTGCCGAACGCGCTGCGCCAGTCGCTGGTCTACCTGGCCACCGACATGGGGATGGCGCTGCAGGGCATCGCGGTCCTGTCGTTCTTCGGGCTCGGCGTCAAGGCGGGCACGCCCGAGCTCGGCGCGATGGTGTCGGAGGCTCAGCTGTTCCTGCGCAGCCACTGGTGGCTGGCGGCGTTCCCGGGCCTGACGATCGTGATCCTCGGATCGAGCATCGCCGCCCTCGGCGACCGGCTCGGCGACCGGCTCGGCGGTCCGCCCGTCGGCCGGCTCTTCGGTCGAGGGGAGGTGCGAGGATGAGCGCGCATCCGCTGCTCGAAGTGGACGGACTGCGTGTCGCCGTCCGCCGGGACGGCACGGCGCTGACCGTGCTCGACGGCGTCTCCTTCGCGGTCGGCGCCGGGCAGTGCCTCGGCATCGTCGGTGAGTCGGGGTGCGGCAAGTCGCTCACCCTGCGCGCCGCGATGGGACTGCTGCCGCCGGGCATCGAGCCCACCGGCGGCGAGATCCGCCTGAGCCCGCGAGCAGGGGCCGCACCCTGCGCCGTCCCTCCCGGTCAGGCGGCCGGGCGCGGGCTGGCGATGGTCTTCCAGGACTCGCACGCCTCCCTCGACCCCACGGCCCGCGTGGGAGCCTTCATCGCCGACATCGTCCGCCGCCGCACCGCCACCTCACGGGCCGCCGCCCGGCGACGGGCCGTGGAGTTGCTGGCCTCGGTCGGCGTCCCCGACCCCGCCCTGCGCTTCGGCGCCTACCCGCACGAACTCAGCGGCGGCATGCGCCAGCGCGTCGCCATCGCCCTGGCGCTGGCCACCGATCCACGGGTACTGCTGTGCGACGAGCCGACCACGGCGCTGGACGTGACGCTGCAGGCGGAGATCCTGCGGCTGCTGGACGCCGCACGCGCCGATCGGGGACTCGGCATGGTCTTCGTCAGCCACGACATCGCGGTGATCCGCCAGATCGCGGACGTGGTCGCCGTCATGTACGCCGGCCAGATCATCGAGATGGGACCCGCGCCCGACGTCCTGGACCGGCCCCGGCACCCCTACACCCGAGCCCTCATCGACGCCGTCCCCACGATCGACGGTCCCATCGGCCGCTTCCGTCCGATCGCGGGCTCCCCGCCCGCCCCGGCCGACTACACCCCCGCCTGCCGCTTCATGGCGCGCTGCGCCCACCACGTCGCGGCCTGCTCGGGCCCCGTCCCCGGCGTCGGCGGGCTCGACAGCAGGCACCGGTCGTCCTGCGTGAACACCTTGGAGGCCAGATGAGCGAGCTGGTGCGGGTGGAAGGACTCGTCGTGGACTTCCCCGTACGGGCCGGACTGCTGCGCCAGCGGCGCGTCCGCGCGGTCGACGCGATCGACCTGGAACTGGGGCGGGGCGAGATCCTGGGCCTGGTCGGCGAGAGCGGCTGCGGCAAGTCCACACTCGCGCGCGCGATCGTCGGCCTGGCTCCCCCGTCGGCCGGACGCGTGCTGCTCGACGGCGTGCCCGTGCCCGCGCGGCGCCCGCCGGGCATGCGCCGCCGGATACAGATGATCTACCAGGACCCGGGTTCCTCGCTCGACCCGCGCCGCACGGTGTCGCAGACGCTCGCGGAGCCGCTGCGCCGACATCGCACCGTCCCCGCCGAGCGGATCGGGCACCGGACGCGGGAACTGCTGGAGATGGTCGGGCTGGGCGAACGGCAGGCGCACGCACTCCCGCGCGAACTGTCCGGAGGCCAGCGCCAGCGCGTCGCGATCGCCCGCGCCCTGGCCGTCGAGCCGGAGGTGCTGGTCGCCGACGAGGCCG
Organism: Nonomuraea sp. NPDC026600; assembly: GCF_040638335.1. Classification (NCBI taxonomy): domain Bacteria; kingdom Bacillati; phylum Actinomycetota; class Actinomycetes; order Streptosporangiales; family Streptosporangiaceae; genus Nonomuraea; species Nonomuraea sp. NPDC026600. The sequence continues at coordinate 134,797 of NZ_JBEZYD010000001.1, forward strand.
TGGCCGCGCTCGACGCCTCGGTGGCCGGCGCCGTGCTCAACCTGCTGAGCGACCTGCGCGAGCGGCTCGGGCTGACGGTGCTGTTCATCTCGCACGACCTGGCGACCGTACGGGGGCTGTGTGATCGCATCGCCGTCATGTATCTGGGGTCCATCGTGGAGGAGGGACCCGTCGCGGAGGTCTTCGCACGGCCGGGGCATCCGTACACCCGCGTACTGCTCGACGCGGTCCCCTCCCGCGACCGGCGGCGCTCCGGCGCCGTGGCGCGGGGGCTGGAGGGCGAACCTCCCAGCCCCCTGCGGGTCCCGCCCGGCTGCCGCTTCCACCCGCGCTGCCCGCAGGCGGCCGAGCGGTGTGGCGAGTCGGAGCCCCTTGAGGACCGGCGGGACGGGCAGCGGGTGTGGTGCCATTTCTCGTGGCGCGACGGACAGGCTCACGAGCTTTGAACGGCTTGAGGCGTCCCCGATGACACCCGCCTGCGGCGCCTGGCCGGCATCCAGCGGCCCGTCCTGGTCGCCAATGGTCCAGGGGCGGGTCACCTGGCTTCAGGCAGGGCGGCGGATGGCCCGCACGGCCGTGTCGTAGAGGTCGAACAACTCGACCCGCCCGCCCTGGCGCACCCACTCCTCCGACGCCGCCTGTAGGCAGGTGATCGCCGCAGCCGCGATCGCGCGCGCCTGGAGGGCGCGGCGGTCGGAGCCGGGCAATCGCGGCTCGATCAACGGTGCGAGCAGGTCTTGCCAGCGAGCCTGCTTCTCGGCGTGCCCGGCGCGCAGGGACTCATTCCCGAACAGGAGTGTGACGAACTCGAGCCGGCGCTCGGCCGTGGTATCGATCTCCTCGAGCACCTGGAAGGCCGCGCGCAGCGACGCCCAGGGATCCTCGTCGGCCGGGCGCTCGGCGAATCGTGCGGCGATCAGCTCTCCCTGTTCGGACAGGCCGCTGAGCGCGAGGTCCTCCTTGGCGCGGAAGTAGTTGAACAGGGTTCGCCGGGAGACCCCCGCCGCGGCGGCGACCTCCTCGACCGTCGTGTCGTCATATCCCTTGGCGGCGAACAGCTCCATAGCGGTCCGGGCCAGCAGGGAGCGGACCACGGAGCGGGTCTGCTCACGAAGAGGTGTCGGTGGCCGAGGCATGCACTGATGGTACGGCTATTCATTCAATGCAGCAACTTGCACTGAGTGCACGACCGTGCATAGAGTGCGCGCATGAGCAGACTCGACTATCACCACCAGACCACCATCGTCACCGGAGCAAGCTCCGGTCTCGGCGCGGAATTCGCGCGCCAACTGGCCCGCCGCGGCTCGAATCTCGTGCTCGTCGCCCGCCGAGCGGACCGACTGCGGAGCCTGGCCGACGAACTCACCCGCGCCCACGGCGTCACGGTGACCACCATCGCCCGCGACCTCGCCGTGCCCGACGCCGGCCGCACGCTCCGCGCCGAGCTCGAATCCCGCGGCATCTACGCCACCGGACTCGTCAACAACGCGGGTTTCGGCACCCACAACGCCTTCACGGACGAGGATCCGGAGCGCCTGCAGAGCATGATCGCGCTGAACGTCGGCGCCCTCGTCGACCTCAGCCACGCCTACATCGGCCCGCTGACCTCCGCCGGCACCGGCGTCCTGATCAACGTCGCGAGCCTGCTGGGCTTCCAGCCGACCCCTTACCTGAGCGTCTACGGCGCCACCAAGGCCTTCGTCCTCAGCTTCACCGAATCGCTGTGGGAGGAGACCCGTGGCACCGGTCTGCGCGTCCTCGCCGTATGCCCCGGCGCGATGCAGACCGAGTTCTTCGACGCGGCCGGCAGCCAGTCGGCCGATTACGGCTCCAAGCGGGCAACCCCCGAGGACGTCGTGACGGTAGCCCTCGACACGCTCGACCGCCGCTCCGCACCGCCATCGGTGATCACCAACGGCCGCCCGCTCGCCCTGGCCAGCAGGTTCCTGCCGCGGCGCCAGGTTGTCCGGACGATGGGGTGGTTGCAACGACGCACGGCGCACGCGTAGCTCCGCTGGACACCGCTGACGCCCGAGACCAGGCCGGTTCGGCGTGCTCGCCACGCGGTGAAGCTGCCACGATCTGGGATCACGTAGCCGGCGCAGGCGATAGTCAGGTGATCACGGATGTATGCCGGCGCCGTCGAGCAGGGCACCGGCCGTCGCGACGGCGAGGCCGTCGAGCCCCTGCGCCTGCACGACCGCCCGCGCGCTGGACCCGTCGAACACGACGGTCAGCTGCCGTGCCAGCAAAGCGGGGTCCTCGGCGCCGCCGCGCTCGGCCTCCTGCTGGAAGAACGCGGTCAGCGCGTCCTTGCTCCGGCGGGCGACCAGGCTCGCCGGGTGCTCGGGCGACTTGACCTCCACCGCCGCCGCCACGAACGGGCAACCCCGGAAGTCCGGTGCCGCGGCGGACTCCTCCAGGCGCTCGAACACGTGCAGGATCCGCGCCCGCGGCGACCGGCCGTCGGCGGAGGACTGCAGGAAAGCCTGATAGGCCAGTGCGCTGCGTTCGAGGCTCGCCGCCATCACCTCGTCCTTGCTGTCGAACAACTGGTACATCGAGCGCTTGGACACCCCAGCCGTGCGGCACAACGCCTCCACGCCCACGCCCACACCCTCCCGATAGAAGAGCTCTGCCGCGGCGTCGAGCAGACGATCGCGCGTCGAGGCGGGAGCGGCCGGCTTGGTCGTCGGATTCGTCATGGGCCCAAGGCTACGCCCCCATTTGCCTTCTGGAAACCGATCGGTTTACGGTAGTGGAAACCGATCGGTTTCCAAGAAAGGGAAATGACTCATGACCAGCATCAAAGGCTCTGTGGCCATCGTCACCGGCGGCAGCCGCGGCATCGGCAAGGCGCTCGTGGAGGCCCTCTACCAGCGCGGCGCCGCGAAGGTCTACGCCACAGCCCGCGACCCCCGGACGGTCACCCACCCGGACGCGGTCCCGCTGGCCCTGGAGGTCACCGACCCCGCCTCCGTGGCGGCGGCCGCCGACCAGGCTCCGGACGCGACCATCCTGATCAACAACGCCGGAGTCCTGTTGAGCGCGTCATTCCTCGACTCCTCCGTCGACGACGTCCGCCGCGAGTTCGAGGTCAACTTCTACGGGCCGCTGCTCACCACCCGCGCCTTCGTCCCGATCCTCGAACGCAACGGCGGCGGTCACATCCTCAACATCCATTCGGCGCTCTCCTGGGTCACGGCTCCCGGCGGCGAGGCCTACAGCGCATCCAAGTCCGCCTTGTGGTCGCAGACCAATGCGCTGCGCCTGGCGCTGCAGCCGCGCGGTATCAACGTCACCGGGCTGCACGTCGGCTACGTCGACACCGACATGGCCACCGGCGTCGAGGCGGCCAAGACCTCCCCGCGCAGCGTCGCGGAACAGGCTCTGGACGGCATCGAGGCCGACGCCCCCGAAGTCCTCGCCGACGACCTGTCACGCCAGGTCAAGGCCGGTCTTTCCGCCGACCTCACCGCCCTGTACCCCCAGCTCGCCGCCCCGAAGTAGCCGACGGGGACCGCGCCGCGCGCTGGTGACGAGTCTGCGCACTGCGCCTACCCAGGACGACCAAGTGCGGACCGTCCATTGGCCCACGTCATCAACATCCATCGTCGAAGGGACTTGATTCACATGTCCGAGCAAACCTTGCCCACCACCGCACGTGCCTGGCACCTGGAGACCCGCCCGGAAGGCCGGCCGGTGCCGTCCGGCTTCTCGCTGCGGGAGGTGGACATCCCCGTGCCCAGGCCGGGGCAGCTCCTGGTCGCCAACGAGTACCTCTCGGTCGACCCCTACATGCGCGGCCGGATGAGCGACAAGAAGTCCTACATCGAGCCGTACGAGGTAGGCGCGCCGATGGACGGCCCCGCGGTCGGCCGCGTCCTGGCCTCCAGCGCCGAGGGCTTCGCGCCCGGTGACCATGTGCTGCACGTCCTCGGCTGGCGCGACCACGCGGTCATCGACGCGGTGACCGCCCAGAAGGTGGACCCGAACCTGGCGCCACTCACCGCCTACCTGGGCGTGCTTGGTGTCACCGGCCTCACCGCGTACATCGGGCTCGAGCGGTTCGCGAAGATCAAGGAGGGCGACACGGTCTTCGTCTCCGGCGCGGCGGGCGCGGTCGGCAGCGTGGCCGGTCAGATCGCCAAGCTGCAGGGCGCCGGACGGGTGATCGGCAGCGCGGGCTCGGATGAGAAGGTCAAGCTGCTGGTCGAGGAGTACGGCTTCGACGCGGCGTTCAACTACAAGAACGGGCCGGTCGCCGAGCAGCTGGGACACGCGGCGCCGGACGGCATCGACGTCTTCTTCGACAACGTCGGGGGCGAGCATCTGGAGGCGGCGATCGGCGCGCTCAGGCTGCACGCGCGGATCGTCCTGAGCGGGATGGTTTCTCAGTACAACGACGAGAAGGTCGTGGGACCCCGCAATCTGTGGAACCTGTCCGTGACGCGTTCGGACATCCTGTCGTTCATGTTCAGCGAAGAGCTGGACCTCCAGCCGGACTTCGTCCGCGAGGTCGGCGGCTGGCTCGCCGAAGGCAAGCTCCGCTACCAAGAGACCGTGGTGGACGGCCTCGACAACACCCTCGACGCCTTCCTCGCGTTGATGCGCGGCGAGAACGTCGGAAAGATGATCGTCAAGCTCTGAACCCGCCACCGGGAAGCTGAGCGAGGGGCAGGCCATGTGTACGGCGTGCCCCTCGACGGCCATGAATGGGACGAGCCAACCGCCCAATCCAGAATTGTCTGCCGATCATAATATTACGCGCGTCAGATCATTGATTAGACTTGAGTACGAGGCCACGGCCTAACGGAGCGAATGGAGGAAGCTCGTGGTGCGCTACGCCAAGGAGCACAAGCAGGTGACGCGGCAGCGGATCATCGAGAAGGCCGGGCATCGGTTCAAGCAGGACGGCATAGACGGCTCGGGCGTCTCCACGCTGATGTCGGATGCCGGGCTCACCAACGGCGCCTTCTACGCCCACTTCGCCTCCAAGGACGACCTCGTCGCCACCGTTGTCGCGAACGAACTGAGCACACAGGTGGCGAAATACGGCACGCTGCGGCCCGGCCGCCCGGGACTCGAGGACCTCATTCGCGAGTATCTGTCGCCTGAGCACCGTGACCACCCCGGCGTCGGATGCCCCTCCGCTGCCCTGCTCGACGAGATCGGCCGCTGCGGGGACGAGACCAAGCAGGCCTACACCGACGGCGCGAGGGCCATCCTGGACGAGGTCGCCGCCCGCCTGGCACCTGAGGATCCGCAGTCCGCTCGCGGTAAGGCCATCGGGCTCTTCACCATGATGGTGGGAACGTTGCAACTGTCCCGCGCCCTCTCCGACCGGAAGTTCGCCGATGAGGTCCTTGAGCAGGGAATTGAGAACGCCCTCACCTTCATGCGCTGAGGGGGCCGGTCAATCCGCGGCAGAGTGGCCACCTGCCTCTGCGGCGCCATGCGCGAGGACGTCGAGCCCGAACGCGATGACGGTCCCGTGCGCCTTGAGTGGGACGGCTCACGGCAGTCCACGGAGTCGCCGGGAGGCGGGTGTGGCCGAGGGACGACGGCATGGCGTGAAGTTGTCCGATGCGCAGGACATCGTCAGCAGAACCACCATCATCGCGGCCACGACGCCAAGCTCCGCACCACCTTGCCCTCGCCCGGTGACCAGGAAGTAAACAGGTCAGCGACTCCGAACGGGTGGCTCGAGCCGCTCGCCCAAAGGGCGTCACGGCTCTGAGGCAGCGTCCTCGGCTCAGCCGACAACCGTGCTTGGCGCCTACTTCCGTTCGAGGAACTCGAGAGCCGTCTTCACGAACTGCTCGTGGAACTGGAAGATGCCGCCGTGGCCCGCGTCGGGGTAGATCACCAATTCGCCGTTCGGCACTCGCCGCGCCAGGTCGGCCGAGTTCTTCGAAGGCACCATCCTGTCGCTGTCGCCGTTCGCGACGAGCACAGGCTGGTGGATGACGGACAGATCGTGGGGCTGCTCCAGCCCCCAGCGGTGAATGGCCCTGAGCTGGGCACCGTAGGACGTGAGGGAGATCGCCTTGTCCCGGTCGTGGGCGCGCTCCTTCAGGCGGGCCAGGAACTCCTTTCCGGCCCGACGCCCGTTGGCGGTGCGGGTGAAGAAGAGGAACTGCTTCGGGTCCTGAAGAGTGAGCAGTCCTCGGACAGTGTCGAGATGAGACAACCGGGTCACGTTCTTGATGCCCTCGCCGCCCGCGGGACCGGTGCCCGCGAGGATCAGCTTGCGGACGAGTCGCGGTTCGGTCTGCGCGACGACCTGGGCGATCATGCCGCCCATCGAGAAGCCATGGAGATCGACGTGCTCGAACCCGAGCGCCCGGATGAAGGTGACGGCATCCTTGGCCATCGCCTGAATGGTGCGCGGCGTCGAACCGGTGGAAGCGCCGACGCCCCTGTTGTCGAACGTGACGACCCGGCGCTTGGCGGCGATGCCGTCGACGACCCGAGGGTCCCAGTTGTCGAGGACTGCGGCGAGGTGGTTGAGAAAGACCACCGGGACGCCGCCCTGGGGACCGATCTCGCGGTAGGCGAAGGTCACTCCGCCGGCTGCGATGGTGCGGGTCGGTGCGTTCTTGTACGACGTCACCACATCGCCTCGTACATCTTGTGAATCATTCACGGTCGTGCCCTTCGGCGTGGGGGTTCCTGCGGGCGCGCCACCCCTCCGTCGTGGAGGGGGAGGGCGCAGAGCAACCACCTGCGTCTCCCGGCTGCGGCTGCAGCCGGCGGAGTCGGCGGTCAGAGGCCGCGGGAGTCGGAACCCTGAGCGGTCGAGCCCTTCGGCATCACGTCGACTATTGAATTATGACCGTAATTCTATATAAGGGCAAGTCTGCGAACGAGGTGACGTACGTCGGAATCGCAACGGTTCTGCCGGGAGCCTGGGCCCTTCACGCCAGAGGAGGCCCGTCGTCACCCGGCCGGCCGGCCGGCCGGGTCCAGGAGGGCCCTACGAGCTTTGAACGGCCCGCCGGTCCCAGGAGGGGCCGTAGTGCCGCTCCATGTTGTCCCGCATGAACCGGACCACCTCGGCCGGGGCCTTGGCCACCGAGCCCGCGTCGTGCGGCGGCTGGGGGTCGTACTCGATCCCCAGCTGCACAGCCTGGGCATAGGCCGGACCTTCCAGCCGGTCGCAGAGCAGCAACGCCATGTCGATGCCGGAGGACACGCCCGCGGCCGTCATGATCTTCCCGTCTTCCACGACGCGCCTGGACACCGGTTCGGCGCCGAAGCAGCGCAGGCTGTCCAGTTCGTACCAGTGCGAGGTGGCTTGACGGCCCCGGAGCAGGCCCGCGGCCCCGAGCAGCAGCGATCCGGTGCACACCGACGTCGTCCACGTGCTCGTCTCGTGCACCCGGCGCAGCCAGGCCAGAACCGTCTCGTCGGCCAGCAGGCCCTGGGTGGTGCTGCCACCGGCGACCACCACGATGTCCGGCCGCTCCATGCTCTCCAGCGGCTCGGCCACCAGCCCGAAACCCGGCTGATCGGCGGCGCACATCCCGGGCGTGGCCGAGACGAAGCACACCCGGGGATCGGGCAGGCGCCTCAGCACCTCGAACGGCCCGGTGGCGTCCAGGGAGGTGAAACCTTCGTAGATGAGGATGGCGACGTCCACGTTCTTGCCTGCTCTCGTCAGGTGCGGCCCATTGATTTTATCGACCGATCGATTAAACTCGCTCCATGGTAAGCCTTGGAAACGACTTAGACCAGCGCGTTCGCGCGGACATCGCCGTCCTCGGCGGCGGCACCGCCGGGGCGGTCGTCGCCGGGCGCCTGATCGAGACCACCTCCCTGTCCGTGGTGGTCGTGGAGGCCGGACCGGACTACGGGCCGTTCGCCGCCGGGCGCTGGCCCCGCGAACTGCTCGACAGCTCCACGCTGCCGGAGACGCACGACTGGGGGTACCGGGGCCCCGGCGCCCTCCCCGAACGCGACCTGCCGCTCGATCGCGCGCGCGTCATCGGCGGCTGCTCATCGCACAACGGCTGCTCCCAGACCGTCGGCCACGCCGCCGGCTACCGGTCATGGGGGCTGTCCTGGACCGACGCGTCGATCACCGAGTTGATGAGGCAGGGCGCGGCCAGGCTCCGCGTCCGCCTGGACTCCGACGACGAGCTCACCCCGTTCCAGGCCGCGGCGATGGAAGCCATGATCGTGTCCGGCGTACCGCGCACGGATGACCTGGACGACCTGTTCGGAGGCGCCGGCTGCGGCCCGTCACCGGTCAACAACCCTGACGGCGTCCGCTGGAACAGCGCGTTCGCCTACCTGGACCCGGTTCGGGGCTACCTGGGCCGAGAGCACGGCGCCCCGGCCCCTGCACGGGGCTCCGTGGGCCCGGTGCGCGGTGTCCTGGACTCAGGGCGCGATTCCTCGGGCCCCGAGCGCGGCGCTCTGGACTCGGGGCGCGGCGACGCGCGGCTTCGCGTGGTCGACCACGCGCTGGTCGAGCGCCTCGAACTGCACGGCTCGGTGGTCCGCCGCGCGCACGTGCGGCGCGGGCAGGAGCGGCTGACCGTGGAGGCGGACCGCTTCGTCCTGTGCGGCGGCGCGTACGGCAGCCCCGAAGTACTGCTGCGCAGCGGCATCGGACCAGCCGGCGAGCTGGCCGCCCTCGGCGTGGAACCCCGCCTCGACCTACCCGGCGTCGGCCGCAACCTGCACGACCACCCCACCCTGGAACTGCGCTACGCCGCGAGCGACGAGTTGGTACGACGACTCGCCGACCACGAGCGCGAGCGGGCGAGGGTCCCGGACGAGCAGGTGATCGGCAAGGCGCTGTCGCCCGGCGGCCGGGCGCCGTACGACCTGCATCTCCTTCCGTGGACCGGCAGAGAATCCGGAGGCTGGACCTGCGTGTTGCCCGCCGCCTGCCTCACGCCGCGATCCCGGGGCGCCCTGCGGCTGACATCTCCCGACCCCGGAGCCAGACCGATCGTCGACCACGCCTACCTGACCGACCCCGAAGGGAGTGACCTGGCGGTGTTGCGGTACGGCATCGACCTGTGCCGGCGCATGGCCGCCTCACCGGCGCTGGCTCCGCTCCTGGGGCGCCCCCTCGACGAGTTCACCGCAGAATTCACCGCGGACCGGCGAGACGAATCCACCGCGAGCCCACACGACGGGTCCAGCGCGGCCCCGCGCGAAGGGCTCACTGCGGCCCCGCGAGCGGGCGAGGCCGCGATGCGCGCCGCCGCCGCCCACTACTGGCACCCCGTCGGCACATGCGCGATCGGCACGGACCCGGACGCGGGAGCCGTCGTCGACGCCTCCGGGCGGCTGTACGGCACCGACAACCTCTGGGTCATCGACGCCTCCATCATCCCGGTGATCCCCCGAGCCACAACGAACCTTCCCGTCGTCGCTCTCGCCGAGCACCTTGTACGCGCACTGATCTGACAGCGCCGGCATCTGCCCCTCGCGGCTGGATCCCCGCAAACCGTGCTCCTGCTGCGGATGGTGACGAATCTCATCCAGAACGCCATCGTCCACAACCTCCCCGCAGGCGGCACCGTGACGGTCCACACCGAGGCACACGGCGACACAAGCGTGCTGCGGGTCCAGAACACGGGTCGCCGGCTGCCACCGGAACTGATGCCGACCCTCGTCGAACCGTTCCAGCGCAGAACGGAACGCGTACGCACCGGCGAACACGCCGGCGTAGGCCTCGGCCTGGCCATCGTGCACAGTATCGTCCGCGCCCACGACGGGACCCTCGACCTCGTCCCCAGCCCCAACGGCGGTCTCCTGGTCACGGTCCGGCTTCCCAGCACGCCGTAGGATCCTCCCCAAGCGGGCCTCGTTCGGGCTGGCACCGTTCTCGGCGATCAGGCCGAACGCCGGCATCGACCTCCACAGTGAACGCCCGGGGCCGAAGCACTGCCGGCGGCCTCGTACCCGCCACAACGCCGCGGTTCTGGCGTCGGTCCCCGCGCCCCGAGCACCGTCGCCAAAGACCGACAAGTGGCACCACCCAACAGCGTCGAAATCGCCTACGAGCACCGGCCCTCGTTTCGGCAAGCGTGCGACCACGCAGGGACGTACGGCTCAGTCCGCGGCCAGGTGAAGCCCGTCAGCGTCCAGAAAGTCGCCGAGGAGGACGCGACCGCGCAGCCCGGCGCGGAGTTGAGCCCCTCAGCCGCTCTCCCCGAGCGGCAGCCGTTTGAACTTTCCGGCTCCTTGCCCGTCACGGCCCCACCGAGGACGTATAAGTTTAAGAAAATTAAGATCAACATCTTGAAAGTTAAAGACGGTCCGGGTATAACTTTAGATATGACAGATCAGGCGATGGACTGGCAGGAGCTCACGAACCTGACCCGGGGCCAGCCGTTCGTCGTCGAGCGGGTGCGCCTGGCGGGCAACGGCGTCGCGATCGAGGGCGAGTTCGAGCTACCGCAACTGGCTCAGCTCAACGTCGAGGATCAGATCTTCGTCACGGCGTTCGTGCGGTGCCACGGTTCCATCAAGCAGATGGAACGGATCTTCGGGGTGAGCTACCCGACGATCAAATCACGACTGAACCGGATCACGCAGATGCTCGACTTCGTCGAGACCGATCCGGCGCCGCCGGCGGCCGAGGTCGTCGATCGGTTGCGCCGCGGCGAGATCACCGCGCAGCAGGCCTTGTCCGAATTGGAGGGGCGCACGTGATACCGCAGTTGCTGACCGTAGGAGTCAAACGCCCGGACCGTCGTCGGATCCGGGTCTGGGTCCCGCTGCTCCCCGCTGTGCTCCTGCTCTCACCGATCGTGATCCTGGCCGTACTGGCGGGGGTCGTGGCCTGCCTCATGTACGGCATCAGCGTGGCGCGGGCGCTGGGCACCGGCCGGCGCATCGTCTGCGCGTTGCCCGGCACCCGGTTCGACATCGAGTTCAGCCGTACGGCCGTGCTCGTAGCCATCCGATAGGAGAGGTCGCGATGAACGAACAGCGCAAGGACATCCTCGGCATGCTGGCCGAGAGCAAGATCACCGCGGAGGAGGCGGAGCAGCTCATCACCGCACTCGAACGAGCCCAGCCGCCGACGGCGACCAGTCTCGCCGCCCGGCCGAAAGGCAAGGCGAAGTACCTGCGGGTGATGATGGAGTTCGCCGAGGAAGGCGACGAGTCGGGGCGGCTCAACGTGCGGGTACCGCTGCAACTGCTGCGGGCCGGCGTACAGCTGGTGGCCCTGATCCCGCCGCGGGCGCTGGAGCGGGCCAACGCCGAACTGGACAAGGCGGGCGTGCCGTTCGACCTGGCGCAGCTCAGGCCCGAACAGCTAGAGGCGCTCGTTGAGCACCTCGACGAGACGATCGTGGAGCTCGTGCAGTCCGATGGCTACTTGCGGGTCTTCTGCGAGTAGGCGCACCCGGGAGGGTGCTGGAACACCCTCTCCGAGGCCGCGCCCGCTGCAGCAGAGCACGGTTGAACTGCCAATCTGAACTTTAGCCGCTCATCGGCGCGGCCCGGTCGACCTCCACACCAGCAGTGGCGAGGTCCGCGTCCGCGCGAGCGGCGCCTGCGGGGTCATCAAGAACTCCGGCGGATACCCCCGAATCGGCGAGGCCATCGGCGACCTGCGGGTGAGCTCGGCCAGCGGCGACATCGTCGTCGACCACGCGCACGGCGCAATCACCGCGAAGACCACCTCGGGCCCCATCCGGGCCGATCGGGGACACGCGGTGCCATCGGCCATGCGAGGCGCGCACGCAGCGGCTTCCCGCCACCTGTCACACGGCGATCGATGCGCTGCTCTTCAGGCCGTCGGATAACGCGGACAGCCTGCTGGCGATGCTGGAAGATCTCGCCGATCTGTTCGAGCTGACCAACACCATCGATCGCCTCATGGGCGACAAGCCGTGACGAAACAGAGAACGGATATCTGAATGACAGCCAACAAGGTCCGAGGGCCTGTGATCCACGTGCAGGGCCTGCAGAAGTCGTACAAGGAGCTGCGGGTGCTGCGCGGGGTGGACTTCGAGGTGGCGCGGGGCAGCATTTTCGCCCTGCTCGGCTCGAACGGGGCGGGCAAGACCACGGTGGTGAAAATCCTGTCCACGCTGCTCAAGGCCGACGCGGGCACGGCCCGCGTCAACGGTCTGGACGTCGCCACGCAACCGGCGGACGTGCGGGAGTCGATCAGCCTCACCGGACAGTTCGCCGCCGTCGACGAGATCCTCAGCGGGCGAGAGAACCTCGTGCTGGTCGCCCGGTTACGGCACCTCAAGGATCCCGGCAGGATCGCCGATGACCTGCTGACGCGTTTCTCACTGACCGACGCGGGCGCGCGGAAGGTGGCGACGTATTCGGGTGGCATGCGCCGCCGCCTCGACATTGCGATGAGCCTCATCGGCGACCCGCCGGTCATCTTCCTCGACGAGCCGACGACCGGGCTCGATCCCCAGGCGCGCATCGAGGTGTGGCAGGCCATCAGGGAACTCGCCCACCAGGGCACCACGGTACTGCTCACCACGCAGTACCTGGACGAGGCCGAACAACTCGCCGACCGGATCGCGATCCTGCACCAGGGCCGGATCATCGTCAACGGCACCCTGGCCGAGCTCAAGCAGCTACTCCCGCCCGCCAAGGTCGAATACGTGGAAAAGCAGCCGACCCTCGAGGACGTCTTCCTCACCCTCGTCGGTGACAACGACAAGAACGGCACCCCGGCACCGACGAGCAAGGAACGACAATGACCAAGCATTTCTTCGGCGACACCGCCGCCCTGCTGGGACGATCCCTGCGCCACATCACACGCAGCGCGGACACCATCATCACCACCGCGATCATGCCGATCGCCATGATGCTGATGTTCGTCTACGTGTTCGGCGGCGCGATCAACACCGGGTCGGTCGCGTATGTGAACTACCTGCTGCCCGGCATCCTGCTCATCACGGTCGCCTCAGGCATCGCCTACACCGCGTTCCGCCTCTTCATGGACATGAAGAGCGGCATCTTCGAACGCTTCCAGTCCATGCCGATCGCCCGGTCGTCCGTCCTGTGGGCGCACGTGCTGACCTCACTGGTCGCCAACCTGATCTCGCTCATCGTCGTCGTGCTCGTCGCCCTGCTCATGGGCTTCCGCTCGGCGGCGGGAGTGCAGGCGTGGCTCGCGGTCGCCGGCATCCTGATCCTGTTCACCCTGGCGCTGACCTGGCTCGCCGTCATCCCCGGTCTGTCCGCGAAGTCCGTGGAAGGCGCGAGCGCGTTCTCCTACCCGCTCATCTTCCTGCCGTTCCTCAGCTCGGCCTTCGTACCCACCGCCACCATGCCCGGCCCGGTGCGCGCCTTCGCCGAGCACCAGCCGGTGACCTCCATCGTCAACACCATCCGCGACCTGTTCAGCCAGCAGCCGGTCGGCACCGACATCTGGATCGCCCTCGCCTGGTGCATCGGCCTGCTCATCGTCGCGTACGCCTTCGCCATGAGCACCTACCGCCGCAAGATCGCCTAGGTAGCTGTCAGCAATGTCGGTGGCACGGTGCCACCGCCTCACCACCGAGGAGGCCAGATGCCGGCAGATCCACCCGGCTCACCCGCGCTGCGCGCGTCCGACGCGGAACGCGACCGGATCATCGACCTGCTGCGTACCGCCATCGTCGAGGGCCGGCTCGACCCGGTCGAGTTCGACGAGCGGCTGGACGTGGCGCTGGCCGCCCGCACCGTCGACGAGCTGACCCCGCTCATCACCGACCTGATCGCGGCGCCAGGCAGCGGCGGCGGCGCACTCACGCTGCCGTTCGCCGGGACGCCGGCCGAGCCGGCCGCCGAACTGCTCACCATCAAGGAGCGGCACGGCTCGGTGCGCCGTGACGGCCGGTGGACGTTGCCGCACCGGCTCGCGCTGCGCACCGCGTGGTGCGAGGTGCTGCTGGACCTGACCAGCGCGGTGCGCAGCGCGCCCGAACTGGTCATCGAGCTGCGGGTGAGCGGCGGCAACGTGGAGTTGGTCCTCGCGCCGGGCATGGTGGTCAACGCCAACGAGCTGTCGGTACGGCACAGCATGGTGGCGATCAGCAGGGACGCGGGCGACAACACGCCAGAGACGCTGCACATCCGCTTGGTAGGCCGAATACGGCACGGCCGGCTCGGCACCCGGTGGCAGGCGCCGCGCCGGTGACACGGCAGACCCGCCCGCTGAGTGGCGAGTGATCGTGCACGTCCGGCTCACGCGCCGGACGTGCGGCCTTCGCCTGCCGCGCTAGCGAACCCAGCCGGTGTAGCGCCGGCCCCCCTTCGGATCCTCGCGCCACCCTGAACGGCTGCCCGCACCCTCTGGCTGGAGCGCGGCGGAGACGGCCCGGACGAGCCAGGCGTTGACGGAGAGCCCTTCGCGACTGGCCGCCTCCTCGATACGCGGCTTGAGCTGCTCGGGGACACGAAGCGAGATCCGTGACGTGCCACCCTCCTCACCCTCCTGCGGCACCGCCGTCGAAGCCGAGGGCGTCTCCGAAGCCCCCCGGGCTCCCGGAGCCCCTCGCCCCGCCGGCCCTCCCGAGCCGGGCGAGGCGCCCGAACCCGACCACCGCCGACCGGCCGCCCCACCCGGCAGCGCGTCGAAACCGCCCTCGCCCTCGTCAGCCGGCGAGCGGTCCATGGGCGGCGGTGTCACGACGAAGGAGGGGTCGCGTCCGCGCAGCCGCACATCGACCGATCCCGGCGCGAGCTCACGGGTGATCTCGTCAGCGGCGGCGGACAACGCCTCCAGCAGGACGAGCCGCATGGCCGACTCCAGCGGCGAGGTGAGGCGCTCGGCGAGCGCGCGCGCATCGTCGCCACCCGCTTCGGCGGCGACCGCGAGTTCGCGGCGCAGATTGTCGACGTACGGCGCGAGATCCATGACATCACTATGGCGCCATAATGGCGTCAGTGCAAGCTCGAAGCGCTGCTCACCTTTGACGCCACCACGCTGCCGGCAGGCGATGAAACCCGCCTCCGCACGACAGAGGCGCCGCACCAGCGCGGGCCATCAGCGTGCCCGTAACCGGCACAGGGATACCTTACCCAGATGGAAACCGTCACGCTGGACCGCCTGGACCGCTGCCTGGCACACGCGCTCCAGATCGACGGCCGGGCACCCTTCAGCAAGATCGGCGAAGTGCTCGGCGTCTCCGAGAACACGATCGCCCGCCGCTACCGGCGGCTGCGTTCGGCCGGGACGCTCCGCGTCGTCGGCGTGGTCGACGGGTTCCGGCTCGACTACGTTGCGTGGGCGATCCGCCTGCGCTGCACCCCGGACGCCGGAGGCGCGGTCGCCTCCGCCCTGGCCCGCCGTACCGACACCGCCTGGGTGAGCCTGCTCTCCGGCGGCACCGAGATCGCCTGCGGCACCCTGGCCCGGACACCCGCCGAACGCGACGCGCTCCTCCTGGAGAAACTCCCCCGCAGCCGACAGGTGGTGGGCGTCACCGCGCACCGCATGCTGCACAGGTTCGCCGGCGGGCCGGCGGGCTGGGCGGGCCTGCGGGCACTGTCCGACGAGCAGGCGGCCGAACTCCAGCCTCCACCCCCCGCCGATCCGGTCGTACTCGACGAAACCGTCCGGCTCGACGAAGCGGACCACGCGCTGCTGGAGGCCCTGTCAAAGGACGGGCGCACCCCCCACACCGACCTGGCCGTGATCACCGGCTGGTCGGAGTCGACCGTACGGCGGCGCATGGCGCACCTGCGGCAGGCCGGGATCCTCTACTTCGACGTCGACATCCCACCCGAACCCCTCGGCTTCCACGCCGAGGCCTGGCTGTGGATGTCCGTGAAGCCCGCCAAGCTCGCCGCCGTGGGCGAGGCTCTGGCCCGGCACCCGGAGGTCACCGTGGCCGCCGCCACGACGGGTCCCGCCAATCTCTTCGCCGGTGTCACCTGCCGGGACTCGCGCGACCTGTACCGGTACCTGACCGAGCGCATCGGATCGCTCAAGGCCGTCCGGCACGTCGAGACGGCACCCCTGATCCGGACCGTCAAGCGAGCAGGCGCCATCCTGCCCACGTGAGACCGCGTTGACGTGCCACGCTCCCTGAGCCCGGCGCGACCAGAGCCACCCATCGGATTCCGTC
Organism: Nonomuraea sp. NPDC026600; assembly: GCF_040638335.1. Classification (NCBI taxonomy): domain Bacteria; kingdom Bacillati; phylum Actinomycetota; class Actinomycetes; order Streptosporangiales; family Streptosporangiaceae; genus Nonomuraea; species Nonomuraea sp. NPDC026600. The sequence goes on from NZ_JBEZYD010000001.1 coordinate 150,861, forward strand.
TCCAGCACCGGCTCTCGTGCCGGAAATCGCCACATCGCCGCGCCTGGCTCGCCTTCACCCACGTCGAGCACCGACAGTTGCCGACGACCAGAAGGGATCCACCACCATGCATGTGATCGTCATCGGCGCCGGTCTCGGCGGCCTGTGCCTGGCCCAGCGGCTGCGCCAGGACGGCATCAGCGTTTCCGTACACGAGCAGGACCCGACGCCCGTCTTCCGCGACCAGGGCTACCGCCTCCATGTCAACGCCGACGGCCGTCGCGCCCTCGAACACGCCCTTCCACCACGGCTGTGGCAGCTGTTCCTGGCCACCGCCGGGACACCCGGCCCCCGCTCGGTCTTCCTCGACGAGCAGCTCGTCCCGCGATGGACGGCCGAGGCGGAGCCCGGACCCGCACCCCTGGCGGTCGACCGGCTGACGCTACGCCAGATCCTGCTGTCCGGGCTGGAAGACGTCGTCACCTTCGGCAAGACATGCACCGGCTTCGAAACCACCCCGACCGACGTCGTCGACGCCACGAACAGCCGCGTCACCGCCCGCTTCGCCGACGGCAGCACCGTGACCGGCGACGTGCTCGTGGCCGCCGACGGCGTGAACTCCGTCATCCGCCGTCAGCTCCTCCCCCACGCCCGTGTCGTCGACACCGGCCTGCGCCAGCTCTACGGCAAGATCCCGCTGAATGATCAGACCCGGGCGCTGTTCAGCGACGACATGTTCAACGTCTTCACCGCGATCGTCGGCCCCCGCAACGCGTTCATCGGGGTGGCACCGGTGGAGTTCCCGGAGCCGGTACACCAGGCCGGCCTCCGGCACGCCCCCGCCGTCCGGCTGCGCGCCGTTCAGGACTACATGACCTGCAGCTTCGGAATCCGCGGTAACCACCTCCCCCGCACCGACGACGAACTCCACCGGATGACCGGCGCCGAACTCCGCGCGATGGTGCTGGACCTGATCGACGGCTGGCATCCCCGCGTCCAGCGCATCGTGCGGGAATGGGATCCGGCCGGCATCTTCCCCGCCGTACTGCGTACCAGCGTCCCCATCGAGGCCTGGCCCACCACCGTTGTCACCCTGCTGGGTGACGCCATCCACGCGATGAGCCCGGCGGGCGGGGTAGGCGCCAACACCGCGCTGCGGGACGCGGCCACGCTGGCGGACGCGCTGAACAAGGCAGCACACGGACGCCCGCTCGTGGCCACGCTGCGCGACTACGAGACGGCCACGATCGACTACGGATTCGCCGCGGTACGTGCCTCAGCCGACAACGGCCACCGCTTCCTCGGCCAAGACCCGCTCCCCACGACATGAACCTGCCCGTACCACCAAGCCCCGCCGCGAACAGCCGCACCCGAGATGCTAATTTGACCGTTCGTGTCTGACTACCTGCGTGAGTTGTTCTCCCTGGACGGCCGGCGAGCCCTGGTGACAGGCGGAAGTTCCGGCATCGGTTACGCCATGGCCGAAGCGATCGGCCGGGCCGGCGCCGAGGTCGTGATCGTGGCTCGCCGGGAGGCCGAGCTCGACAAGGCCGTACATCAGTTGGGTCAGCACGGCGTGACGGCCTCCCGCATCAGCGCCGACCTCGGCGACCGCGCCGCGGTGGAACGGGTCTGCGCCACCGCCGGCCGGATCGACATCCTGGTCAACGACGCCGCCAACAACATCCGCAAGCCCATGGGCGAGCTCACCGACGACGACTACGAGCAGACCATCGCCGTCAACCTGACCGCCCCCTACCTGTTCGGCCGGCACTTCGGGCCGCGCATGGCCGAACGGGGCTGGGGACGGATCATCAACGTGGGCTCCCAGCAGACCGTCAGCGCGTTCGGCAACAGCGGTGTGTACGGCGCGGCCAAGGCAGGCATCGCCGGACTCACCCGGTCGCAGGCCGAAGCCTGGTCACCCCAGGGCGTATGCGTCAACACGATCATCCCCGGCTTCGTCCTGACGCCGCTGACCGAGCCGGCCCAGGCCATCCCCGGCCGGGTCGAGGCGCTCGCCGCCCGCCACATGGTCGGCCGTAACGGCGTGCCGGCCGATTTCGCCGGTGCCGCGGTGTTTCTGGCCGGGGACGCCTCCGCGTTTGTCACCGGCCAGATGCTGTTCGTCGATGGTGGCTTCTTCGTGCACTGACCCAGCCGAGCGCCTTTACTTTGTAGATCACTTACGGCGGATGTGCCGGACCTCCGCGCCCTCGTGCCAGGTGTCGATGACCAGTTCGTCCCCCTCGACCCGGGTCCACACCACCTCGGACAGATCGATCCTGAACAGGTGCGAATCGGTGCCGGGCAGGCCCGCCTCGGCCAGCACCTCCGGATCGGTGATCTCGACCGCCCGCCCGGCCAGCTTCACGTCGCCGGCCCATGACGACGGATCGGCCTCATCGGGGTCGGGCGAGGTGACGTGGAGCGCCATGCGCGGATCTCGCCGCAGGTCGAGCGCCTTGACCGCGCCGGGCATGGACCCCATCCACAGCTCGCCGCCGTCAAGACGCGACTCGGTGCCACTCACCCGGGGCGAACCGTCTTTACGCAGCGTGGCCAGCACCTTGTGCTTGTGGCGCTCCATCACCTCCCGAGCGACCGTCGCCAGCTCGGGGGCCTGGATCTCGAACTCTTCCCAGGACGTCATGCGAGCATCATGAACGACGGCACCGACAAAATCGGAACTCATCGCGCCGGCAGATCGTCGACTCGCAGTGCGGCGTTCAGGAGGCCGTGACGTGCGGCACGGCTTCGTACAGGGCCCAGTCGGCACTGATCGCGCTCGCCGTCTTCAGCAGCAGCGGGAGGTGCTCCTCGGTCAGCTTCTCGAGGGAGGTCTCGGCGGCGTGGGCGTTGACGTTGACGGCCGCGATGACGTTGCCCAGCCCGTCCCTGAGCGGTGCCGCGACCGACCGGATCCCCAGGGCGAGCTGCTCGTCCGTCATCGCCCACCCCTTGGCGCGCACCGCGCGCAGCACCGCCTCGCGCTCCTTGGCGTCCGGCCGCCAGCGCGGCTCGATGCCCGAGCGGCTCGGCTCGGCCAGGACCCGATCCACCTCGGCGGGCGACAGCGCGGCCAGCAGCACCTTGCCCAGCGACGTCTGGAGCGCGGGGAAGCGGGTGCCGATCTGCACCGAGAGGGCGACGATCTTCGGTACGGCGACCCTGGCGACGTAGACGATGTCGGAGCCGTCGAGCTGGGCGATGGAACACGACTCGTGCGTCTGTGTGACCAGCCGCTCCAGGTGCGGCCTGGCCACCTCCCACAACCCCATGGAACGGACGTAGGCGACGCCAAGCTCCAGCACCCGGGGCGTGAGGGCGAAGCCTGCCTGCTCGGTCCTGGCGTAGCCCAGCTCCTGGAGGGTGAGCAGGATGCGGCGGGCCGTCGGCCTGGCCAGGCCGGCCGCGGCCGCCACCTCCGTCAGGGACATGACCGGGCGCCCCGGCTGGAAGACCCTGATGACATCGAGGCCGCGGGCCAGCGCCTCGATGAAGTCAGGTCCGGTGTCGCCACGTGCCATGAACGCCCTCACTCGCTCGGATCCGTTGATCCGACTTTAGACCGTCAGCGCGGCCGTACGTCCGCACAGCGGCCGATCACAGGCGATGCGTGGAGTCGCTGCGGTAGTCGGTGTACGTGTACGGGTTGTCGAGGATCTTCGTCGCCGGGACGTCCGGGTTCATGCCCTGTTCCCAGGCCTCCTCCCCCATCTCCGACCGCAGGTACTCCACCGTCGCCTCGACCTCGCGGCGGGCCGCGGCGAGGTCGATCCCGAGCAGGCGGTGCTCGTGCTTGACCACGCGGCCGTCGACCAGGACGGTGTGCACGTCGCCGCGCTGCGCCTGGAAGGCCACCTGGCCGAACGGGTTGAGCAGCGGGAACGAGACCGGCGACAGGTCGTTCTTGATGAGCACGAGGTCGGCCTTCTTGCCCGGCTCCACGCTGCCCAGGTCGTCGCGGCCGAGCGCGCGGGCGCCGCCGCGGGTGGCCCACTCGACGACCTGGTCGGCGCGCAGGCCGCAGTGCGTGACGGTCTCGCCCTTGGCGTGCGCCTCCAGGTGCTCGCGTGACCGGTCGGCGCCGAGAGTGGCGCGCATGGCGGAGAACAGGTCGCCGCTCCACCACACGCTGGTGTCCATGGACAGCGACACCGGGATGCCGTGGGCGCGGACCGCCCAGGTGGGCGGGTAGCCCTGGCCCGCGCTCTGCTCGCTCTCGGTGGAGACCGAGATGGAGCCGCCGGTGGCCGCGATGCGGTGGTAGGAGTCGGCCGACAGCGAGGCGGCGTGCACGTAGATCGTGCCGGGGGTCATGAAGCCGTGCTCGTACATCAGCTTGATGCCGTCGTCGCCGGTGGCGCCCCACACGCCGGCGTGCGTGGTGACGGCGGCGCCGAGCTCGCGGGCGGCCTCGAAAGCGGGCTTCTCGGGGAAGGCGGGGTCGCCGAGCACGTCGAAGGCGAGCTGGAAACCGAGCAGGTCGTCGCCGGTGACGCGCCTGCGTACGAAGTCCCTGAACTCCGGCGCGGCCGTCCATTCGGCGGGCGACTGCTGGATGTTGCCGTAGGCGAGCACGTACCGTCCGGGCACGGACTGGAGCGCGTCGGCGGCGGCGTCGGCGTGGTCGACGGTCTGGAGCCCGTGCGACCAGTCGACGACGGTCGTGACCCCGGCGTCGAGCGCCTCGATCGCGGCCAGCGTGTTGCCCGCGTGCACGTCCTCGGGCCGGAACAGTTTGCCGTGCTCCAGGTAGAACCAGACGAAGTACTGCGTGAGGGTCCAGTCGGCGCCGTAGCCGCGCAGGGCGGTCTGCCACATGTGCCGGTGGGTGTCGATCATGCCGGGCATGACGATGCCCCCGGAGGCGTCGATCTCCACGGCGTCCGGCGGCGCCGGCAACTCGGGGCCGACGGCGGCGATCCTGTCCCCGGTGACGAGAACGTCCGTGCGGGGCAGCACCCGCCTGCCCTCCCCCTGCCGCCCGTCCATGGGCAGCACCGTGCCGCCGCGCAGCATCACGGGCCGTCCGGCCTCGAAGTCGTTCATGGCATGCTCCTCGCCTGCGAACATTTGTCCGCCATACGGTCAACGCCACTGTGATGAGCGTCCTCGACCGTGTCAAGAGTGTTGACGCGGGCTTCCGTAGATGCTGGGATCGCCATAGCGGACAGACGTCCGCTTGACGGACGCAGGGATGGAGCTTGATGACAGACACAGTGCCGGGGCCGCTGTCCGGCGTGCTGGTGGCCGACTTCTCCAGGATCCTGGCCGGCCCGTACGCCACGATGCTGCTGGCGGACCTGGGCGCCGACGTCGTCAAGGTCGAAGGCCCGGGCGGGGACGACACCCGGACATGGACGCCGCCCTCGCGCGGCGAGGTGTCCACGTACTACCTCGGGGTCAACCGGGGCAAGCGGTCCATCGCGCTCGACCTGCGCGACGAGGCCGACGCCGGGGTGGCCAGGGAGCTGGCCGGGCGCGCGGACGTGCTGGTGGAGAACTTCCGGCCGGGCGGGCTGGGCAAGTACGGGCTCGACTACGCCTCGGTGCGGGCCGCGAACCCAGGGGTCGTGTACGCCTCCATCAGCGGGTTCGGCGCCGGGGCCGGGGCGCGGGTGCCGGGCTACGACCTGATGGTGCAGGCCATGTCGGGGCTGATGAGCCTCACGGGTGACCCGGACGGGCCGCCGTACCGGGCCGGGATCTCGGTGTTCGACGTGATGGCGGGCAACCACGCCGTCATCGGCGTCCTGGCCGCGCTGCGCCACCGCGAGGCCACGGGGAGCGGGCAGCACGTCGAGGTGAACCTGATGTCGTCGGCGCTGACCGGGCTGGTCAACCAGAGCTCTGCGTACGTGGCCGGGGGCGTGGTGCCGTACCGGATGGGGAACGCGCATCCGAGCGTGTTCCCGTACGAGCCGCTGCCCACGGCCGACCACGAGCTGATCGTCGCGGCCGCGAACGACGGCCAGTTCAGGAAGCTGTGCGAGGTGCTCGGCATCCCGGAGGTGGCCGAGGACCCGCGCTTCGCCAGGAACGCCGGCCGCACCGCCAACCGCGAGGAGCTGCGGCCGATCCTGGTCGAGCGGCTCGTCCGGCGCTCCGCGGAGGAGTGGTTCGAGCTGCTGGTGGAGGCCGGGGTGCCAAGCGGGCCGATCAACACCATCGACGGCGGGTTCGCCGCGGCGGAGCGGTTCGGGCTCGATCCTGTCGTGGTGGTGGGCGAGGGCGAACGGGCGATGCCGACGACGCGGCACCCGATCCGGTTCTCCGAGACGCCCGCCGCCTACACGCTGCCGCCACCGGAGCTGGACGAGCACGGCGCGGAGCTGCGCAAGTGGCTCACCGGCCCCAGGGCAGGCGAGCGGACGTGACGCGGGAGCGGAAGTACCCCACCGCGCTCGGGGCGTCGTCGCCGAAGTCGATCACCCTGCTCGGCCATGACCTGGCCTCGGAGGTGATGGGCGAGGTGGGTTTCGGCGAGCTGGCCTTCTGGCTCGCCACCCAGCGCCGCCCCTCCCGGGGAGAGGTACGCGTGTTCGAGGCCGTGCTGGCCGCGCTGGCCGACCACGGGTTCACGCCGACCGCGATCGTGACGCGGCTGACGTACTTGTCGGCGCCGGACTCCGTGCAGGGGGCGCTGGCCGCCGGGCTGCTCGGCGGCGGCTCCCGTTTCCTCGGCGTCACCGAGGACTGCGGCCGATACCTGCACGACGTGCTGGCCGCGCGGCAGGAGCTTCCCGCCGACGACGCCGGCTGGGACGATCTCGCCCTGGAGGCCGTGCGGGCCCGGCGGGAGGCTCGGCAGCTGATCCCCGGGCTGGGCCACCACGTGCACAAGGACGGCGACCCCCGCACGCCCCGGCTGTTCGAGATCGCGGCCGAGGAGGGCCTGTTCGGGCCGCACCTGTCGCTGTTCGCCGCCGTCGGCCGCGTGCATCCGCGGGTCCTGGGCAGGACGCTGCCGCTCAACGGCGCGGGCGCCTGCGGGGCGGCGCTGGCCGATCTGGGGCTGCCGCTGGAGCTGCTGCGCGGGTTCGCGCTGCTGGCCAGGACCGCCGGGCTGATCGGGCAGCTCGCCGAGGAGCTGCGGCATCCCGTGGCCAATGACATCTTCCTCTCGGTGGACCTGAACAACCTGTCCATCCCGCCCGAGCCCTTCGCCGACGGAGGTCCGCATGGCTGAACTCGTCGCGGTCATCGCATCCACCCACCACCCTTTCTACTACCGGGCCAGCACCTCCACCGGCGAGGAGCGACCGCCGTTCGCCGACGAGTGGGTGCGCAAGGTGGAGGCGTTCAGGGAGACGCTCACCAGGGCCAGGCCGGACGTGCTGGTCATGGTCGGCTCCGACCACTTCCACCAGCTGTGGCTGGACAACATGCCGCAGTTCCTGGTCGGGAAGGCGCCCTTCTACGACGCGAACTTCTACAACGAGGAACGCGAGTTCGGGCTGCCGAGGATGCTGTTCACGGGGCAGGAGGACCTGTCCTCCCACATCCTGCGCGAAGGGCTGGACGCCGGCTTCGACCTGGCCTTCTCCAACGAGCTGCGGATCGACCACTCGATCACGTGCCCGATCATCACCCTGCGTCCGCAGAACGACCTGCCGATCGTGCCCGTCTACACCAACATCTTCGCCCCTCCCTTACCGCGGCCGAAGCGGTTCGTGCAGCTCGGGCAGACCATCCGGCAGCTCGTCGAGTCGTGGCCGGCCGACCGGCGGGTCGCGGTCATCGGCACCGGGCATCTGTCACTGGAGCTGGGCGGGCCGCGCCAGTTCGGGCCGCACGGGCCCGACCCCGAGTTCGACCGGCGCGCCGTCGAATGGATCTCCTCCGGCGACATCGGGGGCTGCCTGGCCGAGGTCACCCTCGACAGCCTCCACCTGCCGGGCAACGCCACGCATGGCTTCATGGACTTCATGCTGATGATGGGCGTGGCGGGCGAGGGCCAGAAAGCCGACTACGTGGATACGTACGACCTGTTCCACACCATGGAGGCGTATTTCACCTGGTACCCGAGCGGAGGCGGCCGATCGTGAGCAAATACCTGCTGAACAAGTTCCTGTTCACCGTCGACCGCGATGCCGAGCTGGTCGAGCGCTACCGCGAGGAGCCGCGCGCCACCGTCGGCTGGTGGGAGTCCGAATACGCCAACCGCATCCTCGGCTGCCACTCCGGCGAGTCGTCCACGTGGCTGCGCTTCGACGACGTCGAGCGCGAGGCGCTGGTGGCCCACGACTATCAGAAGCTGTTCGAGCTGGGCGCGCACCCGTTCCTCACGCTGACGCTGTTCATCGCGATGTTCGAGCGCGACCATCCGCCGCTGGGCTTCCAGACCGAGTACGCGCGGCGGCTGGCGCACATGCGGCTGCCGTACCCGGACATCGCAACCTGATGCGCGCGACCCGGATCAGTCGATCAGGCCGGCGCGATAGGCGGTGATGGCCACCTGGACGCGGTTGGTGACGGCGAGTTTGTCGAACAGATGCGAGACGTGGCTCTTCACGGTCGCCTCGCTCATGTGGAGTTTGGCGGCGATCTCGGAGTTGGAGCAGCCGAGCCCGACCTCGATGAGCACCTCACGCTCGCGCGCGGTGAGGGCCTCCAGCTGAGCGAGCGCGTCGCGCCGGCGCCTGGTGGGGCGGTCGCTGGTGAACCGGTGGATCAGGCGCCGGGTCACCCGCGGGGAGAGCATCGAGTCGCCGGCGTACGCCAGGCGGACGGCCCGGATCAGATCGTGCGGCGAGGTGTCCTTGAGCAGGAAACCGCAGGCCCCGGCTTCCAGAGCGGTGAAGACGTACTCGTCGCTGTCGAAGGTGGTGACCACGATGACGGCGGGTGGTTCGGCCAGCCGGCAGATCGCCTCGGTGGCGGCCAGGCCGTCGGTCCCGGGCATCCGGATGTCCATCAGGACGACGTCGGGCCGGGTGCGGCCTACCGCGGCGATCGCCTTCTCGCCGTCTTCGACCTCGGCCACGACCTCCAGATCGGGCGCGGATTCGAGGATGAATCGCAGCCCCGCGCGGACCAGCGATTCGTCATCCACCACCAGCGTCTTGATCACAGGATTCCCTCGGTGATGGCTCGGCGAGCCATGGCAGTCGGCCCTCCAGACACCAGCCTCCCGCATCGCCGGGGCCGCTGCGCAGCGTTCCGCCGATCAATCGCAGGCGTTCGGCCAGGCCCACCAGACCGACCCCGGCTCCGGCTCCGGGTGGCTGCGTGGTGTGCCGGCGTGGGTGCTCGTTTGTGACCGTGATCGTGACGTCGTCCTTCTGGCTGCCGGCCACCTGCACGGTGACGGCCGCCCCAGGCGCGTGCTTGTGCGCGTTGGTCAGTCCCTCCTGTACGAGCCGGTAGGCGGCCCGCGCCGTCACCCCCGGCATCGTGTCGATGTCGCCGTGCAGAGTGACCGCGGCGCCGGCCTTCGCCCAGGAATCCACCAGCCGCCGCAGGTCGGGGAACTCGTCGGGCTCGCCGCCGTGTTCGGCTCGCAACACACCCAGGATGTTCCGCAGCTCTTCGAGGGCCTCCTGAGCGGTGGCCCGGATCAGTGCCGCGCCCTGCTCGATCCGGTCCGGCTGCGCGTGCGCGTTCACCTCCAGCCCGCCCGCGTGCAGCGAGATGAGAGCGATCTTGTGCGCGAGCACGTCGTGCATCTCTCGCGCGATCCGGGCGCGCTCGGTGGTCCTGGCCTGCTCATTGCGCAGCCGCTGTTCGGCCTCGGCGCGCTCGGCGCGCTCCCGCAGCGACTGCGTCAGCTCGCGCCGGGTCGCGGCGTACCCGCCGGCTGCCATCACGACGGCGGTCGCGGCGACGGCGGAGAGCAGGGCGTTCGCGTCGGGGCGCCCATGGCCGAGCCACTCCGGGGCCAGGAACCCCGCCACGCCGATCACCGCCAGGACCGGCAGCCGCCGGCCCGGCCCCGACCTGGCGCCGGAGAACACGCTGATCAGCAACGGCCCCGGGTTTGCCGACAGCGCGTGCGCCACCGCACCGATCGCGGCGACCGCGACCGGCCACCGGCCGCGAAACCAGACGGTGGCGCTTGCGACCAGCCCGGAGGCGGCGATCACCGGCCGCGGCAGGGGCGACCACGGCGCCTTGACCGCCATAACGGTGAGGACGACGCAGATCGCCACGGACGCCGCGCTGATCGAGCGTGGGCCGAGCGTGGCCGCTCGCCGCAGCACCATCCGGTACAAGACCATCCGCCCAGCGTAGGCAGGCCGGTGCCGGGTGTCCTCCTACGAAGGTCGAGGCCGGCCACCGGAGGAGCTCCGACTTTCGTCGGGGTCCGCCGTCGCCCTGGCGGCGATGCGGCCGAGCCCCTGCCCGGCCCACTGTTGGTGGCCCAGGCAATACCGATATGTCAGGAGTCATCCCGTGGGACCAGCCATCCACGCCACAGCATCGAGGGGCTGTCGAACGCTCATCGCCGCATGCCTCGCGCTGTCCCTGGCCGTCGCCTGCCCGGCCGCCGCGTCGGCCGGGCAGGCGATGCCGCGCCCCGCAGAAGCGTTGGCGAGTCCGCCAGAAAGTCGGCCCGCGTCCCTGGCGGTGTCTTCGGCGTTGGCAGGCGTTCCGGGCACCCGCGAGCTGGCGGACTTCTTCGACGCGGCGGTACCCGGAGGGCTGGCGTCCAACCATGTGCCGGGTGCGGTGATTTCAGTGGTCGGTGCGGGGAAAACCCTCTTCACCAAGGGGTACGGTCTGGCCGACCGTGAGCATCGCACGCCGTTCGAGCCGGACACGTCGCTGGTCCGGATCGCCTCGATCACCAAGCTGTTCACCTGGACCGCGGTGCTGCAACTGGTGGAGCAGGACAAGCTGGACCTGCGCCAGGACGTGAACCGCTACCTGACCACGTTCCGCATCCCCTCGACCTACCCCCGGCCGATCACGCTCGAGCACCTGATGAACCACACCGCCGGCTTCGAAGAGCGCGTCATGGGTGTAGGGGCGCGAAGCCAGGCCGACGTACCGCCCCTGGGCACCTACCTCGCCCAGCACATCCCGGCCCGGATACGCCCGCCCGGGCAGGTGTCGGCCTACTCCAACTACGGCGCGGCGCTGGCCGGGTACATCGTGTCGCAGGTGAGCGGACAGCCATACGACCAGTACGTGCTCGACCACATCCTCACCCCGCTCGGAATGCGGCACAGCACCGCCGCTGAACCGGTCCCGGCACCGCTGGCCGCCGGCCAGGCACGCAGCTACGACTACGAGGACGGCGCCTACCAGCGCAAGCCCTTCGTCTTCGACAACCTCGCCCCCGACGGGTCGATCAGCGCCACCGCCGCCGACATGGCCAACTTCATGATCGCCCATCTGCGCAACGGGCGCTTCGGCGGCAACCGCGTCCTCCAGGAATCCACGGCCGAGCTCATGCACCGGCGATCCTTCGCCGCGGACCCCCGGATCGACGGGTACGCGCACGGATTCAAGGAACAGACCGTCAACGGACACCGCGTGATCATGCACGACGGCAGTTGGGAGGGTTTCGCCAGCGCACTGCTGCTGGTGCCGGACGCCGATCTCGGCCTGTTCGTCTCCACCAACAGCCCCGGCGGAATCGACGCCGTCACCCCGCTCATCCCCGCCTTCTTCGACCGCTTCCTCCCTGGTGTCCGGGCCGTCCCCACAGCGGCCCCCGGTACACCGGTGGCCCCGGTGGCAGGCTTCTACGAACCGACCCGCAGCACCGAGTCGACGATCGAGAGACTGCTCACCCTCACCACCTCCGCCCGTCTGCGGGTCGAAGGCGGCGGGAAGCTGGCCTTCAAGAACCAGACGTGGACGCCGCTGGCTCCCGGGCTGTACCAGCAGGACGGCGGCTCCCAGCGACTGGCGTTCGTCACGGGCGAGAGCGGCGTCACCTACGCGGTCACCGACGGCCCGGCCTATGAACTGATCCCGTGGCCGGATACCGTTCCGGTCAACCTCGTCGTGCTGCTCCTGTTCGCCGTCACGGCCCTGACAGCCGTCCTCGGCCTGCCGGTGGCGGCCGCGGCCCGCCGGCTGAGCAGACGGCCATCGGACACGCCTCGCGGCTGGCGCGCCGGCCGCATCCTGGCCGGCCTGGGCGGCGCGGTCGGCCTGGTGTTCGTCGCGCTACTCGCGCTGACCCTGATCGGCGGCACCAGCATCCTGTACGGGGCGCCGACGAGCCTGCGGGTCCTGCTGCTCCTGCCCCCGCTGTTCCTCGCCCTCACCGCCGCCGCCACCGCGGTCACCGCCACAGCCTGGAAGCGATCGCCCGTCGGCGTCCTGGCCCGCGGGCACCAGGTGATCCTCCTGGCCGGGATGCTCGGCCTGGCCTGGTTCTGCCAGCACTGGAACCTGATCGGCTGGCAGTTCGGCTGAGGACCACACGTCACCCGGCGATTTCGGTTGGTGCCTCGCCGACGGCCCTGCTGTCCGGGTCCGCAGTGTGTTGGTGGTGACGGTGATCAGGTCTCTTCGAGGACGTGCACCTGGGGGAGATCGCGGTGACGGTGGTGGGCTTGGGCGATCGCAGCGAGGTTGTCGCGTCCCAGGGCACGGTAGGCCATGGTGAGCAGTTCGTGCGCATGGCGTTCGAGTTCGGGGTCTCCCGCGCTGATCCAGTGCAGGTCACGGCCGAGGGTGAGAGCGTCTGCGGGGTGTCCGGCTTCGCAGCGGCGCCGTGCCTCGGTGACGCGGGCTTCGCGGGCGGCTGGGTCGTCGGTCAACTCCTTCTGCAGGGCCGTGCAGAAGGCGTAGTCGTTCCACGGTCTCTGCCGGCCGCGCTCAATCGCGGTGTCACCGTCGACGAGCGCGCCACCGCCGTCCAGAGTCTCGATCCGATCCGGATCTCCGTACTCGAGCAATTCTGGCGAGTCTTTGTCGGCGTCGTGGTAGTCCTCGCCCTGTTCATCGCGGTCGCCGGTCTCGAAGGTCATCAGGACCTCGCGCAGCAGCCGTAGCCGGTGCCGTCGTGCGACCACCTCGAGGTCCATGGGATCGGCCGGCTCATCATCCCAATCTCCGACGTGCCGCCATCCCCATTCGAGCGTGTGCCGGACGGCCTCGAGAGGGGTACGCGACGGGAGGCCCACGCCGCCACCGTCGTTGTTGTAGTAGGAGGCGACGCCGGTGCAGGTGCGGCCGTCGTCATACCAGAGCCCGAAATGCAGCCCGTCGCTGCCGCCGTGCATGAACGTGAGGAACTCGGGCGGGTCGCGGTAGTAGCGGCCGTGTACGCGCACATCGATGCCGGCCCGGGAGCTGCGTTCGGGATCATCGAACAGGTCCATGATCCCGAACGGGGACAGCTCCAGGTCGTCCAGGGCCTGCTTTTCGGTCGGACCCAGGGACAGCAGGAAGGCCCGGAGCCGGAAGATCGAGTCGGGCAGCCGGAATCCCCAGTCGCGGGCAAGGCGTTCCTCAACCGCCGCGCGCTCATGCTCCACCTGGGCCACAGCGGCCGACCTCAACTGCTCGTATTGATCCTGTGGTCGGTTCGCCGCCTTCCAGACCGCGTAGTCACGCAGGTCGGCGGCGGAACGCGATGCGGCCCGCCGATGGTGGGCCCGTTCCCACAGCGTCGGCGGCGGATCAGGCTGTCCGAATATCGTGGCCAGCAACCGTTCTTCGGCATGGGAGCGGTCGATGACCGGGTACCGCGACCGGCGCTCTTCTCGGGCGGCCGCGGCCGGCAGCCAGCGGCCGGAGTCGGCCGCCACCCGCCTTCTCGCCTCACCGGCCGGCAGGGGAGCGATCTCCTGATCGAAGGCGCGCAACGCCACCGCCTTGCGCCGCCGCACATGGGCGTCAACCTCGGCACACAACGCGGTGTAAGCGTCCCACTCCTGGGCCAGATCCTCCTCGGGCAGATCGGCACGCTCGAGAAAGAACTCGAACTTCTCCCCATACCCGAGGTCGTCGTATTGCGCCGCCATCCGCTCCCGCAGCCCCGCAAGGACCTCCCCGTCGGCCTCCACCTCGCTGGACCACAACGCGGGTATGTCCTCGGGATGTTCCAGTTGGTCCCGATGGAGTTCAACCGCTGTCGGCCTGCCGAAGATCGCCACACGCGCTGTCAACCTGTCCCCGTCCACAGAGACGATCTCTGCATCAAAGCCGGCGAACGGGCCATCGACAATCCTCACGGCCTGATGCTCCACGGTGGGTCCCCTATCGCCACGGACAATCTCTGGGGCAGCATGACAGAGATCGCCACGGACGGGACTGTAAGACAGAGCCCCCACCGCGCCGTGGAGGCTCTGTCCGAAGCTCGATTGATCAGCTGCAGTGTTCGAAGCCGCTGTCGTAGGTGGAGGCGCCTGCCTTACCGCCCCACTTCACGCACTTGTCCGCCGCCGAGGCCCGTACCGGCCCCGCGTAGTAGGAGAAGTTGCCCGTATCGGTGATCCTGCTGCTTCCCTCCACTTCCAGGTAGGCGGTCGTCGCCGTGGCGGTGCCCAGGGAGGTGCTCTTCAGCGTGGTGACGCAGTTGTAGCCGGTGGCGCTGTTGTAGAGCAGGTAGACCTTGCCCGAGGTGCCCAGGGCCGCCGAGTCGATCACGCTGTAGCCGTCGCCGCAGACTTCCTGCGGGGTGTACGGGTTGGTGGTGTTGCCGCAGTTCTTGGAGGTCAGCGTCTGGATGGGGTAGCCGTAGGTCGTACCGTTGAAGACGGCCTTCTGGATGTTGGACGGATAGTCGCTGCCGAGCCGTACCTCGTAGTGGAGGTGGGGTGAGATGGCGTTGCCGGGTTTGCTGGTGTTGCCGACGGTGCCGATCTTCTGTCCCTGGGTGACGGTGTCGCCCTCGCTGACCGAGCGGACGTTCAGGTGCGCGTAGTAGGTCGCCCAGCCGCCACCGTGGTCGATCTTGACGAGGTTGCCGTAGCCGTTGGTGGAGCCCTGGTGGGCGGAGATGACCACCGTGCCCGCCGCGGCGGCCACCACGGGGTCGCCGAGGTCGGCGTCGGCCGTGCTGCCCCTGTTGAAGTCGATCTCCCACGACACGTGGGCGCTGCTCCCGCTGGAGTTGCCGGTCCATGCCTGCCCACAGGGGAATGGCAACTGGAAGTTGGTGGCCGTTATGCTCACGTCTGCCGTCACCTGGTTGGGCGGGTTGCCGCCCTCGTCGCCTGGGTCGGCGGCGGCGACGCTCAAGAACAGGGCTAAGCCGGCGATCGCGACTGCTCCGAATTTCACTGGGACCCCTTCTGCACCGAATGTGTCTTGTTAGGGCCCAGGGTGGGAATGATCCATACAAAAAACATACAGAAGGCTGCCATGGTGTCCTTCCAGGTGTTCGGCCCGCTGGAGGCGCGAGCCGGAGGGCGGCCACTGCGCATCTCCGGCAGGAAGCCGCGCATGCTGCTGGCCACGCTGCTTCTCGACGCCAACCACCTCGTCAGCGCGGACCTGCTGGCCGAAGTGCTGTGGGAACGCCCGCCCCGCTCGGCGCAGGCGAACCTGCGCACCTACGCCAGTTCCCTGCGCTCCTCTCTCGGCGCGCGCATCCGCGCCGAGGGCGCCGGCTACCTGATCGAGGTCGACCCCCAGGACCTCGATCTGCTGCGGTTCGAGGGTCTGGTGGCTCGCCGCGACCCCGGCTCGCTGGCCGCCGCGCTCGCGCTGTGGCGCGGCGCGCCGCTGTCCGACCTGCCGGAGCACCCGCTGTGGACGCGCCGGCTCGTCCTCCTTCACGAGATACGGCTGGCCGCCGCCCGCGAGCTGATCACCGCCCGCCTCGAACAGGGAGAGTACGGCGAGGCGGTCGCCCTGCTGCGCCCCCTGTGCGCGGAACATCCCTTCCGCGAGGACCTGTGGGGGCAGCTCATGCTCGCCCTGCACTGGAGCGGCCGGCAGGCGGAGGCGCTGGCCTGCTACACCACGATCAGGCGGCAACTGGTCACCGAACTGGGCGTGGAGCCGGGAGCGGGGCTGCGCGAGGCGCAGGCCAGGGTGCTGGACGGCGGCCCGCCGCCCGTCATGGTCGCGGGCGCGGTCGGGGTGACCAAAGCGGGCGCGGTCCAGGTGACCGAGGCGGTCGCGCCCGTCCCCCGGCAGCTTCCCCCTGACGTGCCCGACTTCGTGGGCCGCGTCAACGAGTCGGTGGCGCTCACGGGCCCGTTCTCCCTCGCGGTGATCTCGGGTCCACCGGGGTCGGGCAAGAGCGCGCTGGCCGTCCACAACGCCTACGCCCTCGCGGACAGGTTCCCCGCGGGACAGCTGTTCCTCAGCCTGGCCGCCGACGACCCCGCCGACCTGCTCGCCCAGGCGCTCAGGGCGATGGGCGCGACCTCGATCCCCTCCTCCCCCGCCGAACGCTCGGCTCTGTACCGCTCGATCCTGGCCGACCGCCCGATGCTCGTGGTGCTCGACGACGCCATGGACGCCTCCCAGGTACGGCCCCTGCTGCCCGGCCGCGGGCCGTCGGTGATCGTGACCAGCAGGACGAAGCTCACCTCGCTGCCCGGCGCGCTCCAGATCCAGCTGAAGCCGCTGTCGAGGTACGAGGCCGAGGACCTGCTGCGCGCGATCGTCGGCGAGGCGAGGACGGCACAGGAGCCGGAGGCGGCCGCGGCGATCGTACGGGCGTGCGGGTACATGCCACTGGCCGTCCGGATCGCGGGGGCCCGGCTGGCGGCGCGGCCCGGCTGGCCGCTCGCGGTGTTCCAGAGCCGGCTCATGGACGAGTCCCGCCGGATCGGCGAGCTGCGCATCGGCGACCTCGACGTGCGTACGGGACTCGACCACAGCTACCGGGGCCTGCCGGGCGAGGCGGCCCGCGCCCTGCACACCCTCGGCAGGCTGAGCGGCGCGCCGATACCCGGCTGGGTGGTCGACGCCGTGCTCGACAGGCATCGCGCGGACGACGTCACCGACGCCCTGCTGGACGCCGACCTGTTACGGCTGGTGGGCACCGACCGGCTCGGCCAGCCCCGCTACCAGCTACCCGACCTGGTCCGATGTCACGCGCTCGAACAGGATCCCGATCCCGCCGCGCTCGCCAGGGTGGTCGCCGGATGGACCGCGACCACCGAGCTGGCCACCGCCAAGCTGCCCACCACGGTGTTCACCCTCAGCTCGGCCGCCGCGTACCGCTGGTTGCTGCCGCGCGGCACCCTCGACCGGCTCACCGCCGACCCGGTGGCCTGGTTCGAGGTCGAGCACGAGGCGCTGGAGGACGCCGTGAGCCTGGCCGCGTCGGCCGGCCTGGCCGAGCAGGCGTGGGGACTGGCCGCCGCGATGGTCCCCTATCTCGATCTGCGCTGCCACCTCGACACCTGGCAGCGCACCCACCGCACCGCGCTGGCGGCCGCCAGGGTCGCGGGCGACATGTACGGCGAGGCCGCCATGCTCCGCGGCCTCGCGCAGGTCTGCCTCTACCAGGACCGCTACGCCGAGTCGGAGGAGATGTTCGTCCGCGCCCGCAGGGCCTTCCGCGAGTTCGGCGACACCAGGGCGGAGGCCACCTCCGTCTGCGGGCTCGGCGCCGTCGCGCAGTTCCGCGGCCGGCACCCCGTCGCGTTGTCCCATTTCCAGCGTGCCCTGGCGATGTTCGGCTCCATGGGCGATTTCAGCGGCGAGGCGTTCACCCGGCAGGCCATCGGCAGGGTCTGGCTGAAGTCCGGCGACCCCGTCCAGGCGGCGCGCTGGCTGGGGCAGGCGCTGCGCCTGGCCCAGGAGCTCGGCGACGTCCACCGTGAGGGCTGCGTGTCCATCCAGCTCGGCGGCCGCCACGTCGAGCGCGCGCTGGAGATCTTCGAAAGCCTCGGCGACCCGCACTGCGGCGCCTACGCCCTGCAGCGGCTGGCGGGGCTCCAGGCCGCGCGCGGCGATCTCGTCCCGGCCTCCACGGGTCTCGAACGTTCGCTGGCGGTCTTCAAGCAGCTCGGCGACCGCAGCGGGCAGGCGTCCTCGGCCGAGCTCCTCGGCGAGTTGTACCGCTCGGCGGGCAGGGCCGAGCTGGCCCGCGACTACCTGAGCGAGGCTGTGGCGCTCAGGGGTTCCCTCGCCGCGGAAGCCGTCTGACCGCTTCCCTTCCTGGTCGATCAGCGGCCGTCGACGTCGACGACGGCCTCGGCGAAGGCTTGCGGCGCTTCCTGCGGCACGTTGTGGCCGATTCCACGCAGAGTCCGATGCGCGTACTTTCCGGAGAACTTGCTGCGATAAGCCGCGCCATCCCCAGGGGGCGTGAAGGGATCCGACTCACCGTCAAGGGTGATCGTGGGCACGGCGATGACGGGGCCTTCGGCAAGGCGTTTTTCGAGCCGGTCGTATCGTGGGTCACCTTTGGCCAGACTCAACCGCCAGCGGTAATTGCCGATCACGATGCTGACGTAGTCCGGATTTTCGAAGGCCGCCGCGGTGCGATCGAAGGTGGCATCATCGAAATCCCACGTTGGGGAGTTGAACGTCCAGACCAGCTTCGCCAAATCGTGCCGGTTCTGCTCGAGGCCGAGCCGGCCCCGCTCCGTGGCGAAGTAATACTGATACCACCATGCCCACTCGGCCTTCGGCGGCAGCGGCCGCCTGTTGTTCTCCCTGTTGGTGATCAGATAGCCGGTCACGGAGACCAGGGCCGTACAGCGCTCCGGCCAGAGCGCCGCGATGATGTCCGCCGTCCGCGATCCCCAGTCGAAACCGGCGAGGATCGCCTTCTCGACCCTGAGGGCGTCCAGCAAAGCGATGACATCGAGCGCGATCACCGACTGCTGGGCATTTCTGAACGTCTTGCTCGAGAGAAAACGTGTGGTGCCATGGCCGCGCAGATACGGGACGATCACCCGGTAGCCCTTCGCCGCCAGCAAAGGCGCGACGTCGACATAACTGTGAATGTCATAGGGCCAGCCGTGCAGAAGAACGACCGCGGGGCCGGCGGCGGGACCGGCTTCGGCGTAGCCGACATTCAGGACGCCGGCCTCGATCTGCTTGAGCGGGCCGAAGGACGTGTTCTTCATCGCGGGCAGAATCACGTCGTTCTTCCCGTCGGACGTTGCCGCCGAGGAGAGGCTGGGCCGGTTTCCGAGCAAGGCGGCGGCCGCTCCCGCACCCGCGATCTTGCCAAATGCCCGTCTGTTGATCATCTGAGCCCTTCCAAGGGGCGCCCCTGCCCGGGCGGCACATGAATCGCCTCGGCCGCCAGGGACCGCAACCCCGCCGAGACATCGGCGCCATGTCGCGTCAAGAGGGTGGGACCGGCGCCGGTCGAGTTCTCAGCGTACGCCTGCTACCAGGGACGATGCCATGACCGCCGCCCTCTCCGAGGTGGCCAGGTGGTGGGGGAACCCGATCCGCAGGACGGCCAAGACGATGGTGGCGGCACCGAGGAACGTCGCGCCGAACAGGAACGCCGAGATGAGTGCGGCCGCCACGCCGCCGATCAGCGCGGGCAGGGCGATGCCGACCGTCTGAATGACCAGCGCGGCGCAGAGCAGGTCGGGGCGCGACCACCGCCGCGCCGACCAGGCCCAGAGCGCGGAGGGCGGTCTCCACCGGCGACGACACCAGCGACGTCCGCCCCCGGGACAGCGCCGTCCTCCCTGGCCGCCGTCGACGCCCTCACCGACGGGGTCGGCGACCACGGAATCCACGTACCGGACGCCTGGCTGCCCGACGGCGACCCGTACAAGTAGCCGGCATCCCGCACCTCGAGAGGTGGCCTTCGGTCGGTTCAACACGGCGGCACGTTGGTGCTGACCTCGCCTTTCATCAGGTTTGACCTGTTCGTCACCGATGCTCGGCATGATGGAACCATGGCCGGTGTGGCGTTCACGCGGCAGGTTGGCAATCTTCCTGCTGAAGTGACCAGCTTCGTGGGGCGTCGGCATGAGATGGCCGCAGTCAAGCAGCTCATGTCGACTTCGCGTCTGGTGACGCTGACCGGTGTGGGGGGCGTGGGCAAAACGCGGCTGGCGCTGCGGGTGGCTGTCGAACGCCATAGGGCGTTCGACGCGGTGTGGCTGGTGGATCTGACCGAGCTCAATGATCCGTCGCTGATTTCCCAGACGGTGGCCGCCGTCGTCGGGCTGCGGGATCAGCCGGCGTGCTCACCGACTGACGCTCTCGGTGAGTTCTTCGGCTCTCAGCGCGCCTTGCTGGTGTTGGACAATTGCGAGCACCTGATCGACTCTTGTGCTGTCTTGACCGACGCGCTACTGCGGGCAGCGCCGACGCTACAGATCCTTGCCACCAGCCGCCAGTCGCTCCGCATCTCCGGCGAGAGCATCGTGATGATTCTTCCGCTTTGCGTGCCCGACCCGGACTCGCCCATGACGGAGGGATATGAGCCATGCGAGGCGGTCGACTTGTTCGCCCAACGGGCAGCAGCTGTCCTGCCCGGGTTCGTCATCGACGAGCACAGCCACGATACGGTGATCCGGCTCTGCCGGCGGCTGGACGGCCTCCCCTTGGCTATCGAGCTGGCCGCGGTGCGGCTGCGGGCGTTTTCGCTCGGTGACATCGTCCGGCAGCTGGATGACCGGTTTCGATGGCTGACGGGTGGCAGCAGAGCATCCTTGCCGCGGCAACGGACGTTGCACGCGCTGGTCGACTGGAGCTACCAGCTTCTTACTCCTGGGGAGCGGACACTGTGGGAGCGGATCTCCCTCTTTCCAGGGCACTTTGATCTAGACGCTGTCGAGTCCGTGTGCGCATACGGCGATATCGAGCCGCGTGACGTGGTCGACCTGCTGGACGATCTCGTGGACAAGTCGCTCCTCCTGCGAGAGGAACGCGACGGCCGCGTCCGATACCGCATGTTGGAAACCCTTCGCCAGTTCTGCCACGACAAGCTTGGCGGTCCCGACGAGCGGCGCACGTTGTCGCGCCGGCATCGAGACTGGTACGGCCGGCTCGCCGAGCGGGCGGCCGCCGACTGGTTCGGGCCCGAACAGGC
The DNA here is from genome assembly GCF_040638335.1 of Nonomuraea sp. NPDC026600. Taxonomy (NCBI): domain Bacteria; kingdom Bacillati; phylum Actinomycetota; class Actinomycetes; order Streptosporangiales; family Streptosporangiaceae; genus Nonomuraea; species Nonomuraea sp. NPDC026600. The sequence continues at coordinate 171,733 of NZ_JBEZYD010000001.1, forward strand.
AGCATGGTTTGCCCGCCTCAAGCTCGAGCACTCCAATATCCGCGCCGCTCTGGACTTCTGTCTGCGCGAGCCGGGTGAGGCCGAGAGCGGGCTGCGCATGGCCATCGCACTCCAGCGGCCGTTCTGGCTCGCCAACTCCTTCTACGACGAGGGGCGGCAATGGCTGGATCGGCTGCTGCGCGCGCTGGCCGACCCTACTGCTCCACGGGCGCAGGGGCTGTATATGAACGCCCGGCTCGCGATCATGCAAGGCGACACTGCTGCGGCCCTGCCGATGCTGCGGGAAAGCCTGACTCTGGCCAAGCAGATCAATGACCCGCATTCCCTCGCGTTCGCCACCGGCCTTTCCGGAATGGCCCTGCTCTTCGAGGGACACCCGGAGAAAGCAGCGCCGCTGCTGCGTGACGCCCTTGAGCGGCACACCGCCCGCGGCGATCAGATCGGCATCACGATGGCCTCGATCTTCCTAGGCTTGACGTTGCATGAATTGGGCGATAACGACGGCGCGGATGCGCTCTGCGAGGAGTGTTTGGCGCGCAGCATGGATCTTGGCGAGAGCTGGTACTGCGCCTGGGCGCTGACCTGGCTCGCCCTGGACCTGTGGACGCGGGGGCAGACGACGCGAGCGGCATCGCTCGCGCGAGAGAGCCTGCGACGCAGCCGCAGGTACGATGATCGGCCGAACATAGCGCTGAACGTGGAGCTTCTTGCGTGGAGTGCCACCCTTGACGGGGATCACGAGCGCGGCGCCCGACTCCTCGGCGCCGCCAAGACCATTGCCGGGACGATGGTCGTTTCCGGACTCCAGACGAAGTCCCATATCCAGCAGCACGACCGTTGCACGGCTATGTTGCTGCACTCTTTGGGAGACACGGCCTTCACCAAGGCCCATGAGCGTGGCAGCCGGCTCACTCTCCCGAGGGCGGTCGAGGACGCTCTGCGCGAGCGGGCAAGCACATCGGTGCAAGAGCCCGAACGCGAGCGGACACCATCGCCGCTGACCCGGCGGGAAAGCGAGATCGCGGAACTGATCGCCAAGGGAATGAGCAACAAGGACATCGCCGCAACTCTCGTCATCGCGCAACGCACCGCCGAGGCGCACGTCGAACACATCCTGACCAAGCTCGGCTTCAGCTCACGAACCCAGATCGCGGTCTGGTTCACCACGCAGACGACCGTCGAGCAGGAATGACTTGATGTCAGCGGAACGCAGGTTGGCCGGTCAGCGCTTGGCCGATGATCAGCGTGTGCATTTCCACGGTGCCCTCATAGGTCAGGATCGACTCCAGGTTGTTGGCGTGCCGGATGACCGGATACTCCAGGGAGATGCCGTTCGCGCCCAGGATCGTGCGGGCGGTACGGCAGATCTCCAGTGCCGCTCGGGTGTTGTTGAGCTTGCCGAAGCTGATCTGCTCGGCCCGCAGCCCCCGCTCGTCCTTGGCCCGGCCGAGGTGGAGGGCGAGCAGCGTCCCCTTGGCCAGTTCGAGCGCCATGTCGGTCAGCTTGGCCTGGGTCAGCTGGAAGGAGCTGATGGGACGATCGAACTGAACCCGGTCGCCCGCGTAGGCCAGTGCCGATGTGAAGGCGGATCGGGCGGCGCCCATCGCGCCCCAGGCGATGCCGTAGCGTGCTTCGTCGAGGCATGACAGGGGTCCCCGCAACCCGCGCACTTCCGGCAGGACGGCGGTGGCGGGCAGCCGGACGGCGTCGAGCACGAGCTCACTGGTCACCGAGGCGCGCAGCGACATCTTGTGCTTCATCTCGACGGCGGAGAACCCGGCGGTGCCGGTGGGGACGACGAAGCCGCGGACCCCCTCTTCGGTACGCGCCCAGACCACCGCGACGTCGGCGACCGACCCGTTGGTGATCCACATCTTGCGGCCGTCGAGGATCCAGTCCGCGCCGTCGCGGCGAGCGACGGTCCGCATGCTGCCCGGGTCGGACCCGGCATCGGGTTCGGTGAGCCCGAAGCAGCCGATGGCCGTCCCGGCCGCGAGGCGGGGCAGCCACTCCTGCTTGTGCTCCTCCGACCCGAACGCCCAGATCGCGTACATGGCGAGCGATCCCTGGACCGAGACCAGCGAGCGCAGGCCGGAGTCGGTCGCCTCGAGCTCCATGCAGGTCAGGCCGTAGTCGACCGCGCTCATCCCGGCGCAACCGTAGCCGTCCAGGTGCATGCCCAGCACGCCGAGCTCCCCGAGCTCCTTGGTGAGCCCGCGTATGTCCTCGATGGCCCCCTGCTCGAACCACCGCGCGATGTCCGGTCCGACGCGCCGGTCGCAGAAGGCGCGGACCGAGTCGCGGACGGCGCGTTCGTCCGGCGTCAGCAGCCGGTCGAGTTCGAGCAGGTCGTAGGGATCGGCCGGGCGCGCGGCACGCTGTTCACGCATCTGAATCTCCAGTGGGGCGGTCGAACGGTCTAGGCGGTGGCCAGCGGGCTGATGATGAAGTTGCTGAAGCCGCCGTTGCGCTGGGCGATTCCGCTGATGGCCTCGTTGACCTGCTCGAGCGGGGACACGTGGTGCTCGAACGGGCTGAGGTCCAGCAGCCCGGCCTCGACCATGGCGGCCATCGCCTGGCCCTCGCCGGAGGTGAACCACGCCGAGCCGATCAGCTGGAGCTGCTGGTCCATCATGCGGTGGATGTCGACGGGCAGGTCCCCCGCGACGGCGCCGATGTTGACCGCGATCCCGCCGCGGGCCATCGCCCGCATGCCCGCGAGGAAGGTTTCGTGCGGCGCGCCGGGTCCGAGCGCGTCGATGTAGATGTCGACGCCGTACCCGCCGGTCTCCTCGCGGATCCACTCGTCGAGCGGGCCGTCGTGAAGGAAGTGCAGGTGGAAGCGCCCTGGCGCCAGTTTGGCGACCTGGTCGAGCAGGCCGCGGTCTCGGCCGGTGCCGTAGACGTGGGTCAGTCCCATGGCGGGGGCGAGCAGCGCGGCGCCGATGCCGAGCGTCCCGCTGATGCCGTTGACGAGGATCGACTTGCCGGGGGCGGCGCCGGCCTTGCGCAGCGCCGAGTACATCGTGCCGAGGTAGCCGAGACGGGCCGCGGCGTTGAAGGAAAGGGTGTCGGGCAGCTTAACGAGCGCGTAGGCGGGCGCCACCATGTACTCGGCGAGGCCGCCCTGGTAGCGGTCCAGGAGGTTGAGCGCGGTCGCGGAGAAGCCGAAGTATCCGGAGAAGGCGTAGCTGGCGCAGTTGATCGAATCGCCGTTGCGGCAGGACTGGCATGATCCGCAGTGCCGGCCCGGGTTCACGTAGACGCGGTCGCCCACGTCGAAACCCTGGACGCCCTCGCCGACCGCCTCGACCACTCCGGCGGGGTCCAGGCCGAAGATCGCCGGAAGGGTCGGAAGGGGGCTGTGCGGGAACCAGGTGGTCCACATGTTCAGGATGTTCGCGAGGTTCGGGACGATGTTGACGGCATGAACGGCCACCCGGACGTCTCCGGGCCCCGGCTGCGGGATCGGGACCTCCTCGATCCTCATCGGCTCACCGACACTGTGCATTCGCGCTGCGCGCATGGTCGCGGTCATGGCCTCTCCTCGAATGGTGGGGGGTCGTCGCCGCCGATGGTGGCGACGGCGGGCTGGTGTGTGGTGTGCCGGTCAGATCAGGATTGACCGGCCAGGCCGGTCAATCGCTGTCGCTGGAGCTTTCCGGTGGCGCCGCGGGGCAGCGCCTGGACGACGCACAGTCGCCGCGGCCACTTGTGCCGGGCCAACCTGTCGTCGAGATGCCTGCGGAGGTCGTCGAGGGACGGCTCGTACGTGCCCGGGACCACGTACGCGGTGACGACCTCGCCCCAGAGCGGGTCCGGTGAGCCGCCCACGGCGACCTCGAGGATGCCGGGCAGGTCGGCCAGGGCATTCTCGACCTCGGCCGGGTCGACGTTCTCGCCACCGGTGATGATGGTGTCCTTGGCCCGTCCGGCGACCTCGAGCCGCCCGTGCGCGTCGTACCGGCCGCGGTCTCCGGTGTGGAACCAGCCGCCGGGGTCGGTGGCGGGCCGGGGGCCGGTCCGTGTCCAGTACGCCGCGGCGACCGACGGTCCGCGCAGCCAGATCTCACCGACGTCGCCGACGGGGACGGGCGTGCCGTCGAGGTCCACGACGCGCAGCTCGACGTGCGGCACCGGGCGCCCCACGAACGTGGGCGAGTCGTCGGGGCCGGAATAGGTCACGCCCGCGCTGGACTCGGTCAGTCCGTAGGAGTTGACCACGCGGATGCCGCGCTCGAACAGCCGGGTGGTCGTCGACGAGAGCGCCGGCGACCCTCCCGCCAGCACCCAGCGCAGCGAGTCCAGGTCGGCGGTGGCGAAGCGGGGGTGCCGTGCCAGGAGGGCCAGCATGGCCGGCACCGCGAACGCCGCCGTGACCTCGTGGTCGCGGACCAGGTCGGTGAACAGGCCGGGGTCGAACCTGGGCGCCAGCACCACGATCCCGCGGCGTGCCCAGGTGTACTGCGGCAGGCCGCCGAGAACGGCGACGTGGGCCAGGGGCGTGGCGACCAGGGTGACGTCGTCCTCGCCGACCGGGAGGCGGTCCATCCCGTTGGCCATGCTCCAGTGGAGGTTGTCGTGGGTGAGCGCCACACCCTTGGGGCGGCCGGAGGTCCCGGAGGTGAACGGGATCAGCGCGATGTCGGAGCCGGCCGGAACCTGGGGCTCGTGGGTGGCCGCATCGCCGCCTTCCAGATCGTCCCATGTGAGGTGGAGACCGCCGCCCTCCAGCCCGTGGTCGGCGACGATGGCGCGCGGTGAGGTCTCCTCGCAGATGACGGCGACCTCGTGGCCGGTCATGTGCGGATGGACGGGTACGAGGACGGCGCCCATCCGCGTCGTGGCGAACAACGTGATGAGGGCCTCGGGCCGGGCGGCTCCCAGCATGACCACGCGGTCGCCCTTGCCGACCCCGCCGTCGGCGAGGCGGCGGACGGTGCGGCGGATCGCCAGGTCCAGCTCCGCATAGGTCCAGGACCTGTCCTCGAAGACGAGGGCGACCCGGGAACCGGCCTCGGCCGCGCTCGCGACGAGATGCGAGCCGAACCACGTCATGATCGCACCGCCGCGGCACGCCGGGCCCGTGCCAGGACGCCGAGAGTCGATCCGGCCAGATCCGCCGGTGACACCGGCCCGCCCCGCTCCAGCAGCCTGCGGGCGGCCAGGTGTTCAGCGGGCCAGTTCAGCGTCTCCACGGCCACCAGCCGATCGTCGCGGAAGGCGTAGGCGGCCAGCCGTTCGGGGGATTCGCCGGAGAGCACGTGAACCTCGTCGGTGCCGGTGCGGAGACCGGCGATCTGCAGCTTGATGTCGCCCTGGTCGCTCCAGAACCATGGCAGGCTCGTGTACCGTACAGGCGCACCGGCCAGCCGCCTGCCGACCGTCATGCCCTGATCGGTGGCATTCTGCACGCATTCCAGGCGTACCAGGCCGACCGCGCCGGGATGCGGGTGGCGGGCGCAGTCGCCCACCGCGGACACTCTCGGGTCGGTGACCGAGCGAAGCAGTTCGTCCACGACCACGCCGTCGTCCACCGCGAGGCCGGCGTCCCGTGCCAGCTCGTCCCTGGGCACCGCGCCGATGCCGTAGACGACCAGGTCCGCGGGCAGACGGCCGCGGTCGGTGACCACCTCGCGCACTCGCCCCGCCCCTTCGATCGCCGACACGGCCGTGCCGGTCAGCACGTGGACACCGCCACTCTCGTGACGCTCGCGCAGATGCGCCTCCAGGTGCGGCGACAGGGCCCGGCCCAGCAGCCGGTCGGCCAGCTCGACCACGGTCACGCGCGCACCCCGTGCCGCGGCGGCCTGGGCCAGCTCGAGGCCGATGAACCCGCCGCCGACCACCACCACGTCCCGGGCCGCGGCGAGCGCGGCGCCGATCCGCAGGGCGTCGTCGAACGAGCGCAGGGAATGCACACCGTCAAGCTCCGCGCCGGGCACGGGCAACGGCCGGTTGCGCGCCCCGGTGGCCAGCACGAGATGGTCATAGGCGAACCTGAGGCCCGTGCGCGTGGTCACCGCGCGGACGGCCGTGTCCACCGCGACCACCTTGTGTCCCAGGCGCAGGTCGATGTCCCGCTCGCGGTAGAAGGACTCCGGCACCAGCTCGACCCGGGTGCCGTCCGGGTCGGTGAGGAACTTCTTGGACAGCGGCGGCCGCTGGTAAGGAAGGTGGCGCTCGCCGGCCAGGACGGTGACCGGGCCGGTGTACCCGGCGCCGCGCAGTGTGGACGCGACGCTGAACCCGGCCTGGCCGCCACCGACCACGATCACGCCCCGCGCGCCGCTGTGCTGATCGATGCCCTCGCTTCGCTCGGTCATATCTGCTCCTCAGGCACGTGCACCACCAGGCCGTCCAGCGCGTCGCTGACCCGGATCTGGCAGCTGAGCCTGCTGGTGGGCGAACGCTCGGCGGCGGTGAAGTCGAGCATCTCGTCCTCGACGTCGTTGGGCGGCCCCACCAGAGCGACCTGCCGCGGGTCGACGTACACGTGGCAGGTGGCGCAGGCGGCGTTCCCGCCGCACTCGGCGACGATCCCCGCCACGTCGTGCGACACCGCCGCCTGCATGAGCGAGGAGCCGGCCGGGGCGTCCACCTTGCGCTGGGTTCCGTCGGGGGTACGGAAGATGACGATGGGCACGTGGTTCTCCTGGTGGTCTGGCTCAGGCTGCTTGCCAGGTGACGTTCAGCGAGGTCAAGCCCCGGAACACCCAGCCGTCGAGGCGGCAGTCGTCGTCGAGGCGCAGGCCCTTCAGGCGGCCGAACAGCTGGGGCCAGGCGTTCGCGGTGACCTCGTGGCGCGCGATCCAGGCCCCCATGCAGAAGTGCGGGCCGCCGCCGAAAGCGAGATGCGGCTGGTGGGGGCGGTCGATGTCGAACTCCTCGGCCCGCTCGAAGACCGACTCGTCCCGGTTTCCCGAGGCGATCACCAGCGCCACCCGGCTGCCGGCGGGCAGCGTCGTGCCCGCGATCTCGAAGTCCTGGACGAGCTGGCGCGGGTACATGCCGATCGGGGAGATCCAGCGGGCGGCCTCCTCGAACACCCGGCGCCACGCGGCGGGGTCCTGTTGGACCCGCGCCAGCAGCTCAGGGCGCCGCAGCAGCGCCAGGGCGCCCACGCCGAACAGGTCGCGCGGCTCGTTGACGCCGCCGCCGATGATGACCTTGATGTTGTTCTGGATCTCGGCGAGCTCCAGCGGCTCGGGTGCGTGGACCATGGAGGAGATCACCGAGCCGTCCGGCTCGCGCCGTACGATCTCCGCCATCTCGGCCACGGCGGCGTCGACCGCGCCGGTGGCGTTCGCGGCGCGCAGCCAGACGTCCGGGTCGTCGGCGTAGTTGCTGTTGCCGTCCATCATCGCCTGCGACCACGCGCCGATGTCAGCGGCACTGGCGTTGCGCAGGCCGAGGACCAGGGCCAGGTTCGCGGCAACGAACGGTTCGGCGAAGTCCCGGATGAGGTCCGCCGTGCCACGCGGGGCGAGCTCGTCCAGCAGGCGGCCCGCGTTCTCCTCGAACCCCCGAGCCCACAGGTCGCGGACCTGGCGCGGCCGGACCGGCGGCTCGGCCGCGGTCCGCAGCCGCCGGTGCGCCGGGTCGTCCTCGCGCAGCATGTTGGGCCCGGTGACCCGCAGGAGCAGGGACCCTTCCTCGCGGGAGCTGAACACCTCGGGCAGCTTCTCGGCGCGGACGATGTCGTGGTAGCGGGTGAGCAGGTGCCGCCCGACCGACGGGACCCACGCCAGCGGGGCCTCGCGGCGCAGCCGCGCGTAGGCCGGGTAGGGATCCCGGCGCAGCTCGGCGAGGTCGAGCTCGACAACGGGCGCCCCCGGCGCGGCCGCCGTCAAGGCGGTCACGAGGCTGCGCCGATCAGGACGAAGAAGACCGTGGCGGGGCGGGTGCCGGGGTTGCGCCAGGCGTGCCGCGTGCTGTTCTGCACCACTATGTCGCCCGTCCGGAGCAGCGTGGTCTCGCCGCCGTCGAGGTCGAGGACGATCTCTCCGTCGAGGACCACGCCGTAGTCCACGGTCGGGGTGGTGTGCATGCCGGGGGCATCGGGCTCGAACATCTCGGCGAAGCCGGGAACGACTTCGAGCTGCTCGGCGACCGCGGCGCCGGGGTCGAAGCCGGGGTCGGCGTAGACGCTGTCCGGCGGGAAGGTGACCGTCAGTGCGATCGTCTCGCCGGGGCCGGGCACCCAGGACCGCAGGGACGCCGTCGGGTCCGCCGACGGGACGGGTGGCGCCGTGGTGGTCCACACCAGGCAGTTGGCGAAGCCTGGGGTGTGGGTGTACTGACGCGAGCGCGGCGGCTCCCCATCACTGATGATCACAGGCTTGCCGCTTTCGCCGACACCGGTGACAACGCGACGGACCATGATTCCCTCCACGGGCTGAGGACGCCGGAGGCGTCGGGGGTGGCGATTGCCGGGAACGGGGCGACGGACGGGACGGTAGTCGTCAGAAGCTTGATCGTCAAGGTTCTGACGAATTTTTTGCACAAGGGGGTGCCGTAGGAGTGAATGCGCTGGGGCCGGTCAGTCGACCGGCGGGGTCTCCTGGTTGACCAGCGTGCGCAGCAGGTGGACCAGCTCGCTGAGCTGGTCGTCCCGCAGCGCCGCGGTCCATGCCCGTTCGCGGCGGGTCTGGGCGGCGATGGCCTGCCGCAGCGTGTCCAGGCCCTCGGTGGTGAGCTCCACGATCAGCTGACGACGGTCGTCCTCGGCCCGCCGGCGAACGACGAGCCCGCGGTCCTCCAAGGTCATGAGCGCGCTGGAGATGCTGGCGCGCGAGGACCCGGAGACCCGGCCGATCTCCTGCTGGGGGAGCGAACCGAAGACCCACAGGGCGTTGAGGATGCGGAAGCCCGCCCAGGTCAGCCCGAGCGGCCGGTGGACATGCCGCTCGAAGTCCTGGACCAGCCGCGCCTCCAGGCGGGTGAGGTCGGTGACCATCTCGATCGCGTCGAGGTCCCGCGGGTCGGTGGTGCCGAGCTCGCGATGGTTGTGCCGGAGCAGCTCGGAGAACTCCCTGGTCCGGCGCCGTCGGGAGGTCGCCTCGTCGTCAACGGTGTCCGTCACGATGTCCAGCCCTCCCTGCCACGACTACGCCGGTGCCGATGGCTGGACGCTACCACCCGCGGCGGCCGGGCTCGCGTCATCCGCCGACGACCGAGTTGATCATCTCACCCACACCGGCCACCTCGGTACGCACGACCATTCCGTCGTTCAGGTACAACCGGGGTGTGCGGCGCACGCCGCAGCCCGCGGGGGTGCCCGTGAAGATGAGATCGCCGGGCTCGAACGTCACCCGCCTCGACAGCCAGGCGATCAGCTCGGGCACGCTGAAGATGAGTTCCGACGTCCGCCCTCGCTGCACCTCCAGATCGTCGACGTGCCCGGCCACCTCGATGTCGTCGGGATCGGCGAACTCGTCGAGCGTCACCAGGTAGGGGCCGATCGGGCTGAAGGTGTCGTACGACTTGGGCAGGGTGAACTGGTTGATCGGTTTGCGCCACTGCTCCCTGCGGTCGCTGATGTCCTGGCCCGCGGTGACGCCGGCGACGTACGACCAGGCGTCGGACTCCGGGATGTCCTTGCCGGTCGCGCCCATGACCACCACGACCTCGGCCTCGTAGTCCACCTTGTCGCAGTCGGCCGGCACCACGATGGAGTCGAAGGGCCCGATCACGGACGAGGCGAACTTGGCGAACACCGAGGGTTCGTCGGGGATGGGCAGGTTCGACTCCTCGGCGTGCCCGCGGTAGTTGAGCGCCACCCCGATGGCTTTGTACGGCCGGGAGACGCGGCCCAGCTCACGCGGGTCGAACTCGCGCCAGTCGGCGTCCGCGGCGCGGTCGGCGAGGTTGCGCAGTTCGGCGTGCAGGGACAGGACGGAGAGCACCTCCACGCGAGCGTCGATCGCGCCCTTGCTCGCCGTGGCGATGTCGAGGGCACGGCCGCCGTGGACGATGACGGGACGGCCGGCGAGGTTGGCGAGCTTCATACTCGCGCGTCCTTCCGTTCGGCGAGCTCGACGGCGGGCAGGTCGAGCAGGAGGTCACCCTCCGGCTTGACGCCGAGGGTGTTGATGACGGTGGCGATGGTGAGGTACTGACCGACGGTGTAGAGGACGTCGATGATCTGCTGGATGCTCAGCAGCGACCGGAGCCGGGCCCACAGCTCGTCGCCGACGCCCTGGCGGTCGATGAGCGAGTCGGTGGCGGCGAGCAGGACCTGGTCAAGCTCGTCCAGGCCGTCCCACGCGCCGGTCGCGGCGGCGCGGATCTCGTCGTCGTCCAACCCGGCGCGGCGGGCGATCCGCACGTGCTGATCCCACTCGTAGACCGCCTGGGCGCGGGTGGCGATGCGCAGGATCATCAGCTCACGCGACCGCAGCGGCAGGGTGTTCTTGCCCAGCACATGGTTGCCGAACACGAGGAAGCGGCGCAACGCGTCCTCGTGATGGGCCAGGGTGGCCCAGATCGTGTAGATCCGGCCTTCCTGGTCACGGTATGGCGCCAGCGACGCCAGGGTCTTGTCCTGCAGATCCGCCTCGTCGACGGGCGGCAGACGGAGTTCTTCAGGCATGGGCAGCTCCTCATCTCGCACTCTGCCGACCATATTTGTCAAAGCATTGACCGTCAAGACCCTGACAATTATGGTGGCGCCATGACGATCCAGAGCCTTGGTTACCTCGGCATCGGCACCTCCGATCCGACGGCGTGGGCGGACTACGCCCGAGATGTGATCGGCTTGGCGGCCGTCCGCGCCGAGCCGGACGACCCGGCGCGGTACCACCTGCGCATGGACCAGCACCCGTTCCGGTTCTGGCTGGAGGAGGCGCCCGCGGGCGGGGTGACGGTCATCGGATGGGAGGCGCGCGACTCCGCCGCCATCGACGAGATGACCGACCGGCTCAAGGAGGCCGGGGTCGACGTGGTCACCGGCACAGAGGAGGAGTGCCGGCGCCGCCAGGTGGCGCGCATGGTCCATTTCGCTGGGCCCTGCGGCATTCGCACCGAGCTCTTCTGTGGCCGCCGCCTTGCCGGGAGCCAGTTCGTCTCCCCTCTGGGGGTGGATTTCGTGACCGGGGACCAGGGGCTCGGGCACGTGGTGATGAAGACGCCGCACACCCAGGAGGCGGTGGACTTCTACCGCGACGTGCTGGGTTTCCGGCTCAGCGACACCGCGGACTACCCATGGGGCACGTTCTACTTCCTGGGCTGCAATCCGCGCCACCACAGCGTCGCCTTCGTCCGCTCGCACAAGCGCGAGGGGACGCACCACATCCTGTGCGAGGTGACCTCGCCGGACGAGGTCGGCCGTGCCCTGGACCGGGTGCGTGAGCACGGCGTTCCGCTCATGGCCACTCTGGGCAAGCACGCCAACGACGGGATGTTCTCCTTCTACATGACCTCGCCGGCCGGGTTCGGCATCGAGATCGGCGCGGGCGGCGTGCAAGTCGACGAGCATTCCTGGGTCAGTCGCACCTACACCGCCGATATCTGGGGCCACCACCCGGCCACGTGACGACTTCGCCGACACCTCTCGAAGAAAGCAGTCGCATCTGATGCTCCAGAGCTACCTGCGGGACGCGTGGGTCTCCCCCACCGCCGCTCCCGACTCCGCGATCGAGGTGCGGGACGCGATCACCGGGGACGTGGTCTGCCGGGTCTCGAACGAAGGACTCGACCTGGCGGCCGCGTTCGACCACGCGCGGAACACCGGCGGTGCTTACCTCAGAGACCTCACCTTCCACCAGCGGGCCGACCTGCTCGACGCCGTCGCGGCCGCGGTGCGGGAAAGCCGCGACGACCTCTACGCGCTCTCCGCCCGGGCCGGCGCCACGCTCACCGACGCGCGCTACGACGTCGACGGCGGGATCCGCGTCCTGCGCGACTACGCGGCCCGCGCCAGAGCCGAGCTGCCCGACGCCGCCTTCCTGGTGGAAGGCGAACCCGAGCGGCTGGCCAAGGGCGAGGACTTCCTCGGCCTGCACCTGTGCACGCCCTCGCGCGGCCTCGTACTGCAGGTGAACGCCTTCAACTTCCCCGTCTGGGCGCCCCTGGAGAAGCTGGCCCAGGCGCTGCTGGCCGGCATGCCGAGCATCGTCAAGCCGGCGACCCCCACGGCGTACCTCACCGAGCGTCTGGTGCGCGTCATCGCCAACGCCGGGGTCCTGCCGCCGGGAGCGCTCCAGATGGTCGCCGGCTCCGCGCGCCCGGCCCTCGGCCTCCTTCGCGAGCAGGACGTCCTGTCCTTCACCGGATCCGCCACGACCGCCGGAGTGCTCCGCACCCATCCCGCTGTGGTCGCGCGATCGATCCGGCTCAACGCCGAAGCCGACTCGGTCAACGCCATCATGCTCGCTCCCGACGTACAGCCCGGCTCTCGGCTCTTCGCCGCCTTCGTCCGCGAGGTGACCACCGAGATGACCGTCAAGGCCGGCCAGAAATGCACCGCCATCCGGCGAGTCCTGATCCCCCGCGAGTTCGAGAGCGCCGCCCTGGAGGCGATCTCGAGCGAACTGTCAACGGTGACCATCGGCAACCCGGCCTCCGAGAACGTCCGGATGGGCGCGGTGGTCAGCCTCGAACAGCGAGACGAGGTACGCCGCGCCGCCTGGACCATCGCCGCGGCCGGCCGGTTCGTTCACGGCAGTCCCGACAAGGTCGAGGTCATCGACGCCGACCCGCGGCGCGGCGCGTTCCTGGACACCATCCTCATCTCCGCGGACGCGGACGCCGGCGCGCCGCACGAGGTGGAGCCGTTCGGACCCGTCGCCTCGGTACTGGCCTACCGCGACACCGCCCACGCCACCGAGCTGCTCGCCCGCGGCCGGGGAAGCCTGGCCGCCTCCCTGGTCAGCGACGACACGCCCTGGATGACGGGCTTCCTCCTGGACGCGGCGCCTTGGCACGGAAGGCTGCACATCCTGGACTCTGTGACCATGACGCAGACCACTGGCCACGGATCACCGCTGCCCGCCCTCAAGCACGGCGGCCCCGGCCGCGCGGGCGGAGGGGCAGAGATGGGCGGGATGCGCGGCGTCGTCGACCTGATGCAGCGAACCGCCCTCCAGGCATCCCCGGCACTGCTCGCCACATTGCGCAGCTGAAGGGCAGGGGTTATATGCGAGCTTTCGCGGAGTTCTGCCACGTTTGGGGTGGTCATGGAGCGTCTCGTTCGATCGGGGGCGAGGGTGACGATGATCCGTATGATCGCCGAGCCCACCCCTTTACAATGTAGATCTCCCGCCGCCGGTGGGGCCGGACGGCGGGAGCACGCGGGGCGGCCTACTTCTTGCGGAACTTCTCGAGCGTGAAGTCCAGGCGCGCGGCATTGCTGTACAGACCGCGGTCGATCGGGATGGCCTCGTCGACCACCTCGGTGTAGGCGCCGGAGCGCACACCGTCGGGATGAGCCGCCACGATGGTCTTCCCCGGCGCGTACCACCTGGCCTCGCGGATCGCCGCGGCCAGGTCGGCGTCGGAGCTGACCACCAGCGCCGCCTCGCACTCGCGGGTGCACAGGTCACCGACCAGCTGGGCCGCCAGCCGCACGTCGACCTGCTTCTCCTTGAAGCTGCCGGTCTTGTCGTCGTACTTGGTCTGCCCCATGAACGGCTGGAACTGCCTGCCGTAGACGCTGATGGTGTCCTGCTCGAACTGCTTCTGATCCGCCCCGGCCTGGCCGCTCAGCGCGGTGGTGAAGTACTTCACCTTGATCAGCTTGCCGGCGTACCCCTTCAGCAACTGGTCGCACATCCTGACGACGTCCACCCGCCAGAACCGCGCGCCCGCCGTCTCGCAGATCCCGTAGTACAGGTTGGACGCGTCGATGTAGGCGATCCACCTGCTGTCGCGGCCCAGGCCGGTGGTGGCCTCTGCGGATGAGGAATGCATGATCGTGTCCCCCTTGCTGCGATGGATGAGATGTGCGGCATGCCGGCCCGCCCAGAACCCCCCGGGAGGCGCGGCCGGCTCAGCCGCAGACGCATCACAATCGTTCGCGATAGCAAAACGCTGGACGCCTGATTGCCGCCCAGCAGAACACGGACCGGGTCCGGATTACCGCCGTATTACAGCGAGGCCGAATCTCACCGCGGGCGTGGCCTCCAGGATCACTCCTGGTCCAGCTCATGCGACAGCTGCTCCAGCTCCGCTCCTCCCGCCATCAACCCGGTCAGCTCCTCCCGGGTGATGTCGCCCTTGCCGAATTCGCCCAGGCTCGTCCCCCGGTTGAGCAGCAGGAACCGATCCCCCACCGGATAGGCATGGTGCGGATTGTGCGTGATGAACACCACGCCGAGCCCCCGATCGCGGGCCCTGGCGATGTAGCGCAGGACGACGCCCGCCTGCTTGACGCCCAGCGCCGAGGTGGGCTCGTCGAGGATGAGCACCCGGGCGCCGAAGTGGACGGCCCTGGCGATCGCCACCGACTGCCGCTCGCCGCCGGACAGCGTGCCGACGGGCTGGTCGACGTCGCGGATGTCGATGCCCATGGCCTGGAGTTCCTCGCGGGCCACCCGGCGGGCGGTGGCCACGTCGAAGGCCAGGCCCTTGCGGGGTTCGGAGCCGAGGAAGAAGTTTCGCCAGACCGACATCAGGGGGATCATCGCCAGGTCCTGGTAGACGGTGGCGATGCCGCGATCCAGCGCCTCTCTCGGGCTGCCGAAGCGCACCTCGGCGCCGTCGACGAGGAAGGACCCGGTGTCGTGCTGGTGCACCCCGGCGAGGATCTTGATGAGCGTCGACTTGCCGGCGCCGTTGTCACCCAGGACGCAGGTGACCTTGCCCGCCTCGACGCTCATCGACACCTCGCGCAGCGCGAGCACCGAGCCGAAGGCCTTGCCGATGTCGCGCGTCTGGATGATCAATGCTTCACCTCCTCGGCGTACCGCCGCACCAGGCGGTTGGCCAGTGTGGCCAGCAGGAGCATCGCGCCGAGGAAGAACTTGAACCAGTCGGCGTCCCAGCCCAGGAAGACGATGCCCTTGTCGGCCATGCCGAAGATCACCGCGCCGATGGCGGCGCCGATCGCCGAGCCGTACCCGCCCGTGAGCAGGCACCCGCCGATCACGGCCGCGATGATGTAGATGAACTCCTGCCCGATGCCGATGTTGGCCTGCACGGAGGTGTACCGCAGGGCCAGGATCGAGCCGACCAGCCAGGCGGCGACCGCGGTCGTCATGAACAGCGCGATCTTGGTACGGGCGGCGGGCACGCCGACCGCGCGGGCGGCCTGCTCGTTGCCGCCGACCGCGAAGATCCAGTTACCCGCCCTGGAACGCATGAGCACCCAGGTCGCCGCGGCGGTGACCAACACCCACCACAGGATCGCCACGCGGAAAGAGGTGCCGCCGATCTCGATGGTGCCCGCGAAGATCGTCCGGGCGCTCTCGTAGCCCGCGGCCCTGCGCAGGCCGCTGACCTGCACGGTGCCGGTCAGCGCCTTGGTGACGCCCAGGTTGATGCCCTGCAGCATGAGGAACGTGCCGAGCGTCACGATGAAGCTGGGCAGCCGGGTCCTGGTGACGATCAGCCCGTTGGCGAGTCCGATGAGCAGCGCGACGACCAGCCCGGCGAGCATGGCCGTCCACACGTCGAAGCCGTAGCGGGTGGCGAGCGTGACCAGGATGAGCCCGGTCGTGCCGGTCAGCACGCCGGCCGACAGGTCGAACTCGCCGCCGATCATCAGCAGCGCGATCGCGACGGCCATGATGCCGAGTGTCGCGGCCGGGTCGAGCCAGTTCGCGATGCCGGCGGGTGAGCGGAACACCGGTGACTGGGCGGCGAAGAACACGAACACCGCGATCAGGCCGACGACCGCGCCCAGTTCCGGACGGATCAGCAGGCGGCGTGCCAGGCCGACCTTGCCGATCCGTTCGTCGGAGGGGACGGTGGGGGCGACGGTCACCGGGTGCCGGCTTCGGCCAGTTTGGCCACCTGCTCGGCGTTGTCCTTGGTCACGAAGCCGGGGCCGGTGTTGACCGGCAGGCCGCCGCCGACGGTGTTGAGGTTGTTCTTGTACAGGTAGAGGAAGACGATCGGCAGGTAGCCCTGCAGATACTGCTGCTGGTCCACCGCGAACAGGATGTCCCCGTCCTTGATCGCGCTCACCACGTCGCCCGACAGGTCGAACGTGCCCAGTTTGGTCTGCGCCCCGGCGTCCTTGATGGCGTCGCGGGCGGCGACGGCGACCGCCGGGTTGAGCGTGAGCACGCCGTTGAGCTGCTTGTCGGACTGGAGCTTGGCGGTGACCTTGGAGGTCACGTCCGCCAGGTTGCTCACGTCGACCTGCAGCCGCTCGACCGTGCCGCCGAGCGTGGCCTCGGCGCCCTTGCACCGCTGGTCGAGGCCGACGTTGCCGGCCTCGTGGATGACGCACAGCAGTTTGGTGACACCGGCGGCCTTGAGCTGCTCGCCCGCGCCGCGCCCGGCCACCTCCTCGGACTGACCGACATGGGTGATGGCGCCGAACGCCTTGGAGGAGTCGCCGCCGGAGTTGATCGTCACGACGGGGATCTTGGCGGCGACGGCCTTGCCGATGGACTCCTTGAGCGCGTCGGGGTTGGCCATGGAGACCACGAGACCGTCGACCTTCTCCGACACCGCCTGGTCGATGAGCTGCGACTGCTTGGCCGGGTCGCCGTCGCCCTGGTAGGTGACCTTCACGGCGTACTGCTTGCCGGCCGCCTCGGCGCCGTTCTTGACCACGTCCCAGAAGGAGTCTCCGGGTCCGGCGTGGGTGATGACGGCGAAGGTGCCGCCGCTCGCCGCGGCGGGCGCGGATCCGGCGGCGGGGGCACTGCTCTGCGCGCCGGGTTGCTGCGCCGAGGAGCAGCCGCTCAACGTCAGAGCGCCCAGTAACGCCACCACGATCGGGATTCGTCTCATCCGACACCTCCAAGACCAACGGGCTCGCCCTGGTTGTACCTCAATGTCATCTCTTTGTATAGACATGCGGACTAATGGTCTGATCAAGGTCACTCCCCGCTGATTGGTAGAACGGAATTATCCGTTCCCGTATGCTGGGCGCATGACCTCTGTACCGATGAGCGGCCGCAAGGCACAGGCCGCCCGCAACGACGAGTTGATCCTCCAGGCGGCACAGGCGGTGTTCACCGCCGATCCGGGGGCCCCGATAGCCTCCGTGGCCGAGCGGGCGGGCGTCGGGATCAGCGCCCTCTACCGGCGCTATCCCAGCAAGGAGGCCCTGTTGCAGAAGCTCTGCTTCGACGGGCTGACGTTGTACATCGCCGCCGCGGAGAAGGCGATGGCCGACCAGGGCGACCCGTGGGGCGCCTTCGCCACCTACATGCGGGAGATCGTCGACGCCGACACCCACTCGCTCACGATCGCGCTGGCCGGGACGTTCCAGCCGACGGAGGAGCTCTACCAGGCCGCCACGCGGGCCAGCGACCTGGCGATCCAGGTGCACGGCAAGGCGTCCGGGGCGGGGGTGCTCCGGCAGGACATCACGGTGTCCGACGTGGCGCTGCTGTTCGAACAGCTCGCCTCGGTCAAGCTGGGTGACCACGGGCGCACCGAGCAGCTCCGGCACCGCTACCTGGCGCTGGTGCTCGACTCGCTGCGGCTGCCGGCGGACAAGCGGCCGCTGCCCGGCCCGCCGCCGGAGGACGCCGAACTGCGGGCCCGCTGGGCGCCCGGCTCGGCTTAGTCCTCCCCCGCCTTCCAGTGGAACAGGTACGACATCACGAAGCCGAGCAGCCCGGTGAGCCCGGCCGCCACGGTCATCGCCGTACCGAGGCTCGACACGGCGCCGGAGACCAGCCCCGGGTCACCGGCGACCAGGCCGGCGGCCTGGGCCAGCACCACCGCGATGCCGAGGGCCAGGAACACGACCAGCCCGATCTTGAAAAGGGTCATCGTCGCGCGCTTGAGGGTGTCCACTGCGAGGTTCCTTTCGATCAGATCGGCAGCACGCCGGTCGCCACCAGCACGCCGAGGGCCAGGACCGGGACGACGAACCAGAGGATGAGCCGGCCGAAGATCCTGGCCGGGTCGATGCCGGCGATGCCGCTGGCGATGTAGATCGGAGCCGCGCCGGGAGGCGAGGCGCCCTCGGTGGAGGCGAAGATCATGATGGCGGTGGCCGCGGCGGCCGGCGCGACTCCGGCCGCCGTCAGCGCGCTGAAGGCCACTCCGCCGACGGCGGCGATCGTCGCGGTCCCGGTCAGCGGCGCCGCGATGATCACGATCAGCAGCCCGACCAGCGTGGCGATGACGACCGGCGGCGCGTCCAGCTCCTTCATGATGGCGGTGAGCTGGTCGACCAGGCCGAGCTCGCCCAGGCTGGCCGCGGCCGCGAAGGCGAAGAACAGCGTCGCGCCGATCACCGCGTAGCGCGGGGCCATGTCGCCGAGCAGCTCACTCCAGGCGCGCCCGGTGCGCGGCAGCCGCTTCCAGGCGACGGCCAGCGTGGCCAGGACGGTCAGCACGGGGATCCAGACGACGATGCTGATGTCGTCCGCGGCCTCGCCGACACGCGACTCCATCCATGTGACGCCGAAGTCGAGCGTCAGGACCACCGGCACGGCGATGCCCGCGTACACCAGCAGCGACGCCCACCCGGCGCGCAGGGCGGCCCGCAGCGGGATCAGGTCGGCGGCGTCGGTGGCCTCGATGCGGTGGCGCCGCACCCAGACGAACACGACGACGAAGCGGTAGAGCACGGTCCACAGCCCGCCGACGAGCGCGGGCACGAAGAGCTGGTCGGCCGTCAGCACGGGCGCCACGGCGGCCGAGCCGAGTAGCAGGAACATCGACGAGCTCGGCGGGATCGAGATGCCCAGCCCGGCGTTGCCCGCCACCAGCGCGGCGGCCAGGTCGGGCCGCCAGTTGGACCTGGTCATCCACGGGATCGTCACCGACCCCACCGAGGCGGCGATGCCGGACCCGGAGCCCGCGGGCCCGCCGAGCAGCGCCGCGGCCGAGGTGGAGACGTATCCGGCGCCGCCGCGCAGCCGCCCGAAGATCGAGTTGAGCACCGTCACCTGCTCCTGGATCAACCCCAGCTTCGTGAGCAGGTAGCCCATGAACACGAAGGCCAGGGCGGCGAACACGACCTCCTCGGCCAGCGCGTCGGAGATGCCCGCCCAGGCCAGGCCGAAGAATCCGGTGCCACCGAACAGGCACACCCCGAGGAACCCGATGAGCATCGCCTCACCGATGTTGCGTTTCAGCACGCCGTTCCAGACGACGATGATGGCGATGTAGGCGAGGAGTGCCCAGACGGCGCTGCCCATGGCGAAATAGCCTCCTGTTCCGGAAAAAAATGAGAGAACTGCGAGGTCAGTCCTCGGGCGCGAGGCGCTCGGCGAGCGCGAGGGTACGGCGGGCCCTGGCGACGATCGGCGCGTCGACGAAGCGTCCGTCGGGCAGCGCGACAGCACCCGTCCCGGCCCGCTCGGCCTCCTCGGCGGCCTGGACGATCTCGGTGGCCCGGTCCGTCTCCTCCCGCGTGGGGCTGAACGCCCGCCTGATCACCGGGATCTGACGCGGATGGATGGCGGTCCTGCCGAACAGGCCGAGCGCGCGACCGGCCCGGCAGGAGGCCGCCAGGCCCGTCTCGTCCTTGACATCGGGATAGACCGACATGGGAACAGGCGGCAGGCCCGCGGCCGCGGCGGCCAGGACCACCTGGAGCCGCAGATGGTTCATGGCCGTCTCGTCGGTGATCGACAGCTCGGCCGCCAGGTCCTGCTCACCGAGCGCGACGCCCGCCACGCCCGGGTGGGCGGCGATGGCGTGGGCGGCGACGATCCCGGCCGCCGACTCCAGCAGCGCGTACGCCTTGACCGACAGCCCGTCCAGGACCCGGGTCGAGTCGACCTTGGGCAGCCGGACCGCGTCGAGCCCCGGCAGGCCGCCGAGCGCGTCGAGGTCGTCCCGGCCCCGCCCGCTCGCCAGGTCGTTGATCCGGACGTGCACCGCGGCGGATCCGGTACGGCGCGCCAGGTAGGCGGCGGCGTTGGCCCTGGCCTCGTCCTTGCGGGCGGGCACGACGGCGTCCTCCAGGTCGATGATGACCACGTCGGCCCCGGAGGCGGCGGCCTTGTCGAAACGCTCCGGCCGGTCGCCGGGGACGTACAGCCAGGTGACGGGGATGCTCATGCGATCACCCCGTCCTCGCGCAGCCGGGCGATCTCCTCGGGCCCGTAGGCGAGCTCGCCGAGCACCTGGTCGGTGTCGCGGCCGAGGCGCCGGCCCGGCCAGGCGACCGCGCCGGGCGTATCGGACAGGCGGAACAGCACGTTCTGCATGGTGACCGCGCCCAGCTCCTCGTCCGGCACCTCGATGAAGGTGTCCAGAGCCGCGTACTGCGGGTCCTTGGCGATGTCGGAGACGTCGTAGATGGGGGCGATGGCCGCCTGGACCTCCTCGAAGCGGGCGATGACCTCTTCGGCGTCGCGTTCGGCGATCCAGGAGGCGACGGCCTCGTCGAGTTCGTCGACGTGCTGGACCCGGCCGTGGCCGCTGGCGAACCAGGGCTGCTCGACCAGGTCGGGCCGGCCGACCAGGGTGACCACACGCTCGGCGATGGGCTGGGCGCTGGTGGAGATGGCCAGCCAGCGGCCGTCGCGGGTGCGGTAGGTGTTGCGCGGGGCGTTGCTGCTGGAGCGGTTGCCGGTGCGCTGGGGCACGACGCCGAGCGCCTTGAACGCGCTCATCTGCGGCCCGAGCAGGCCCAGGATCGGCTCGATGATGGCCATGTCGATGACCTGGCCGCGCCCGCTCTGCTCGCGGGCGCGCAGGGCGACCATGACGGCGTAGGACATGGCCAGCCCGGCGATGCCGTCGGCCAGGGCCAGCGGCGGCAGCGTGGGCGGGCCGTCCGGCTGGCCGGTCATGGCCGCGAACCCGCTCATCGCCTCGGCCAGCGTGCCGAAGCCGGGCTGCTTGGCCATCGGGCCGAACTGCCCGAAGCCGGTCATCCGCGCCACGATCAGGCGCGGGTTGATGTCCATGAGGTCGCCGGGGGCCAGGCCCCAGCGTTCCAGGGTGCCGGGGCGGAAGTTCTCGACCAGGACGTCGGAGCGCTCGACCAGGCGGCGCAGGATCTCCTGCCCTTCGGCGCGCGACAGGTCGACGGCGGCGGCGCGCTTGTTGCGCGACAGCGTCTTCCACCACAGGCCCACCCCGTCGACCGAGGCGCCGTGGCCGCGTGACGGGTCACCGCGGCGGGGATGCTCGATCTTGATCACGTCGGCGCCGAAGTCGCCGAGCATCATCGCGGCGGATGGCCCGGCGAACAACGTCGCGGCGTCGATGACCCGCAGGTCGGCGAGGGGCGTCATGGACATGTAACTTATAAGAAATATCTCATAGGTCAACCGTCGTCCTGGATTGCGGGACACTGAGGGACATGCCGACCAGCGAGCCGCGGCCGCCCATGAGCAAGGCCGAATACGTCTACAGCGTGCTGCTCGACGAGATCCGCACGGCCAGGATCCCGGGCGGCACCGCCCTGCGCGCCGGAGCGGTGGCCCGCAGGCTGGGCGTATCGGTCACACCGGTCCGCGAAGCACTGCGCAGGCTGGAGAAGGACCGGCTGATCAGCTACGAGGCCCATCACGGCGCGACCGTGGTCGACCTGGGCGACGACGCGCTGGAGGAGTACTACGGCCTGCGCGCGGTCGTCGAGGGCCTGGGCGCCCGCCTGGCCGCCGCCAGGATCACCACCGCCGACCTGACCGGGCTGCGCGAGCTGCACACCTCGATGGCCCGCGACGCCGAGGAGGGCAGGAACGACCGGCTGGGCGAGCAGAGCAGGCTCTTCCACCTGCGCATCGCCGACATCGGCGGCCCGGCCTTCCTCGGTCAGCACGCCAGGGCGGTGCGCGACAGCCTCCCCGTGCCCGCCGAGGCGTCACTATGGCTCGACGCCGAGCAGGTCAGGATGCAGCTCGACGCGCACGAGGGCATCCTGGCCGCGCTCGACGGCGCCGACGGCGTCGCGGCCGAGCGCATCATGATCGAGCATGTCCGCCAGGCCGGCGACTATCGCAAGGGGCACTGACGGGCGTGGCGCTCACCTGATCCTGGCCACGCCCCCCAGCCAGCCCGTACGCGCCGGAGCGATCTCGACCTCGGTGCCGTCGGGACGCCACTGCGGCACCCAGACCAGCCCGGGATCCAGCAGTTCGAGGCCGTCGAACAGGGCCAGCGCCTGCTCACGGGTACGCAGGTGCATGACCAGGCCGAGCTCGCGATGACTGACCGCCACCGCCCGGCGTACCGCGTCGTCGTAGCCGTCGAGGCTGATCACGGTCAGCCACAGGTGACTGCCGGGGACCATGGCCTCGCGCAGCCTGGCGAGCTGGGCGGTGTCGTCGGCCGGGATCTCGTGCATGGACAGCACGCCCACCACCACCGGCCGCTCCCAGTCCACGAACGTCCGCACCACCGGGTCGTCGAGCAGGTCGGCCGGATGCGGCAGGTCGCAGCCGACGATCCTGACCCGGTCGGTGCCGCGGCCGATGATCGCCTCGGCGTAGGCCAGCATGTACGGGTCGCGCTCGGCGTAGACCACCCGGGCCATCGGGTAGATCTCGTGGATGACCTCGTGGGCATGGCCCTGGCCGGGCAACCCGGTGCCGACCAGCACATACTGCTCGGCGCCCGCCTTGGCCAGGTGGCGGACCACCCGGCCCACGTGCTGGTGGTGCGCGACGAGCGCGTTGCCCGCGTCCTCGCTGATCCGCCGCGCCGCGCGCAGCGCCGCACGGTCGGCGGCGAAGTTCTGCTTGCCGCCCTGGGCGGCGTCGTACATCCGGGCCGTGCTGACCGCCGCCAAGGACGCGACCGGGCTGTCGCCGTCGGTCTCCACGTCGCCTCCGTCGAGAGTGACTCGTCCGTCTTGAGGTGACTTATCCTCTCAGCCGGCGAGCGTCCCGCGGACCGTGTCGAGCACGTCGAAGGTGTCGTCCACGCGGAAGGCCGACAGCGACAGCCGGGCGAACGCCTGCTGGTAGTCCTCCGCCTGCCGCCGGTCCTCGACGAGAGCCGGCCCGTGCAGCAGGTGCAGCACCAGCACGTCGGGCCTGTCCCGCTCGGGGAAGCGCAGCAGGGTGAACGGCGCGCCGTGGTAGAGGTAGCCGGTGTCGGCGCTGGGCCGGGCGATCTGCACGGCGATGTTGGGCCGCTTGGCGGCCGAGACCAGCGCGTCCAGTTGCGCCAGCCGGTCGGAGGACCGCGTCAGCGGCGGGTCGACGAGCGCCTTGCGGTCGAGCACCGCCCACAGGTGCGGGCCGCCGGGCCGCTCGAGCAGCTCCTGCCGGCGCATGATGAGGTCGGCGCCGCCGTTGACCTGCTCGGGGGTGGCGCCGGGGTGGTGGGCGGCGCGGACCGCGGCCTCGGTGTAGGCGCGGGTCTGCAGCAGCGCCGGGACGTACTGCGGGCCGTAGGTGTAGATGACCTGCGCCTGGTCCTCCAGCGCGAGGAAGCCGGTCAGCCACAGCGGCACCTGCGGCGCGTCGAACCAGCCGGGCGGGCGCTCACCGCGCAGCAGCGACAGCAGCGGCCGCTCGTGCGCCTGCTCGCCGTACCGGGCCAGCAGGAGACGCACGGTCGATTCGCGCGGCGCGACGAGGCCGTGTTCAATGCGATAGATCGTGGAGGTGTTCAGCCCGGCCGCGTCGGCGGCGGCCTTCATCGACAGCCCGCGCGCCCCGCGCAGGCAGCGCAGCCGCTCGGCCACGAGCCTCATATGCATACGGCGAGCCGTCCGCGCCGCTGGCGAAAAGTTTCGCCTCTGCCTGGCCTGTTGCAAGTACCCGACGGCTGATGCACGATAGCCACCCTAGGCGATCTCCCCCTGAATGCATGCGCCGATCCGGAAGGCTCTGGACACCGTGGCCGACACGTTCACGTTGCACCCCGACTACCGGACGCCTCCGGTCCCCACGGGTGGCCGCCTCACTCCCGGCCCCTGGCGTCACCCCGACGGCGGGCAGGTCATGAACGGCACCTACGAGCGGCTGCGGCCCGGCCGCCAGGTGGAGGTCGTCGCGATCTGGTACGGCTACGCGCTGACCCGCTGGCAGGGCCCGAGCATGCCGCGCTTCAGCAGCCCGCTGGTCTCGGCCTGGAACCCGGTCCTGGCCCAGGGGCTGCGGGCCGACCCCAAGACGCCGGCCCCCTACCTCGACGACTTGTGGTGCGACCGGTGGATCGCCGGGGCCCTGCTGTACGGCCGCAAACCGTACGGGGCGTTCACGCTCCCGGCCGGGGAGGCACTGCGCTGGTTCGGCAAGAGCGGCGGCACCGGGCTGGTCTACCGGGCCGAGACGCTCGCCTCCCGCGATCAGGCCGCCGCCGGCCTGATCCGCGTCGTGGCGGGGACAGTGGAGACCTACGCGCACCTGTTCGACGTGGACGCGCTGATCGCCGACTACCGCAACGCGCTGCCCGCCGAGCTGGCCGAGCCGCAGGTGCAGGCGCTGAGCGCGCACCGCTCGGGCTCCCCCGCCTTACGTTATGTCCTGAACGAGGACGCCGAGGCGTCGTTCTGGCGGGCGCCGCTGTCGGTACGCGGCCTGACACTCGGCTACCCACCCCGCGAGACCGCCGCCCGCATCCTGGCCGAGGCCGGCGAGTGAGCATCGGCCCGATCAGGGCGCCACTTCGGCGAGGACGGAGCCGCGCAGGTCGAAGCCGCCGACGCAGGCCAGATAGTCACCCTTCTCCAGCGGGTCACCGATGTAGACGCCGCCCGCCTGGCGTACCAGCAGAGCACCCGCCGCCACGTCCCAAGGGCTGGAGTGCGTGCCGTACGCGGCGTCCGCCCACCCGGCCGCGACGTGCGCGAGCTTGAGCGCGGCGCTGCCCGGCCGGCGCACCGCGGCGAACGACTCCAGGAAGCGGCCGTAGCGGCGCAGCGCCTGCTCGCCGTCGGCGGCCAGGTCCAGCGGCGTGGGATAGCTGGACAGCAGCATCGCCTCCCGGTCGGTCGCCGCCCCCTTGCTGCGGATCGGGGTGCCGTTGCACCAGGCGCCCTCCGTCGAGGCGGTGAACTCGTCCTCGCGCACCGGGTCGTAGACGACGCCCGCCACCAGTTCGCCGTCCACCGCGGCGGCGATGGAGACGCAGAAGAACGGCAGGCCGGCGGCGAAGTTGGCGGTGCCGTCGATCGGGTCGACATACCAGCGCAGCTCGCCGGAGCCGGTGACGCCGCCCTCCTCGCCCACGATCGCGCTGCCGGGCCAATGGGCGGTGATGACGGCGCGGATCGTCTCCTCCGCGGCCCGGTCGTGCTCGGTGACCGGATCGTGGAAGTCACGCTTGGTGGCGACCGGGGGCCGCGACCTGAACGCCTCGCGCAGCCTCGGTCCGACCGCCCTGGCCGCCTCCGAGGCGGTGCCGAGCAACCGTGTCACGTCCATGTCTCCTCCAACAGCTTGTCCATCAGGGCGAAGGCGTCGTCCACGACGGCCGCCGGGCGTTGTCGTACCCGGTACGGGATGTGGGCGGTGCTCTTCGAGGTCATCAGCACGGTCATGCCCACTCCCGCGCGCCGGCCGCAGACGACGTCCCTGTCGAGGTTGTCGCCGACGTACCAGACGTCGGCCGGATCGACGCCGAGGGCGCGGGTGGCGATCCAGATCATCTCCGGGTTCGGCTTCCTGACGCCGGCCTCGTCGCTGTAGACCTGCTGGGCCACCTCGACGCCCTGGGCGGCCAGGAAGTCACGGTGCACCGCCCCGCACCGGGCGTTGCTCACCACCGCCACCGGCACCTGCCTGGCCCGGCAGGCGGCCAGCAACTCGGGGATGCCGGGGCGCAGCGCGCAGTCCTGGCGCAGCTCGCCCATCCGCTTGCACAGGGCGGTGGCCTCGGCCGCCACCACGGCACGGGCGGCCTCGGGCCAGTCGGCGGCGACGAAGTCGGCCCAGAACTCGCGGTGCGTCAGCTCCCTGGGCGCTCGCGGCCTGGACATGGCGTCCTTCCAGCACGTGTCGGCCGCCGCGCCCGCCCTGATGTCGATCTCCGCCTCGGCCACGCCCAGCTCGGGACACCCGGCGCCGATCAATCGCCGGTGCACCTCCTCGGCCAGCTCGGCGGCCCACGACGGGCGCCTGACGCCCTCGACGAGCACACCGCCGAAGTCCAGCAGCAGGGCCCTCATCGGATGCCCACCCTCCCCTACGGACGCCGTCGGCGCGGTGGCCCGCCCTCCGGACGAAGGAGCGCGGGCGGCGAGCCAGCACCATTATGTCAAGACATGATGTCATATTTCTTGCTGGTGATAATTGTCAGGACATTCTGACCTCGGCTAATCTGATCAGCATGACCGCGAACCTGGCGATCGACCTGGACCGCTCCAGCCCCGTGCCGCTCTACTTCCAGGTGGCTGAGCAGATCGCCGAGGCGATCCGGCGAGGCGACCTGGCGCCCGGTTCCCGGTTGGACAACGAGATCCTGCTCGCCGACAAGCTGGGCCTGTCGAGGCCCACCATCCGCCAGGCCATCCAGTATCTGGTGGACAAGGGCCTGCTGGTCCGCAAGCGCGGCGTCGGCACCCAGGTGGTGCACGGCCAGGTCAAGCGCTCGGTCGAGCTCACCAGCCTCTACGACGACCTGCGCCGCGCGGGCCAGGAACCGGCGACCCAGGTCCTGGCCCTGGAGCCCCGGCCGGTGCCCGAGGAGGTCGCCGCCGTCCTCGGCGCCGAACCCGGCACCGAGGTGCTCTACGTCGAACGACTCCGCTTCGCCGCCGGCGAGCCACTGGCCTTGCTCCACAACTGGCTGCCGCTGGGCCTGGCCCAGCTCACGGCGGCCGACCTGGAGGGGCGCGGCCTGTACGAGCTGCTGCGCGGCGCGGGCGTGCGGATGCGGGTCGCCAACCAGCGCATCGGCGCCCGCGCGGCCACCCAGGCCGAGGCCAAGCTGCTGGACGAACGGCGCGGCGCACCGCTCCTCACCATGCTCCGCACCACCTACGACGACCAGGGCAGGGCCGTCGAGCACGGCTCACACGTCTACCGGGCCACGCTCTACTCCCTCGAGGTCACCCTCATCGAGCGCTGAGGCGGCCCGCCGCTTGATGAACCAGGTGGTGGCGATGCCGCACAGCACCGCCGCCACCAGCCCCACCCACGAGAACCCCTTCAGCCACTTCTCGGCGACCACACCGAGATAGAAGATCACCGCGGTGGTGCCGCCCGCCCAGACGATCCCGCCGAGCACGTTCGCGACCAGGAACCTCCAGTACGGCATGCGCAACGCCCCCGCCAGCGGACCGGCCAGAATGCGCAGCAACGCGATGAACCGCCCGACGAACACGGCCCACACCCCGAACCGGTCGAAGTAGTGCTCGGCCTTACCGATGTGGCGGGGCCCGAAGTGCTTGGGGAATCGGCGCCCGAGCCGCTCGAACAGCGGCCTGCCGCCCCTGCGCCCGATGGCGTACCCGATGGAGTCGCCGACGATCGCCCCCGTGCTCGCGCAGACGCCCACCCACACCGGGCTGACGACCCCCTTGGCAGCCAGGAGCGCCGCACTGACCAGCACGATCTCGCCCGGCAGCGGGATGCCGAGACTCTCGATCCCGATCACCAGGCCGACCAGAGCGCAGAGCCACACGGGCGGAATGGCCTGCAGCAGTTCGTCGATGTGCACTCGGCAACCCTAGCTCGGCGCGCGGCCCGGCGAACGCCATCGGCGAACCGCGGCGACTCCGTCACAGAGAGTATCCCTATCGTGCCAATATGAAGGCGCCCACGCGCCTTAGGCCGAAAGGACGGAAGATGATGAGAAAGCCGATACCTGCCGTGGCGGCCATCGTGACCGGTGCCACGCTCGCGCTCTCGACCGGCACGGCCCTGGAGGGAGCGGCCCACGCCGCCGCGCGCGAGTGCGCGCCGTCCGACTACCACACCAGCGGCAACGTCGCCTCCTACCACCACTGCGAGCATCGCAGGGGCCTGGTGATGGTCGAGAGAGTGGACAACACGCACGAGTGGACCTACTGCTCGCGCCCCTGGGAGGACAGGCCGCTCGGCCCGGCCGACGAGATCTTGTGGGCCCACGTGATCGGCGCCTGCAAGCGGCCGGCGATCGGACCGCCGGCGCGGTCGGGACCCAGGGGAAGGCAGAGCGAATGACAGATATTGAAATCTGTCATCTGTAATGCCATAGTTGTCAGCATGAGAACTCTGGGAAACAACGGACCGCAGGTGTCCGATCTCGGCCTCGGTTGCATGGGCATGTCCGACCTCTACGGCCCGGCCGACGAGAGCGAGTCCATCGCCACCGTCCATGCCGCCCTCGATGCCGGCATCACCCTCCTCGACACCGGCGACTTCTACGGGATGGGCCACAACGAGCTGCTCATCCGGCAGGCGCTGAAAGACCGTGACCGCGACTCCGTGCGGATCAGCGTCAAGTTCGGCGCCCAGCGCGACTACGACGGCAACTGGCTCGGCTACGACGCCCGCCCGGTCGCCGTCAGGACCGCGCTCGCCTACACCCTGCGCCGCCTCGGCACCGACCACATCGATGTGTACCGCCCCGCCAGAGTCGACCCGAACGTCCCCATCGAGGAGACCGTCGGCGCCATCGCCGAGGAGGTCGCCAAGGGCCACGTCCGCCACATCGGCCTGTCAGAGGTGGGCGCCGAGACGATCAGGCGCGCGCACGCCGTCCACCCCGTCAGCGACCTCCAGATCGAGTACTCCCTGCTGTCCAGGGGCATCGAGGCCGAGATCCTGCCCACCTGCCGCGAGCTGGGCATCGGCATCACCGCGTACGGCGTGCTGTCACGCGGGCTGCTGAGCGGCCACTGGTCGAAGGACCGCGCGCTGGCCGGCAACGACTTCCGCGCCCTCAGCCCCCGCTTCTCCGGCGACAACCTGGCGCACAACCTCACGCTCGTCGAAGCCCTCCGCGACCTGGCCGAGGCCAAGGGTGCGACGGTCGCGCAACTGGCCATCGGCTGGGTCCACGCGCAGGGCAGCGACATCGTGCCACTCGTCGGGGCCCGCCGCCGAGACCGCCTCGCCGAAGCCCTGGGCGCCCTCGACGTGACACTCACGGCCGAGGACCTGACCCGCGTCCAGGCCGCCATCCCCGCCGGCGCCGCCGCCGGCGAACGCTACGCGGCTCCGCAGATGGCCCACCTGGACAGCGAGCACTGACAGAATTGGATATATGACAGATGGCATCCTGACGCCCGACCAGATCCTCACCGCGGCTCAGGACGTCCTACGCCGCTACGGCCCCGCCAAGGCCACGGTCGTCGACGTCGCCAGGGCACTCGGGGTCAGTCACGGCAGCGTGTACCGGCACTTTCCCAGCAAGGCCGCGCTGCGGGAGGCGGTCACGCAGCGGTGGCTGGAGGAGTCGCACACCCTGCTCACCGCCGTCATGGCCGCGGACGGTCCAGCCGATGTACGGCTCCGCGCGTGGCTGTCGGCGCTGTTCGCCGCCAAGCGCAAGAAGGCGCTCGACGACCCGGAGCTGTTCGCGACGTACACGGTGCTGGTGGGCGAGGCGAGCCAGGTGATCGAGCGGCACGTCGAGGACCTCGTGGGCCAGCTCCAGCAGATCATCACCACCGGCCTGGCCAAGGGCGAACTCGTCACCTCGGACCCGGCCGCGACGGCCAGAGCGGTGTTCGACGCCACGATCCGCTTCCACGACCCCGTGCACGTGGCCGACTGGGACCAGCCGGGCATCGAGGACGCCTTCGACACGCTGTGCACCCTCATCTGGCTGGGCCTCAGCCCGCGCTGACACCACCAGCCGACAAACCACCCGAGCGCGCCCATCTGGCACAGCCGGACAACCTCCTCCGCTCAGCGGCAGTCCGGGGCGATCCCGAAAGCGCTCCACATCCAAGAGCTGGCCAGCCCTCCGCATCCAGCAGCCGACCGACCACCCAGATACGCCCCTATGGAGAGCCGCCCAGACGCCCGATGGGGCAAATGGGTTGATTTGCGAAATTTTCCCGCCGCGCCAACGACGCAGGTCAGCGTGGTTACGGAACTGAGGCCATCATTTCCGGCTGTTATCACGGCTCTTGCCGTGCGAGCAGTTATGGACTTGTACACTTCGTTCTGGAAGCGCATAGTTACACAGAGTAATGAATCCATACATCTGGTACAAATCGCATTTGCGATTCCTCGTGACGTCCGGACCCCGCGCCACGTCAGGTGTCGAATGTGGCGGCCGGGCATGTCCCCGGACTCGCGAGGGTCCTCATGGGAAGACGGCTCCCACAGTCGGCAGATGTTCCAGTGTGGGAACACAACAGGGGAGCCGAGCCCATGGAGCCACTGCACCTGACGACAAGGCGTCAGGGGGCGACAGTTATCGTGCACGTCTCCGGGGAGCTGGACATCGCCACCACCTCGGTACTACGTGACCACCTGCTCGACATCCTGCGGGAGACATACCACGGGCACCGGAAGATCGACGAGGTCGTCATGGAGCTGAGCGGGCTGTCGTTCATCGACGCGGCCGGTTTGGGCGCCCTGGTGAGCATCAACGATCACGCACGGCGCAATGCGACACCGTTCCTCCTGTCCGGGATCTCGCCGCAGGTCAAACGGCTGCTCCTGATCACCGGACTCGCCAGGCACTTCCCCATACGCCCCCAGTCCCCCGGAACCTACAACGCCGTTTAGGGCGGGCCGAAGAACATCGGCGGCAAATCATCCACTATGCCGCATTCATCCCGGCGGGCGACCGACAGGGGGTCGGCGGCGGCAAGCCGGAAATCATCCCGCTCCGGTACCCGAGCGCCGGCTCCCGGGCCCATGGCTTGACCATCACTTCACGGGTGACCTCATGCCCCCACAAAGCGCCCATCAGCCCCATGAGCAGCAAAAACACGACTTTGTCGCTCCCGTACTCTAGTGTCCCGGGCAGTTGATCAAGCTCGGCACCTGGAGACCGCGGACATGACGTACCTGGAGCTGTCGGAGGACGGCAGCGGAGCACACAAGTTCTACGAGGTGACCGTGGCCGGCACCGAGGTGACCATCACCTACGGGCGCATCGGCGAGAGCGGTCAGACGAAGGTCGCGGCGTTCCCCTCCGTGGCGAAGGCCCAGGCGGCCGCGGCCAAGAAGATCGGCGAGAAGACCCGCAAGGGGTACGCGCCGGCCGTGCGCGGTGTGCGCCAGCGCCGGGCGATCACCCGCAGGGTGATCGCGAGCACCCGCTCGACCGCCCGGCAGGCGCCCGTGTTGTGGCGGTTCAACAGCGGTGCCGCGGCGTTCGGCATCTTCGTGGACGAGCAGCGCTGCTGGGTCGGCAACCAGCGCGGCGACGTCTACACCGTCGCCCACTCCGGCACCGTGACGGGCCGCTTCCGGCTTCCGGACGGCGTCAAGTGCATCGTCGCCGATGACTTCTGGATCTACGCCGGCTGCGACGACGGCCGCGTGTACGACCTGAGCGGCAAGGTGCCGCGGGCCGCGTACGAGATCGCGGCCGACGTCGACATCTACTGGTTGGACGTCCACGACGGCGTCCTCGGCGTGTCCGACCGGGCCGGCCGGGTCACCGCGATCGACTACGAGGACGAGTTCCAGTGGGCGCGTCCAGGCGGCGGCGATTCGGCCTGGATGGTCAGGTGCGACGACGAGGCCGTCTACCGGGGCCACTCCGGCGGCGTCGCCCGCTACGACATCTCCGACGGCGCGCTCGTGTGGGAGAACCGGGCGGCCGACGGCGTCCTGTTCGGCTGGCAGGAGGCCCACTCCGTGTACGCGGGCACGGCCCGCCACACCGTACATCGTCTGGCCAAGGGCGACGGCCGCGTCGAGGCCGTCTACCGGTGCGACGCCCCCGTCTACTCATGCGCCACGTCTCCGGGCGGCCGCCACGTGTTCGCCGGCGACAGCCATTCCTCCATCTACTGTTTCGACACCTCCGGCGAGCGGCTGTGGAAGCTCGGCACCGGCTGCGGGTCGGCCTTCTCCATGCAGTTCCTCGACGACCGCCTCTACATCGTCACCACCGACGGCTCGCTGGCCTGCATCGACGCCAGTGAGTCGGCGATCGCCGCGGCCCGGCAGGGCACCGTCCCTCAGCCGGTGGACGTCAAGGCGGCGGCGTCGCTGGCGGTGGTGGAGCCGTCGGTCGTGGTGGAGACGACCACGCACGTCGGCGATGGCGTGGTCGTGGAGTGCGAGCAGGAGGGCGAGCGGCTGCGCGTACGCGTGATCAGCCCGGGGTACGAGGGATGGAACGTGCAGTTCCCCAAGGACATCCGGGAGGCGGGCGCCCGCTACCTCGTCGACGGGGTGCGCCCTGCCGGGCGGGGCGGCTTCTACCGTGCGTACGGGGAGATCAAGCGCCTCCTGTGACCCGCCGCCACGGCTCGGCGGCGGCTAGCGGCGCGGACGCGAGTCGGAGCGCCCCGAGGTCGGGTCGTCGAGGTCGGCTCCGTACGAGACGACCTCCTGGGCCACCTCCGCCAGCCGCCGGTTGTGGTCGCGGGCGTAGCCGCGCAGCCGGGTGAACGCCTCGTCCATCGCCCAGCCGTGCCGCTCGGCCAGCACCCCTTTGGCCTGCTCGATGATGACGCGGCTGCTGAGCGCGGTCCGCAGCTGCCCGGTCAGCAACTGCCCGCCGCGCACGGCCCGCTCGTGCAGCAGCCCGATGGTGGCCATGTCCGCCAGCGCCTGTCCCAGCGCGAGGGTCTCGGCGGGCAGGTCGCCCGGGGTTTCACGGAACAGGTCGAGGGCGCCGATCACTTCGTCGCGCAGTCGCAGGGGCAGCGCGCTCACCGCGCCGAAGCCGCGACCGCGGGCCTGCTGGGCGAAGCGCGGCCAGCTCCGCCGCGCCGTGGGACCGTACATGTCGGAGCAGTGCACGACCTCGCCGGTGCCGAAGCAGTCGAGGCAGGGTGCCCGCGCGTACCGCAGCTGGAACAGCTCCAGTAAGCGGGCCTGCTCGCTGGAGGCGGCCATCAGCCGCAGTTCCCCCCGCTGGTCGGTCACCAGCAGCCCGGCGGCGTCCACTCCCAGGAGTTCCACGCAGCGTTCGGCGAGCAGGTGCATGAAGTCGACCACGTCGAACCCGGTGACCAGCGTGTCGGCCAGCGCGACGAACGCCTTCGCGACCCCCCTCGGCGGCA
Organism: Nonomuraea sp. NPDC026600; assembly: GCF_040638335.1. Taxonomy (NCBI): domain Bacteria; kingdom Bacillati; phylum Actinomycetota; class Actinomycetes; order Streptosporangiales; family Streptosporangiaceae; genus Nonomuraea; species Nonomuraea sp. NPDC026600. The sequence continues at coordinate 204,854 of NZ_JBEZYD010000001.1, forward strand.
CCGTGTCAGCGGCCGAGAGACGCGGCTGAGCGGGCTCCGTTTCCGCCATCGCGGAACGCGGCTGCGCCGGCTCGGTTGCCACAGCCGCAGGATACGCCAAGCCCGGCGAAATCGGCGGAATCACCTGCCGGACGGATCGGGGCTGAACCGCAGCCGCCGCCGCACCACCCGCCGCGCCACCCGGCTCAGGGGCTCGTCGTGGGTGAAGGCGTACGCGCGCAGCCGCAGCAGCGCCTCCTCCACCGAGGTGTCCAGCTGCACCGACATCATCCCGGCCGCCTGGTAGATCTCCACCTCGAGGGCCGGCGACGCGGCCGGCAGCACCCCGTGGCCGCTCATCGGGCTGCGGCCGTCGAGCAGCAGCGTCAGGGCGGCGGCGGCGAGGATCAGCGCATCCGTCTGCTCGCGGGCGGCCAGTCCGCCGGGCCGGTCCCGGCACAGCACCAGCACTCCCACCTTGACGGCCCCCATCACCAGCGGGAACGCGAACACCGCCCCCACCCGGGCGACCTCGCTGAACACCGGCCAGCGCCCCTCGCAGGCCGCCATGTCAGGGACCAGCACCGGCCCGCTCCCCCACACGGCCTCGACGCAGGGCCCGTCGCCGGTGGTCAGCTCAGCCTCCAGCAGCTCACGACCGAGCCTGCCCGCCCGGTGCGCCGGCTCCAGCCGTTCGTGCGAGACCAGCGACACCCCGGCCCCGCTGACCGCGACCGCCTCCACGCTGGCGGCGCAGACGTCCTGGACGGACATCGGCGAACCACGCCGCCTGGCGCTGCCCGCGATCAGCGCCCAGATCCGGGCCTCATCGTCGCCGGCCACCCCGAACCCGCCTCGAGTCGATCAGCATCGTCCCCACCATTATCCGCGGCTCCGCGGTCGGCGGGCTGAGGTCCGCGGATCAGGTCAGGTCATGCAGTCGCGGACCGCGGTCTGGGCGGCGTCGCGCAGGCGGGCATGCACCACGGCGTTCGCCTCCCGGTCCGTACGCACCTCCACCAGGCGCGGCCCCTCGCCACGCAGCGCCTTGGGCAGGTCGGACAGGTCCTCCACCAGTTGGTACGGAGTGCCCGTCGAAGCCGCCACGTAGCCGAGATCGACGCCGTGCGGCGTACCGAAGACCCGCTCGAACGCATCCCTGACCGCGGCCTGCGGCAGCAGCGAGAAGATGCCGCCCCCGTCGTTGTTCACCACCACGAGGCACAGGTCCGGCCGCGGCTCCCGGGGGCCCAGGACGAGCCCGTTCTGGTCGTGCAGGAACGACAGGTCGCCTATGAGCGCGTACGACGGCCCGTTGTGCGCCAGCGCCGCGCCCATGGCCGACGACACCAGCCCGTCGATGCCCGAGGCGCCCCGGTTGGCCAGCAGCCGGAGCCCCCGCCGGGGCCGCATCGCCTGGTCCAGGTCGCGGATCGGCATCGACGAGCCGCAGAACAGCAGCGCCCCGTTGGGCATCGCGTCCACCAGGTCGCGGGCCAGCCGGGGCTCGCTGGTGCCCGACGTGTCGAGCACCTCGTCGATGGCCGTCCTGGCCGCCTGGTCGGCCTGCCGCCAGGCGTGCAGCCACGTGTCGTCACCCGAGGCGACGGGGATCTCCACTGCCTGGGCGACCTGCGTCGCCGACCGGGTCGGATCGGGCCAGCGGTCGAGGTCGGTGGCGACCACGATGTGCTCTTCGGCCCGTCCGAGCCATGACAGCAGCGGCCGCGACAGCCCGGGACGGCCGAGCGTGACCACCACGTCGGGCCGGTGGGCGTCGGCGAACTCGGGCGTGCCGAGCAGGTAGTGGTAGGTGGACACGGCATGGTCGCCGTAGCGCCCGCCGCCGTTCGGTTCCGACACCACCGGCCAGCCGGCCATGCCGGCCGCGGCGACGTAGCGGCGCACGTTCGCGGCGCCGTCGCCGACCACGAGCACGCCGCGCCGGGTCGGCGGGATGTGCAGGGCGATGGGCGGCGGCGCGACGCGGGCGCGCACCCAGGGGCCGTTGGCGTCGCCGTCGAGCGACTCGCACCAGGAGGTGTCGCCGTCGGGGATCAGCGGCTCCCTGAACGCCAGGTTCAGGTGCACCGGCCCCGGCGTGGCGGGCCCGGACGCGCGCTGGTAGGCCCGGCAGGCCAGCGACCGCCAGTAGGCCACCTGCCCCGGCCGGTCCTCGGGCACCCCGACCTCGGCGAACCAGCGGACCGCCGAACCGTACAGCTTGATCTGGTCGATCGTCTGGTTGGCGCCGGTGCCGCGCAGCTCGGGCGGGCGGTCGGCGGTGAGCACGAGCAGCGGGACGCCCGACTCGCTCGCCTCGATGACGGCCGGGTGGAAGTTGGCGGTGGCCGTGCCGGACGAGCAGATCAGCGCGACCGGCCGCTCGGCGCGCTTGGCCAGCCCGAGCGCCAGGTAGGAGGCCGACCGCTCGTCGATGCGCACGTGCAGCCGCACCCGCGACTCGGCGTGCAGCGCCAGGGCCAGCGGGGCCGACCGCGAGCCGGGCGCGACCACGACGTCGGTGAGGCCGCAGCGCACCAGCTCGTCGACCAGGACCGTGGCCAGCGCGGTAGCGGGGTTCACAGTGACGCCTCCTGCATCCGGCGAAGCCACGAGGGGGATTCAATCTCAAATGCCGACAGAAGCTCAGGATTCACCGCAGGGCGGCGTACGGCCAGCCGCCCGTCCACGGGCACCAGCGAATCGTCGACCACGTCGCCCGTCAGCAGCGGCATCGTGCCCAGCCCGCACGCGTACGGCAACTCCGGCAGCGCGGCGGCCAGCGCGAGCCCGGCCGCCAGCCCCACCGAGGTCTCCACGGCGCTCGACACCACCGCGGGCAGCCCGCACGCCTCCACCACCCGCAACGCGTTGCGCACCCCGCCGAGCGGCTGCGCCTTCACCACCGCGATGTCGGCCGCCTCCGCGGCCTTGACCCGCAGCGGGTCCTCGGCGCGCCGGATCGACTCGTCGGCCGCGATCGGCACGTCGACGGCCCGCCGCACCGCCGCCAGCTCGTCGAGCGTGGCGCAGGGCTGCTCGGCGTACTCCAGGTCGAAGCGGTCGAGCTCTTTGAGATGGCGTACGGCCTCGCCGACGTCCCAGGCGCCGTTGGCGTCGACGCGCAGCCTGCCCGCCGAACCGAGCGCGTCACGCACCGCCTCCACCCTGGCCAGGTCCTCGGCGAACGTCTGGCCCCGCTCGGCCACCTTGACCTTCGCCGTGGCGCAGCCCGACCCGCGTACCAGCTCGAAGGCCCGCTCGGCGGCCACGGCGGGCACGGTCGCGTTGACGGGCACGCTGTCGCGCACCGGCTCCGGCCAGCCCTCGAAGGCGGCCTCGCGAGCGCACGCCAGCCAGCGGGCGCACTCGCGCGGGCCGTATTCGGGAAACGGCGAGAACTCACCCCAACCGGCCGGACCGTGCAGCAGGACCCCTTCTCTGACGGTCTGCCCCCGGAAACGAGTGCGCATCGCCACCCGAAAAACGACGGGAGCCCGGAAAAGCACGGGAGAACGCGTCACGACCCTCCCTGCACCGCTGTCCGACCTGTCGCCATTAACCTTACGAGCATGTTGAGGAACCCGTCGCATCCGGAGCGGCCGTTGCACGCCGTGGTAGGAACTCCTGGGCCCGAGCTGTTCGCAGCGGTTCGTCAGGCTCTGTCCGGCGACGGGCCGGCGATCCTCCCCCTCCCTGCCGCGGGCCCCGCCGGAAGCGCCGCCGACGCGCTCCGGCCGACCCACGTCAACGGTGTACGGCAGGCCGGCGGCGAGGGCGTTCCGGAGGACGTGGCGGTGGTGATCGCCACCAGCGGCAGCACCGGGGAGCCCAAGGGCGTCATGCTGTCGGCCACCGCGTTGCGCACCTCGGCGGCCTCCTCGCTGCGGCGCCTGGAGGCGGTCAAGGGCGAGCGCTGGCTGTGCTGCCTGCCGCCGTCCCACGTGTCGGGCCTCCAGGTGCTGGTCCGCGCCCTGCTCTGCGAGACCGAGCCGATCATCCACCCGCACTTCGACGCGCACGAGGTGCTCGCCTCAGGCGCCGAACACGTGTCGCTGGTGCCGACCCAGCTCCACCGGCTGGTCGAGCTGGAGGCCGATCTGTCGGTGTTCCGCACCATCCTGCTCGGCGGCGCCGCCCCGCGGGCCGGCCTGGTCGCCGAGGCCCGGGCGCTCGGCGCGCGGGTGGTCACGACGTACGGGATGAGCGAGACGAGCGGCGGCTGCGTGTACGACGGCCGACCCCTTTACAATGTAGATCTCAAAATCGGCGACGACGGGCGCATCCGCGTCGCCGGCCCGGTGCTGTTCTCCGGCTACCGCTTCGGCGAGCCCGCCCCCTTCGACGGCGACTGGTACGTCACCTCCGACCTGGGCGAGCTGACCGGAGGCCGGCTGCGGGTGCTGGGCCGGGCCGACGACGTCATCAACACCGGCGGCGAGAAGGTGGTGGCCGCCTCGGTGGCCGAGGTGCTCGGCGGCCATCCCGAGGTGGCCGACGTGGCCGTGATCGGCCGGCCGGACCCCGAGTGGGGAGAGATCGTCGTCGCCGTCGTGGTGCCCGCCGACCCCGCGGGCCCGCTCACGCTCGACCAGCTCCGCGCCTACGCCACCGACCGGCTCCCCGCCTACGCCGCGCCGCGCGAGCTGCGACTGATGTCCCGGTTGCCACTGCTACCGAATGGTAAAACCGATCTCGTAAGCCTTAGGACAGGAACCTGATGAGTTGCGGGTGCGTCTTATGGACGAGAGGGAAGGAGCCTTCATGAACCAGACCCGCAAGATGTGGGCATCCGCGGCGGTAGTCGGCGTGATCCTCGTCGGCGGAGCCTCAGTCGCGGCGGCCGCCTCGGCGGGCAGGCTCGAACAGGTCGGTAAGGAGACCCGAGCGGTGGTGGAGAAGGAGCCGTCCACGGGGACCTCGGCCGATCAGATACCGGCCGATCGCGTCGCCGAACTGACCGCCTCGCCCGCGCCGAGCGATGGCACCGTGGTGTCCAAGGAGCTCAACCCGGACCCGCAGAAGGTCATCGAGTACTGGACGGACAAGCGCATGGAGGACGCGCAACCCATGCCCATGCCCGAGGTGTCACTCTCCACTGGAGAGTGACCTCCCCACGCCTGGGGTGGGTCGCCTTTAGGGTGGTCCGCCCCTTTTTTGGCTCTCCGGGAACAAATGGCGCTCGACGGCGTTATTGATACTGGTGCGCCGAGCGGCCGCAGCCGCCCCACCACAACCTTCGACTGATCTATTCGACTCCGTATGGAGGAGGTGTCCTCATGCCCCGAACCGCCGTGGCGACCCCGCCCACGACCCTCGACCAACTGCTTGACCGAGGGCGAGCTCAGGGTCACCTTTCTCTGGCGGAGCTGCGTGACGCGTTCGCCGAGGCCGGCATCAGCCCCTCGAGCGGCCGTTCGATACTGCGCGAGCTCACTGAGGCGGGTGTCAGCCTGGCCGCCGAGGACGAGCCGTCCCTCAGCAAGGCGGCCGCGCGCAAGCCGACCGGCAAGACCACGACCAAGCGGGCGAAGTCTACCGCCTCGAAGGCCGCGGAGCCAAAGACGAACTCCGCGGAGCAGGATGAGGACGCTCCCGAGGACCTGGACCCGGACGCCCTGGCCCCCGACGCCGTGAGCCCGGCCGCCGCGGGCGCGGACGACGCCGAGCTGGAGGCCGAGACGATCGACCTCGACGACAACCAGTCGGTCATGGGCGACTCGGTGCACACCTACCTCAAGTCGATCGGCCGCCGCACGCTGCTCACCGCGGCGCAGGAGGTCGAGCTGGCCCGGCGGATCGAGGCCGGCCTGTACGCCGAGTACAAGCTGGAGACCGTGCCCGGCCTGACCGCCGCCGCCCGCGGCGACCTCGAACTGGTCATCGAGGACGGCAAGGCGGCCAAGGACCACATGCTGGAGGCCAACCTCCGGCTCGTCGTCTCGGTCGCCAAGAAGTACACCGACCGCGGCATGTCCCTGCTCGACGTGGTCCAGGAGGGCAACCTGGGCCTGATCAGGGCCGTGGAGAAGTTCGACTACACCAAGGGCTTCAAGTTCTCCACGTACGCCATGTGGTGGATCAGACAGGCCATCCAGCGCGGCTTCGCCGACTCGGCCCGGACGATCCGCCTGCCCGTACACGTCCTGGAGATGCTCTCGAAGCTGTCGCGCATCGAGCGCGACATGCACCAGCGACTGGGCCGCGAGCCCACCCCCGAGGAGTTGGGGATCGAGCTCGACAAGACGCCCGACCAGATCGAGGAACTGCTGCGCACCAGCCGCCAGCCCATCTCGCTGAACGCGACGATCGGCGAGGACGGCGAGACCACGATCGGCGACCTCATCGAGGACGTCGACTCCCCCGAGGCGTCGGAGATCGTCGACCGCCAGCTGCTGGGCGACCAGTTGCGCGGCGTGCTCGGCAACCTCTCGCCGCGCGAGGCGAAGATCATGGCACTGCGCTTCGGCCTGGTGGACGGCAAGCCGCACACGCTCGACGAGATCGGCAAGCACCTGGGCCTGACCCGGGAGCGCATCCGGCAGCTCGAGAAGGAATCGCTTTCGAAGCTGCGCCACCCGAGCAACACCCGCCCGTTGCTCGACTGGGCCAGCTGATCCGCGACGAAGCCCCGGCACTTCACGTGCCGGGGCTTCGTCATGTCTCCTGCTGAAGAGTCAGCGGGAGGCGGGCACCAGGCGCGGCACGCGCGGGATGCCCCACATCCGGTTGTCCTCGCGCAGCGTGCGCAGCCGGTCGACCTCGGCGGTCCACATGGCCCCAGCGGGCGTCGCCTTGGCCTTGCGGCGGGCGATGCGGTCGTCATAGGCCTTGACCCCGAACGTGGCCCGCTGCCCGCTCTCGGCCGCCCGCAGCGCCTCGCTCAGCGTCTTGTCGAACGCCTGCCCGGCGGCGAGCAACTCGATCTCATCCGCGGCGGCGGCCCGCAGATCGCGCAGCAGCTGCTCGCTCTCCCGAGCCTTGTCGAGCAACTCGGGGAAGCTCTTGGAGATCTCCAGGTCCGCGTGGTAGCGGACCTCGGCCTCGCGGCTCACCCGCGGACGGAAAAACGCCATCGACTCTGCCCCTCATCCCAATCGGCTCGTACAGGCGACCAGGGTACGCCCGTCCGCGACACGCTCCATAATCGGACCCGCGCGGCGCCCTTTACATAGTAAGATGATCTCCATGCCGGCCAAGAGACCGCCCGTTCCGCTGTCCCGCGAGCGCATCATCGACGCCGCCCTCCACATCGCCGACTCCCAGGGGCTGCGGCGCCTGACGATGCGCCGGCTCGGCGACGCCCTGCAGGTGGAGGCGATGGCCATCTACCACCATCTGCCCCGGGGCAAGGAGGCGCTGATGGACGCGCTGGCCGAGCACGTCACCGCCGTCCACGTCGAGCAGGGCCCCACCTGGCAGGACACGGCCAGGGCGTGGTGCCGGGCCGGTCGTGAGCTGCTGCGCGAGCATCCCGGCGTCCTGGCGCTCGCGCTGACCAAACCGCCCAAGGGCGGCACGGCGCTGGCCATCAGGGAGCAGACCGAGCAGCTCGCCGACGCGGGCCTGGAGCAGGCGCCGGACGCGGTGCGGGCGCTGCGGGCCTTCGTGTTCGGCAGCGTCGCGGTCGAGGTCCAGCAGTCAGGCTGGGCCGACCCCGAGGTCGACGAGTGGACCAGGCGCGACGAGCGCGCCGACGTCGACTTCGAGCGCGGCCTCGACGCCTTGCTGCGAGGCTTGCAAAGCTAGTGGGCGTGTCGAGCTTGGACCGTTATCCTGTATAAGGCACGCTGTGTCGAAGGTCACACTTTCGCATCCTCCTGTAACAGTCCTAACGGACTATGTCCGAACGTGTGACATACGCCGCACACTTGAAAGAAAGACAGCACCCACACAGTTCCCGCCCCTACCTGTCCGCGGGAGCCATTCACGAGATATCGGAGGCACGCCGATGTGCCCGCACGACCCGGCCTGTCCGGCAGCTGAGGCGCCCGACCGCGAGGCCGCACGTACCCTCGCCTGCCACCCCGAGCAGGGGTGGAGCCTTCTCTGCAACGGCGTCGTCCTCTTCGAGGACACCGGGGAGCTCCTGCCTGGCGGCACCGCCATCGCTCCGCACCGCCCGGACCCGCTCGTCGGCGCCGCCTGAGCGACCCGCTCGCGCGAAGCGCCCCTTGAGCCGCGACCCACTCGCAGGCGTCCCCTGAGCCGCGCCGCTCACACGTAGCCGGCGATCCACTCGGCGACCACCTCGCCCACCCGGGCGGGGTTCTTTTTCAGCTCGTGCCCCTCGCCCGGCAGCACCACGAGGCGGGCCGCGTCGGCGGCGTCGGGCACCCCGAACGGATCCCGGTCCCCGTTGACCACCAGCACGTCCACGCCCGCCTCGCGCAACTCGCCGGCCCTCGACTTCTCGGGCCTGCCCGGCGGATGCAGCGGGAACGCCAGCGCCACCGCCGCGACCGCGCCGACCGCCTTGGCCGTACGGCAGGCCACCCTGGCCCCGTTGCTCCGGCCGCCCTGCACCAGCGGCAGCTCCGGCCACCGCGCCCGCAGCTCGCCCAGCACGGCCTCCCACGCCTCGTCCTGGCGTGCGGCGGAGCCCGGCGCGCGGGCCCCCGCGAGCCGGAACGGCTGCGTCACCCTGGCCACCACGGCCCCCGCGCCCAGGGTCGCGTCGCGCACCGCCAGCAGATCGGGCGCGTCCACTCCCCCGGCCGACCCATGGGTCAGCACCAGCAGCAGCCGGGGCCGCTCCACCTCGTCGAACTCGACCAGCGCCGGGCCGCGCGGCGTCGTGATCCGCATGTCAGAACCGTACCTGGGGATGAGTTCGCCATAGCTCTCAGGGCTGATGACGGCGTGCCGCCTACCCGCGATGATGGCCTCATGCCAGAGATGCGCCCCATCCGCGAGGACCTGCAGGCGACGCTCGACGCCCGACGCGACCTCGGCCCCGAATACGAAGCCGCCCTGGTCGAGTCGTTCGTGGAGCGGCTCGACGCCACGATCGCGGCGCGGGTGCGCGCCGAGCTCCACGCCCACGGCGCCGGCTCGGGCAGGTCCAAGAACCCTGGAGCGGCGATGATCCCGATCGCGCTGGGGTCGATGGGCATCGGCATCCCGCTGACGGCCATCGCGGTGCATGAAGGCGGCGGGCTGGGCCTGGTGATCACCTGGTTCGCCATCGTCCTGATCAACGTCGCCGCGGCCGCCGCCATCATGCGCCGCGGCTGACCATCGCGCCTCCGCCGCAGGTCAGGCGTCGCGGTCGTAACGCAGGCGCACCTCGGCCGCCAGCGTCTCGTCCGCGTGTTCCAGCCCGTACGTCCAGACGCGGTCCGCGTCGTCGGCGCGGCCACGCAGCGGCAGGGTCCTGGCCAGCAGCTCGATGGCCAGCGCGCTCGTCGGCGCGTCACCGCCGTCCTCCACCGCCCCCGCGAACTCCGCGCAGGCGAGCTCCAGGTGCGCGATGCCGAGCTGCACCCGCAGCCGGGCCACCTCGTCCTCGGGGGCCACCTCGAGCGCCTCCAGCAGCACCTCAGCCGCCTCCCCCGGCTCCCCGCGCTCCAGCAGCAGGTCGGCCAGTTGCTGCGCGGCGTGCGCGGCCACGTCCGGCCCGGCGACGGCCAGGGCGGCCCGCAGCTCGTCCTCCGCCTCGTCGTAGTCGCCCGCCTCCACGGCCAGCCGGGCCAGGGCGAGCCGCGCCAGCGGGACGTAGGCGGCCGTGCCGACGCCCAGGACGGCCTGCCACGCTCCCCTGGCCTGCTCGGCCCTGCCTTCCCGCTCGAAGCCCTGCGCGAGGTGACAGGCCGCCTGCGCGGCGAACTCCGGATGCCCGGTGGCCAGCGCGACCCTGGCGGCCGCCCGGGCCGCCTCGTGGTCGCCCCGCTCGTCGAGCACCACGGCCAGGCCCACGGCCGCCTGCGCCCTGTCGGGCCCGTCGGGGTCGGCGACCAGCTCGGTGAGTATGGCCACCGCGCCGTCGAGGTCACCGTCCTCGGCCAGGCGGCGGGCGGTGTCGAGAGGCGGGACCTGCAGCTCTGAGAACGTCAAGAGAGCTCCTTAGGCGACGGTCGGACCGAAGCCTAACGACTTCCGGTGATCATGTCTTCTCAGCGGCCACCTTGGGTGGGTGACAAGGGACGAAACCTCCGACACCGACGAACGGGCGTGGCCCTCTCCACCGAGCGCAGCGGCGGAGAGGGCCACGGTCGATCACATCGCGGCGGTGATCCGGTCAGTCCTCGTACGCCTCCAGCGGCGGGCACGAGCAGACCAGGTTGCGGTCACCGTAGGCCTGGTCGATGCGCCGCACCGGCACCCAGTACTTGCCCTCGCGCAGCGACGGCAGGGGGTAGGCCGCCTCGGTGCGGGTGTAGGGGTGGGTCCACTCGTCGGCCGCGACGGCCTCGGCGGTGTGGGGGGCGTTGCGCAGCGGGTTGTCGGCGCGGTCGTAGTCGCCCGACGCGACCCGGGCGATCTCGCCCCTGATGGCGACCATCGCGTCCACGAACCGGTCGAGCTCGGCCAGATCCTCGCTCTCGGTCGGCTCGATCATCAGCGTGCCGGCCACCGGGAAGGACATGGTCGGCGCGTGGAAGCCGTAGTCGATGAGCCGCTTGGCCACGTCGTCGACCGTGACACCGGTCTCCTTGGTGATCTGCCGCAGGTCGACGATGCACTCGTGGGCCACCAGCCCGCCGCGCCCGGTGTAGAGCACCGGGTAGTGCGGGGCCAGCCGCCGCGCCAGGTAGTTGGCCGACAGGATCGCCTGCTCGGTGGCCGCGGCCAGGCCGTCGGCGCCCATCATCCTGATGTACGCCCAGGAGATCGGCAGGATGCCCGCCGAGCCGTAGGGGGCCGCGGAGACCGCGCCGACGGGCGAGCCGGTGCGCAGCGGGTGGCCCGGCAGGTAGGCGGCGAGGTGGCCGCGGACCGCGACCGGGCCGACGCCGGGGCCGCCGCCGCCGTGCGGGATGCAGAACGTCTTGTGCAGGTTGAGGTGGGAGACGTCGGCCCCGAACTCGCCCGGCTTGGCCAGCCCGACCAGCGCGTTGAGGTTGGCCCCGTCGACGTAGACCTGGCCGCCCGCGTCGTGCACCTTGGCGCAGACCTCGGTGATCGTCTCCTCGAAGACGCCGTGCGTCGACGGGTAGGTGAGCATGATCGCGGCCAGCCCGTCACGGTGCTTGTCGATCTTGGCGTCGAGGTCGGCCAGGTCCACGTTGCCCTCGGCGTCGCAGGCCACGACCACGACGCGCATGCCGGCCATGACGGCGCTGGCCGCGTTCGTCCCGTGCGCGGAGGCCGGGATGAGGCAGATGTCGCGGTGCTCGTCGCCGTGGTCGCGGTGGTAGGCCCGGATCGCGAGCAGCCCGGCGAACTCGCCCTGGGAGCCGGCGTTCGGCTGGATGGAGACCTCGTCGTAGCCGGTCACCTCGGCCAGCAACTCCTCCAGGGTCTCGATGAGGTGGCGGTAGCCCTCGGCCTGCGCGATGGGCGCGAAGGGGTGGATCCCGGCGAACTCCGGCCAGGTGATCGGCTCCATCTCGGTGGTCGCGTTCAGCTTCATCGTGCAGGAGCCGAGCGGGATCATGGAGCGGTCTAGCGCGATGTCCTTGTCCTGGAGCCTGCGCAGGTAGCGCAGCATCGCGGTCTCGGAGTGGTGGCTGTGGAAGACCGGGTGGGTGAGGTAGGCGGACTCGCGCGTCAGCGAGCCGGGCAGCGTGTCCAGCCCCTCGTCGGCGACGAGGGCGGCCACCGGCCCGCCGGCGCCGAAGGCGGCGGCGACCTTCTCGAGGTCGGCCGCCGTGGTCTTCTCGTCGCAGGACACCGAGACGTGGTCGGCGTCGGCCTGCCACACGTTGACGCCGCGTTCGGCGGCCTGCCGGACGACCTCGGCGGCCCGGCCGGGCACCCTGGCCAGCACGGTGTCGAAGAACTCGCGGTGCACGACCTCGACGCCGCCCCGGCGCAGGCACTCGGCCAGCGCGGCGGCGTGCCGGTGGACGCGGGCGGCGATGCGGCGCAGCCCGTCGGGCCCGTGGTAGACGGCGTACATGCCGGCGATGATGGCCAGCAGGACCTGCGCGGTGCAGATGTTGCTGGTGGCCTTCTCGCGCCTGATGTGCTGCTCGCGGGTCTGCAGGGCCAGCCGGTAGGCGGGCGCGCCGTCGGCGTCGACGGAGACGCCCACGAGGCGGCCGGGCATCTGCCGCTGCAGTCCCTCGCGTACGGACATGTAGGCGGCGTGCGGCCCGCCGAAGCCGAGCGGCACGCCGAAACGCTGCGAGGAGCCGATCGCGATGTCGGCGCCGAGCTCGCCGGGGGCGGTGACCAGGGTGAGCGCGAGGAGGTCGGCGGCGGCCACGACGAGCGCGCCGGCCGCGTGCGCCCGCTCGGCCACGGCGCGGAAGTCGCGCAACCGGCCGGAGGCGCCCGGGTACTGGACGAGTACGCCGAAGCATTCGGGCAGTTCGCCGTCGAGCGGGTCCTCGACGAGGGTGATGCCCAGCGGCTCGGCGCGGGTGGCCAGCACCGCCTTGGTCTGGGGCAGCGCGTCGGCGTCGACGACGAACACCTGGCTCTTGGACTTGCCCGCGCGCCGGGCCAGCGTCATCGCCTCGGCGGCGGCCGTGCTCTCGTCGAGCAGCGAGGCGCCCGCGACGGCGAGCCCGGTCAGGTCGGTGACGACGGTCTGGAAGTTGAGCAGCGCCTCCAGACGGCCCTGCGAGATCTCCGGCTGGTAGGGGGTGTAGGCGGTGTACCAGCCCGGGTTCTCCAGCAGGTTGCGGCGGATCACCGCGGGGGTGATCGTGTCGTGGTAGCCCAGGCCGATCATCGAGGTGAACACCCGGTTGCGGTCCGCGATGGCCCGCAGCTCGGCGATGACCTCGGTCTCACTGGCCGCGTCGGGCAGGCTGAGCCGGTCCTTGATCCTGATGGACTCCGGTACGGCCACCGCCACCAGGTCGGCCACGGACTCGAAACCCACGGCCTCGAGCATGCGCTGCTGCTCGGGTTCGGACGGGCCGATGTGCCGGGTCGAGAACGGCGGAGCAGACAGATCGGTCATAGAGGTGCCTCCCGAGGGCTTTGGAGACCGGCGCCAGGGCGCGGGCTTGCCGGATCTCCCCCTCTGTCATGGCGACCTGAGAGCTTCACCCATGTGGGCTTGCACCGTCGGTGAGGTGCGCCTGGCGGGCGCACCTGCTTTCCAGAGTTGCCTACCCCGAGCGGTACAGGTGCCTGAGAGATTCCGGGGAGGTTGCTCCTTCGGCGCCCCGGAACCAGCCCGGGGACTCTCCCGCATGGGGTCATCAGCCTTGCGCTCTACAGGTTACTACCCAATTGCTACCCTATGCGGCGCGCGCGCCGCCGCTGGGCCAGCTCGTCAGCGGGGTGCTCGGCCGGGACGCTGTCCTCGACCGCCGCCCTTTCCCCCGGCAGCTCCGCGAGCGAGCCCTCGACCTCTCGCCAGACCCGGCCGAGCGCGATGCCGAACACGCCCTGGCCGCCCTGGAGCAGATCGATCACCTCGTCGGCCGAGGTGCACTCATAGACGCTGACGCCGTCACTCATGAGCGTGATCTGCGCGAGGTCGCCGACCCCGCGGTCACGCAGATGTTGTACGGCCGTACGGATCTGCTGGAGGGAGACTCCGGTGTCGAGGAGCCGCTTGACGACCTTGAGCACCAGGATGTCGCGGAAGCTGTAGAGCCGCTGCGAGCCCGAGCCGTGTGCGGCTCTTATCGTCGGCTGGACCAGCTCCGTGCGCGCCCAGTAATCGAGCTGCCGGTAGGTGATGCCGGCCGCCGCGCACGCCGTCGGGCCTCGGTATCCGATGTCCGCCGGCAGCGACGAAGGCTGCTCGTCGAAGAGCAGCCCCTGCTCTCCGGCACGCTGCCGCGCACTCTCACGCCGCACCGGATCTTCCTGGCCGGTCGTCTTTCCCTCGCCGCTGCTGACCGCCACGCGGACCTCCGGCTTTCTCTCATCCCGTGGCCTGATCTGGGGGTTCGTAAAAGCACGACCACGGGTTTCACTTGCACCGTAGGACCGTGACCATGCGCAGTCAACGATCCCGCTCGGCGCGTCGTGAAGCGTAAATGCACTGAAATACCTACCCCGCCCGGCCAAAGTCTTCGGGGGTGATCGTGTCAAGGAACTCCCTGAACTTCTCCACCTCGTCCTCCTGGTCGTCCGGAATGATCACACCGGCCTCCTGGACGACCTCTTCGCTGGCGAAGATACGCGCTCCGGTGCGGAGCGCGAGCGCGATCGAGTCGGACGGGCGCGCGCTCACCTCCACGCCGTTGGAGAACACCAGGTCGGCGAAGAAGATCCCGTCACGCAGGGCAACGATGTTGACCGCGCGCAGGCCCACGCCAAGAGCGCTCAGCACGTCCCTGAACAGGTCGTGCGTGAGCGGACGGGCTGGAGGCTCCTCCGCTTGGGCCAGCGCGATGGCCGTGGCTTCGGTCATCCCAATCCAAATCGGCAGGAACCTCTCCCCGTGTGCCTCCTTGAGCAAGACGATCGGCTGATTTGTGGGCATCTCTACGCGAACACCCACGACCTCCATCTGCAACACGGGCTGCTCCATATTCGACTGGTCGGCGTCCCCGGCACAGCTATTTGGCCGGTCCGCTTCTGCATTTCAACGTAACACCCGAGGGGCCTTGTATGTCCCGCTGGTCCGGTCATCGGCCTAGAACGGTCCGCACGCCCGTACGGACGAGAGAGGCATGCAGGTCGAGCAGCAACGCCGACAACTCCCTGGCGGCCTCGTCGGCCTCTCCGATGGCCCCTGGGGCGCGTCGTTTGAGTATGGGCGCGATCGCCTGCTCCACCAGCCCGCACTCGCGCTCGGCCGCGGCCTTGACCGCGCGTAGATGCCGGGCGCGCAGGCCGAACCGGGCCAGGGCGCCGACGCTGCGCGCCACGTTGAGCGCCTCCTCGTCGTAGCGCCTGGCCGTCGCCGCGAGCAGCCCGTAGTCCTCGAGCTCGGCGAGCGTCTCCTCGTCGAGCCCGGCCGCCTCCAGCAGCTCGGCACGGCTCAGCCGTACTTCCTGCCGTTCCGGCCGATCGGTCAAGGCCCGCGGACGGCCGAAGTGCTCGGCCATCTTGTCCTTGATCACCCGCAACGGCAGGTAGTGGTCGCGCTGCTCGGTGAGGATGTAGCGGAGCTGCTCGACGTGCAGGTGCGTGAACTTGCGGTAACCCGACGGGCTGCGCTCCGGCTCGATGAGCCCCTCGCCCTCCAAGAAGCGGATCTTGGAGATCGTCACATCGGGGAACTCGCCCTGGAGCATGGCGAGCACCTCCCCGATGCTCATGTGCGAGCGTGCCGCCTGCGCGTTCATGCGGCCTCCTCCGTGGGCCGCATGAATGCGCAGGACGCCAGGTCCATCGGTCGCTCGCCGCGCTCGACTGCTCCCATCGGTCGCCGGCCGCGCTCGGCCGCGTCCATCAGTCGCTCGCTGCGCTCGGCTGCTCCCATCAGTCGCTCGCTGCGCTCGCTCATGCGCCGGCGGCGGTCCGCATCAGGAAGACGAGGCGGAACTTGCCGATCTGCACCTCGTCACCGGAGTGCAGCGGCACCTCCTCGATGCGTTCCCTGTTGACATAGGTGCCGTTGAGGCTGCCCACGTCGCGCACGGAGAACTGGCCGCCGCGCAGGCGGTAGAACTCCACGTGCCGCCGGGAGACCGTGATGTCGTCGAGGAAGATGTCGCTTTCGGGATGTCGGCCCGTGGTGGTGAGCTCCTTGTCGAGCCGGAAGCGGCTTCCTTGGTTGGGCCCCCTGGTCACCGTGAGCAACGCCGTGCCAGGCGGCAGCTGCTCCACCAGCGCGCGCTCGGCGAGGAGCATGTCACCGGTCTCAGCCTCGTACGCCTCGATTCCCGCGACGGAGATCGTCGATGTGGTGTCCCCGGCGACCTCCGTTCTGGTCAGCGGTGACCCACAACGGGAACAGAAACGGGCATCCTCGGGGTTGGCGTGCCCGCACTGCGTGCAGTAGACGCTCGGCATCGATCGGCTCGGCCTCCTACCGCGAAGACGCGGCAACGGGGATCTGGACGCGCCTCGCTTCGCTCTTCAAGTTTACGAATGCCGCAACTTACGCTGATCAGCGGCAAAGGTCAAGGCGAGGCGCTGGACGACGGGTTCGGACGGTGACAAAGTTACCGCCGCCCGAGCCTCAAGGTCCATGCCGCCGCGCGTTTCAACATTACGATCTTGTACGTTCCACCGCCACCTATCCACCAGAGTTACCCTATGTGACGGTGTGGCGCGAATTACGGATCACGAGGAGGCCTCCTCGACCAGACGGGCCCAGTGCTCCAGGAGGGACTGGGCGGTGTCCACATCGGCGGCCTCGGCCCACAGATCGGTGACCGGTTCGGTGGCGGCGGGCAGGATCAGCACCCAGCTCCCGTCGTCCGAGGCCACCCGCACCCCGTCGGTGGTGTCGATGCGGTAGCCGTTCGGCTCGGCCTCGGCGGCCTCGATGACCGAGCGCATCACGGCGCCCTTGGCCGCCCACGGGGTCGGTACCGTGCGCTTGAGCAGCTTGGCCTCGGGGATCCGCGCGTCGATCTGGCTGAGCGAGAGCCGGGTGCGGGCGACCAGGCCGAGCAGCCGCATGAACGCCGCCACCCCGTCGATCGCCGGCCCGAACTCGGGCACCACGAAACCGCCCCGCCCGTCGCCCGCGAAGATCATGTCGTCGTCCACCGCGGCCGAGGTGAGGGCGTCGACCGCCGTGGAGGTCCACCGCACCTGCACACCGTGGAAGCGGCAGACCTGCTCGGCGACCCTGGTGGTGGTCACGGGCAGCGCCACCCGGCCGGCCCGGCGCTCGGCGGCGATCAGGTCGAGCACGACGAGCAGGGCGCGTTCCTCGCCGATCAGCTGGCCCATCTCGTCCACCAGCGCGATGCGCTCGCCGACGGGGTCGAACCGCACCCCGAAGGCCGCCCTGGAGGAGCTCACGAGCTCCGAGAGGCGCTGGAGGTCCCGGCGGCGCTCGGCGAGCGTCTCCGTGGGCGAGATGTCGTCCAGGCGGGCGTTCACGGTGAGCACCTCGACGCCGACCCGGCCGAGCAGCGTGGGCAGCACCAGCGAGGAGGTTCCTCCGGCGCAGTCGACGACGACCTTCATGTCCCTGATGCCGGTCATGTCCACGCAGCGCAGCAGCTCGTACGCGTAGTCCTCGACCGCCCTGGCGGGAAAGCGGAGCTCGGCGATCTCGCCCGGGAAGGCGCGCCGGAACTCCTGGCGCGAGAAGACCCGCTCCAGCTTGCGCTGGGCGGCCGGGGGCAGGTCGGCGCCGCGGTCGTCCATGATGACGATGTCGATGCTCTGCGGGTCGCCCGCGGTGGTGCGCAGCGCGATGCCGCCCGCGGCCGACTCCCTGGCCGTGTGGAAGCGGGTCACGGGCAGCGGCGCGGCCTCCAGGTCGAGGACGTTGATGGCGCTGGCGTTGAGCGCGCCGATCACGGCCCGCTTCAGCGCCCTGGCGGCCAGCGAGGAGTCGCGCGAGGTGACGACGTGCTCGCCCTTCTTCAGGGTGGTGGCGTACGCGCTGGCCAGCCGTACGCACAGCTCGGGGGTGATCTCCACGTTGACCAGGCCGCTGACGCCGCGGGGGCCGAACAGGCTGCGCTGGCCGCGCGACTCCCAGATGACGCTGGTGTTGACGACGGCGCCGGCCTCGATGGTCTTGAACGGGTAGACCTTGACGCCGCTGGAGACGTACGCCTCGGGCTCGATGACGCACTCGTCGCCGATGACGGCGCCCTCCTCGATGCGGGCCCCGGCCATCACGTCGGTGCTCTTGCCGATCACGCAGCCGCGCAGATGGGCGCCCGGGCCCAGGTAGACGTTGTCGTGGACGACGGCCCGGTGCAGGAAGGCGCCTTCGCGGACGACCGCGTTGTTGCCGAGCACCGTGTACTCGCGCAGCTCGGCGCCGCCTTCGACCTTGGCGTACTCGCCGACGAGCAGCGGGCCCTTGAGCACCGCGTCGGGGTCGACCGAGGCCGACTCGGCCACCCGGACGCCCGGCGACACCTCGAAGCCGCCGATGTCCACGGCGACCCGGCCGGACAGGGCGTCGGCCTGGGCCTTGAGGTAGCTCTCGTGGGTGCCGACGTCCTCCCAATAGCCCTCGGCGACATAGCCGTAGATGGGGGCGCCGCGCTCCAGCAGAGCAGGGAAGACGTCGGCCGACCAGTCGACGGGCTCTCCTGAGGCGACCGCGTCGAGCACCTCGGGTTCCATGACGTAGATGCCGGTGTTGACGGTGTCGGAGAAGACCTGGCCCCAGGTGGGCTTCTCCAGGAAGCGCTGGACCCGGTGCTCCTCGTCGACGATCACGATGCCGAACTCGAGGGGGTTCGGCACCCGTTTCAGACCGATGGTCACAAGCGCCGATTTTTCACGATGAAAACGGACCATATCCGACAAATCGATATCGGTCAGGGCGTCGCCGGAGATCACCAGGAATCGGTCGTCGCGCAGGCGGGCCGCGGCGTTCTTCACGCTGCCCGCCGTACCGAGGGGAACGTCTTCGGTGGCGTATTGCAAGCTCATGCCGAGTTCGTCGCCGTCGCCGAAGTAGTTGCGCACGAGCGCGGCCAGGAACTGGAGGGTGACCACGGTCTCGGTGATGTCGTGCCGTTTGAGCAGGCGCAGCACGTGCTCCATGATCGGGCGGTTGACCACGGGCAGCAGGGGCTTGGGCTGGTTGGCCGTCATCGGACGCAGCCGAGTGCCCTCTCCACCCGCCATGACGACCGCCTTCACCCGATCACTCCTCCTTGGCCGCGGTTACGAGCCGGCGTACCTGCACTGCATAGAGCACCCCCGACCACCAGTACAGGCCCGTTCCCCAGAGCGCAAATGCCCATCCGACAATTCGTGCTATATCGGCATACCACCCAGTGTGGGATGCGAGGAAGAGCAGAGGGAAGGCGTACATGAGGTTGAACATGGCGGCTTTGCCCAAGAAATGCACCTGAAGTGCCTTGTAACCGCTCTTCCGAAGTACGGGAATGAAACACGCGACGAACAGTTCGCGCCCGAGGATGATCACCACCAGCCACCACGGAATGACGTCGCGCAGCAGCAGCGCCAGGATCGTGGCGAAGACATAGAGCTTGTCGGCCGCCGGGTCGATGATCCGGCCGAGCCTGCTCATCTGGTTGAAGGCTCGAGCGATCTTGCCGTCCAGCCAGTCGGTGAATCCGGCGACCGCGAGGACGATGATCGCCCAGGCGTCCGCCTTGGGCCCCAATACCAGCCAGAGGAAGACAGGCACGCCGAGGAGGCGCAAGAAGCTCAGTAGGTTCGGAACCGTCCAGATCCGATCCTCGGCGGAAGTTTCGCTCACGTTGCCGACCCTACTGCCTCGTCTTTCCCGGCAGCGGCCTGGACATCCGCTCGTCGCGAGAGGTTGGGGCCATCCGTCACCGCGCAGGGGAAGAGGAACGTCCTGATCGTGATGTGCGCGGGCCTGTTCGTCGTCCTGCTGGACGTGACCATCGTGAACGTGGCGCTGCCGTCCATCGCGGCCGACCGGCACGCCGGCGGGTGGTGCTGGCGGGGTTCGCACTGTTCGGCGCGCGCGCCATCTGTGACCCGGTGGTGGCGCTATGGTGCCTCGACTCCCCCGCAAGGCGCCGCAGACCTGATCTGGGCAAATCACATGACACCTATCGAAGGTGCTGATAGACGGCTCTATTGCGCGGTGTGGAGCGATTCTCGTTGACTCGAAGCCACGAGCCTGCGTCGCTGAGACAGGAGACGAGAGCAGCATGAGCCGAGTTCCCCGCCGGGTGGTGACCGGGCACACGCCGGCCGGTGTGTCCGTCGTCGTTTCAGACGGCCCGGTGCCGGTGACCCGTGAGATCCCTGAGGACGGGGTGGCCTTCCACGAGATCTGGAACACCACCGGCGCCCCAGCGATGATCACCGCGGTCGAGTACACCGACCCGACGGAGCGGGAGCTGGCGGTTCCGCCGCCCCCACTGGGCACCAAGATCCGTATCAACGACTTCGCGCCGGGCTGCCTGGACGCGCGCGGCCTGCAGTCACCGGTGCACCGGACGGCGTCGATCGACTACGGGATCGTGCTCGAAGGCGAGATCACCCTGGTGCTGGACGACTCCGAGGTCACGCTGCGCGCGGGCGACGTGGTGGTCCAGCGGGGCACGGACCACGCCTGGGCCAACCGTGGAGAAGTGCCGGCCCGGGTGGCCTTCATCCTGGTGGACGGCCGGTTCGACGACGGCCTCGCCGAGAGGCTGCCGGAAGGGGCCGTGCACGGGCTGATGAAGGCCGGCCCCAGGGACTGAACGCTGATCAGCGCGACTCGGAGAAGGTGTCCGTCACCCAGTCCGCGATGAACGAGGCGACGTGGGGAAGGTGGTCGAGGCCGACGTGCTCCGCGCCGCCCTCCTCGCGGGTGAAGACGCGCAACTCCCGCTTGCTGCTGTTGACCGCCTGCTCGTAGGACCGGTACGCGTACTCGAGAGGGATCTGCCGGTCGTTCGCACCGTGCGCGATGAGGAACGGGCAAGTGATCTTGCCGGCCACGCCCTCCAGAGTGACCCGCTCGGCGTTCTTGATGAAGGTGCCGACGTCCGGCTCGCCCCACACCCACAGCACGTGCTCCCAGTAGTGCGGCACCGGGTTCTCGCCCTCGCGTTCGAGCCTGCGTTTCTGCACCTCGCCCCAGTTGTGGTTGGCCCCCCACGCGACGACGAGCTTCAGCCGCTTCTCGAAGGCCGCGGCGCGCGGCGCGTAGAAGCCGCCGAGCGACCAGCCGGCCAGCCCGATCCGGCCCGTGTCGACGTCCTCCCTGGTCTCCAGGTAGTCGACGCAGGCTCGTGCCCAGTCCTCGGTCTCCACTCGTGCGGTCAGCCCGAGCATCCGCAGCGCTTCGCCGCTGCCTGGACAGTCGACCATGAGCGTGGAGATGCCGCGGGCCGCCAGTTCGTGGCACCAGCCCGAGGTGTACATGTGCTCCTTGGTGCTGTCCAGGCCGTTCCACATGATCACGCATGGCGCCGGCCCGCCGTCGCGGGGCGCGGCCCGGGTGAAGTACGCGGGCAGGGCGGCGCCCTCGAACGGTACCTCGACGCGCGTGGTGGCCGGGTCGATCAGCTCGAACGACTTCTCTATCAGCCTCAGGCAATGCTCGTAGATCGCTTTGCGCCCTGGAGAGGAGACGCTCTGCATGCGCTCGGCCTGGCAGATGTAGGCCGCCGCACGCAAGTATTTCTGCCCCGCGGTGCGAAGGTGACCGGCGTCCTCGGCCTGCCGCGCCTGTCCTTCGAGCTGGTCGGCGATGCGCTGCCAGGCCTTCATGAAGTCCCCGGTGCCCGCGTCGCCACGCGCGGCCGCCTCGCGGATGGGCCGGCAGGCCCGGTCCACCTCGTCAATGGTGCCGCCGCTGTTGAGCGTGGCGACCACACCCAGGTTCCAAATGTAGTTGCCGGGAAAGTACTCGAACATTTTTCGCGGTCCTTCTGTTCACAGGTGGGTGGCGTCGGCGATGCCCTTGTGGGAGACGTGCGCGGTGAGACCGCCGTCCACCACCAGCTCGGCGCCGTTGACGTACGCGGACTCGTCGGAGACGAGGAAGACCATCAGCGGGGCGACGTCCGCGGGCGTTCCGATCCGGCCCAGCGGGATCTCGGCCAGGGCCGCCCCGGTGAACGCCGGAGAGGCCGAGGCCATCAGCGGAGTGTCGATCAGGCCGGGCATGACGGCGTTGACCCGGATGCCGCGCTCGCCCAGTTCGAGGGAGGCGGTCCTGGTCAGGCCCCGCAGCGCCCATTTGCTCGCGGTGTACGCCGCGGCGACGTGCCCCGCCATCGCCGCCACCGAGCAGACGTTGACGATCGAGGCGCCCGCGCTCATCAACGGCACGAGCGCCTGGATCCCGAGGAGCGGACCGGTGACGTTGATGTCGAAGGTGCGCTGCCACACCTCCAGGTCCACGTCGGGGATCCGGTCCCTGGCGGCCACTCCGGCGTTGTTGATGAGGGCGTCGACCCGCCCGTGACGTTCCCGCAGCAGGCCGGCCAGGTCGTCCCAGGCCCGCCGGTCGCGGACGTCGAGAGGCACGTAGCCGACCTGGAGCCCCTCGGCCGTCAGCCGGTCCGCGAGCGCCCTGCCCTCGCCGTCCAGCACGTCGGCCGCCACGACCGTCGCGCCTTCCCTGGCCAGCGCCTCCACCTCGGCTGCGCCCTGGCCGCGGGCCGCGCCGGTGACGACGACGACCTTGCCCGATACTCGTCCCACGCCCGCTCCCTCAGACCGGCGGCGCGACGAACACGCCGCGGTCGACGTTGTTGAAGCTCTCCTGGGCGATCAGCTCGCTCATCGGGTCCGCGGTCCCCCACTGGTCCTGGGTCATGGGGTCGTCCACGTCGTAGATGCTCGGATGCCAGACGTCCTCGTCGAGCCGCTCCAGCTCGGTGGTGTACTCCATGGTGTTGCCGCTGGGGTCGATGAAATAGGAGAAGGTGTTGTTGCCGGCCAGGTGGCGGCCGGGCCCCCACACCTTCTTGATGCCCGCGCGCATCACCCGGCCGGTCCCGCGCATGTACTCGTCGAGCCCGCGCATCTCGAAGGACACATGGTGCACGGACGTGTGCGGCCCCCGCGCGATGGCGAGGCTGTGGTGCCAGTCGTTGCAGCGCATGAAGTGCATGAGGTCGCCCATGTGCTCGCTCGACAGCGTGTCGCTGTGGCGGAAACCGAGGTGCCGCTCGTAGAAGGCGCGGGTTCTGGCGATGTCGGTGGAGTTCACGACCGCGTGCGAGATCCGCACGGGAACCGCCTCGCCTTCCTCCAAGGCCCGGTGCGTGCGCACCGCCACGCCGGCGGAGATCTCGATGGTGCGACCGTCGACGTCGAAGAACCGGAAGCCGTAGCCGCCGCCCGCAGTCTGCAGGTCGCCAGGCTCGCTGACGAGCCGGACGCCGTCCGAACCCAGCCGGGCGGCGAGCGCGTCGACGGCAGCGCGGTCCTCGGCTCCGAAGGAGATGAGGTCCAGGCGCTTGTCGGCCGCCTTGCGCAGCCGGATGACGTACTTCTCCGGCGAGCCCACCGCAGCCAGGTAGGTCAGATCGCCGTCCGAGCCGGCCTCCGTCAGTCCCCAGAGGCCGGTGTAGAAGGCGCGCTGGGTGTCGTAGTCGGGTACGGCAAGGTCGACGTGCCGCAGGTGGGTGATCCCGAACTCGTTGGGTGCGTTGCTCATAAATGCCCCTTTTGGTGGTACTCAGCCGAGGACCGAGCCGCCTCCGTCGATGACGATGTTGGAGCCGCTGATCCACGACGACTCGTCCGAGGCCAGGAAGACGGCGGCGTTCACCACGTCCTCAGGACGGCCGTGCCGGGCCAGCGGGATGCGGTCGAGGACCAGGCGCCGCAACCGCTCCGGCGGGTCGGCCAGCAGCGGCGCGGTGTTGGGGGTCTCGATCAGCCCTGGGCTGATGACGTTGGCGCGGATGCCGTACGGCCCGCCCTCCACCACCAGTTGCAGGGTGAGGGCGATGACGCCGCCTTTGGCGGCGCTGTGGGCGTTCTGCGGCATGAACTCCACGCCCCGCAACGCGGCGATCGAGCCGACGTTGATGATGGAGCCGCCGCCGTGCCGTTTGAGGTGCAGCCAGGCCGCCCGCACGGTGTAGTACACGAGATCGAGCTCGTTGCGCATGGTGAAGTCCCAATCCTCGACTCTCAACTCGTCGAGCGCTCCGAACCGTTGCGTCGAGGCGTTGTTGTACAGCACATCGATGCCGTCGTAGGCGGCGACGGCGGCGTCGACCCAGGCACGGGCCTGCGCCGGGTCGCCGAGGTCGACGCCGCCCATGGCGGTGATCTCTCCTCCCGCGGCGCGCACTGTCTCGACCGTGCGCGCCGCCCCGGCTTCGTCGAGGTCACAGCCGGCGACCTTCGCCCCTTCCGCCGCGAACACGGTCGCGGCGGTGACGCCCATGCCCGCGCCGATGCCGGTGATGAGCGCCACCTTGCCGGCCAGCCGTCCGGCCATCACCGGGCCCCCTTCGGTCGATCGAGCAGTTCGATGAGGTTGCCCTCCGGGTCGGCGACATAGGCCATCCGGACGCCGGGTTCGGGCGACGGCCGCGGCGGCATCCGCTCCGACGCTCCTGCGGCGAGCAAGGCGTCGTACGCGGCGTCCACGTCCGGCGCGTCGAGCGCGAAGTGCCCGAAGCCATGCGTGAGAGCCGCCTCGGCCGGGTTCGCGGCCCGCGGGCCTGGAACGCCGCCCGCGCGGTGGAGCAGCTCGATCCGATAGCCCGCCGGGCTCCTGAGCATCACACCGCGAAGGCCCACTTCCGCCAAGGCGAACGTGAACTCGGTCTCCAGGCCGAGCGCGCCGGCGTACCAGGCGGTCATGGCGTCGAGATCGCCGACGTTCAACCCGACATGGTCGAAGGTGCCGCCGCCCATCACTCCCTCCCGAGGTAAACGGTGCGGAGGTTGGTGAACTCGCGGGCGCCCTCGGCGGAGAGCTCTCTGCCGTAACCGCTGCGGCCGATCCCGCCGAACGGCAGCCGGGGGTCGGAGGCGACGATGGCGTTGACGAACAGCGCACCGGAGCGGATCCTGCGCCCGGCCGCCAGCCCGCGATCGGACCCGCTCCACACGGCGGCGCCCAGCCCGAATCGCGTGTCGTTGGCCAGGAGGACCGCGTGATCGTCGTCGCGTGCCCTGACGATGCAGGCGACCGGTCCGAACGTCTCTTCGGCGAAGCCGGTCATGCCCGGCTCGACCAGGTCCAGGATCGTGGGGGCGTAGAAGAAGCCCGGCCCGTCCAGCGGATGGCCGCCGACGACCAGGACGGCTCCCTGCCGGATGGTGTCGGTCACCTGGCGGTGCAGAGCGTCCCTGAGGTCGGCGCGGGCCATCGGCCCCATCGCGGTCGACTCGGCCATGGGATCTCCGACCTCGAGGAGCCTCACCCGCTCGGCCACCAGCGCCGTGAACTCGCCGGCGACCGTGTCGGCGACGATCAGCCGCTTGGCGGCGATGCAGCTCTGGCCCGCGTTGCCGAACCGCGAGCGCACCGCGGCGTCGACGGCGGCCGGCAGATCGGCGTCGTCCAGGACGACGAACGGGTCGGAGCCGCCGAGTTCGAGCACGCTCTTCTTCAGCGACGCGCTCGCGGCGGAGCCCACGGCGACGCCGGCTCGTTCGCTACCGGTGAGTGTGACGGCGGCGACGCGCTCGTCCGCGATGATGCGCGGGACCAGGCGGGCGACGTCCTCCTCGGCCACCAGCAGCGCGCGGAACAGCCCCGCCGGCGCGCCCGCGTCCGTGAGGAGAGCCTCGATGGCCAGCGCGCAGCCGCTCACGTTCGGCGAATGCTTCAGCACGGCGGCGTTGCCCGCGGCCAGCGCGGCGCACGCGAACCGCAACACCTGCCAGAACGGGAAGTTCCACGGCATCACCGCGAACACCACGCCCAGCGGCTCGTACGACACCCACGAGCGGGCCGCCGAGGTAGGCACTTCGTGATCTTTCAGCCACTCGGTGGCGTGGTCGGCGACCACGCCACAGTTCCCGGCACATTTGTCGATCTCGCCACGCGCCTCGGCCAGGGGCTTGCCCATCTCCGAGGTGATCAGGGCGGCGTACCGCTCTCGCCGTTCGGCCAGGAGGGCGCCCACCCGGCGAAGCACATCGCTCCGCTTCTCGACCGGGGTCGCGGACCAGACGGCGAACGCCCGCGAGGCCTGGCCGAGGGCGTGCTCGATCTCGTCCCACCCCTGCGCCCGGTAACGCGCGAGAGTCTCGCCGGTGGCGGGGTTCACGGTGATGATGGACGGCATTCACGCCCCCTCTCGGCCGCGGCGACGGGCGGGCGGGATCGCCGGCACGTCCTCCTCGCGGGCCACCACCCGGTTGCGAATGGCCCCGACGCGTTCGACGACCATCTCCACGACGTCGCCGACCTGAAGCGGAGGAGGCTCCAGGGCGCCCGTCCGGCCCCAGGTCTCCGCGAGCGCCCCCGTCCCGCAGGTGCCCGATGCGATCACCTCGCCCGCCTTCACCCAGGAGGCACGCGAGGCGTAGGAGAGCATCTCCTCAAAGGACCAGCTCATATGGCCGGACCGGTCGGAGCCCACCTCGCGGCCGTTGACCTGCACGGCCATCCCCAGATCCAGCAGCCCGTCCTCGTTGCGCAGGTCGCCCAACTCGTCGGGGGTGACCACCCAGGGGCCGATCGTCGTGGCGAAGTCCTTGCCCTTCGACGGGCCGAGCCCGAGCCGCATCTCGCGGCCCTGGACGTCGCGGGCCGACCAGTCGTTCATCAGGCAGTAACCACCGATCGCGGCAGCCGCGCCCTCGGGGGTGACGTTGCGGATGTCACGACAGGTCACGACCGCGAGCTCGAGCTCGAAGTCGAGCCGTTCGGTGTCCGGCGGCATCGCCACGTCGTCGAACGGCCCGTGCACCGCGTGCGGAGCCATGAACAGGAACGACGGCGCGGCATACCACTCGGGTGGCACGGCGGTGTGACCCTGCATCCCGCGGCCCACCCCCTCGACGTGCGCCTCGAAGGTGAGGAAGTCCCGCATGGCCACCGGATAGACCGGCGGAAGCAGCACCACGTCAGTGAGCGGGTGGCCGTCGAGTTCGGCGGCCTTGTCGGCGGCCTCCTCCCGCTCAGCGGGATCGGCCGCGAGGAGACGCACAAGGTCCGTGCCAGCCGGGAAGGGGTGCACCATGAGCGCGGCACCGGTCCCGATGACCAGGCCGACGCGGTGGCCCACCGCCGAGTCCGCGGCGGATCCGAACGCCGCCGAGTCCGCGGCGGATCCAAATGCCGCCGAGTCCGCGGCAAAGCGGAACGCAGCCAGGCGCATGGTCAGCCGATCGTCTCGTAGAAGGCGCGCTCACGCTTGGCCAGGACCGGAATGGCCTGGCCGAGGCCGTACTCCGCGAAGTGCGGCGATGCGCCGTGGGCGG
Source organism: Nonomuraea sp. NPDC026600 (assembly GCF_040638335.1). Lineage (NCBI taxonomy): Bacteria > Bacillati > Actinomycetota > Actinomycetes > Streptosporangiales > Streptosporangiaceae > Nonomuraea > Nonomuraea sp. NPDC026600. The sequence goes on from NZ_JBEZYD010000001.1 coordinate 231,857, forward strand.
CGTAGGCCTCCTCGTCGCCGTAGATCTCGAACAGGCGGAACACCGAAGGATCCGAGGGATCCTGGTACGCCTGATAGAACTGGTTTCCTGGCTCCGCGCGGGAAGCCGGGGTCAGCTTCTCGATGGCGTCGCGGACGACCTCCTCCTTGCCCGGTTCCGCGGTCCAGGTCGCGACGACGACAAAACCCATCTGAACTCCTCAAACGTAACGCGGTCAGTTGATGAGTCGACGCTACGGGCCGTCGCGGGCGTGCGGAATTCACAGCCATGGATGCCAGGCATTCGTATTGGCAAGTTCCGCTATGACGCTGCCGCGCCTACCTTCCAGAGTCAGCAACCAGCTCAGGCGTGGGAAGGAAGGCCGCAATGACCGACGCACGGGTGTCCCGCGTGCTCGTCGTGGGGGGAGGTATCACCGGGTCGGTCCTGTCCCTTGCCCTGGCGCGGCGAGGAGTGGACGTCGTCCTCGTGGAGATCCGCCGGGAGTGGACGGGAATCGGGCACGGGATCACCATCCAGGGCAATGCTCTCAAGGCCTTCAGGTCCGTCGGCGTCCTCGACGAGCTGATGGCCAAGGGGATACCGTTCGACATGCTCCGGGTGAAGAACGCGGCCGACGGCTCGCTGATCGCCGAGCTGCCCACTCCGCGGACCGGCGGCGACGATCTTCCCCCGACGCTGGGCGCGCTCCGCTCCGACCTGTCCGGCATCCTCGCCCGCGCGGTCCTCGCGGCCGGCGTCGACGTACGCCTGGGCACGACCGTCACCGAGATCGCCGACCGCGGCGAGTCCGTCACCGCTACCTTGAGCGACGGCACCACCGAGACCGTCGACCTCCTCGTCGGCGCCGACGGGATCCGGTCTCAGGTGCGCAGCATGCTCGGCATCGAGAGCGTCCCCGATCCGGTCGGCATGGGCATCTGGCGGGTGGTCGCGCCGCGTCCCGCGGCGATGGACTGCGCCGAGATCTACTACAACGGCCCGAAGTTCAAGGCCGGCTACAGCCCGATCTCCCGCGATCTCTGCTATGCCTACCTGCTCGAGGGCAATCTCGACCAGTCCTACATCGGAGAACACCCCTACGGCAAGGTCCTCAAGGAGCGTTCGGCCGGATACGGGGGAATCTGGGGCGAGATCCGGGACGGCCTCGCCGACGACGCCGTCGTGAACTATCAGTGGATCGAGAGCGTGCTGGTCGACGAGCCCTGGTATCGCGGCCGTTCGATCGTCATCGGCGACGCCGCGCACGCCTGCCCCCCGCTCATCGCTCAGGGCGCCGCCATGTGCGCCGAAGACGCCGTGGTGCTCGCGGAGATGCTCGCCGGCGGCCATCCGGTCGAGTCGGTGCTGCCCGCCTTCATGGCCCGGCGGTTCCCCCGGGTGAAGATGGTGCTCGACAACAGCCTGCGACTCGCCGGCTGGGAAATGCATCCGGACACCCCAGGCGCCGACCCGGGACGCATCATGAGCGAGACGCTGCACGCCTTGCGGGCGCAGGCATGACCGGACCGGCGATGGGCGGGTTCGCGGGCGAGCTGATCCTGCCGGACGATCCGGGATTCGAGGCGGCGCGGACGGAGCGTGTCTTCAACCGCCGCCTGCCCGGCAGGCGACCCGCCGCGCTGCTCAAGGCCGCCGACGAGAACGACGTCGTGCGCGGCGTCCGGCTGGCCCGCGAACGCGGCTGGAAAGTCGCGGTCCGCTCGGGCGGCCACAGCTGGGCACATTGGTCGATCCGCGACGATGCCCTGGTGCTCGACCTGGCCGGTCTGCGAGAGATGACCTACGACCCGGCCACCGGCCTCGCGACGGCGTCCCCCGCCATCAAGGGCGGCCTCGAACTCGACCCGTTCCTCGCCGCCCACGACCGATTCTTCCCGGGAGGTCACTGCCCCACCGTGGGCATCGGCGGGTTCCTGCTCCAGGGCGGGCAGGGCTGGAACGCACGCGGCTGGGGCTGGGCCGCCGAGCACGTGGCCGCCGTCGACGTCGTGACCGCGAGCGGCGAGCTGGTCCGTGCCGACACCGAGCGCAACAGCGATCTTTACTGGGCCGCTCGTGGCGCCGGCCCGGGCTTCTTCGGCGTCGTCACCCGCTTCCACCTGCGAACGCGGCCCCGGTTCCGGCACTTGGCGCAGACCGTGCACGCCTACCGGCTCGACGACTTCGACGCCGTCATGACATGGCTGCACGGCATGCACGCCTCCGTCGCCGGCACCGTCGAGATCGTCGCGCTCACCAAAACCGACAAGGCGCTCTCGGATCGGCCGGTTCTGCTGGTCACGGCAGTCGCGCTGGTCGATGACGAGCGGCAGGCGCAGGAGGCCCTGGCGCCGTTCCGCACCTCACCGGCGCTGGAGCGCGCCATCACCGTCATCGACGCCCAGCCCAGTACCCTCGACGAGCAGCGCGAGCGCCAGCTGCGCGACAACCCGGAGAGGCACCGGTGGGCGGTCGACAACGCCTGGCTCTCCGGCCCTGCCGACGCCGTCGTCCCGGCCATGCGCCGGGCCTTCACGACGCTGCCCAACGAGAAGGCGTTCACGATCTGGTTCAGCATGGCCCCGCTGCGCCCGCTGCCGGACATGGCGTTCTCCCTGCAATCGGAGATCTATCTCGCCAGTTACGTGCCGTGGGGGGGCGAAGCCGACGACGTCCGCAACCGTGCCTGGCTCAGGGAGGTCATGGCCGATCTGGAACCCGTCACGATCGGCCAGTACGTCGGTGACGGCGATCTGACCTCCCGCCAGGTCCGGTTCCTGGCCGACGAGGCCTGGGAACGCCTGAACAAGATCCGCGCCGGCTGGGACCCGGACGGGCTCTTCGCTGGCTATCTCGGCGGCGCCACGAACGCCAATCACTGGCAGTGACCGGCGTCACGAGCAGGGGCATCGTCCTTGGCCAGCATCTCGCTCACCTCGTCCAGCCGCTCGAACAGCCAGCGGTGCGCCGGGTCGGACAGCCGCGTGGCGGCGAACCAGTAGCCCTCCGCCAGAATGACGTCGCCGAACGGCGGCCTCACGGCCACCAGCGGCCCGCGCGGCCCGGCGTGCAGCCGCGCCAGCCGCTCGGGCACGATGGCCACCATGTCGGTGCCCTCGATGACGAAGGGCAGGGGCAGCCAGCCGGCCACCTGAACCTGGATCCGCCGCTCCACGTTCAGCTCCCCCAGCACCCGGTCGACCGGGGTGAGGTTGCCGCGGCCGAACGCCGCCACGGCGTGCGGCAGCTCGGCCACGTCCTCCAGCGCCAATCGGCCCTCGACCAGCCGCGGGTTGCCGGGGTCGACCAGGCAGACGAAACGATCCCGCCACAGTGGGCGCGAGCTGCCCGCGAAGCCGTAGCCCATCGGCCCGATGAGCACGTCGTAGTCGACCAGCACCCGCTCCGAGCGGCGCACGTCGGGACCTAGATGGTCGACCTGCAGGCGGATGTTCGGGGCCAGCTCGCGCACGCGCGCCAGCAGGTGATCGTGGACGACCGCGATCGCGTAGTCGCTCATCGTGAACCGGAACACCCGCTCGCTCGTGGCCGGGTCGAACTCCTCCTCAACCCGGAGCGCCCTGTTGAGCAGCCGTACCGACTCCTGGACCTCGGGCAGCAGGTCGGCGGCGAACGGGGTCAGCTCGTAGTCCCGCCCGTTGCGCGTCAGCAGCTCGTCGTCGAAGCGGCGGCGCAGCTTGGCGAGCGCGCCACTCATCGCGGACTGACTGAGCTGAAGCCGCCGACCGGCGCGGGTGACGTTGCCCTCTTCGAGCAGCACCTTCAGCGCGATGAGCAGGTTCAGGTCGACGCCTCCGAGCGTCATCGTCCTCCCCTTCAACCGTTCCTGCGGCCACCCGACACCATCGTCGGCGGCCTGTCAATCGCACAGCGTTAAAATGTCGAAGGTGCCAAGGAGGTAACATTGCGCCAGGCCAGAGGCAATGTCGATGCCAATCTGCTGCTTTTCCTTCATGCTCTGCTCGAAGAGCGCAACCTGACCCACGCCGGCGCTCGGATGGCCATGACGCAGCCCGCCATGAGCGGAGCCCTCGGCCGGCTCCGCGCCCACTTCGACGATGAGCTTCTGGTGCGCAAGGGCCGCGATTTCCACCTCACCGAGCTCGCCGAGCAGCTCCTGCCGGTCGTGGCCGAGGCGGTGGGGTCGCTGGAGGCCCTGCTCGGCGAGGTCAGGGAGTTCGACCCGGCGCACAGCACCAAACAGTTCACGGTCAGCCTGTCCGAGTACGCCATGGCCGTCCTGGCCGAGCCGTTGACCCGCGCTCTGGGCGAGCACGCCCCCGGTTGCACCATCGCGTTCGACGCCCTGCCCTCCGACCGGCTCGACTTCGACGCCCGCCTCACACGCCGCGACCTGATCGTCGGCCCGCTCGGGTTCGATCTGCCCGGCTGCCGTCAGCCGATCTTCACCGACCACCTCGTATGCCTGGTCGCGCGGGACAATCCGCGATCGGCCGACGGCCGGCTGACGCTGGAGGACCTGCGGCGCCTGCCACACGCGGTGGCGGAGTTCGCCGGGGCCGGTGAGATCAAGCGCCCGATCGAAGTGGTGGCCGAGAAGTACGGCCTGGCGGACCGCACCATCCAGGTCACCGTCACGAGCCTGCTCACGCTGCCCTACGCGATCGCCGGCACGGAGCTGTGCGCGTTCGTGCCGGCGCGGCTGGCGCGGCGGTGTCTCGACATCCTGGATCTGGTGGTCGTGGAGACCCCCCTGGAGTCGGTGGAGATCACTGAGGCCGCCCACTGGCACCCGCGGCGTTCTTCCGAACCGGCCGGCCGCTGGGTCCGTGAGCTGCTCTACGACGTCGCGATCGAGCTGGAGACCGACAGCCGGGATCACGTGGCCCCGCCGCGGTGCCTCCCCAAATAGGCCGACAGGCCGATCGCGGCGAGGAGAGCGGCCCCGTTGAAGACCGGGCTCACCCACGCCTGCGCGCCGGCCAGGGTCAGCCCGCTGACGGCGACGGAGACGAACAACACGCCGATCAGCGTGCCGATCACGTTGAAGAAGCCCGGGCGTACCGCGGTCGCGCCGAGGAACGCCGCCGCCAGCGCGGGAAACAGCAGGCTGTTGCCGGTGTCGGCGGTCGCGCTGCCGGTCCTGGCCAGCTGCAGGATGCCGACGATCGAGGCGATCGTGCCTGCCATCACGAAGGAGATCGCGACGTACCGGCCGGACCTGATGCCGACCAGCTGGGCGGCACGCGGATTGGCGCCGATCGCGTAGAGCGAGCGGCCGTAGGGCGTTTGTGACAGCAGATACCAGAGCACCGCGGCGACGACGACCACGATGTACACGACCAGGGGAACCCCTGCCATGGTGCTCGATCCGAACTGGACGAGGTCCGTGGAGATGCCCTTCAAGATCGTCTGCCCGCCCGTGTACCACTGGATCGCCCCGCCGAGGAGGGTGGCCATCGCGAGCGTGGTCACGAAGGAGTTCAGCCGGAAGCGGGTGACGAGCACCCCGTTCACCCCCCCGATCAGGGCGCCGGCCACGACGCACACCAGGCACGCGACTGGCAGCGGCACGTCGTCGTCCGACATCAGCCCGGCGCAGAGCACGGTCGAGGTGGCCGCGTTGGCGCCCAGGGAGAAGTCGAAGTAACCGCTGACCAGCGGGAGGATCGCGGCCAGTGCGAGCAGGGCTACGGTCGCCTGGTTGCCCAGCAGCACCGACAGGTTGTCCACCGACAGGAACACCTCGCGGCTCTGAGGCAGGATCGCGAAGAACGCGCCCACCACGATGAGAAGCGCCAGCAACGCGTTGTTCTCCACCAGCGCCCGCACGTCGGCCGTGCGGACCTCGCGCGGAGCCGGGGCGACGACCTCGTCCGTTGCGGATCGGCTCATGACTTGTCTCCTGTGGGGATCGGCACCGATGACTGGGTGACGGCGGTGAGATGGTCGGGCGTGAGCTGCGTGCCGCTGAGCTCTGCCCCGGCCACGCCGTCCCGCAGGACGACGACCCTGTCGCACAGCTCGCACAGCTCGATGAAGTCGCTGGAGGCCACCAGCACCGCGCAGCCCGCCGCAGCGGACCGTCGTACGGTGTCGTATATGTCCTTGCGTGACATGACGTCGACGCCCTGGGTCGGCTCGTCGAGCAGCAGCAGCCCGGGTTCGCGGCGCAGCCATCGGGCCAGCACCGCCTTCTGCTGATTGCCGCCCGACAAAGAGGCGAAGACGCTGTCCACGGCGGGGGTCTTCACGTTGTGCCGGCGTACCAGATCCGCCGCCGACCGTCGCTCCCCGGCGAGGTCCATGCCGCGCGGTCGCCAGAACCTGCGCAGGGCCGAGATCGACAGGTTCTCGCGGACGGTGAGCTCCATGAACGACGACTCCGCGACCCGGTCCTCGGCCACGTAGGCCACTCCCTGCTCCATGCGCGCCATGACGTCCTCCGCGCCGGACTGGAGGCGGCCGTTCACCACGACCGTCCCCGACTCCGGCGGGTGAACCCCGAAGACGGTCTTGAGCAGCGACGACCGGCCGCTTCCGACCAGACCGGCGACACCGACGATCTCCCCTTGGCGCACGGTGAGCGAGACGCCGCGCAGCGGGCCCGCTACCAGGTCCTCCACCCGTAGGGACACGGTCTTCGCCAACGCGGGGCGGCTCGCCGTGGCCGCGGGGGCCCGTTCGAGCTCGTGGCCGGTCATCAGGGAGATGAGGTGCTGCTCGGTGGGGTTCTCCTCGACGAGGGTGGCGACCGTGCGGCCGTCCCTGAAGACGGTGAAGTCATGGGCGACCGACAGCACCTCCTGCATCCTGTGGCTCACCATGAGAACGGTCTGACCGAGGTCCGCCCGACGGCGGATGGCCCGGAGCAGCAGCTCGGACTCGTGCACGGGCAGCGTCGCCGTTGGCTCGTCCAGCACGAGCACGGCACTCGACGAGTCCTGATCCTGCAGGGCACGCGCGATGGCGACCATCGTCCGCTGCGCCGGCCGCAGGCTGTCCACGGTCTGCCGGGGGGTCGCAGCGATCTCGAAGCGGTCGAGGAGCTCGCCGACCCGGCGTTCGAGTTCCTTCCACCGCACCGACCACGCGGCGGTCGTGGGGTATCCGGCGTCGAGCGCGAAGTTCTCCGCGACCGACAGCTCGTCGAACAGGCCGAGATCCTGGTGGACGAAACGCAGCCCCGCGCTCTTGCCGGCCGAGGCGGACCAGGTGTGGGGAGACCAGGTCCCGGATCCGACCTGGATGACGCCGGCGTCCGCTTCGTAGACGCCGGCCAGGATCTTGATCGCGGTGGACTTGCCGGACCCGTTTCCCCCCAGCAAGGCGTGGACGGTGCCGCGCCGCAGCGCGAGCTCGGCCTCGTCCAGCGCCTTGGTGGAGCCGAAGGCCTTGCAGAGCTCGGACAGCCGTACCACGATGTCTTCGGAGTGAGTGCTCGTCATGACGTCATCGACCTCAGACCAGGCCCCACAGCTTCTTGTACTGCGACTTGAAGTCGACGCCGCCCTGGTAGTCCCCGGAGTCGGGCAGGTTCTTGTCCTTGTCGACCATCTGGAAGCCGTCCCCTTGGGGCTGCGGCTGCTCGCCGTTCAACACCCGGATCGCGGTGTCGACGGAGCCGTAGGCGCCCCATTGCGAGGCGTACCCCAGCGCGCCGAAGCTGAAGGTGCTGGTGCGGATGAGATCCATCGTGGAGGCGTCGCCGAAACCGCTGGAGATGTGCAGAGAGGCCGCCCTGCCGGAGGACTGGATGGCCTGGGACAGCCCCGCCTGCATCCAGCCGCCGACCGGGATGGAGATCGCGTTCGCCGAAGGCTGCTGGAGCAGAGCGGTTGAGAACTTCTGGGCCATGGTGTTGCTCACCATGTCGCTGTTGGAGATGTCGAGCTTGCCGACGATCTTGCAGCCGGCGCAGGTCTTGAGCTCGGCCTCGAAGCCCTCGGCGATCCACGGGCCCCAGATCGGGTCGGTGAAGTTCACCAGCAGGACCTGGGCCTTGGCGCCGGTCTTGCCGATCAGCCAGTCGGCCTGCAGTTTTCCGTTGAGCTTCCAGTAGTCCTTGATCGACGTGCCCTCGAGCTGGAGCCGCTCGCTAGCCATGAGCTTCTTGCCGCCGGCCGCGTCGCAGTCCGAGCCGCCGCCGCCGATGATCTTCGTACCGGCCTGGACGGCCTCCTGCATCGGGGCCTGCACCGCGATGCAGTCGATGCCCACGGGGACGACCACGTCCGCCTTCGCGCTGGCGGCCTGCCGGATGCAGTTGCCCCAGCCGCCCGGGTTGAGCTGCCCGTCGCACATCTTGACGTCCCAGCCGACGGCCTTGGCCGCTTCCTCGACCCCGGCGACCGGCGTCGCGCAGGAGGGCACCTGCTGGCCGCACGACACCACCCACAGCTTGACCCCCGCCTTCGGCTTCGTCGCAACCGTCGGCGGGACTCCGGTCTTGCCCTCATAGGCGGCGTTCAACGCCTTCGCGGCCTCGCTGTTCTGCGTGCCGGCCGTCGGCGCGCTGGTGGTCGTTGAGCCGGATGAGCACCCGCTCAGCAGCGCCGGCACGGCGCAGGCGGCGAGGATGCTCAGCTTCCTGGTTCTTCTCATGTGCACCTGAGCTCCTGTCACTGGGTCGTGGCCGCCAACCAGGCGGTTCCCCGAGTGAAACAGTGAGACGGGGCTCACAGAACTCAGTCATCCACATGACAGCGATCGCCGCTGCCTATGGTTCATCGGTCTCGTGGCGGTGCTCCGGGTGGCTCCGGCCGACGTTCCCGAGCCCCGGCCGGTCGACCTGCCGGGCACCGTGACGGGCGCGGGGACGCTGCTGGTCCTGACGTACGCGGTGATCGAGGCAGGCCGCGAGGGGCCCGACTGACGGGGCGGACCGCTGAGGCCGGTGGTTGGTCAGGTGCGGAGGAAGCTGTGGGTGTGGCCTGCTGCCTGGAAGCCGAGCCGTTCGTAGAAGTTCTTGGGCCAGTCGCCGGCGTCGGCCACCAGGAACACCAGGTCGCTGCCCGCTGCCTCGGCGAGGAGTGCCCTCATCAGGGTGCGGGCGTGGCCCCGGCCCCGGTGGCGGTCTCCGGTGTACAGGTCCTCGATCTGCGTGACGCCGCCGTGCGTGTAGATGTCGGCCCTGGCGGCGAGCTCGCCGTCCTCGGTTCGTACGCCGCGGAAGCCCACCGTGTCGGCGCCGCGCAGTCGTTCCTCGACGCGTCTGGCGAGCTGGTCGATCACGGCGTCGGCGGCCTCGGTCAGCGTCTCGCGCCAGCCGGCCCGGAGGGTGGGCAGCAGTGCGGGCAGGTCGAGATGCTCAACGGGCGCCGCGTCGTGCGGGAACGCGCCGCGGAACACCATGACCAGGTTGGTCTCGTGCGTGTAGCCCGCGGCCTCGAAGGCGGGCGCGTACGCCTGGCCCAGACGGTCGTCGTCGACGTTGACGAGCCGGTGGGCGCGCCCGGCGAGCACCTGGTCGGCCGCCTTCAGCACCGCGCCCGGGTCGGTGCCGGACCCGACGATGAGCTTGTTGTCGTCGTACGAGCCGGGGTAGCGCTCGTTGAGCACGGCGAATCCGCCGGGCACTTCGACGGTCCGCCCCGCCTTGCGGCGGGCGAAGTCGTGGATGAACGCGACGGTACGGGCGAAGTCCTGCAGAGGACCGGCGCCCAGACCAGGGCCATCAGCCACGGGGCCGCCAGGCATGGGGCTGTCAGGCATGGGGCCGCCGGTTCTGGAGCCGACGTCAGTCATGGGGCCATCCCTGGAGTCGGTCACAGAGTCGCGCTGAGGTCGCCAAACGGACCGCCGACGAAGTTCTCATCGGCGTAGTCGCCGGGCCACTACCGAGATCGCCACCGGAGTTCTCACCAGCGTCGCCGCCGGGATCACCGCCGAGATCGCCACTGGAGTTCTCACCAGCGTCGCCGCCGGGATCACCGCCGAGATCGCCACTGGAGTTCCCATCAGCGTCGCTGCCAGGAGCGCGATCGGCGATCGTCAACGGACCCGGTGCCGGAGGTGTCAAAGAGGTCGGTCATGGGCGGGCCGCCGTGATGAAGCGGCGGATGAGGTCGGAGTCCTTTACGCCGGGCGCCAGCTCGACTCCGCTGGACACGTCCACGCCCCATGGTTCGGCGGCGGCGATGGCATCGGCGACGTTTGAGGGGGCGAGGCCGCCCGCCAGCAGCCAGTGTCCCGAGGGGTGGCCGCGCACCGCCGACCAGTCCCATGACTCGCCGGAGCCGGGGCGGGGGGCGTCGATGATGAGCAGGTCCTCGTCGTAGGCGCCGCAGCGTAGGTCGGCTTTGGCGTCGACGGCTCTGATCAGGGTGTGGCCGAGGTCCTTCAGCGCGGTGAAGTCGCCGTGCGGGTGCTTGCCGTGCAGTTGGATGCCGCGCATGCCGGAGGCGAGTGTGGCGGCGCGGACGGTCTCAGGGGACTCGCCGCGGAACACGCCGACGGTGAGGACGTGGGCGGGCACGGCCGCGGCCAGCTCGGCGGCTCGCTCGGGCGTCACCTGGCGGGGGCTCCGGGTCATCACAAAACCGATGGCGTCGGCGCCCGCCTCGACGGCGGTCGCCACGTGCTCGGGCTCGCTCAACCCGCAGATCTTCACGTACACACCGACGACCCTAGCGGCGCCGGGCGGCCCGCGGCGACCGTGACCCAGGCCGGAGTCCAGATGGGGCCCAAGCCGGGGCCGGGCCCAGAAGCCCAAGCCGGGCCGGGGCCAGGAGACGTCGTGGTGGTGAGCTTGAGCAGGGGGATCCTCTTGGGCGCCCGTGGCGGGGCCCGGCATTCAGGTGGTCCTTCCTGCGGTGAGGATCACATGATCGCAGGTCAGGGCCCGTACGGTCGTCAGCTCGTGGGATTATCCGAGGGGTCCGCCGCGAGGATGACGTACCGGCCGGAACGCCGCGTCCACCAAGCCGCTGCGATGGGCGACGACCGCGGCCTGGATCCGGTTGCGCAGCCCCAGTTTGTCCATGGCGGCGGCCACGTGGGACTTGACCGTGGTGATGCCCACGTGCAGTTCCTCGGCGATCTCCGCGTTGGACAGCCCGGTGCCGACCAGCGCGAGCACTTCCAGCTCGCGGTCGGTGAGCACGGCGGGGACCGGCATGGTCGCCTCCTCCTCGGCGGCCAGGAAGCGGGCGACGACCCGGCGCAGCACCGAGGGGCCCAGGAGTTGCTCGCCGGTCACGGCCCGGCGTACGGCGTCGACCATGCGTTCGGGCTCGTCGTCCTTGACCAGGAAGCCGACGGCGCCCGCGCGCAGGGCGGCGTACACGTCGGAGTCCTCGGCGAACGTGGTGAGCACGACGATCTTGGTGGCCGGCCGCGCCGCGAGGACCCGTCTGCTGGCCTCCAGCCCGTCGACCCTGGGCATGCGCAGGTCCATCAGGATCACGTCGGGCAGGTGCAGTTCGGCCAGGCGTACGGCCTCGGCGCCGTCCTGGGCCTCGGCCACGACCTCCATGTCGCCCGCGACCTGCAGCAGCATGCGTACGCCCGCGCGGACCAGCGCCTGGTCGTCGGCGACCAGGACGCGGATCACGTGGCACCCCCGGTGAGGCCGCCGGTGATGGTCCCGCTGATGAGGTCGGTGATGCACCCCGTGGGGCGCTCAGCCGGCGGGGAAGTGGGCGGGGAGGCGGGCGAGGCGATGGGCATGTCGGCCGTGAGCAGCCAGCCGCCGTCCTGGTCGAGGCCCGCGGTGAGCGTGCCGCCGAGTGCGCGGACGCGCTCGCGCATGCCGGCCAGGCCGCGGCCGGATGAGGGCAGGCGTCCGGATGAGGGCAGGCGTCCGACGATGGTGGGCGGGGGGCCGTTGCGTACGCGTACGGTCAGTGCCTGGCCGGTGGTGGTGACGGCGACGCTCACCTGAGTGCCGGGACCGGCGTGCTTGAGCACGTTCGTGAGACCTTCCTGGACGATGCGGGCGGCGGAGGCACGAGCTACGAGCGGGGCGTGCGCGGTGGCGGGGTCGAGTTCGAGCTCGACCTGGAGGCCGGCGGCGGTCATCCGCTCGGCGGACTCGCAGATGACCTCGGCGGGGTCGGCGGGCATGTCGGGCCGGCGGCCGGGGTCGCGCAGCACGTCGAGCAGCCCGCGCAGGTCTTCGAGCGCCTGGTGGCCGGTCTCGCGGATGTCGGCCAGCGCGTCGGCGACCGGCCCTTCGGGGGCGGCGTAGCGGGCGGCGCCGGCGCGCAGGACCATCGCGCCCACGTGGTGGGCCACGATGTCGTGCACCTCGCGGGCGATGTTCTCCCGCTCGAGGAGCTGGTCGGCGCGGACCTGGGCGACCGCCAGCCGGGCCGACTCGCGCACCCGCAGCCGCTCGGCCTCGGCGGCCGCCTGCCTGACACCCAGGTAGCGGCCGATCGCGACGGGGGTGGTCACCAGGGCCATCAGGATGGCGACGCGAAACGCGGTGACCTCGGTCGAGTCCTCGACGATCGCGAGCGAGGCGAGCATGGTGCAGACCACGTACGTGACCGTGATCCAGGCCCAGGAGGCGATCCGCATCGCGAACACGCAGAGCGCGATCAGCATCAGGATCAGGCAGGTGTTGACCGTGTCGTTGAGGTACTGGTCGGCGGCGATCAGCAGCACACTCTGGAAGATGAACACCAGTCCGGGAAAGCGCCGGGCGACGCCGAGAGACAGCCCGCCGAACACCGCGAACAGCCCCACGACCCAGACCGGCTGGGTGCCGTTGTGCCAGTCGGTCCAGGTGCTCAGCACAGTGAAGGCCACCCCGGCGCCGGCCAGCAGCACGTCCGGCGAGATGTCGCCGTCCTTCAGCCGCCCGGCGGGGCCGCGCAGGTAGGCGCCGATGAGGACGGGGAGGGTGGGGACGAGAATCGAGTACATCCACGAGTTCGTGGTGAGGGCGATGCCCGGGTCGGCCAGGTTGATCGCGGTCGCGGCGATGGCCGCGCCCAGCGCCGCGCAGGTCGGCCGCCAGCCCGAGTGGTAGGCGACCAGGCCGATGGAGACGCAGAGCAGCATCTGGGCGGTGTTGGAGCTGAACGACTGCACCTGGTCGGTGAAGACGAGGAACGCGGCGAGGTAGAGGCTCACCGCCAGCGGCGCGCGCCTGACCAGGCCCATGGGCGCGCCCACGCCGACGGCCATCGGGATCACCTCGTTGCCCGGCAGCAGCGCGGAGCCCCCGCCTTTGGCCGAGAGCATCAGGTCGAGTGCGGTTCCCGCGGCCGCGAGCAGGAGGTCGAGCGGCACACCACGCCATCGCATCCGCCCACGGTATCCGGGCGGGGCGCGCGTTCCGGTCCTCCTGACGGAGGAGCCGGTCTCCTCCTAGTGGCCGCATCACCGCCCCGTCGGCGGATGGGACAAGCGGGAGACTTCCCTTACCGTTTGGGGTATGCCTAATGACACCGCGTTGTTGCTCGGCCAGTTCCTGCGCGCTCCGGCCAAGATCGGCGCGTTCGCGCCCAGCTCGCGACGGCTCGCGGCGGCCGTGTGCGCGCCTTTGCCGGAACGCGGCGAGCCTACCGTGGTCGAGCTCGGCCCCGGCACGGGTCCCTTCACCGCGGAGATCCAGCGCCGGCTGAGCGGGCGGGGCCACCACATGGCCGTGGAGGTCAACCAGTCGCTGGCGGCGCTGCTGGCCCAGCGATTCCCCATCGTGGACGTCGTGCATGATGACGCGACCGAGCTCAGCCGCCTGCTCGGCGAGCGCGGCCTGCGGCAGGCCGACGTGGTGATCAGCGGGCTGCCCTGGGCGGCGTTCCCCGAGGACCTGCAGCGGGGGCTGCTCGGCGCGGTGTCCTCGGCGATGAGCCCGTCCGGGGCGTTCACCACGTTCGCCTACATCCACGCCATCCCGATGAGCTCGGCGCGCCGCTTCCGCGCGCTGCTGGCCGAGCGGTTCGAGGAGGTCGTGCCGGGCCGTACGGTGTGGCGCAACGCGCCTCCGGCGTTCGTGTTCCACGCCCGCAGACCTCGACCCTGAACAGAACTTACTTCTACGATGGGGTGATGGATTTCACCCTTCCCGACAGCGCCTTGGCCGTTCAGCGCGGCATCGGCGACATCTGCTCGCGCTATGACCTGGACTACTGGCAGCGGTGCGAGGCGGACAAGCGCTGGCCGGAGGAGGTCTGGGCGGAGCTGGCCAAGGGCGGCTGGCTGGGCCTGGCCGTGCCTGAGGAGTTCGGCGGTGGCGGGCAGGGGCTGCTGGAGCTGGCGGTGGCGACGGAGACGCTGGCCGCCTCGGGCGCGGCGGGCGGCTCGGCGTTCACGTACGTGCTGACGCCGGGGTTCGGCGCGCTCACCCTGGCCAGGCACGGCACGGCCGAGCAGCGGGCGGAGCTGCTGCCCCGGCTGGCCACGGGTGAGCTGGAGACGTGCTTCGCGCTGACCGAGCCGGACGCGGGCTCGAACGCGCTGGCCATCACGACGGCGGCCAGGCGCGACGGCGACGAGTACGTGATCAAGGGGCAGAAGATCTGGATCACCGGCGTCCAGCGGGCCACCTGGATGTTGCTGGTCACCAGGACCGTCCCGGCCGCCGAGGCCAAGCCGCGTACGCACGGGCTGACGGTCTTCCTGGTGAACGTGCCGGAGGCGGTGGCGGCCGGGCGGCTGTCGTACCAGCCGATCCCGAAGCTGGGCGCCAACACGACGCCGTCGAACATGGTGTTCATCGACGACCTCCGGGTGCCCGCCTCCAACGTGGTGGGGCAGATCGACCAGGGCGCGGCCGTGCTGTGGGACATCCTCAACCCCGAGCGGATCCTGCTCGCCGCCTCCGCGCTCGGCGGGGCCGAGGTGGCGTTGCGGGTGGCCGTGCGGTACGCCAAGGAACGCGAGGTGTTCGGCCGGCCGATCGGCGCCAACCAGGCGATCGCGTTCCCGCTGGCCCAGGTCAAGGCCAAGATCGAGCTGGCCCGCCTGATGCTCTACAAGGCCGCGTGGTCGTTCGACCGGCGCCTGCCGTGCGGCACCGAGGCCAACATCGCCAAGCTCACCGCGTCACAGGCGGCGTGGGAGGCGGCCGACGCCGCGTTCCAGACGTACGGCGGGATGGCGTACTCGCTCGAATACCCGGTGGCCAGGCTGCTCACGGACGCCCGCATCGGGAAGGTGGCACCGGTGACGGAGGAGCTGCTGCTCAACTACCTCGCGACACAGGTGCTGGGGTTGCCGCGCAGCTTCTGAGGACGGGCGGAAACTAGTGGAACTCCGGTGGCCGCTTCTCGCGCACCGCCCGCACGCCCTCCACCACGTCGGGGCCGCTGAAGCCGAGGAACTCCATGGCGAGCGAGGCGTCGAAGGTGGGTCCCGCCATGCGCAGCCAGTTGTTGAGCGAGTATTTGGTGAGGCGGATGGCCTCCTGGGAGCCGGCGGCGAGCCGTTGGGCGATCTCCATCGCCTTGTCGTGCACCTGGTCGTCGTCGACGCACAGGCTCACCAGGCCCATCCGCTCGGCCTCCTCGCCGGTGACGGGCTCGCAGAGCAGCAGGTGGTATTTGGCCTTGGCCAGCCCGCACAGCAGCGGCCAGATGATCGCGGCGTGGTCGCCCGCCGCGACGCCGAGCCGGGTGTGGCCGTCGATGATGCGGGCGGTGCGCCCGGCCACGGAGATGTCGGCCAGCAGGGCGACGGCCAGCCCGGCGCCCACCGCGGGCCCCTGCACGGCGGAGACGATCGGCTTGGCGCAGTTGAGCACGTTGTAGACGATGTCGCGGGCCTCGGCGAACACGCGCAGCCTGGTGGCGTGGTCGCGGGTCATCTCCTCGATCATGGACAGGTCGCCGCCCGCGGAGAACGCCTCGCCCTCTCCCCTGACGATCACCGCCCTGACGGAGTCGTCGCGGTCGACGTCGCGCCAGATCTCGGCCAGCTCGCGGTGGCCGGTCATGTCGACGGCGTTGCGCCTGCGCGGCTCGCTGATCGTGATCCGCAGCACGCCGTCAGCGGGCGTGTCGATCTTGAGCTTCTCGTACGCGCTCCCGTACCTCACCATGCCTCCCGCAGCCGCGCGGCCACGTAGTCGCGGGCCTCGACGGCCTGGTCGAACAGGCCGGGCAGGCCGAAGAAGCCGTGGATGGCCCCGTCGAACCGGCGCGTCTCGACGGGCACCCCGGCCTCGGCCAGCCGGGTGCCGTAGCGTTCGCCGTCGTCGCGGAGCACGTCGCACTCGGCGGTCACCACGGTCGCGGGCGCCAGCCCCGCGACGGACGGCAGCCGCAGCGGGGACAGCCGCGGATCCTCCAGGTCGGCCGCGCCGGCGTACTGCGTGAGGAGCCATGCGAGGTCGTCGGCGTCGAGGCCGAAGCCCTTGGCGAACTCGGCGTGGCTGGGGGTGTCCATGGCCGCGTCGAGCGCCGGGTGGACGAGCACCTGGTGGGCCAGGCGCAGCCCGGCGTCGCGGGCCTGCCAGGCGGCCACGGCGGCGAGGTTGCCGCCCGAGCTCTCGCCCATCACGGCGACGCCGCCGGCGCACTGGTAGAAGGCGGGGCGGGCGAAGATGTCGCGTACCACGGTCCAGGCGTCGTCGGCCGCGGCCGGGAACGGGTGCTCGGGGGCCAGCCGGTAGCCGACGGAGACGACCACCGCACCGGTGCGCAGCGCCAGGTCGCGGCCGAGCGCGTCGCTGCGCTTGATGCCTCCGGTCATCCAGCCGCCGCCGTGGAAGTAGACCACCACGGGCAGCGCGCCGTCGCCCCGGTCGGCGCGGTAGACGCGGATCGGCACGCCCTCGGCGCTCTCGTCGCGGACGAAGGCCAGCTGGGTGAGCGGCCCGCGCTCTCGCGCGAAGTCGTCCCGGGCCCGGTCCTCCTGGATCCCGGCCAGGTCCAGCCCGACCCGGCCGGGGCCGGACAGGTAGCGCTCGACGTAGTCCTGCGCCTGGGGGTGCAGTGGCATGATCGAAGCCTAGCGGGCCGCCTCCACGAGCGCATCGAAGATCCGGCCGTCCTCGCTCCGCTCGGGGTGCCACTGCACGCCGACCCCGAACCGGTGGCCCTGCAGCTCGATGCCCTCGACGATCTGGTCGTCGGCCCAGGCCACCGCCAGCAGCCCGGTGCCCAGCCTGCGCACCGACTGGGTGTGCGGCGCGACCACCTCGACCTTGTCGCCCACCGCCTTGCCGAGCTTGCTCGACACGCTCACCTGGATGACGTGCGGCACGCCCGGCTCGGCGTGACGCTCGTTGTCAAGCACCTCGGGCAGCCACGGGATCAGCGTGCCGCCCTGGGCGACGTTCAGCACGTGCATGCCGCGGTCGATGGCCAGAATCGGCACGTCGGCCTGTACCGCGGCGCGGGCCAGGGCCAGCTCGAACCTGTCGCGGTGCCCCTGCGCCTCCGGCACCCGCTCGTCCTGCTCCTCGCCGTAGGCGCCGCCGCCCACTTCGATCCCGCCGGCCAGCACCACGCCCTGCAGCCCGCGTACGTAGGCGTCGATCGCGTGCAGGTTCAGCGGCGGCAGCACCACGGGGGCGCCCCCGGCGCGCTCGACGGCCTTGGCGTAGGACGGAGGCGACAGCACCGCCTCGCGCACCCAGTCGCCCCAGCGGGCGGCTTCGAAGTAGGCGGTGATGCCGATCAGCGGTCGGGACATGCGATCTCCAGAGTGCCTGGTGGAGTCCGTGCCGCCGCCGGTCGTGACGACGGCCGCACGCCCATCATGGCGCACACCATTTCGGTTATGTCACCTCTCCGGGAGATCCTGTGCCGTATCGCGCGAAGTCAGGGCACTGTCAGGAAGACCGGCAGCTCCGCCGCGGAGTTGGAGAACAGCGACGGCACGGGGACGAGCGCCCCGGGCGGGACGGCGAGCGACAGGCCGGGGTAGCGGCGGAAGAGGGCGGGCAGCGCCTCGGTGGCCTCCAGGCGGGCCAGCGGGGCGCCCAGGCACAGATGGGGGCCGCCGCCGAAGGCCAGGTGCCGGCGTTGCTCGCGGGTGATGTCGAACCGCGCGGCGTCGGAGCCGTGCTGCGCCTCGTCGCGTCCCACCGCGCTGTACGGGGCCAGGATGGCGTCTCCGGCGGGGATGGTGACGCCGGCGATCTCGATGTCCTCCAGCGGGTAGCGGGCCAGGAAGTTGCCGATGGGCGCGTCCCAGCGCAGCGTCTCCTCCACGACGGCCGACCAGGTGTCCTCGCCGCCGGCCACCGCCAGCGCGCGCTGGTCCGGGTGGGTGAGCAGCGCGCGGGCGCCGTTGACGATCAGGCTGAGCGTGGTCTCGTGCCCGGCGGCGAGCATCAGCCAGAGGGTGCCGACCAGTTCCTCGTCGGTGAGCCGCTCCGGGTCGTCGCGCTGGGCGGCGATCAGCGCGCTGATCAGGTCGTCGCCGGGCTCGGCGTGGCGCGCGGCGACGAGCCGGTTCAGCAGCAGGTAGATGTCGCGCTGGGTCTTGAGCACCTCCTCCGGGGCGGTGGTGGAGCGGAAGATGCTGTCCACCAGCTCCCGCAGCTCGGGGCGGTCCTCCTCCGGCACTCCGACGAGCTCGCAGATCACCTGCATGGGCACCGGATAGGCGAAGTGCTTGCGCAGGTCGACGGTCCCGTCGGGCCGCACGTGCGACGGGAGGTCGTCCAGCAGCATGCCGACGGTCCCGGCGATGCGCGGCCGCAGGCTCTGGACGTGGCGCGGCGTGAGCGTCCGGGTGACGAACTTACGCAGCCGATGATGCTCGGGCCCGTCGGCGGTGACCATGTTGGTGACCTTGACCATGCCGATCAGCGGCCAGTCGTCGGCGATGTCGCCGTCACGGATGGCCGTCCAGTGGAGCCAGTCCTTGCTGACCCTGCGGTCGGTCAGCAGGTCGGCCAGCAGGGCGTGATGGGTGACCGACCACGCCTCGACGCCGCCCGGCAGGACGACGCGGACGACGGGGCCCAGTTCCCGCAGCCGGGCGGCCTCGCCGTGGTGGTCGGTCCCGGCGGGGTCGAGGGTGACTACGGGGATCATGAACGGTCTCCAAGCGCGCTGAAGCGGACCGGCAGCGAGGCGGGGCAGCGGGTCCACGGTGAAGGGTGCGGAGTCAGCTCCGCGGCGTCCACCGAGAGGCGTACGTCGGGCAGCAGGTGCAGGGCCGTCTCGACCGCGGTGCGGGTGATGAGCCGGGCGGGGACGGGGGCCGGGCAGACGTGCGGGCCCGCGCTCCAGGCCAGATGGGCGCGGTTGCCGAGCTCGATCTCCGTCGCGCCGTCGTGGACGCGCGGGTCGTCGTTGGCCGCCGACAGGCCCAGGACGAGCGCGTCGCCGCGGGCGATGCGCCGGCCGCCGAGCTCGGTGTCGCGCAGGGCGTACCGGGCGGGCATGTTCGTCATGGGCGGGTCGCGCCAGAGAACCTCGTCCAGCGCGTCGTCGACGCCGAGGCGCCCGCCGCGCAGCCGGCCCGCGAAGCGCGGGTCGGTCAGCATGAGCCGGAACGTCTGCGCGATCCACGTGGTCGTCGTCTCCTGCGCGGCGGAGATCATCACCACCATCGTCTGCAGCACCTCGGCCTCGTCGCGCAGGTCGGCGTGCGCCAGGAAGTGGCTGGTCAGGTCATCGGCCGGGGCCTCCTTCCTGGCCCGCATGAGGCCGCCGAGCATCTCCTCGAACCTCCTGTTGCCCGCCTGGGAGTCCCCGGCGCTGCCGAACAGGGCGCGCAGCGCGGCCAGCAGCTCGTGGCCCTGGCCGGTGTCGAGGCCGAACAGCCCGGCGATGGCCAGCATCGGGACGACGGCCGCGTACTCGCCGACCAGGTCGGCGCTGCCGCGCTCGGCGAAGTCCTCGATGAGCTGCCGGCACATGGCCTCGACGGAGCGGCGCATGCCGCGCTGGTCGATCGCGGCGACCCCGTCGTCGATCGGGCGGCGCAGGCGGCGGTGCTCGGCCCCGTCGGCGCCGACCACGTTGGGCCGCCAGAACATCATCGGTCCCAGCCCCGAGTCGGGCGGCACGACGCCTTCCTGGAACAGCCGCCAGTTGCGGGCGTCGCGCGAGTACAGCTTCTCCTGCCGGGTGATGGTCAGCAGCTCCTGGTAGCCCATGACGAGCCAGGCCCCGACGCCCGGTTCGAGCTCCACCCAGGCGACGTCGCCCCATTCGCGGCGCAGCCTGCGGAAGACGCCGTGCGGGTCGGGGCAGGTCGTGGTGGCGGACAGGGGGATCATGAAGGGCCCTTCTGCATGGCCAGCGCGTGCTTGACGAGGGCGATCAGCGCGTCCACCGACGAGGACCGGCTCCTGGCGTCGCAGTGCACGATGGGTGTGCCGGGCTCCAGGTCCAGCGCCTCGCGCAGCGCCTGCGGGCTGTGGCGCGTGGAGTCGGGGAAGTGGTTGACGGCGACGGCGAAGGGCAGGTCGCCGCGGAGTTCGAGCTGGTCGAGCACTTCGAAGCTGCCCTCGATGCGGCGGGTGTCGACCAGGACGAGCGCGCCGACGGCGCCCTCGCCGAGCCCGGCCCACAGGTCCCAGAAGCGCCGCTGGCCGGGGGTGCCGAACAGGTAGAGCACCGTGTACGGGCTGAGCGTGATGCGGCCGAAGTCCATGGCCACCGTGGTCGTGGTCTTGCCGTCCAGCCCGGCCAGGTCGTCCACGCCGACGCTGGCCTGGGTCATGGTCTCCTCGGTACGCAGGGGCTCGATCTCGCTGACCGCGCCGATCATCGTGGTCTTGCCGACGCCGAAGTCGCCGACCACGAGGATCTTGACCGCCCGCTGCACGGTGTCGGGCAGGTAGCGGTCAGCTGAGCCTGCGGAGCCCATTGAGCACCTCCTGGAGGGTAGTCAGATCTGGGCGCCCGGCCTCAGGGATGCGGGAGCGGGCTATCAGGTGGCCGGAGTCGACGAGGTCGGAGGCCAGGATCCCGGCCACGCTCAGCGGCAGCCGGAGGTGCGCGGCCGCCTCCGCCAGCGAGAGGAGCCGCCCGAACATGCGCAGCAGGTCGCGCGCCTGGCGGGCGGCCGAGGGCGGCAGCGGCTTGCCGGCGTCGGCCACGACGAGGAGCGTGTCGAGGCCGACGGTGTTGCGGGTGGGGCGGGCCCGGCCCTGGGTGAGCACGTAGGGCCGCACCGCGCTGTCGTGGTACTCGCCGCTCATCTGCGCGTGGCCCCGCGTGCGGGGGTGCTGAAGTTCCTCTCGCCGATCTTGATGACCTGAGCCTGCATCTGCTGCGCGATGAGCCGCGGGTCGACCACAGGATCGGTGATGACCACCAGGTGGGAGCCGGACCCGGCGGCGCGGGCGAACAGGAAGCCGCCCTCGAAGCCCACCATCAGCTCCCTGACGGTCCGGTTGCCGCCGCCGAACTCGCGCCCGACGCTCTGGGCCAGCGACTGCAGCCCCGAGCAGGCGGCCGACAGCCGGTCGGCGACGTCTCTGTCCGTACCTGCCGAGCGGGCCTTCAGCAGGCCGTCGGAACTGAGGACGACGACATGGCGGACCCCTGGGACCCAGACGACCTCGGCGATCATCCAGTCCTGGTCTTGGTGCATCGGTACCCCGTTCGTCATCGGTCGTCGTGTTCCCCGGTGTCGGGGTCGTGGTCGAAGAAGGCGGCCATCCACTCGCCCGCCTGTTCTGGTGTCGCGGGCCGCTCCGCGGCGGCGGACCGCGCACCGCCCGGTTCCGTCGCGTCGGAGCTCGCCTCTCCGCGGCGGGAGCGTCTGCGTGGCAGCGCGCCGCCCGCCATGCCTTCTGTCGTGCCGCCCGTCCCAGCGGCGTGCTCGCCGGAGGTGTCCGGAGCGGGATCGTCCAGCGTGGGGTGATCCTGCTGGGCGGGGTGGTCCTGGGCGGGGTCGATCGGCTGGGCCTCGTGGCGCGGGGGGCGGGCTCGCGGCGGCGCCTCCGCCGGCTCCAGCGTCTCCACGATCGAGCTGGTCACCAGGACGACTGCGCGCACCCCTCCGTACGGCGAGGGCATCAGGTCGGCCAGGAACCCGTGGCGGCGCACGTAGTGCCCGATGACCGCGAGGCCGGTCTGCGGGATCTCCCCCACTTCGCCCACGTCGACGGGCCTGCGCCCGGAGACGATCTCGCGTGCCTGCTCCAGGTGGTGGTCGTCCATGCCGACGCCGCCGTCGTCGATCTCGATGACGGCGCCGCGCTGCACGTGACGGACCGCCACGAGCACCGCGGTCGCCGGCGGCGAGGACTGGGTGGCGTTGGCGAGCAGCTCGGCCACCAGGTGGATGAGCGGCTCGACCACGTGGGCGGCGACGGCGGTGTCCGGGTCGCCCGACACCTCCACCCGCTTGTAGGCGACGATCCTGGAGGCGGCGGCCCGCACCACGTCGACCAGCGCGAGCGGATTGGGCCACTGCTGGCCCGGCCACTCGCCACACAGCACGGCCAGGCTCTGCGCGTGGCGCCCCTGCTGGGCGGCGGCGTGGTCGACCTGCATGCTGGTCTCGAGCACGTCCGGGTTGCCGGGGTGGCGTTCGGCCATCACGGACACGTTCTCCTGGATGCGGTGCGCGGAGGTCTGCACGCGCCGGGCCAGCGCCAGCAGGGCCAGCCGCAGCGACTCCTGCCGCTCGCGGTCCTGCTCGGCGGCGCCGCCGACCGCGTCGAGCACGTCTTCCAGCAGCTCGGCCGCGTCCTCGTCGAGCCCGGGGCTCTGGTACGGCGCGGGCACCGCGTCCTGGGCGATCACGGCCGGGATCCGCGCCTCCACCAAGTGCTTGATCGCCTCCTGCAGGGCCTTGGAGCGGGCCGCGACGTGCTTGCTCCACTGGGTGTTGCGCTGCTGGAGGTGGCGCTGGAACTCCGCCTCGCGCTGCTGCATGGCGCTCTCGCGCCGGCTCGTCGCGCGCACGGCCTCCTGGTGGGTCTGGCGCAGCGCCGCCACGGCGGCCACGGTGGCGAGCGCGAGCGCCGCGGCGACCACGCACGCCCAGACGACGCCGGACCGGCCGTCAAGGAGCAGGGCGGCGAAGGCGCAGCAGGCGGCGACCACGGGCAGGGCCAGCGCCGCCGGCCAGAGCCACGCGGCCTGGGGCGCCGGTGCCGGAACCGGGCTCGCCGGCGTCTGAGGTGACCGGGTCGGGCGTGCCGGGGCCTGGGGCGGTGGGGGTTGGGAACGAGCCATGGTCACCTTCGCGAACGGGCTGGAGAATGCGCTGGTCTCAGGCGGGAGGCGGCTATGGAGACCCCCTCTGCCGAAGCAAGCGGCACCTCCCCTTCCAGTCCGTTGCCCCTGCGTCACTCCCAGTGGTGACACATCCGCCAAGATCCGATTATTCCGACTCTACAGAATCAGTCAATCCATTCCCCGCCGCGTGTCAGATATATCACAAAGGTGCTTTTTATCCCCATTTGTCCCGACATGTCCTCTTTGCGGGCAGTGGCGCGCCCGACACATTCCCGGCTCGTCCGGTCAATGAAGCACGCCTTCCCATCCAGCCAGGAATGGTCTGACAAGGACCACCCGAAAACGTTTCCCGATGACATCTGGGCCCCTATGCCCCTTGTAGCGACAAATCCCGTCGCCCACAATCCATGGGAAAGCGTAGAGTCACAGGAAGGGAACTCATTGTGCGTACGAACAATGCCTTGTTCGCGGCCGGTCGGTCGCGAACGAGGTACTGACGATGGCAGGCTTACGCCCCCCTCTCCCCGACGCCACGAGCGACGGCTTCCTCGCGGAGGCGCTGGCCGAGGCCAATGCCCATCGTGCCAAGCATCACGCCCCACCGCTGGTCCTGGACCCGGAGCTGGTCGAGTACGCCAGGTCCCGCGCGGCGTCGCGATCGGAACATCCGGACACGGCGGCCGGGCACGACGGACTACGAGAAGGCACCGGCGAGAACCTTTTCTGGGGCGCCGGTTCGAAAAAACTGCCGCTCGCCGCCGGGAAAGCGGTCGCTGAATGGTACGACGAAATCAAAGGCTACGACTTCGGCGACCCGGAAAACGTCGCCGACTGCGGTCACTTCACCCAACTGGCGTGGAAGGACAGCCGGCGGATGGGCGCCGGACGAGTGGCCGGACAGGGTCAGGTTTTCTTCGAGACGTACATCATCTTCGTTTTCGAGGAGCCCGGCAATAAGTCCGGCCGCTTCGCGGAGAACGTACGGCCCGCCTGACTTCCGGTCCGGGAGCCGTGCCAGCCGACGGCTCCCCCTACGGTCCGATCTTCTCCGCCATACTATGCGAATACGACATATTTTCACTTTTGATGACCGAAATCTACCTCAACCGAATGCGGAAAATCACGTTACCGTCACGGAAAGTTCTGCTCAGCACTGTATCGGGGCGAAACGGTTGTGACGCCCAGGAGGTGGTGTAAGACTCGAATTCGAGCGATCGGTCGAGCCGGGGCCCGCCGAGCGCTCATCACCCGGAGCCGTCAGGGAGGTGTAACGACACGACCGGAATGATATTCCGGCCAAAGGGTGGGGTTAATTTCATGTCGTTGAATCCACGCCTGGTAAAAGAGAGTTTCGCCGTCGTGGAGCCGGTGGCCGACAAGGCCACCGCCTACTTCTACGGCCGGCTGTTCGCCGAGAGTCCGCACCTGCGGGGCATGTTCCCCCCGGCCATGGACATGCAGCGCGACCGGCTCTTCAGCGCACTGACCCGCATCGTGTGGAGCCTGGACAGCCCGGACAGCCTGGCGTCCTTCCTCCGCCAGCTCGGGCGGGACCACCGCAAGTACGGCGTGATCGCGGAGCACTACACCGCGGTCGGCAACGCCCTGCTGGCCACCATCAAGCGGTTCGCCGCCGACATCTGGCACGAGGAGATCGAAGCGGCCTGGGTGGCCGCGTACACGGTCGCGGCCAATCTCATGATCGAGTCGGCCGAGTCCGACTCCGGGGTCTCGCCCGCGTGGTGGCTGGCCGAGGTCGTCGACCACGAGCGGCGTACGGAGGACATCGCCGTCCTGACGATGCGGCCGACGCAGCGCCTGCCGTACATGCCGGGCCAGTACGTCAACGTGCAGGTCGCGCGCTGGCCGCGCGTCTGGCGCACGTTCTCCATCGCCAACGCGCCGCGCGTGGACAACACGATCACGCTGCACGTGCGCTCGGTCCCCTGCGGCTGGGTGTCCACCACCCTGACCAGGGACACCCGCGTCGGCGACACGATCATGCTGGGGCCGCCGATGGGCACGATGACGCTGTGCGACCGCAGCCCCCGCGACGTGCTGTGCGTGGCGGGCGGCACCGGGCTGGCGCCGATCAAGGCGATCATCGAGCACATCATCGCCTCGGGCCGCCGTCCCAACATCCACCTGCTGTTCGGCGCGCGGACCGCGGCGGAGCTGTACGACCTGCCCGACCTCATCCGCATGGAGGCGTCGTTCCCCTGGCTGCGGGTGCTGCCGGTGGTGTCCGGCCAGCCCTCCTACGACGGGATGCGCGGCCGGCTGCCGGAGGTCACGCAGCGCTTCCACTCGTGGGCCGAGCACGAGGTGTACGTGTGCGGGCCACCCGCCATGGTCAACGAGACGGTCCGGCGGATGCAGATCGACGGCGTGCCCCTGTCACGCATCCACCGCGACATCGTGCAGGGAGAACGTTAGGGGCAGGAGACCTGCTGGAAGGCGGCGGCGGTCTCGTCGTCGTTGGGCCAGAACGTCTCGATGGCGAGCTCGGCGACCGTGACGTCCAGCGGCGTGCCGAACGTGGCGATCGTGGTGAACATCGACAGGATCCGCGTCCCGTGCCTGATCCGCAGCGGCACCAGGATGTCGGCCGGTCCCGGCACGTGCGCCACGTTCAGGTCCACGCCGGGGTAGGTGTAGGCGGCCAGCTCGTCGTGCAGCTCGGCGAGCTGCCCGGAGCCCGACGCCTCCGCCTGCCTGCGCAACTGGTGCAGCAGGTGGGCGCGGACCTCCGCGAGGTTGACCAGGCGGCCGCCCATCGCCTCGGGGTGCAGCGACAGCCGCATCACGTTGACCGGCTCCTTGAGCAGCTCCTCGGGCACCCCGTCCATGAACATGGCCGCCGCCGAGTTGGCCGCCACCAGGTTCCAGGCGGCGTCCACGACGAGCGCGGGGTACGGCTCGTGCCCGGCGAGGATCTTGTCGAGCGCCTGCCGGACGATGGGGGCGCGGGCCTCGCGTTCGGGGAAGACCGGCGCGAAGCCCGCCGCCACCAGCAGCCGGTTGCGGTGGCGCAGCGGCACCTCCAGCTCCTCCGACAGCTTCATCACCATCTCGCGGCTCGGCCGGGCACGCCCGGTCTCGAGGAAACTGAGGTGGCGAGCCGACACCTCGGCCTCGATCGCCAGATCGAGCTGGCTCACCCGCCGCCGCTGCCGCCAGGACCGCAGCAGATCCCCAAAAGACTCATCTTCTAGTGCAAGTGCGCCCATGCCGGCAACGCTATCGGGGGGAGGGAAGCGTGGCGATTACCTCCCACGTAAGGGGGCGTGGCAATCTCTTCGATCAGTGACCGGGCGGCATGGATTCTCATGGTCTCTTCGCTCGATTCGCGAAATTTCGCAACTCTGGCGATTATGTAAACGACCAGGCGGGGCGACACGGAGAGGCGTGCATGGCCGAGACGTTCGATGGTGACCAGGAGAGCGAAGGCGCGCGGTTCATGGAACGCTTCGCCATGATCATGTCGGAGTCGGGTTATCCGCGGATGGCGGCCCGGGTCTTCGCCGCGCTGCTGGTCTCCGGGGAGGGCAGGCGTACCGCCGCCGAGCTCGGGGACCAGCTCGGCGTCGGGCCGCCGGCGATCTCCGGCGCGGTGAAGTACCTGATGCGGGTCGGGATGATCACCCGCGAGCGGGACCCGGGGCAGCGCCGCGACCACTACCGCGTCGACCAGGCGGCCTGGTTCAAGGCGACGTCGTCGAGCGATGAGGTCTACCGTCGGTTCGAGGAGGGCGCCCGCGACGGGCTGGCGGTGTTCGGCACCGACACCCCGGCCGGGGAGCGGCTGGATGAGATCCAGCGCTTCTTCGCCTTCCTCCGCGGCGAGGTGCCGAAGCTGATGCGCAGGTGGCAGGAGCAGAACGCGGCCCTGAAGGACGGCCGATCACGCGAGGTCGCGCCGGCGCAGCCCGATGACGCCGAGCGCGGTCAGCGCGGCGGCGACGGCGGTCAGGGCCAGTAGCGAGGCCGCCGACGTCTGCCCGAGCACGACCCAGGGCACGTGCACGAAGGGGATGATCTGCAAGAACGCCTCGTCCACCTGCCCGAGCAGGCCGAAGATGTCCAGCAGGATGAAGGCCACCCAGACGCCCCAGCTCGCCATCGCCAGGCGGGGCAGCAGTCCGGCCAGCGCCGCGGCGATCCCGGTCATCACCCACACGGCGGGCAGGTAGGCCAAGGCTCCCGCGCACACCTGCGGCAGTCTGCCCAGGTCCCCGCTGCTCAGGCCGTACCCGAGACCGGCGGCGGTGCCGAGTACGGCCAGCACGACCGCGGGGCCCGCCGCGGCGATGAGGAGGTGGCTGAGCGCCCAGCGGGCGCGGCTCACCGGGGTGACGAGCACGAGGTCGGCGCGCCCGGCCGTCTCCTCCGCGCGCAGCCGCAGCGCGGACATGATCCCGTAGGCGGCGACGATCCAGGCCAGCATGGACAGCAGGAAGTTGAGGAAGAAGTCGACGGGCCTGGCTCCCTGTCCCCCGACCCCGGTGACCATGTCCATGATCTCCGGGGCGTCGATCTGGCCGTCCAGGCCGCCGGTGACGGCCCCACCGAGCGCGAGACCACCGGCTCCGAAGCCCACCGACCACGCCAGGACCTGGCCGCGGTGCAACCGCCAGGCCAGGGCCAGCGGCGTCCGCAGGCCGGGCGCCGCCGTGGCGGGCCCGAGCCGCGGCGGCAGCAGACCGGCGGCGAGGTCTCTGCGGACCGACAGCGCGTAGGCCACGGCGGCCAGTAACGCGACGAGGACCAGCAGCAGGACGAGGATCCACCAGCGCTCTCCCGCGAAGGGGCGCACACGCAGCGTCCAGCCCAGCGGCGACAGCCACGACAGCCAGTCCGCCCCGCCCGCGTCGCCGACGGCGCGGATCAGGAAGAAGAGGACGAACACCCCCACACCGAGGCCTCTGGCCGCGGCGGCGCCCTCCGTCGCCTGCGCGACGACGGCGCCGACGGCGGCGAACGTCCAGCCCGCGGCGGCCAGCGAGAGCCCGAGCGCGAGCGAACCGCCCGCGGGCAGCCCGCCACTCATCAGCACCAGCGACATCAGGACGGCGATCAGCAGGTTCGCGGCGAACACCACGGCCAGCACCGCGGTCAGCGGCGCGTGCCTGCCGACCACCCCCGCGCCGACGAGCTCGCGGCGGCCCGACTCCTCGTCCACGCGGGTGTGCCGGATGACGAGCAGCATGCTCACCAGGCCGAGCAGCATCGCGCCCGAGGAGCCCACGGTCCACGCGGTGAGCCCGCCGACGCTCGAATCGAACACGATGCCGCGCATGGCGACCTGGGAGGGATTGGCCATCGCCGCCCTGGCGGTCGACTGGAGGGCCTCCGTGGTCGGGTACAGCTTGGCCGTGCTGCCGGCGATGGCCGACGGATAGACGGCGGCCAGGAGACCCCAGAGGGGCAGGATCAGGCGGTCGCGGCGCAGGACGAGACGGGCGAGAGTGCCCGCTCCGGTCAAGGCGCTCATTGGTGCACCTCGTGCTTGCCCCGCGGCGCCGAGCGGTAGTGGCGCATGAAGAGGTCTTCCAGCGTGGGCGGGGCGGCGGTGATGTTGAGCAGGCCCCGCGCGGTCAGGAGGGAGAACAGCTCGCCGAGGTGCGCCGGCTCGACCTGGCAGCTCACCCGGTTGCCCTCGACGCGCAGGTCGTGGACGCCGGACACGCCGGCCAGGCCGACCGGCTCACGGGCCAGCTCCGCGGTGACCGAGGTGCGGGTGAGATGGCGCAGCTCGGCCAGTGTGCCGGTCTCGACGACGTGCCCGCCGCGGATGATGCTCACCCGGTCGCACAGGGCCTCGACCTCGGACAGGATGTGGCTCGACAGCAGGACCGTGCGTCCACGCGCCTTCTCCTCCGCGACGGCCTGCCTGAACACCGCCTCCATCAGCGGATCGAGTCCGGAGGTGGGCTCGTCCAGGATGAGCAGCTCCACGTCCGAGGCCAGCGCGGCGACCAGGGCGACCTTCTGCCGGTTGCCCTTGGAGTAGGCGCGGCCCTTCTTGCGGGGGTCGAGCTCGAACCGCTCGATCAGGCTCTTCTTGCGCTGCGGATCGACACCGCCGCGTAGCCGGCCCAGCAGGTCGATCACCTCTCCGCCGGACAGATTGGGCCACAGCGTCACGTCGCCGGGCACATAGGCCAGGCGGCGGTGCAGCTCGGTGGCGTCGGCCCAGGGGTCGCCGCCCAGGAGGCTCGCCTTGCCGGAGTCGGCCCGCATCAGGCCGAGCAGGATCCGGATGGTCGTGGACTTTCCCGCGCCGTTCGGTCCGAGGAAGCCGTGCACCTCACCGGTGCCGACGGTCAGCTCGAGATCGTCGAGCGCACGTGTCCGGCCGAAGGTCTTGACCAGGCCGGACACGGAGATCGCGTTCGTCATGCTGGACAAGCTACACTAAATTCACGAAATTCGTGAAATATGAACATAGGAGTGTGGAATGACGAGGACAGATGAGCAGCGGTTCCTTGATCGATTCACCATGATCATGTCCGAGTCGGGCTACCCCCGGATGGCCGCGCGCGTGTTCACCGCGATCCTGCTCTCCGAGCACGGCCGGCGTACGGCCGGCGAGCTCGCCGAAGAGCTCGACGCGGGTCCGTCGGCGATCTCGGGCGCGGTGAAGTACCTCATCCAGGTGGACATGCTGGTCCGCGAGCGGGCACCCGACCGGCGGCGCGACCACTACCGCGTGCACGAGTCGGCGTGGTACGGCGCGATACGGTCGGCCCGCGAGGTGTTCCGCCGCTTCGAGGAGGGCGCCCGCGAGGGCGTGGCCGTGTTCGGCGCCGACACCCCGGTCGGCGCCCGGTTGGAGGAGACCAGAAGCTTCTTCGCCCACCTCAGCGATGAAGTCCCCGAACTTCTCCGGAAATGGCGGGAAATGCCACCGCCCGCGTCGGCCCCCTGACGCCGTAGCCCGCACGGCCTCTTGCGTAATCGCGCAGCAAATCGCCCAGTCCTCGGCGTTCCTGGTCAGGGCGTGGCACGATGGCGAGAAGCGAACACGGGAGCGATGGGAGCTTGACATGGGCGACGCAGTGCTCGCGATCGGCACCCGCAAGGGCCTGTTCCTCGCCCGCTCGGCGGACGGCGGCCCGTTCGAGGTCGCGCCGATCCAGTTCTCCACCGTCGGTGTGACCTCGGTGGCCATCGACACGCGCGGCACCGCGCCCCGGATCCTCGCGGGCATCGAGTACGGCCACTTCGGCCCTTCGGTGATGTACTCC
Source organism: Nonomuraea sp. NPDC026600 (assembly GCF_040638335.1). Taxonomy (NCBI): domain Bacteria; kingdom Bacillati; phylum Actinomycetota; class Actinomycetes; order Streptosporangiales; family Streptosporangiaceae; genus Nonomuraea; species Nonomuraea sp. NPDC026600. The sequence goes on from NZ_JBEZYD010000001.1 coordinate 262,128, forward strand.
GACGACCTCGGCGAGACCTGGCAGGAGGCCGAGCGTCCCCCCATCGCGTTCCCCGAGAAGACCGGCGCGACGCTGACCCGGGTGTGGCAGCTCGCGCCGTCGCCTTCCGAGCCCGAGGTGGTCTGGGCCGGGGTGGAGCCGGGCGCGCTGTTCCGCTCGGAAGACCGCGGCGTCACCTACGAGCTGGTCGGGGGCCTGTGGGAGCATCCCCACCGGCAGCACTGGCAGCCGGGCGGCGGCGGGCTGTGCCTGCACACGATCATCAGCCATCCGGCCGACCCGAAGATCATGGGCATCGCGGTGTCGACGGGCGGCTTCTATCGCACCACTGACGGCGGCCTCTCGTGGGAGGCCGCCAACCAGGGCATCCGCGCGCCGTTCATGCCGGAGGGGCAGCAGTATCCCGAATACGGGCAGTGCGTGCACCGGGTCGGCATGCACCCGGCCCGGCCCCAGCGGCTCTTCCTGCAACACCACTTCGGCGTCTACCGCAGCGACGACTTCGGCGGCTCCTGGCACGACATCGGCTCGTCACTGCCGTCCGACTTCGGCTTCCCGATCGCGGTCCATCCCGCCCGGCCGGACACGGTCTACGTGCTGCCGCTGAACGCCGACATCGACCGCACTCCGGTCGATCACCGCTACCAGGTCTTCCGCAGCGACGACGCGGGCGAGACCTGGCAGCCGCTGGAGCGCGGACTGCCCGAGGGGCCGGTCCACGCGAGCGTGCTGCGTGACGCGATGACCGCCGCCGAGGCCGGGGTGTTCTTCGGCACCCGCGACGGCGAGGTCCACTGGTCACGAGACGACGGCGACACCTGGTCGGCGGTCGCCCGGCACCTGCCCGACGTGCTCAGCGTACGCGCGGCGGTGCTGTAGCCCATGGCGAAGAACGTGATGATGGTGGTCTTCGTCCTGCCCAACTCGCTGCGCCGCTGGGTGAGCGGCCACAGCGAGGTGAAGGTCTTCGCCGTCGCCGCCGACCACGACGCCCCGCCGACCCTCGGCTCCGCGCTCGACACGCTGCGCCGTACGCATCCGCTGCTGGAGGAGCGGCTGCGGGACGACTGCGGCCGCATCCGCCGGCACATCCACATGATCGTGTGCGGCGAGAACGCCCGCGGCCTCGGCGGCCTCGACTGCGCGCTGCCGCCGGGCGCCGAGGTCTACGTCATGCCCGCGCTCGCCTGATCACCCGGGCTGATCACACCTGCTGATCACACCTTGCGCCAGCCCGGGACCCAGGCCCCGTCCTGGATGACGTAGTCGCCGAACAGGGCGGGCGCCTCCTTGACCATGAGCTCGCCGATGTGCTGGAACAGCAGCCGGATCTCCTCCTCGGCCCCCGCCGCCGTGCGCGCCTCGATCGTGTGCCGCAGCGTGCGTACGTTGGCCGTCCAGACCAGGCCGGTGGCCAGCCCCTCCGGGGCGAAGCGGCGCATGAACGAGGTGCGGTGCTTCTTCTCCGAGAACTGCACACCCTCCTCGTCGAGCCCGAAGTGGCCGGCCATCCAGACCTGGAACTGCTCCATCTGCTCCAGCAGGGCCGTGGCCCGCTTCATCAGCTCGGGGTCGGACTGGGCCCACTCGGGGAACCAGAACGGCAGCTCGTCGAGGCGGACGAAGCGCAGCGACTCCTGCGAGATGGCCACCCCGGGCCGGTGCCGGACGAGCTCGTGGGTGAGCACGCGGCTGACGTTGTGCAGCACGAAGCTGAAGTTGAGGTGCTCCAGCACCGAGCCGTGGGCGCTGGCCAGGATGTTGCGCAGGTAGTCGCCCTGGTCCTCGCGGATGCGCACGACGTTGGGGTTGAGTCCGGGCTCGAAGGAGCGGTAGCAGAGGCGCCCGGCGAACTCGGCCAGGTTCTGTGCGTCGAGGTCGCCCCGGTCGAGCCGCTCCAGCCAGCTCTCCCCGCCGACCTCGCCCAGGTAGCGGGCGAGCTCGTCGTAGTCGAGATCAGGACGGGCGACGAGGAACACCTCGGGTTCGACGGTGCGCATGGAAGAGCCCCCGCTCGGGTTAGGCGATGTGATGGCCCCAGCAAACCAGGTCGCGGACCCGCGCGCGACTCGGCACGGGGTCCGGCTGAACACTTGTCGCTTCAACTTTTTCGCCCTACAGTCAGAGACCCAATAACTTGAAGGGACAACTTATGGATGTCGTCCTCTGGATTCTCCAGGGCCTGCTCGCCGTCGCCTTCCTCGGCTCGGGCGTCATGAAGCTCACCCAGCCCAAGGACAAGTTCAAGGCTCGCATGCCGTACGTCGAGGACTTCAGCCAGCAGCAGATCAGGGCCATCGGCGCGGTGGAGTTGCTCGGCGCGCTCGGCCTGGTACTGCCCTGGGCCACCGGCATCGCCCCGATCCTCACGCCCCTGGCGGCGGTCGGCCTCGGCATCACCATGATCGCCGCCGCCGAGGTCCACCGGAGGCGCAAGGAGAACTTCGCCGTTAACCTGGTACTGCTGGCGATGGCGGTCATCGTCGCGGTCGGCCGATTCTGACACTGGGGGTCCGTTGGTCGAGGGGCTCGACCATGACGAGCAGCGGGCCTGGCAGGGCCTGCTCGCGGTGATGCTCGTCGGCATTCCGCAGGTGGAGCGTACGTTCCGCACATACGGCCTGGTCCACATCGAGTACGGCCTGCTCAACATGCTGTCCACTGGGCCGTTGCGGCTCAGTGACCTGGCCACCCTGGGCAACGTCTCGATCAGCCGTCTCAGTCACCGGGTCAGCAAGCTCGTCGAGCGCGGCTACGTACGGCTGCGGCCCGCCGAGAACGACGGCCGGGCCAGTGTCGCCGAGATCACCGACGAGGGGCGGGCGGTCGTCGCCGCGATCGCCCCGGAGCACGCGCGGGCCCTGCGTGAGGTGCTGTTCGACCACCTCACGCCCGAGCAGGTCGCCGCGCTGGCCGACGCCATGCAGAGCGTCGGGGCCAAGCTCGGCGCCTGCATGCAGGACGGCCGCCCGAGAGAACAGGCCGGCCCGGACCGGACCGGCTCCACAGGTTGCGGCTAGGTGATGTCCCGCCGGATCGTCGTGGCCGAGGCGACGACCGAGAAGAGCACCGCGTAGCCGAGCAGCACCACGGCGCCGGCCCAGGCCGGCAGCAGATAGTCGGTGCCGAGCCCGAGGTCGACGCCGCTGTTGGTCACCGCGCCGCCCGCGCCGGCCGGCGTCCACTTGCCGACGGGCCGCAACGCGGGGATCGCGTTGACCAGCGCCTCGATGATGAACACCCACACCACCGCGGCGACGATCGCGCCGAGCTGGTTCTTGATCAGCGCGCCCAGCCCGACGCCGAACAGCGTGTAGAGCACCAGCACGGCCAGCACGCCCGCGGCGATGCGCAGGATCTTCGCGGACAAGACCAGCTCACCGTGGGACAACGGGACGGACACGGCCACCGCGACGGCGGTCAGCGCCAGCACGACCAGCCCGAAGGCCAGCCCGACGACCACCCCCGCACCGAGCTTGGCCATGACCACGCGCTCGCGCCTCGGCGTGGTGAGGAAGGTGGTGGTGATGGTCTGGTAGCGGTATTCGGCGGTCATCATGACGACCCCGAGGATCATCGGGAACAGCGCGCCGCTCGCCCCGAGCCCCCACATCAGCTCCTGGAAGGGCACGGTGTCCCTGCCGGGGAAGATGGGCTGGCCGTTCGGCCCGCCGCTCTGGCCCGCGAACCCGATCGTGAGACCGAGCTGCAGGAGCACGTAGGCGATCGTGACGGCCAGCATCACCCACCAGAGCCTGGTGGTGCGGAGCTTGAGCAGCTCGCCCTTGATCAGCGTCATCGGCCCTGCTCCTCCCCGGTCAGCTCCAGGAAGACCTGCTGCAGGTCGGAGCGCTCCTGGGCGACCTCGCTCAGCACGACCTTCGCGTCGAGCGCGATCTGGCCGATGCTCTCGGCCTCGAGGCCGCTCACGCGCAGGAACCCGTCATGCCGCTCGACCGTCGCTCCGGCGCGTTCGAGGGCCGGGACGAGCTCGTCGGCGCGGGTGGTGCGTACCCTGACGGCCGCGTCGCCGTTGGAGACGAGCTCGGCCAGGCTGCCCTGCCGGACCAGCCGGCCTTTGGCGATGATCACCACGTTGTCGACGATCTGCTCGACCTCGGCCAGCACGTGGCTGGAGACCAGGACGGCGGCGCCCTGCTCGTGGGACAGGTAGCGCAGGAAGCCGCGTAACCATTGGATGCCCGCCGGGTCGAGCCCGTTGGCGGGCTCGTCGAGGATGAGCACCTTGGGATGGCCGATCAGCGCGGTGGCCAGCGCCAGCCGCTGCCGCATGCCGAGCGAGAAGGTCAGCACCCGCTTGTCGGCCACGTCGGCGAGGCCGACCTGTTCCAGCGCCTCCGCGGCGCGCTCGCGGGGCAGCCGGGCCGCCGTGCAGAGCACCCGGAGATGGTTGAGGGCCGTACGGCCCGGATGGAAGTTGGTGGCTTCGAGCACCGCGCCCACCTCGCTGAGGGGATGTGGCAGCTCGACGTAGCGCCGGCCGTTGACCAGCGCCGTGCCGGAATCGGCGGTGCACAGCCCGAGCAGGCTGCGCAGGGTGGTGGTCTTGCCCGCCCCGTTCGGGCCGAGGTAGCCGGTGATCGTCGCCGGCTCCACTGTGAACGACACCCCGTCGACCGCGCGTACCGGTCCGAATGCCTTGCAAAGGTTTCGAATCTCGATCGCACTCATCGTGCGGCAATTATCACGACTTCTGGATGAATCGCACCTCCTCCCCAAGGAGGAATTCAGAGCCGGTAGACCCGGCGGGCATTGCCGGAGCCGATCATGTGGGCCACCCGGGCGGCGTCGGCGACGCTCCACTCCCCCGCGTCGAGCCGCGACTTGAGCGTGGCGGCCAGGGCCCGGCGGAAGTAGAGGGCGCCCAGATGGCCGGTCTCGGCCACGCCGCGGCAGTCGGAGCCGAAGAGCTGCTTGTGGAACGGCACCAGCTCCAGCAGCTCGTCCATGATCCGCGCGGACCCGGCGGCGCTGTGCGTCAGCGCGAGGCCGACGTCGACGTAGACGTGCGGGAAGACACTGGCCAGATAGGCGGCCTGGCGGTGGAACGGGTAGCAGTGCAGCAGCACCACCGGCACGCCGATCGGCTGCAGCGCCTTGACGAACGTGGTCATCCGCGCCGGGTCGGTGCGATACGGGCCGGGGTGGAACCCATGGCCGGGGTCGCCGAAGCCGGCGAGGACCTGCACCGGCAGGCCGCGATCCCTGGCCACGTCGACGGCGGTCCACAGCAGGTAGCGCAGCAGGATCGGGTCGGTCAGCGGCTCCTTGGGGTCGGACAGCCGGCGGTTGGCCGCCGCGATGACCGCGCCCCTGCTGGGCCTGGACGGGTCGAAGTCGAGGCCGCACCGGTAGCCGATGACCGTCGCCATCCCGACCGCTCTGGCGGCCCTGGCGGTGAGCTCCTCGGCCAGGCTGTCCATGTAGTCGAGGGCGAGCTGGGCCATCTCCGCCACGTCGTGCTCGATCTGCTCGATGCTGATGACCTCGTTCGCGGCCGCGTCGCCGTGACGGGCCAGCTCGGCGGCCGTCAGCAGTTCGGCGCCCTCCATGCCGGTGTCGACCAGGAACGCCCCGACCCCGGCGGCCCGCAGCAGCAGCCGGTTGACCTCGTCGGCGCCGAGCTCGGCCCGGCGGGCCAGATAAAGGGCGGGGGCGGTGTGCGGTTCCAGGCCGAGCACGGGCGCGCACCAGCGGCGGATGGCCGCGCCGATCGGCGCGTCGAAGTGGGTGGTGCCGGGCGGCGCCGGGCAGCCGCCCTCGTTGATCAGCAGCTCGAACTGGGCTCTGGACAGGTCGTCGCGGCGCACCCCGTGGCAGTGGTGGTCGACGAGGGGGGCCAGGAGGGCGTCACGCACCGTATCGGGCAGATCTACGGGGAGCATGCGGAGACTCTAAGTGGTCTCCGCACGCCCCCGTGGACGTTTTACCTACCGGAAAGACGCGCTGGATCCTCACCTTTGGCAGGCGGGCTCACCTGCGGGTGAGACGCAGGACGTTGGCGATGACCTTCGCGCCCGCGCCGCCCTCGGCGGTGAGGATCGACTCCGGGTGGAACTGCACGGCGAAGCGGCGCCGCTCGGTGTCCTCGATCGCCATGACGTTGCCGTCCGGCGTGACCGCGGTCGGGGTGAAGCCGACCACGCCCGCCCGCTTGGCGTGCAGGGAGTGGTAGCGGGCCGCGACGAACTCCTCGGGCAGGCCGTCGAGCAGCGCGTCGCCGCCACCCAGCCGGGTGACCTGGCCGCGCTTGCCGTGCTCGGGGTAGTCGAGCAGCTCCAGCGAGCCGCCCGCGTGCTCGACCATCGCCTGCAGGCCGAGGCAGACGCCGAAGACCGGCAGGTCGCGGGCGTAGATCTGGTCGATCAGCGCCGACATGCCGAAGTCGGAGGGCCAGCCGGGCCCCGGCGACAGGACGACGAGGTCGGGCGCCAGGTCGTCGAGCATGGCCGCCGGGAAGCCGTGGCGCAGCGTGACCACGTCGGCGCCCTCCTGGCGGAAGTAGTCGGCGAGGGTGTTGACGAAGGAGTCCTCGTGGTCGACGAGCAGCACCTTCATGCCCTGGCCCGGCTGCTCGCGGGTGTGCGTGACCGGCTGGGCGTGCGGCTCGTTGACCGCGGCCAGGGCGCCGAGCAGGGCGCTGGCCTTCAGCTCGGTCTCGCGCTCCTCGGCTTCGGGGTCGGAGTCGAACAGCAGGGTGGCGCCGGCCCTGACGGTCGCCAGGCCGTTCTTGATCTGGGCGGTGCGCAGGGTCAGGCCGGTGTTCATGGAGCCGTCGAAGCCGATGAAGCCGATGGCGCCGCCGTACCACCTGCGGGTGGTGGCCTCGTGGTCCTCGATGAACTGCATGGCCCAGGTCTTGGGCGCGCCGGTGACCGTGACGGCCCACATGTGGGTGAGGAAGGCGTCGAGGGCGTCGAACTCGGGGCGCAACCGGCCCTCGATGTGGTCGACGGTGTGGATCAGGCGGGAGTAGAGCTCGATCTGGCGGCGGCCGATGACCCGGACGGAGCCGGGCACGCAGATGCGCGACTTGTCGTTGCGGTCGACGTCGGTGCACATGGTCAGCTCCGACTCCTCCTTGACGCTCGTCAGGAGGGTGCGGATGGCCTCGGCGTCCTCGATCGGGTTGCTGCCGCGCGCGATCGTGCCGGAGATGGGGCAGGTCTCGACGCGGTCACCGCTCACCCGGACGTACATCTCGGGCGAGGCGCCGACGAGATGCTCACCCTCACCGAGGCTGATGATGAACTCGTACGGGGCCGGGTTGCTGTGGCGCAGGCCCCGGAAGAACGCCGACGGATCGGTGCAGGTGGCGTGGAAGACCTGGCCGGGCACGACCTCGAACAGGTCGCCGCGCTTGAACTTCTCCTTGGCGGCGGCCACGACCTTGGCGTATGTGCCCCGCTTCGGGTCGGCGGGCACCTCGGCGGGCTCGACGATGGGCACGGACGCGCCGGTGCGCTCCAGGCCGCGGGTGGTGGCGCCGTCGACGGTGAACTCGTAGCGGTATTCGACGCTGGTCTCGCGCTGGCGGTCGATCACCACCAGCCGGTCGGGCAGGTGCAGCACCAGGTCACGCTGGTCGTCTGGGCGGACGAGCTCCTGCCGGATCGGCTCGAACTGGAAGGCCAGGTCGTAGCCGAAGGAGCCGTAGAGGCCCAGGTGCGGATCGTCGCCCCGGAAGGCGGCGATGACCTCGCGGATCGCGGTGAACACCGTGGGCCGGCGGCTGCGCATCTCCTCCGTGAGCAGGTCGGCCGACTCGGGCACGTACACCTCGACGAAGTCGGCGGTCGGCTCCTCGACGGGCTTGCCCGCGGCCAGCAGGCAGGAGACCACGGCGGGCAGCACGACCCGGCCGCGCGCGTTGAGCGCCCTGGCGGAGATCCGGCGGCCCTTGGCGACCAGCTCCAGGCAGGGGTCGACGTAGCCGAAGGCCCATCGGCTGTAGCGACCCGGGTAGTCCATCCCGGAGGAGAAGGCGCCGCCGCGCCTCTCGCTGAGTGCCGTCACGATCTCTTCGAGCGCTTCCTCCGGCACCTGGCGTACCTCACGCTCGACGCCGATGCCCCCGGCGGTGGTATATCCGCTCGTCTCCACTGCTGCCCCTTGTCGAAAACCGATGGTTCAAACACTGATGCCCCGGGGGCGGACACGAGAAAGGCCGCCTTCCGGGGCGGCCGTCCGTTGAGGAATGCGAATCACGCGCCGCCTAGGAGCGGCGCCACCACTGAAGCTGCAACGAGATTCGCATGTGGCAAGGGTAACCGGCGCGCGATGATCACGCAACGCGCCCGCGCCGGGCGGGTCCCATCTGAGGGAAATGCCCGGCAAATAGGGGTGCGCTTGCCCTGACGGGAGTCCTGACGAGCGGCTAACTTTAGCAATCATGGAACGCCCCCCGTTACTAGCGTGGCGCTCGGTCACGCTGATCTCGATCTTGCTGTTCGCGGTTCTGCTGCTCCTCAGCGGCCGTTATGGATATCACCGCGATGAACTGTACTTCCGCGTGCTGTCCGAGCATCCGGCCTGGGGTTACGTCGACCAGCCGGCGCTGGCGCCGATGGCGGCCAAGCTGTCGATCGCCGTGTTCGGCGACACGCTCTTCGGGATCAGAGTGCTGCCCGCGCTGGCCGCGGCGATTCTCGTCGTGCTGACCGCGCTGATCACCCGCGAGCTGGGTGGCCGGGGGGTCGCGCAGATCCTGGCCGCGCTCGGCGCGGCGACCGGTGCCTACACTCTCATCGCCGGGCACACGTTGCTGACGCTCAGCTTCGACCTGCCGTTCTGGGCGGCGGCCATCCTGTTCATGACCAAGGCACTCATGCGCGAGCAGCCACGGTGGTGGCCGGCCGTCGGTGTGATCGTCGGGCTGGCGACCTACAACAAGCACCTGATCGTCATGCTGGTGCTGGGGCTGGCGGTCGGGCTGGTGACCGTGGGGCCGCGCCGGGTGCTGGCCAGCCCGTGGCTGTGGGGTGGCGCGCTGATCGCGGTGGCGCTGGCCGTACCGAACCTGCTCTATCAGGCCACGCACGACTGGCCGCAGCTCAAGATGGCGGCGGCGCTGAGCGGCGATCGGGGCGGCGAGTTGCGGGCGCTGTTCGTGCCCATGCAGCTCACGCTGTTCGGGCCGGTCGTGACCATTATCGGCGCGTTCGGCTGGCTGCGTCTGTGGCGCGACCGGCGGGTGCGGGCGCTGGCCGTCGCCTATCCCGCCGCGGCGGCGGCGACGCTGATCAGCGGCGGGCGCTTCGACTACACCGCGGGCCTGATCCTGCTGCTGTTCACGGCGGGCTGCGTGAGCGTGGAGGCGGCGGGGCTGGGCAAGGTCCGGCTGGCCCGCGGGTTCCTCGTGCTGAACGGCCTGGTGTCGGCCGTGATCGCGCTGCCGCTGATCCCGGTCGACAAGGTGGGCGCCACGCCGGTGCCGGCGATCGACGAGGTGGTGCGCGAGTCCATCGGCTGGCCGGAGTTCGCGGCCAAGGTCAAGAACGTGCTGGGGTCGCTGCCGCCGGAGGACCAGGCGCGGGCCATCGTCATGACCGGCAGCTACGGCGAGCACGGCGCGCTCGTGCGCGCCGGGATCCCGCGCGTCTACAGCGGCCATAACCAGCTCCACGCGTACGGCCCGCCGCCCGAGAGCGCCACCGTGGCGGTGATGGTGAACATCGGCCCCCGCGGCAGGGACTTCCAGTACAAGAGCTGCGAGCAGAAGGACCGCGTCGACAACGGCGTCGGCGTCGACAACGAGCTGCAGGGCATGGGCATCTTCCTGTGCCGGGAGCTCAAGCAGCCGTGGAGCGTCGCCTGGCCGTCCTATCAGCACTTCGACTGACCCCTGGGGTGCCCCCGGGGTACCGCGCCCCGGGGGCATCTGTTACTGGTAGGTAATGCGACGAGTGCGGGTCCGGCGTGACCTTCCCGTTCCGATGCCCGACGGAGTGACCCTGCTGGCCGACCACTACGCGCCGGTCAGGCCGGACCGGGCGCCGGTGATCCTGATCCGCTCGCCGTACGGCAGGCGGGGCGTGTTCGCCTGGGTGTACGGCCGGGGCTTCGCCAGGCGCGGCTTCCAGGTGGTGATCCAGAGCTGCCGGGGCGGTTTCGGCTCGGGCGGGACGCTCGACCCCCTCGGCGACGAGCACGACGACGGCCTGGCCACCGTCGCCTGGATGCGTGAGCAGCCCTGGTACGGCGGATCGTTCGCGATGTTCGGCCCCTCCTATCTCGGCTACACCCAGTGGGCCATCGCGGCCGACGCCGGGCCGGAGCTGAAGGCCATGGCCACGCAGATCACCGCCTCGCAGTTCAGGGACGCCGCCTACGTGGGCGGGGCGTTCGCGCTGGAGTCGGCGCTGAGCTGGACCACGCTGACCGACGCCATGTCGCGCCGCTTCGGTGGTACGGCGATGCTGACGGCGCCCCGGCTCACCCGCAGGGCCGTCTTGTCCGGGCGGCCGGTGGCCGAGCTGGATCTGGTGACCGCGGGGCGGCCGCTGCCGTTCTTCCAGGACCTGCTGGCGCATCACGCCGACCCGGCGGTGCCGTACTGGGACAAGCGTGACTTCTCCCCGAAGGTCGGCGAGGTGGAGGCGGCCGTCACCATGCTGGGCGGCTGGTACGACGTGTTCCTGCCGTGGCAGCTCAAGGACTATCAGGCGATGCGGGCGGCGGGGCGCCGGCCGTACCTGACGATCGGGCCCTGGTACCACGTGGACGCCCGGCACGGGCGGCCCTCCATGGCCGACGCGCTGGCCTGGTTCCGCGCGCACCTGCTGGGCGACCGGTCCGGGCTGCGGGCCGAGCCGGTGCGGTTGTACGTGACGGGGGCCGAGGAGTGGCGCGACTACGCCGACTGGCCGGTGCCCGGGGTGCGGCAGGAGCGGTGGCACCTGCGGCGCGGCTTCGGGCTCGGGACCGAACCGCCGCAGGAGGATGAGCCCGACCGGTTCCGTTACCACCCGGACCATCCGACGCCGGTGATCGGCGGGCCGGTGCTGCTGGCCGACTCCAGGCCGCGCGACCAGCGGCGGTTAGAGGCGCGGCGCGACGTGCTGGTCTACAGCTCCCCCGCGCTGGAGTCGGACGTGGAGCTGATCGGGCCGGTCGGCGCCGAGCTGTTCGTCAGGTCGAGCACGCCGTACGTGGACGTGGTCGTGCGCGTCTGCGACGTGCATCCGGACGGCCGCTCGCTCAACGTGTGCGAGGGAGTGCGGCGGCTGGGTCCCGAGCTGGCGGGGGACATTCAGGAGAGGGACATTAAGGAAAGGGACATACGGCGGGTGCTGGTGGACCTGTGGCCGGTCGGGCACCGGTTCGCGCGCGACCACCGGATCCGGGTGCACGTGGCCGCTGGGGCGTACCCGACGATCGACCGTAATCCGGGCACCGGCCGGCCGATCGGGCTCGGCGGGGAGATGGTGCCCGCCGACGTCGAGGTGTTCCACTCCCCCGAGCACCCCTCGGCCATGCTGCTGCCCGTCCTGCCATGCGCGCCGCGCGATTGATGTCGCTGCTCCTGCTGTTGCAGGGGCGCGGCGGGATGACGGCCGCGGAGCTGGCCAAGGAGCTGGAGGTCTCGGAGCGGACCATCCACCGTGACGTGCTGGCGCTGTCGGAGTCGGGGGTGCCGGTCTACGCCGACCGGGGGCGCGGCGGCGGCTACCGGCTGCTGGACGGCTACCGTACCCGGCTGACCGGGCTCGACCGGGCCGAGGCGGAGGCGTTGTTCCTGTCGGGGGTGCCGGCGGCGCTGCGGGAGATGGGGCTGCAGGAGGTGGCCGCGACGGCCCGGCTGAAGGCCGCCGCGGCGCTGTCCCCCGGCGTGCGCGACGCGCCGTCGACCGCCGCGCAGCGCTTCCACCTGGACGCGCCCGGCTGGTTCGCCGGCGACTCCCCGCCGCCGGCCGCGCTCGCCCCGCTGGCCAGGGCTGTCTGGCAGGACCTCGCGGTGACGGCCGTCTACAAGGACGCGGAGCGGACGCTGGAGCCGTACGGGCTCGTGCTCAAGGCGGGTGCCTGGTATCTGGCGGCGAGGAGCGGCGAGCGGTTCCTGATCTTCCGGGTGGACCGGTTCGGGGAGATCGGCGTGCTCGCCCGGGTCTTCGAGCGCGACCCGGGCTTCGACCTGGCGGCCTTCTGGGCGGGGCAGTCCGCGGCGTTCAGCCGGTCGCTGCTGCGCCAGACGGTCACGCTGCGGCTGAGCGAGGCGGGGGTGCGCATGCTGCGCCACATCGCCGACCCGGCCGCCCTGCCCGACGCGCTGGCCTCGCTCCAGCCCGACGGGACGATCCGGCTGGAGGTGGAGTCGGTGAAGGTGGCCTACGGGCAGGTGCTGCGGTTCGGGCCGGAGGCGGAGGTGCTCGGGCCACCGGAGCTGCGCGCCCTGGTGGCCGAAGCGGCGGCCCGGCTCGCGGCCCTCTACCGGTAGCGGCGGCCCTCTACTGGTAGTCCTCCGGGTCGTTATCGGTAATCCTCCGGGTCGGCCTCCTTTCCGGCCTCCCGCACCTCCGTGATGAAGCGCCACACGTCCGGCCTGCTGCCGTCCACGTCCGTGAACCCGTACACCTGGGCCAGCTCTCCGCTGGAGACCGACTTGCCGGACCAGCGCCGCTTGTCGGGATCGGTGGCCAGGGCGGCGACCGCGCGACCGGCGTAGGCCGGTGTCTCCGACACCGCCCAGGCGGGGTCGGGCTCGGCCTCGCGCCAGGTCTCCTCGGTGACGCCGAACAGCTCCAGCATGGCCTCCGACCGCAGGAACCCCGGCGTGAGCGCCACCGCCGTACCGTCGTGCGGCTCGAGGTCGTGCGCCTGGCTGAAGGCGAGCCGGTTCACCGACACCTTGGCCAGGTCGTAGTACGGCGAGACCCGGTAGTGGGTGTCGTTGTAGTCCGTGGTCCCGTCGGTCACCTCGACCACCAGGCCGCCCGGGTTGCGGATCAGCAGCGGCAGCAGGTGGTGGCTGGTGATGAGGTGGGTGTCGATCGCCAGCCTGAGCAGGCGCAGCCCGTTGTCCAGGTCGTGCTTCCACACCGGCGTGTCCCACTCGTACAGCGGCTCGCCGCCCCACACGTCGTTGACCAGCACGTCGAGCCGCCCCTGCTCGCGGTCGATCCGCTCGGCCAGCGCCTTGACCTGGGCCGGATCCAGGTGGTCCACCCGCACCGCGATGCCGGTGCCGCCGGCCCGCGTGACCAGCTCGGCCGTCTCCTCGATGGTCTCGGACCGGTTCAGCTCCGAGCGGCCCTCACGCGTCGATCTGCCGGTGCAGTACACGGTCGCGCCGACCGCGCCCAGCTGGATCGCTATTCCTCGTCCCGTTCCGCGGGTCGCGCCCGCCACCAGAGCAATCATGGAGCCATGCTCGCCCGGAAAGAGGACATCTCATGTCATGTTTTTCGCGGGAGCCCTGTGATAAGTAAAGAGTTACTATGAACAGCGAATTCGAGCTGCGCGGGGTCAACCACATCGCACTGGTCTGCTCGGACATGAAGCAGACCGTCGACTTCTACTCCGGCGTGCTCGGCATGCCGCTGATCAAGACGATCGAGCTGCCGATGGGCTGGGGGCAGCACTTCTTCTTCGACTGCGGCGGCGGCAACGCGCTGGCCTTCTTCTGGTTCCCCGACGCGCCCGAGGGCGTGCCCGGCGTGTCGGCGCCGCGCAACCTGCCCGACCGGGGCGAGCTGCTGTCGGCCGTCGGGTCGATGAACCACATCGCCTTCGACGTGCCGCCCGAGCGGATCGAGGAGTACCGCGAACGGCTGGTCGCCAAGGGCATCGACGTCGGCGTGCTGCTCAACCACGACGACAGCGAGTTCGGCGTGGCGCCGAAGATGCACGACGGCGTGTTCGTCCGGTCGATCTACTTCAAGGACCCCGACGGAGTGCTGGTCGAGTTCGCCGCCTGGACCCGGCCGGTCGGGCAGCCCGGCGACGTGCGGCACGAGCCGAGGACCGCCGCCGAGCGGACCGTCTGATGCCGCGCCTGCGGCCGGTGCCCCGCGAGGAGATGACCGACCCGCTGGTGGTCTTCTTCCACGACCGGCTGTTCTCGCCGGAGCGGGCGGGCACGGCGACGGGCTCGCCCGGCGACTGGTGGACGGTGTTCGCGCTCGACCCGAAGATCTTCCGGCACTGCGTCAAGGGCTTCCAGCTCTACCGGGACTCCGCGCTGGACCCGGTGCTGCGTGAGCTCGGCCAGACCAGGGCCGGGTGGGCGCGGCAGAGCCAGTTCGTCTTCTCCCAGCACTGCAAGCAGCTCCGGGCGCTCGGCGTACCCGAGGAGAAGGTGCGGGGGGTCGCGCACTGGCAGGTCAGCGACGTGTTCGGCGAGCTGGAGCGGGCCGTGCTCGCCTACACCGACGGGCTCGTGCTCGACGGCGGGCGGGTGCACGACGAGGTGTTCGCGGTGCTGCGCGCGCACCTGCCGGATGAGCAGATCCTGGAGCTCACCTACGTGACCTGCCTGTACGAGATGCACGCCACGATGGCCAGGGCGCTGCGGCTGGAGTTCGACGACCGGCCCGACCCGATCGTCGAGGTGCCGGCGCCCGAGGGCTACGGCAGCCGGGATATCGCCGACGAAGTGACCGTTCGTCGCGAGGAGCCGACCACTCGTCGATCAGTGACCTGACCGAAATATTCACGTCACTAGTCTGCGAGGGCAAGAGCCGCATCTCCCTAGGAGACCGCCTTGCCCGATGACAAGAGTGACCGCAGCCCCTGGAACTGGCTGCTGCTCGTGCCCATCGCCATCCCCCTGATGCCGTTCCTGTTCAACTCCGACGAGCCCCGGCTGCTGGGCTTCCCGCTGTTCTACTGGCTGCAGATCGCCTTCATCGCGCTCGGCGTGGGCACGACCACGCTGGTGTACCAGATGACCAAGCGCAGGAGGCAGCGGTGAGCGAGCACCTTACCGAGATCATCGTCTTCGCCGCGCTGTTCCTGGTGGTCAGCGGCATGGGCTTCGTCGCCGCCCGGTGGCGCCGGCCGGCCGACCTGGCCAGCCTCAACGAATGGGGGCTGGGCGGCCGCAACTTCGGGCCGTGGATCACCTGGTTCCTCATCGGCGGCGATCTCTACACCGCCTACACGTTCGTGGCCGTGCCCGCGCTGCTGTTCGGCGCGGGTGCCGCCGGGTTCTTCGCGGTGCCGTACACGGTGATCACGTATCCGATCGTGTTCCTCGTCATGATCCGGTTGTGGTCGGTGTCGCACGTGCACAGCCTGGTCACGCCGGCCGACTTCGTGCGGGTGCGGTTCGGCTCGCCGACGCTGGCGCTGCTGGTGGCCATCACCGGCATCGTGGCGACCATGCCGTACATCGCGCTGCAGCTCGTCGGCATCGAGGCCGTGCTGAAGACGATGGGCGTGGCCGGCAGCGGGTTCCTCAGCGACCTGCCGCTGATCATCGCGTTCGTGATCCTGGCCGCCTACACCTACCAGTCGGGGCTGCGGGCGCCCGCGCTCATCGCGTTCGTCAAGGACGTCCTCATCTATCTGGTCATCCTCGTCGCGATCATCTACATCCCGGCCAGGCTGGGCGGCTGGAGCCAGATCTTCGGCGACGCCGCGGCCAAGTTCCAGGCCACCCCGGCGCCCAACGACGGGATCCTGCTCAACTCCAACAACCAGCTCCAGTACGTCACGCTGGCCCTGGGCTCGGCGCTGGCGCTGTTCCTCTACCCGCACAGCGTCACCGGCGTGCTCGCCTCGCGCAACCGCGACGTGATCAAGCGGAACATGTCCGCGCTGCCCGCCTACAGCCTGCTGCTGGCGCTCATCGCGCTGCTCGGCTACATGGCCATCTCGGCGGGCATCAAGCCGATCGGCACCGACGTCAACACCGTCGTGCCGCAGCTGTTCGACCAGATGTTCCCCGACTGGTTCGCGGGCATCGCGTTCGCGGCCGTCGGCATCGGCGCGCTCGTCCCGGCGGCCATCATGTCGATCGCGGCGGCGAACCTGTTCACCCGCAACATCTACCGCGAGTACATCAACCGGAACCCGACCGACGCCCAGGAGGCCGGGGTCAGCAAGGTCACCTCGCTGGTGGTGAAGATCGGCGCGGTGCTGTTCATCCTGCTCATCGACCCGCAGTTCTCCATCGACCTGCAGCTCATCGGCGGCGTGATCATCCTGCAGACGCTGCCGTCGGTCGCCATCGGCCTGTTCACCCGCTGGTTCCACAAGAGCGGGCTGATCGCGGGCTGGGTCGCCGGGATGGGCGCCGGCATCCTCATGCTCTACAACGTCGCCAACCCGGTCATCAAACACGAGCACTTCGGCGGGTCGGCGTTCCCGCTGGCCAAGCTGGGCCTGGACACCAAGATGACGATCTACGCGGGCTTCCTGGCGCTGGCCGTCAACCTGATCGTGGCGGTGCTCGGCACGCTGCTGTTCCGCGCGCTCAAGGTCGCCGACGGCCCCGACGGCACGGCGCCCGAGCACTACACGGCCGACGAGGGCGACCCGCGCGTCAAGGACCTCGACCTGTCCGGTTCGACGTGACTCTCCGCATTTAGGCCAAACCGTAACACCGCCGACATTGGGATTAATCCCCAAGAAAAGCTAATCTCCCCTCATTGACGATAAGTCAGGGGCCGGTTCAGACCGTGAGCCGGCCCCTGACTCATGTTTCGGAGGGGTCGATGACAACCCGGGAACCCGGGCAGGCACGCAGTGACCGCAGCCCGTGGAACTGGCTGCTGGTCCTGCCCATCGCGCTGCCGCTGATGACCTTCCTGTTCAACGCCGACGAGCCCCGGCTGTTCGGCTTCCCGCTGTTCTACTGGCTGCAGATCGCCTTCATCCTCGTCGGCGTCGGCTGCACCACGATCGTCTACAGGATGACCAAGTGAACGCCAACGTGACCGAGCTGGTCGTCTTCGCGCTGCTGTTCCTCACGGTGAGCGTCATGGGGTTCGTGGCGGCCAAATGGCGGCGGCCCGAGAACATCGAGAGCCTGCACGAGTGGGGGCTGGGCGGCCGGAACTTCGGCTCCTGGATCACCTGGTTCCTGGTGGGCGGCGACCTCTACACGGCCTACACGTTCGTGGCCGTGCCCGCGCTGGTGTTCGGGGCCGGGGCGCTGGGCTTCTACGCCCTGCCGTACACGGTGGTGGTCTATCCGCTGGTCTTCCTGGTGCTGGCCCGGATGTGGTCGGTGTCGCACGTGCACGGGTTCGTCACTCCGGCCGACTTCGTCCGGGCCCGGTTCGGGTCGCCGACGCTGGCGCTGATCATCGCGATCACCGGTCTGGTGGCGACCATGCCGTACATCGCGCTGCAGCTCGTCGGCATCGAGGCGGTGCTGAAGACGATGGGCGTCACCGGGCACCTGCCGATCATCATCGCCTTCGCCATCCTGGCGGCCTACACCTACCAGTCGGGGCTGCGGGCGCCGGCGCTGATCGCGTTCGTCAAGGACACGCTGATCTACATCGTCATCCTGGCGGCGGTCATCTACATCCCGGCCAAGCTGGGCGGCTGGGGGTCGATCTTCGACGCGGCCAAGGCCAAGTTCGACGCGACCCCCGCGCCCGGCGACGGCATCACGCTCAACGCCAACAACCAGCTCCAGTACGTGACGCTGGCGTTCGGCTCGGCGCTCGCGCTGTTCCTCTACCCGCACAGTCTCACCGGCGTGCTGGCCTCGAAGAACCGCGGCGTCATCAAGCGGAACATGGCGGCGCTGCCCGCCTACAGCTTCCTGCTCGGCCTGATCGCGCTGCTCGGCTTCATGGCGATCGCGGCGGGCACCAAGGGGGTCGTGGGCGCCAACGGCAAGGTGGACAACAACACGATCATCCCGGCGCTGTTCGACCAGATGTTCCCCGACTGGTTCGCGGGCGTGGCCTACGCGGCCATCGGCATCGGCGCGCTCGTCCCCGCGGCCATCATGTCGATCGCGGCGGCGAACCTGTTCACCCGCAACATCTACCGCGAGTACCTGCGCAAGGACGCGACGGACGCGCAGGAGGCCAAGGTCTCCAAGCTGGTGTCCCTGGTGGTCAAGGTGGGGGCGGTGCTCTGCATCCTGCTGCTCGACCCGCAGTTCTCCATCGACCTGCAGCTCATCGGCGGCGTGATCATCCTGCAGACGCTGCCGTCCGTGGGGCTGGGCCTCTACACACGCTGGTTCCACAAGGGCGGCCTGATCGCGGGCTGGGCGCTGGGCATGAGCGCGGGCATCTGGATGCTGTACATGGTCCCGAACCCGGCGACCGGCAAGGCCCACTTCGGCGGGTCGGCGTTCGGGCTGTCGAACCTCGGCCTAGACACCAAGATGACGATCTACGCGGGCTTCGTGGCGCTGGCCGTCAACCTGATCGGGGCGGTGCTCGGCACGCTGCTGTTCCGGGCGCTGAAGGTGGCCGACGGAGAGGACGCGACGTCTCGGGAGGACTACTTCGCCGACGAGGGCGACCCCAAGGTCAAGGACGTGGACCTGGCGGCCACGCACTGACCGCCTTCCAGGCCGGCTCTGGCCGATTCCCCACCGGGAACCGGCCAGGGCCGGTCAGGCGCCTACGTGGTGGATGAGGGTGCCCGGCGCAGCCGGGCCGGGTCGACTTCGGTCACGGCCGTCTTCCCGTCCAGCTCCCAGCCCTTCCCGTACGCCGCGGCGAAGGCTTCCTCGCCCAGCGCGGCCCGCCCTCGGCGGGTGAGCTCGCGAACCTGCTGATCGGTGCGGTCGTGAGTGCCGCGCAGCCGGGAGGCGGCGCCGAGCAGGACGGCCGACTCGTGATGCCGCCCGTGCGCCTGGGCGAGCGCGGCCACGGTCACCGCCCCCATCGACAGGATGGGCAGGTCCCGGGTCTCCAGCGCCGCCGCGTACGCCTTCTCCATCATCTTCTCCGCGCCGGCCAGGTCGCCCAGCTCCAGGCAGAGCGCGGCCCGCACGTTGCCGGCCAGCGCCCGCGCGTGGTGACCGGGGAACGTGGTGTGGCCGCGCAGAGCTCGTTCGGCGTCGTCGAGCAGTGCCCGCGCCCGGTCCAGGTCGCCGAGCCGCACCCGGAAGGCGGCCTCCCACGCGTCGACCAGGGCCGGCATCTCCGGCGAGTTGGTGCGCAGCGCCCGCTCCTGGGCCGAGTCGATCATCGCGATCGCCGAGTCGGTGTCGCCGCGCCGCAGGTGCAGGTCGATCCAGCGCAGGTCGCTGAACACCTCGTCGCTGAGGCTGAGCGAGCCGAACTCGCCGGCCAGCGACCGGGCCTCGCGCAGGTCGGCCAGCGCGCCGTCGAGGTCGTCGTCGTACTGCCGCTGCTGGGCGCGCATCGGCAGCGCGGTGGCCTGGCCCCAGCGGTCGCCGGCCTGCCGGAAGCAGGCCAGGGCCGCCTCAACGTCGGTGCGCATCTTGTCGAGCTCGCCGGCGTTCTCGGCGACCTGGGCCCGGAACATGCGGGCCAGCCCGGACAGCCACACGTCGTCGCCGGCGGCCAGGTGCTCGAAGATCGCGAGCGCGGTCTCCTCCTCCCGCAGGAACGCGAGCGTGAGCGCGATGAGCGCGCCGTACGGGCCCGGGAGCCGCGGGTTCGCCAGCAGCCGGCCGGCCAGCTCGCGTAGCCGCGTCTGGTCGTCCGCGGTCTCCTCGGCGGTCATCCCTGGCCGGGTGTCGACCCGGTTGATCAGGTAGATCGCGTGGGCGTGGTCGCGGTCGGGCGTCGGCTCGCCGCCGGGCACCGCCAGTGCCTCGCCCAGCCAGTAGGCCGCGTCGGGGTCCCGGCCGAACATGTGCCAGTACCAGGTCAGGTTCAGGGCGAGAGCGACCGCGCCGGGGGCGTCGCCGGTGTCGCACCGCCGGCGCAGGGCGGCCAGCGTGTTGTCGTACTCGGCGCTGATGACTCGCATGGCCGCCAGCTGGCCGGGTCCACGCAGCAGCGGGTCGTGCCGGGCCATCAGCTCGGCGAAGTAGCCGGCGGCCAGGTCGCGGACGGTGCCGAGGTCGCCCGCCTCGGCCAGGCGACCGGTGCCGTACTCGCGTAGCGTCTCCAGCATGCGGTAGCGGCCCGGGTCGGGCGCGAGCTGCAGCAGCGACCGGTCGACCAGGCCCGCGAGCAGCTCGGGGAGCTCGGCGGCCGGCACCGCGGTGCCGGCGCACAGCGCGGTGGCCGAGGCCGGCGTGACGCCGCCGGGCAGGATCGAGACGCGTTCGGCGACCGTACGTTCGTGCTCGCTCAGCAGCTCCCAGCTCCAGGCGATGACCGCGCGCAGCGTGCGGTGCCGGGGCAGCGCGGTGCGGCTGCCGGTGGTGAGCAGCCGGAACCGGTCGGACAGCCCGTCGGCCAGCTCGGGCAGCGACAGCGTCCGCAGCCGGGCTGCGGCCAGCTCCAGCGCCAGCGGCATCCCGTCCAGGCCGCGGACCACCCGCCGGACCTCGGGCAGCGTCGTCTCGTCCACATCGAAGCCGGGGCGTACGGCTGCGGCCCGCTCGGTGAACAGGCGTACCGACGCCGCCCGCCGGGCCTGCTCGACGCCGTCGTCCGGCCCGGGCAGCGCGAGCGGGCCGAGTGGCACCAGCGCCTCGCCGTCGACCGCGAGGGGTTCGCGGCTGGTGGCGAGCACGCGCAGCCCGGAGCAGCGGGGCAGCAGTGCCGCGACCAGGTGGGCCACGGCGTCGATCAGGTGCTCGCAGTTGTCGACCAGCAGCAGGCTCTCCCGGCCGCCGAGCCGGTCGGCGAGTACGTCCAGCTCGTCGCCCTCGGCCCGCGTCCGGGCCTCGAACATCGCGCCGCCGCGCAGCCCGATCCCGGCGAGCACGGCCGCACCGACCTTGGCCGGCTCGGTGACCGAGGCGAGGTCGATCATCCAGGCGCCGTCGCGGTAGTCGTGGCGGTGGCGGCGGGCGGCCTCGACGGCCAGGCGCGTCTTGCCGGCGCCGCCGGGACCGAGCACGGTGACCAGGCGCCCGGCGGCGAGCAGCGTGTCGATCCGGGCGAGGTCGTCATCGCGCCCGATGAAGCTGGTCAACGGCGCGGGCAGGTTACTCGGCCTGGGCTTCGCCACGTCGGCGGCGGGCCGCTCGGCGCGCAGCAGGCGCAGGTGGCGCTCGTGCAGGGCGGTGCCCGGGTCGGTGCCGAGGACGTCGGCCAGGGTTTCGCGGACCCGCTCGTACAGGGCCAGGGCCTCGGCCTGGCGGCCCTGGGCGGCGAGCGCGTCCATGAGCAGCGCGGCCGCCCGCTCGTGGACGGGGTGCTCGGCGAGCAGGGCGGTCAGGCGGTCGGCGGCCGCGTCGGCACGGCCCAGGGACAGCTCGGCGACGGCGAGGTCGGCGACGGCCTCGACCGAGGCGTGGGCCAGCCGGGTCGCGGCGGCGGGCGCCACCGCGGCGACGACCGCGGGCTCGGCGCCGGGACGGTCGCCCCACAGCGCCACGGCCTCGCCGAGCACGGCCGCCGCGGCATTCGGGTCACCGGCGCGCAGGTGGTCACGGCCGGCGGCGGCGAGCCGCTCGAACCGCAGCGCGTCCACGTCGGCCGCGTCCACGGCCAGCCGGTAGCCGCCCGCGACCTGCGCGACGTCGCCGGCCGAGCCGAGGGTCCTGCGCAGCCGCGAGACGAGGGCCTGGAGGGCGTGGGCGGGGCCGGTCGGCGGGTCCTCGGCCCAGATCGCGTCGACCAGGACGTTCGGCTCGACCGCGCGCCCGCCGGCGAGCGCCAGGCGGACGACCAGACCCTGCGAGCGCGCACCCGGAACGGGCAGAGCGGTGTCACCGCGAGACACCTGGAAGGCGCCGAGCAGCGTGACGCGAAGCCGCGCATCCCCGTCCATCTCCCGATCTTCGCGCACGCACCCTCGAGTCCCCAAATCACGGCAGGTCACGGACGCTACCTCCGCTCCCGTCACGCCGCCATGAGAAGCCTGCCGGGGGCTCGAACGCGTCGCAGGACGGAAATGTCAGCGCCATGTGTGCCCCTGTGAGTGCCGTGTGTGCCCCGTGTGAGCGGCCCGGTTCAGGCTTTGCATGCCTGAAGAGGCGAGCTTTTGAAGGGGGTTCTTGTGCATGACGTAGTGATCGTGGGCGCCGGCCCGGTTGGTCTGTTCCTTGCCTGTGAGCTTGGCCTAGCGGGCTGCTCCGTCCTGGTGCTCGAGCGGGAGCCGGAGCCGCGCTCCCCGTGGAAGGCGGACCCGCTCGGGATGCGGGGCCTGTCCGCCGCGTCGGTCGAGGCGTTCTACCGCCGCGGGATGCTGCACCCGCTGCTGAAGGCGTCGGGCGTCAACGACTACCCCGGCGCGGAGGAGCCGGCCCGCCCTCGTGGCGCGGGCCACTTCGCCGGCATGATGCTCGATCCGGCCAAGGTCGACGTCGCCGCCCTGCCGTTCCGGCTGCCCAGCCCGGCGATGGAGGGCGTGATGACGAACCTCGAAGCGGTCGAGACGGTGCTGTCCGAGCGGGCGTTCACGCTCGGCGTGGAGGTCAGGCGCGGCGTCACGGTCTCCGCCATCGCGCAGCACGACGAGATCGTGGTCGCGCGAGCCGGCGAGCACGAGTACGCGGCGCGCTGGCTCGTCGGCTGCGACGGCGGACGCAGCGCGGTGCGCGGGCTCGCGGGCTTCGACTTCGCCGGCACCGAGCCGCAGCTCACCGGCTATGTCGTGCTCGCCACCATCGCCGATCCCGAGAAGCTGCGCCCCGGGTTCAATCTGACGCCGACCGGCATGTACCTCCGGACGCCCGCGAAGGGCTACATCGGCATGCTGGACTTCGACGGCGGCGCGTTCGATCGCTCGCGGCGGCCGACTCGCGAACATCTCCAGGCGGTTCTGCGCCGGGTATCCGGCACCGACGTGACGCTGAGCGACGTCCATCTCGCCTCGAGCTTCACCGATCGGGCGATGCAGCCGACGACCTACCGGCAGGGGCGCGTCCTGCTCGCGGGCGACGCCGCGCACATCCACTCTCCCCTCGGGGCGCAGGGACTCAACCTCGGCATCGGCGACGCCATGAACCTGGGATGGAAGCTCGCGGCGACCGTACGTGGGGACGCGCCGGACGGCCTTGTCGACACCTACACCCGCGAGCGCCATCCGATCGGCGCATGGGTGCTCGACTGGACGCGCGCCCAGGCGGCGGCCATGAAGCCGGATCCGCATGCCCAGGCGGTCCAGGCAGTGATCCGCGACCTGATCGGGACCCGTGACGGAACGACCTACGTGTTCGAGAAGGTATCGGGATCGTCGATCCGCTACGACCTCGGCAGCGAGCAGCCGCTGGTCGGCCGGAACGCCCCGGACCTTCGTCTTGAGGACGGCACTCGCCTCGGCGACCTGATGCGGGACGGACGAGGCGTCGCGCTCGATTTCAGCATCGGCCGAGGCCTCCACGGTTCGGCGACGGGCTGGGAGAGCCGGGTTCGGTATGCGGCCGGGCCGGCGAGAAACGACCTCGGATCGGGTGCCGTGCTCGTCCGGCCTGACGGCGTGGTCGCCTGGGCCGGCGATCGTGACCCTGATCGTGCGGCTTTCGAGCGGGCCGCCGGCCAGTGGTTCGGTCGTCCGGAAATCTAGCCCCGCCCAAGATCGACACCTTCCTTTCCACAACCGAGTTCTAGGAGCGCACATGACCATCAACCTCCGACCGGGAAGCACCGTGATGTTCACCGGCGATTCGATCACCGACTGCCAACGACTGGAGAGCGAGGACCGTCTCGGGTTCGGCTACCCGCTGCGCGTCGCGGGCGAGTGGGGCCTCCGACACCCGAACCGGCCCGTGACCTGGCTGAACACCGCCATCGCCGGCGAGAAGGTGATGGACCTCGAAGCCCGATGGCAGGCCGACGTGCTCGACGCGCGCCCGGACGTGGTGTCGATCCTCGTCGGCGGCAACGACGTGGCCTGGCACTCCTACGACCCGGACGGCTACGTGATCACCGCGGAGGAGTACGCGGCGGGCTACGACCGCCTGCTCGCGCCCCTCGCCGAGGCCGGCGCCGACCTGATCCTCATCGAGACGTTCCTCCTGCCGATCAGCGGCCTCGTCGAGGTCGGCGATGTGCACCTCGGCGAAGAGGTCCGGAAGGAGTGGCGGGCCGACCTGGACCCGAAGATCCAGGTCGTGCGCGAGCTCGCCCGCAAGTACGGCGCGCACCTGCTCGCCGCCGACGGCATGTTCGCCGGGCTCGCCGCGACGACCGGGCCGGAGTACTGGGCCGCGGACGGCGTACACCCGACGCCGGCCGGTCACGCCGCACTCGCGGCGGCCTGGCTGCGCCTGGTCGCGTGAGCGAGCCTCGCGAGCGGGCGTCCTAGACGGGGTTCTTCGCCCGGCGACTCACTCCGCTAGCCGTCGCCGAGATATCCGGGGTTGGCCACCTCCAGCTTGGCCCGTACGGCGGCCCTGAGCGCCTCGACCAGAGCCGAGTCGTCGAGGCGGCCCTCACGCACCGCCGCCGCCAGCTCCGCGTCGTCGGCCACCCCCAGCCCGGCCAGCCGCCGCTCATGCTCCTCCGCCTGGGCCGGGCCCAGCTCGATCTCCCGCTCGACCATGCCGAGCACGTTGATCGCCACGCGGGTGTGGAACCGCACCCGGCCCTCGACCGCCGGCAGCACGTCGTCGGCCAGGAAGTCGCGGACGGCCGCCACCAACCGGGCCGCCGAGGGAACGTCGTGCGGGGCTGCCATGAGGAACTCCTTTGTGCGTTGGTCGCCTGCTCATTCGCTCGGGGGGTGCCCTCATCGACCACGACCGAGGCGGATTTCTCAGGATCCCACGTGCCACGTAGGCCGCCCGGAAGATCGGAAACCCCGGGCGGCGGTTGCGCAGTGAACGCACGGCGAGGTGCGGCGCGGTGGCCGCCGTGTAGGGGTGCGGCGCGGTGGCCGCCGCGTCGAGGGGGTGCGGCGGCTCGCGGGTGCCGGTGCTTGTTCCGGGTGACCCGCGGTGTCCGCTCGGCCAGGTCGAAAACGGTTCACCTGTACCGGCGCCCCGGCCTCTGATGAGACCGGGGCGTCATCGCGTGCGGGCTTTGGTGCCTCAGGGCCCCCGACTGAGGCGTGTCGAGATTATTCCTGTTAGTCCGTTTTGTATAGCTTTTGTAGATGACGTCCCGATTCAGGGACGGGCCAGTCGCGAACTATGTCGCCCCTGCCCGCGTCCAACCCTTCATGATCCATGTGGCCCTCTCCCTGACGCTGGCCCTGTCCCCGGCGACAGTGACCGAGATTCCGAAGAACTTCCTGCTCATGGAGCGCGCCGCGCGCACGCCTCTGAGCTCCACCGATGCCGCTGAACTGAGTTACGAGATCAGCGACAAACTCACCACGCCGTTGGAGCTGAACCCGTGTGAGCACCGGCGCGCCGTCGATGGCGGCCGGCTGGCGGCCCGCACGATCACGCTCGGGACCAGCGCCCCCAGCTACTCCTCCGAACAGCTCATCGTCTACAAGAGCCCACGCGCCGCCCACGCCGCGCTCACTCGTCTGCGCGCCGAGGTGAAGCGATGCGGGCGCAAGCGCGACCCGTCGTCGCGCGAACTCTCGATCCAGTGGCGGACGAACAAGGTCAAGGTGGGCGATGAGGCCCTGGGCATGGGGTACCAGACCCGGCAGGACGGCTACGAGGACCCGAAGGGCACCGGTCTCGTCGCGCGCAAGGGCAGCGCACTGATGATCTACACGACCGACGAGGGAGACTACTTCCCCGGCGGCCTGACCAAGCAGGCCAGGAAGATGGCGGCCAAGGTGTGCAAGTTGCCCGGCGTGTGCTGAACGCGACCGAATCCGTTGACCGGGCAACGATTATCGGTTGAGATCCTGTCATGAGCTTCGCCGTCCCTGACAGCGTTCGTCCCATCCGCGATGCCGTACACGCCTTCATGACCGAGCGGGTCGAGCCCGCCGAGAACGTGCTCCACCAGGGCGGGCCCGCGGCCGGGGCGGCGCTCGACGAGCTGCGCGCCGAGGCCAAGAAGGAGGGCTTGTGGGCGCTCGGCCACCCGCGCGAGCTGGGCGGGGGCGGGCTGCCCTTCCTCGACTACGTGTACGTCAACGAGGTGCAGGGGCGTAGCGAGTTCGGGCAGATCGCGCTGGGCACGTACACGCTGCAGGACTCGCTGATGCTGTACGAGCACGCCTCCGCCGAGCAGCGCGAACGCTACCTGGATCCGCTGGTGCGGGGCGACATCTCGCCGAGCTTCGCGATGACCGAGCCCTCCGTGTCGAGCAGCGACCCGACGCAGATCAGGACGGCCGCCGTTCTCGACGGGGACGAATGGGTGATCAACGGGCACAAGTGGTTCACGACCGGCGCGTCCCGGGCCGCGTACACCACCGTGATGTGCCGGACCGAGGACGGCGCGGCGCCGCACCTGGCCTTCTCCATGATCCTGGTGCCGACCGACACGCCGGGCTACGACATCATCCGTGAGACGCCGGTGCTGGGGCTGGACGGGGCGCACTGCGAGGTCCGCTACGACAACGTCCGGGTGCCCGCCTCGAACCTCCTGGGGCGGCGCGGCCACGGGTTCGTCATCGCGCAGAAGCGCCTGGGCCCCGGGCGGATCTTCCACTGCATGCGCTGGCTCGGCCAGGCGCAGCGGGCCTTCGACCTGATGTGCCGCCGGATGCACGAGCGGACCGCGTTCGGTGAGCCGCTGGCGGCCAAACAGCTCATGCGGCAGCACGTGTTCGACTCCTACGCCGAGATCCAGGCCGCGCGGCTGCTCACGCTCGACGCCGCGCGGGCCATCGACTCCGGCTCCGACGCCAGGGTCGAGATCGGCGCGGTCAAGGTGGTGGGCTCGCGCATGCTGCACAACGTGATCGACCGGGCCATTCAGGTGTACGGCGCGGCGGGGCTGACGTCGGACACCCCGCTGGACCGGATGTACCGGCACGCCAGGGCCGGGCGGATCTACGACGGACCGGACGAGGTGCACATCGACTCCGTGGGACGGCGGATACTCGGCACCTACGCGGCCGGCGGGAACTGGGAGTTCGGGCTGCGATGACGCGAGCGGTCCACTCGATCGTCGGTGAGGTCTTCGGGCCCGGCGCGTCGGTGCCCTTCAGCGCGCGGCTCCCCGGCGGGGCCTCGCGCGAGACGTGGGCGCTCGACGTGCTCGACGGGGACGAACGGCACGAGCTGATCCTGCGCCTCGACTCCCCCGGCGCGGCCCTGGAGGCCGGTGGCAGCCTGGCGAGCGAGGCCACGCTGATGCGGGCCGCCGCCGGGGCCGGGGTGCCCGTGCCGCGGATCGTGGCGGCCGCTCCGTCGTACATCCTCATGACCCGGGTGGCGGGTGAGACGATCCCGCGCAGGATCCTGCGCGACGAGGCGTACGCGGACGCCCGGCCGCGGCTGGCCGCCCAGTGCGGCGAGGCGCTCGCGGCGATCCACCGGATGCCGCTGTCCGCGCTGCCACCCGCCGCGGACGATCCGCTGCGGCAGTGGCGGGAGGTGCTCGATCAGGCCGGGGAGCCGCATCCCGTGTTCGAGCTGGCGTTCCGGCGGCTGGCGGCGACCCGGCCGCCGGGGGCGCGGCGGAGCGTGGTGCACGGCGACTTCCGCAACGGCAACCTGATCGTCGGCCCCGAGGGCATCCGGGCGGTGCTCGACTGGGAGCTGGCCCACGCGGGCGATCCGGTCGAGGACCTCGGCTGGCTGTGCGTGAAGGCGTGGCGGTTCGGCTCGCCGCTGCCGGTCGGCGGGTTCGGCGGCTACGACGACCTGGTCACCGCGTACGAGAAGGCCGGTGGGCAGCCCGTCGACCGTGACGCGCTGCGCTGGTGGGAGACGTTCGGCGTACTCAAGTGGGGCGTCATCTGCGTCATGCAGACGATGCGCCACCTGCGCGGCGGCGCGCGTTCCGTCGAGCTGGCCGCGATCGGGCGCCGGGTGTGCGAGAACGAGTGGGACCTGCTGCGGCTGCTCGGCTGAAAACCCGTTGCGAGCGCCCGTGTACCGAACGCACCCTGGTCGGGTGGCCATCCTGGAGGCGACTCATCTGGTCAAGCGGTTCGGGCCCGTGACGGCGGTCCGTGACCTGAGCCTCACCGTCGGCGAAGGAGAGGTGACCGGGCTGCTCGGGCTCAACGGCGCGGGCAAGTCGACGACACTCCACATGGTGCTCGGCCTGATCACGCCCGATTCGGGGAGCGTCCGCCTGTTCGGCCAGGACCTGGCGCGGCACCGGATCGAGGTGCTGAGCCGGGTCAACTTCGCCGCCAGTTACGTGGACCTGCCCGGGCCGCTGCTGGTGCGGGAGGTGCTCGACGCGTTCGCCCGCCTCTACGCGCTGCGGCGGCCGGCGGCACGGGTCGACGAGATGGTCGAGCTGTTCGAGCTGGAGCCGCTGCGCGGGCGCCGGATGATGGATCTGTCCTCCGGGCAGCGCACCCGGGTGCAGCTGGCCAAGGCTCTGCTCAACGCGCCCCGGCTGCTGGTGCTCGACGAGCCCACGGCCAACCTCGACCCCGACGTCGGCGACCGGATCCGCGGCCTGCTGTCGCGCGTGGCCGAGGAGAGCGGCAGCGCCATGCTGATCACCTCGCACAACATGCGCGAGGTCGAGCGGATGTGCGACCGGATCCACTTCATGGCCGGCGGCCGGATCGTGGCCACCGGCACCGCCGGCGAGCTGGCCAGCCGCTACGGGGTCGACGACCTGGAAGAGGTGTTCCTGAAGGTGGCCCGCGGATGACGGCCCTCACCCTGCCCCCGCTCAGCCTCGCCGCCCGGCGCAGCCGGATCTCCGGCGTGATCCGGCGTGACTTCGCCGCCCTGCGGCGCAGCCCGATCAGGATGTTCGAGATCCTGTTCTGGCCGACCATCGAGCTGCTGCTGTGGGGGTTCGTCACACTGTTCCTCAGGACGCAGCAGGTGCCTTTCGTGGTGGCGTTCCTGATCGGCGCGGTGCTGCTCTGGCAGGTGCTGCAGAAGGCGAGCAACGAGATCTCGCTGGCCTTCCTGGAGGACATCTGGGCGCGCAACCTGCTCAACGTGCAGGTCAGCCCGCTGTCCAGCGTCGAATACCTGATCGGGCTGATGCTGTTCTCGCTGGGCAAGGTGGTGTTCGCGGTCGCCGTGATGGCGGGGCTCGCGCTGGCGCTCTACGGGTTCGGGGTGACGAGCCTGGGCGTGGGGCTGGTGCCGTTCATGGGCATCCTGCTCCTGCTCGGCTGGTCGCTCGGGCTGATCGGCATCGCGGCGGTGCTCCGCTTCGGGGAGAACGCTCAGGTCATCGCCTGGTCGTTGGTCTTCTTCGTCCAGCCGCTGGCCGGGATCTTCTACCCGCTGTCGGTGCTGCCCGAGCCGGTGCGGGCCGTGGCGTGGTTCCTGCCCGCCTCGCATGTCTTCGAGGGGATGCGGACGGTCATGGCGGGCGGTGCGCTGCCGTGGGACCGGATGGTGTGGGCGATGGGGCTCAACGCCGTCTATCTGGCCGGGGCGCTGGGGGTGTTCGGGTGGGCGCTCAACTACGCCCGGCGGCATGGGAGGCTTTCCCGCTTCGGTGACTGACCGCCGCGACGATCACGTCCACCAGGCCCTCGACGACCTCCGCCCGATCCACCTCGGGATGCTCCAGCCACCAGTCGCCCGTGGTCTGCACCATGCCGACGAACGCGTGGCCGAGCACCTGGGCGCGTACCGGCTCCGGCACCACCCGCTCGGCGGCCAGCACCCCGCCCAGCTCCTCGCCGAGACTGCGCACGAGCGCGGTCATGTGGGAGCGCATCCGGGTGTCCTCGGCGCTGGCCCGGTGGAACAGGAACCGGTAGAGGTTGAGGTTGGCCGAGATCAGGTCCAGGTAGACGGTGATCGTCGTCCTGGCCCGGCCGCGCAGGTCGGTCGCGACCTCGGTGAAGGCCGGGCGCAACTGCGCGATGACCGTGCGCACGTGGCGGTCGGCCAGCGCCTCGTAGAGGCCGCTCTTGTCGCCGAAGTGGCGGTAGAGGATCGGCTTGGTGATGCCGGCCTCGGCGGCGATCGCGGCCATGGACGCCTCGGGGCCCTCGCGCAGGATGACCCGGTCCGCCGCGTCCAGCAGCGCCTTGCGCCGATCCGGGTCCCGTCCGCTCATCCGCCCAGGATAGATCGCCGCCTGTGTGGCGGCGGTCATCCGGTCGGGGCGGATCGCCGGGTACGCGGCAGCAGCGCCGACAGCACCAGCAGGACGCCGATGACGGCGTACAGGCCGGTGACGCCGGCCAGGGTGCCCGGCGGCTCACCGGCGGGCACCGCGAAGCTCGGCAGTCTGCCCGCCAGGTCCAGCGCCACGTCGAGGTCGAAGGCGAACAGCGCGGCGACGGCGGTGAGCGGCAGCCCGCAGGCCAGCGCGGCCAGCGGCGACAGCCACGACCAGGCGGCGAGCAGCACCACGATGGCCGCCACGGCCGTCAGGTAGCCGAGGCCGACCGGCGCGGGCCGGAAGGCGGCGTACGCCGCCCGCAGGGCCCTGGCCCCCGCCTCGGTCAGGTAGTACACGAGGGGCAGCGCGGCCAGGCCCGCCACGACGCCGATCAGATGACGCACCTCACGGGACACAGCAGCATCGTCCCCCGGCCGCCCGCCTCCCATGTCGGCCCGCACCGACTATTCCGCGCCGGACGGGCTCGTGGAACGGCCGCGCGGCCTCTCCAGGAGTTAGGTTCGAAAACATGACGATCTCCCCCCAGTCCGGCACCGGACCCGGCTCGATCACCCCCGACGGCTCCCCCGTCGAGTTCTACACGTTGTTAAGGCCCCGAGGGGAGGCGGAGATCGTCGGACAGGTGACACCGTCCGGCGGGTCCGTCCTGGAACTGGGGTCGGGCGTCGGCCGGGTCACGCACGCACTGCTGGAGCACGGCTTCGAGGTGGTGGCCGTGAACGAGTCTGCGGAGATGCTGGCCCGCATAACAGGCGCGCAGACCGTACGGTCCCGGATCCAGGACCTGCGACTGGAGCGGAGATTCGACGCGGTCATGCTGGCGTCGTTCCTGGTGCACACGACCGACGAGGACGGCGCGCGGGCGCTGCTGTCGGCCTGCGCGCGGCACGTGGCACCCGGCGGGGCGGTGCTGATCGAGTGGACGCCGCCCGAGACGCACGACGCGCAGCAGGTCGGCAGGGGCAGGACCGACGGCGACATCACGATCACGCTGGTGGCGCGGGAGGAGGTCGGGCCGGGGCTGTTCAGCGCGACCATGCGGTACGCGCACGGGGATCGGGTGTGGACACAGTCGTTCACGTCCCGGCGGCTCAGCGACGACGACCTCCGCGCGGCCCTCACCGAGTCCGGTCTCCATCTGGACCGCTTCCTCACCGACGACCGCAGGTGGGTGCTGGCCGTCCCCGCCGCATAGCCGGGCCAAACGTCCGGCAAATTCTCGCAGGCGTTCCGGCAATTATGCGCGGCACAACGTTAAAGGTCTGACCACGTTTATCGCCTCCGCGAGCACCGTCCTGCTATTCTTGCTCCCTTTTGCGCTCAGAGCCGGTTTTCCGGTGAAATTGCAACAGTATTTGACGGCCTTGACATGGGGTGGCGCCAGAGGTTGTCTGAAGTGTGCCTAGATTGCCGTGGGCCGGCACATTCTGGGACGCCAAAGGCCGGAGTAGATCGAGGTAGATCTCTGCGAAGGGGACGCCTATGGCAACGTATGAGTATCGCTGCCCCGATTGCGGAAGATTCGACGTGCACCTACCGATCGGGAGCGCCACGGCGGCATACGAATGCCCCGCATGTCACCGCCCATCGCATCGAGTCTTCTCCTCGCCGTACCTCAGCCGGGTGCCCTCGGTGGTCGCTGCCGCGCTCACCCGCGAGGAGCGGAGCCGGGAAGTACCCGAGGTTGTCACGAGCACGCCTCCCAAGCGGCGCGAACAGCCGCCGCACCCGGCGCTGCCACGTCTGCCCCGGACTTGAACAACAGAACCAACGCGGCCACGTGCGTGTGAACCGATCACACACGCGGCTCCGCCGATCCGGGCGCGGCGACCGTCACACGGGCGTCCGGCGTGAATGATGCCGCCGCACCACAACACCAGGAGGTGCGTGGCTCATGGGAGCCGTCGGACTTCTCTATGTGGGCGCAGTGCTCTTCATCAACGGGATGATGCTGCTGAAGAAGATCGATCCACGCGCGGCAGGCATCTTCAACCTCTTCGTCGGAGGCCTGCAGGTGATCACGCCCACCGTGCTGATCATCACCAATCCCGGGAACCCCGCCCAGATCCTCGGCGCGTCCGGGATCTATCTGTTCGGTTTCACCTACCTGTACGTCGGGATCAACCTGCTGGGCGGTTTCGACTCCACGGGAGTCGGCTACTTCTCCCTGTTCGTGGCCATCATGGCGCTGGGATACGCGTACGCGAACTTCCGGCTCCTGGGCGATCCGGCGTTCGGGGTCATCTGGCTCTACTGGGGGTTCCTGTGGTTCCTCTTCTTTGTGCTGCTGGGTTTGAAACACGAGCAGATCACCAGGTACACGGGCTGGGTCACGGCGATCCAGGGATGGGTCACGGCGGCGATCCCCGCCTTCATGATCCTGACGGGGTACTGGCGGAACACGAACCTCATCGCCTTCATCCTCGCCGTGTTCGGCGTGGTGGTCTTCATCGGGCTGTGGCCGCTGACACGAGGGCGTGAACCCGCCGCGGCGGCACCGAGCTCGAGCGATGAGGCGATGGGCGCCGGTGACCGGAGGCACCGCCCTCGCTGGACCTGACGAGAAGGCCCGCGACGTCTGCAAGGAGGTGGTCGATGCGCGCATCCCTGACGGCACCCGTATCCAAAGAAAGGCATTCATCATGCCGAACGTCGTATTCAGCATCGATCAATCGATGTCCATGCGCGACCAGAAAATTCCGGGACACAATCGATGGCACCCAGATATTCCGGTGGCCGACATGGTCCGCCCCGGAGATGAGTTCCGAGTCGAATGCCGGGAATGGACCGACGCCCAGATAGGTAACAACGATTCCGCGAACGACGTACGGGACGTCGACCTGAGCGTCGCGCACGTGCTGAGCGGACCCATCGGGGTGGACGGAGCCGAGCCGGGCGATCTCCTGATCGTCGACATCATGGACCTCGGCGCGGTTCCGCAGCAGGTGGGGAACGCACCAGGACAGGGCTGGGGGTACACCGGTGTGTTCGCCAAGGCGAACGGCGGCGGATTCCTGACCGACTACTTCCCCGACGCCTACAAGGCGATCTGGGATTTCCACGGCCAGGTGGCCACATCCCGTCACCTGCCAGGTGTCCGGTTCACCGGCATCACCCACCCCGGGCTGTTCGGCACCGCGCCGTCGGCCGAGCTGCTCGCCTCCTGGAACCGCAGGGAGCAGGCGCTCATCGACACCGATCCGCGACGGGTCCCGCCGCTCGGCCTGCCACCGCTGGCCGACAACGCCATCGCCGGTACGGCGAGCGGCGAGGTGGCGCGGCGGGTCGCCGCCGAGGGCGCGCGTACCGTGCCGGCGCGGGAGAACGGCGGCAACCACGACATCAAGAACTTCACCCGCGGCGCCAGGGTCTTCTACCCGGTCCTCGTGAAGGACGCGAAACTATCCGGAGGCGACCTGCACTTCAGCCAGGGCGACGGCGAGATCACCTTCTGCGGCGCGATCGAGATGGGCGGTTTCATCGACTTCCACGTCGACCTCATCAAGGGCGGCATGGAGAAGTACGGTGTCACC
The DNA here is from genome assembly GCF_040638335.1 of Nonomuraea sp. NPDC026600. Taxonomy (NCBI): domain Bacteria; kingdom Bacillati; phylum Actinomycetota; class Actinomycetes; order Streptosporangiales; family Streptosporangiaceae; genus Nonomuraea; species Nonomuraea sp. NPDC026600. The sequence continues at coordinate 295,780 of NZ_JBEZYD010000001.1, forward strand.
ACCAATCCGGTCTTCCAGCCCGGAAACGTCGAGCCGCGCTACTCCGAGTTCCTCTCGTTCATCGGGATCTCGGTCGACCACGACACCGACACCAACTACTACCTCGACGCGACGGTGGCCTACCGCAGGGCCTGCCTCAATGCCGTCGAGTATCTCAAGAAGTGGGGCTACACCGGCGAACAGGCCTACCTGATCCTCGGCTCGGCCCCGATCGAAGGACGGGTCAGCGGAATCGTCGACATTCCCAACGCCTGCTGCTCGCTCTACCTGCCCACCGCGATCTTCGACTTCGACATAACCCCGAACGCCGAGGGACCGGCCAGGAAGAAGCGCGGGCAGTGCGCCGTGACGAGCTGACCGCCACCGCATGCGACGGCCTTGAGGGGTGATCTTCCTGATCGAGCGACGCCTGAAAACGAGAACGGCCACCACGCGTGTGGGGACGAACACCGATCGCGCGGTGGCCGCGATCCACGGCACATCGCCGCCGAACCCCTGCGGCGATTAATATCTTGCCCTATTTATCCCCAAGAGTCGTTTACCGCGCCAGAGTGCGATCCGATCGACCAGCGCGCCTTCCACCCCAGGCCAGAGGCCGTTTTGCCCCCGCCTACCCAGGGTTGTCCAACCGCCGCCATCGCTCTGCCAAGAGTCAACCCAGGGTGCCCAGCCCGAAAAATACGCAAAAATCTGGCTATCATCACGTGTATTCGCAAACCCCGACATGTCTACCGAAACGGGGCAATTCCACACAGGTGCGCGCGCCTGCCGCTCCGAAGGATTGATCAATGAACAACGACGCCGTGTGGGTCCGAAGCGTGACCGGCATCCAATTGCACCACACCACCGACCTCCAGGACGCCAGCCGATTCCTGGGCAACGCGGTGATGGCGCTGCGGGCCGCGCACGTACGAACCGGCGATGACCGGTACGTCGACCTCGCCGCCCAGCTCAAGACCATGGTGGCGGAGACGCGAACCCTGGAGACCCAGGCCAGGGACCGCATGCACGGGCTGCACTCGGCAGACCCCGAGCAGTTCGTCCGCTGCCGCGAAGGCGAAGACCCGTGGCCCGACGAGATCCAGGCGGGATTCGTTCCGCGCCACACCTGCAACGATCAGTGCCTGTATCACGACCACGACGTTCTCAACGCCATCATGCAGTGCATCTGCGGGCGCCCCCCGTGCCGGGCATGCGCCATCGCCGGCATGCCGTAAGGCGAACCGCATTCATTTTGCCCGCCCCATAAGCGGCGGTGATTGAGCGCGCGTACGGCGGCGCCTAGATTCCCAGTGCTCTTTAGGAATCTCCTCTGGCGGTCCACCGTGAAACACAACCGTTCCAGCCTGGCCTACCAAGCCCGTTACGCGCTCACGCACCCGCACCGGGTCCTGCCGCATCTGCGCCGGCTGACCCGCGACACCTGGCTGCGGTTGCGCAACCGCGACCACGTCTCCTACTACCGGGCGGTCATGAAGTCCGACGCCGCCTGCAGCCCCGAGGGTGCGGTCGGCTCCCACACGCACAGGCGCTGGCTGGCGCTGGGGCGCATGCAGTTCGATTATCTGAAGAAGCACGGCCTCAAGCCCGGCTTCACGATGCTGGAGATCGGCTGCGGCAATCTGCGGGCCGGCCGGCTGTTCATCGACTACCTGGACACGGGCAACTACTACGGCCTCGACATCTCGCCCGACATCCTCTTCTCCGCGCAGGAGACGGTCGTCGCGAACGGCCTGCGCGACAAGCTGCCGCACCTGACCCCGGTCCGCGATCTGCGCTTCGCGTTCCTGCCCAACGGCCACTTCGACGTGGTGCACGCCCACAGCGTCTTCTCGCACTCACCACTGAACGTCATCGAGGAGTGCTTCGCCCACGTGAGCCGGGTCATGAAGCCGGACGGGTGGTTCGACTTCACCTTCGACCGCGCCGACGGCAAGGAGCACCACGTGCTGCGCGAGGACTTCTACTACCGCACCGAGACCCTCGTGGCTCTGGCGGACCGGTACAGCCTGGACGCGACCTTCATGGACGACTGGGAACAGCTCCGGCACAAGCAGTCGAAGATCCGTATCACCAGGAGGACGTAGGCGGCATCGCCTGGGCGCTCAGACCCGCGCCCTTTACAACGTAGATTAAGTAGCGGCCGGCCACGACCTGGCCGGCCTTTGGGGCATCGCCGTCGGCGGCCTGCGCGGCCGCGAGGGTCCTTGTGCCCTGTGCGCAGCATCCGGTGGCAGGCGATGCCTGCCACCGGATGATGTTCTTCGCCCACCTGATCGCGCTCACCGTCCACCGCCTGGCCTGCCAGAACCCGGCCTGTCCGGTACGAACGTTCGCCCCGCGCGTCGCAATATGCGGTGTTCCATGTGTCGTTCACGTCCCGGCGGCTCAGCGACGACGACCTCCGCGCCGCCCTCACCGAGTCCGGTCTCCATCTGGACCGCTTCCTCACCGACGACCGCCGGTGGGTACTGGCCGCACCCGACGCCTTTACAAAGTAGATTTCATGCGGCGTGACAAGCCGGTCACTCAGATGCGCGAACATCCATCGTGAGTTGGGACGCACCGAGTTGCCGGTATCGGCGGCGACGTCGGCGCAGCCGCTCGGCTGGCTCCTGGCGGAGCAATGTCGCAAGCTCCTCGCGTATCACTCCCCCGACTCGTCGGCAGAACTCCTCCGGCGCGTCAGCGGCGTCGGGTGATTCCGGCACGACCCGGTCGACGATTCCGTCTTCGTGAAGGTCCATGGAACGGACCCGTTGGGCCTGAGCGATCTCCGGAGCGCGGCGCTTTGTGCGATGCATGATGATGCTGGCGCCCTCGGGCGGCAGCGGGGCCAGCCAGCCATGCTCAGCTGCCACGACTCGGTCGGCGGGGAGCAGGGCGAGTGCCGCCCCGCCGGATCCCTGCCCCAGTAGGAGGGCGAGGGTCGGGGCTCTTAGCATGATCATGTCGGACAGGCAACGAGCGATCTCTCCAGCGAGGCCGCCTTGCTCCGCCGCAACGGACAAGGCCGCACCCGGGGTGTCGATGACGGTCAGCACGGGCAGGTTGAGATCTTCGGCCAGCCGCATTCCACGGCGCGCTTCACGCAGGGCCTCAGGGCCCAATGCGTGTTCCGCGTTCTGCATGCTCCGGTCCTGCCCGAGCAGGACGCACCGCGCCGGCCCGAACCGTGCGAGCGCAACGAGGAGTCCTGGATCCGCCTCCCCCTGACCGGTGCCGTTCAGCGACACGACATCGGTAGCGGCGTACCGGAGAAGTTGTCGTACACCTGGACGTCCGGTCATCCGTGACCGCAGAACCGACTCCCACGCCGGCGTGTCAGGCAGGTCGACAGAGACCTGCGGTGGCGCCGGGTACGGCTCCACCCGAGCCCCGTCGCCGCGCAGCACGGTGAGGACGCGAACCACGATGTCCGCGATCTGCTCCGGCTCGGCAACCGCGTCGATGAGGCCGCATTTGACCAGGTTCTCCGCGACCTGCACCCCTGAGGGGAATGGCCTGCCGTACAGCCCCTCGTAGACCCGCGGCCCGAGGAATCCGACGAGTGCTCCCGGCTCCGCCACGGTGAGGTGCCCCAGCGATCCCCACGAAGCGAAGGCACCACCGGTGGTGGGATTCCGTAGGTATACCAGGTACGGCAAGCCGGCAGCCTTGTGCTCGGAGATTGTCGCTGTGATCTTCACCATCTGGACGAAGGCGATGGTTCCCTCTTGCATGCGGGTGCCGCCCGACGCTGGGGCGGCGAACAGCGGCAGCTTCTCCGCAGTCGCCCGCTCAATGGCATTGACCAGGCACTCAGCGGTGGCCACGCCGATGGAGCCGCCGAGAAATGAGAACTCACCAGCGACGACCGCGACCTTGTGCCCGCGGATGGTGCCTGAGCCGGTATGAACTGCCTCCTCAAGGCCGGTTCGGCGACGCGCCTTGGCCAGTTCCGCACCGTAGGCACCCGATGCCGCGAACGTGGTCCGAACCGGCTGGTCCCACGACGTGAAGGAGTCTTCGTCGAACACGAGGTCGATGAGTTGCCGGGCACCCAGCGCCCTGGTCATGCGGAGCTCCTGGTCGTGGCGCGGTGGTCGAGATCGTCCAGCCATCCGCGGACGATCTCGTCGTGTTGCCCCAATAGCGGCGGGGCATCGTGGTGTTCGCGCGCGCCGGCATGCGCGTTGTCGTCGAAGCGCAACGGGGGGCCGGGGAGCTGGATACGGCCGACCAGTGGATGATCGACGTCGATCAGCAACCCTTGGGAGGACGTCTGCTCCCAGGCGAACACGTCGTCGAGGGATCGGACCTTGCCGGCCGGGATACCGGCACTTGTCAGCAGGCCCAACCAGTACTCGGCGGGTGCGGTGGCAAAGACCTCTTCGATCTTCGCCACGAGCCTGTCGTGGTGGGCGAGACGGTCCGCGTTGGTGGCGAAGCGCGGGTCGAACGGATCGAGCCCGGCGATGGGCGCGAACCGCTGCCACAAGGATTCATTGCCGACGGCCACTTGAACCGGCGCGTCAGCAGTGTGGAAAAGCCCGTACGGGGCGATCACGGGATGATGATTGCCGTTCGGTGTCGGCACCTCGCCAGCCACGGTGTAGCCAGTGCCCTGAAACGCGTGCACTCCCACTATTGCGGCGAGGAGACTGGTGCGCACGACCCGCCCTCTACCGGTTTTGGTGCGTTCGTGGAGGGCTGCGAGTACACCGTACGCACCGTACATCCCAGCGAGTAGATCGCCGATCGGGACGCCGACCTTCGTCGGCTCCCCGGCGGCCGGGCCTGTCAGGCTCATCAGCCCCGCCTCGCCTTGTGCGATCTGGTCGTAGCCCGCGCGCCCGCCTTCGGGCCCGTCGTGGCCGAACCCAGTGATCGACAAGAGGACCAGCCCGGGGTTGATCTCCTGTAGCTGATCGATCGAGAACCCGAGCCGATCCATCACGCCCGGCCGGAAGTTCTCGCACAGTACGTCGGCGTGCTTCACCAGACGGCGCAGCAAGGTCTGGCCTGTTTCGGTCTTGAGGTCGGCGGTGACCGATTCCTTGTTACGGTTGCACGACAGGAAATAGGTCGATTCACGGTGATCATCGTCGCCGACGAACGGCGGACCCCAGCCCCGGCTGTCGTCACCGCCGTGTGGTGACTCCACCTTGATCACACGCGCCCCGAGATCGGCGAGCATCATCGTCGCATGCGGACCGGCCAACGCGCGGCTGAGGTCGATCACGGTTATGTCGGCGAGAAGATCCGCCACTATCAGCTCCTCGTTGTGCGGTAGAGGGATCGCCGCTCGCCGGAACGGCGTGGGCGCGGCCGACCCGGGACGAAGCCCAGAGCCGACCCATCCCACTGCGCCCGGTCTGGCGGGTCAGGCCAGACCGAGCTTGTCCGCCAGCGTCGGTCCGACGTAGGTGACTTCGTACTTCGCGTTGATCCGATCCTGTTCGGCAGGGTCGGCATCCTCTGCGAGGTGCTCGTTCTCCGCGAAGAGCCCGTCGTAGCCACCCGGGGTCATAAGGTTGATCACCCTTACGGGCGGCTGGTTCTTGCGGATGTTGTCGAAGGTGTGCGGCACGTGGGGCGGGATGGAGATGAAGTCGCCTGGATAAAGCTCATGAATCTCGTCACCGCATTGAACTGCCAGGACGCCGTCCAGGACATAGAAGGTGTCGTCCTGGTTGGCGTGCCAGTGCAGCCCCGGACCGGTCAGATATTCGATGGTCATCTCGAAGAAGTCGAATCGCCCCCCGGTTTGGTCGCCGGTCGCCTTGAACAAGGACGGTCCTTGCTTGTAGCCCGTGCCTTCTGAACTTCGGACAATGAGGGCTTTCGCGGTCTGTGACATGATCGACACCTTTCTGGGTGATCGGTGGCACTGCGTTCAGGTCGTTTGGACCGCTGCCGTCGTGGAGATCGGTAGGGGGGTTCTGGGCTGTGGCAGCGGTGGATGCCGGCGGTGCCATTCGGTGATCTGCTGGAATTGGTGGGCCAGTGCGAGCAGAGTTCCCTCTTCCCAAGCGCGCCCGACAAGCTGAAGGCCGACCGGCAACCCGTTGTCGTCGAAACCGCAGGGAATGGTGAGGGCGGGCAGACCGGCGATGTTGACGGGCGCCGCATATCGCGGCCCTGCCTCGGGATCATGTCTGTGTCCCGCGGCGTCCATCAGAGGCGCCGTGCGTTCGCGGGCAGGCAGCGCCAGAACATCGACTTGCTTGAACAGCTCCCGCAGTTCAAGGCGCAGTCGGCGGCCGACGCGCTGAGCGTCGAGATAGTCCGGCGCGGGTGTGGCGAGTCCGGCCTCCAGCCGTTCACGCACCTGAGGAAGGAAATCGGCGCCACGCTCCTTCAGAAGGTCCCGGTACTGCGCCGCCGCCTCGCAGCGCACCAACACGTGACTGGCCTCCGCTGCGGCGTCCCAGGCGGCGACCGTGGCGTCCATGGAACGAACACCGAGACTTCCGAGCACTCGCAACCCGTTGTCGAGGACTCTCGACAGGTCGTCCGGCAGCGGCGACCACAGATCCCTCAGGATGCCCAGCCGCACAGAACGAACGGAACGCTCCAGCCCGGCGACGTAGCGGCCCACGCCCCGGTCGACCGAGGTCGGATCCAAGCGGTCGTATCCCGCTATCGCCTCGAGCAGCAACGCGCAGTCCTGCGCCGAGCGAGCGATGGGGCCGACGTGGTCAAGCGAGGTCGCCAAAGGCGTCACCCCGCGCAGCGGCACCAGTCCGTACGTCGGCTTGAGCCCGACAACGCCTGCCCAAGTCGAGGGGTTGCGAATCGATCCAGTCGTATCGCTGCCTATCGCGCCCGGCACAACTCCGGCGGCCACCGCTGCCCCTGAACCCATGCTTGAGCCGCCCGCGAACCGCTCCAGGTCCCACGGGTTGCGTGTAGGACCAAAGTGATAGGAGTTCACTGGTCCATACGCGAATTCGGGCAGATTGGTCTTGCCGAAGATAATCGCGCCTGCCGCGCGGAGCCGGGCGACGACGGTCGCGTCGCGGTCGGGCACGAAGTCGCTCATGACCATCGCACCTGCGGTTGTCCGCTCTCCCTTGGTCCAGCAGGAGTCTTTCACCGCGATCGGAACGCCGTGCAGTGGGCCCCGGACCGTCCCGCGAGCCAGCTCGGTTTCGGCCGCTCGCGCGTCGGACAGGATCCGTTCGGGCGACAGGCTGATGAACGCGTTGAGCTGTGGTTCGAGCCGCTCGTAGCGCGCGAGCAGCGACTGGCACAGTTCGACGGACGACACCCGGCGATCGGCCAGCAACTCGCCGATCTGCGAGATGCCCAGATAGGCGGGTTCGCGCGCGCGTTGCGCGGCACGCGCGCCGTCGGTGTCGTTCATGTGATGACCGCTATCGCGTTGATCTCGATCAGCATGTCCGGCGACACCATCTTGGTGATTTCGAGCAACGTCGAAGCCGGCGGCGGGTCACCGAAGTACTCACGCCTGACCTTGTGGATCTGCTCGAAGTGCTCGATGTTGCGCACGTAGACGTCCACGCGGACGATGTCGGCCAAGCTGCCGCCGGCCGCTCGCATCGCCTCGGTGAGGTTGTCGCACACCTGCCGCGTCTGCGTCTCGATATCGCCGACCCCGACGACGGATCCATCGGCTCCGCGAGCGGTCATGCCCGAAATGAAGACGAGTCGGCCGCGGGCCTCAACCGTGATGGCTTGGGAGAAATGGCCGCTTGGCCGGCTCAAAGCGCTGCTGTGCACCTGTTCACGTGTCATCCCGTTTTCCTCGTTCTCTTCCGGCACTGTTTCGTACTGCGGACTTCGGTATCAGTCGTCAGTGATCGTGTTTTCAAGGACGCCCACCTTGTCGATCTCTACTTCGACCTTGTCGCCGGGCTTCATCCAGATCGCGGGAGTGCGCCGCGAGCCCACGCCCGCAGGAGTGCCGGTGACGATCACATCGCCTGGCAGCAACGTGGTGATCGTGGAGATGTACTCGATCAGGCGTGGCAGCGTGAAGATCATCTGCTCTGTTGTCGCATGTTGCACGACCTCGCCGTTCAACCGGCACGACAGTGTCATGACCGTGTCGGGGGGCACCTCGTCGGTAGTCACCAGCCACGGGCCGAAGCCACCTGTGGATGAGAAGTTCTTTCCCGCGGTGTACTGCTGTGTGTGGCGCTGCCACTCGCGTACCGAGCCGTCGTTGTAGCAGCTGTAGCCGGCGATATGGCGCCATGCCTCCGCCTGTGGGATACGACGGCCCATCTTGCCGATGACCACGGCGATCTCGGCCTCGTAGTCCAAGGTGGCGGACTCCCGTGGCCGCACGATTGCGGCCTTGTGGCCGACCTGGGACTCGCAGGTACGCAGGAACAGCGCGGGGTTGGCGTTCCTGTCGAGTCCTGCTTCGATCCTGTGGTCCTCGTAGTTGAGCCCTACGCAGACAATCTTGCTGGGATTGGGGATCACGGGCAGCCAGGACACCTCAGACTCCTGGTAGTCGGGCGGGCCGTCCAGGTGAGCCATCGCGTCCACCACTCCGTTTCCCGCGAGCAGTGCCTTGAGATCTGGGTATTGCCTGGAGTAGCGGCGTCCGAGATCGACGATGCCTGCCGGGGTGACGGCCCCGTAGGTGACCGTATCGGCGATCCTGAACGTGGTGAGCCTCATGCCAATCAGTCCTTCATTTCTCACTTGACGCGTAACTTGACTTGGTCGCGGTGCGTCACCGCACCATGTCGCAGAGCACCGAATGCGCGTCCATCTCGAACTCGCAGTCCGCGACCGGTGGGCTGGCCACATGCCAGGTGAGGCCGTGGACGCCGACCCCATGGGAGACCAGGTCGTCATAGATCAGTGGGCCGATGTCGTGGACGGAATAGGCCTGCACGCTCCGGACATCACGCCAGGAGAAGCCCAGCGCACTAAGGCGTCGTTCCTGCTCCGTCCTGACGTAGCAGAGCTTCTCCCGCATCGCGTCCAGCGAAGTGTCGTTACGCCGCACGATGTTGTCGTGGTATTCGCCGCCGTCCTCTGGCGCCTCAGCACCGCCGGCGACCACGAAACTGCCGCTGGTTCTGGCAGCCGCGGGCACGGTGTAGGAGAAGGCGTAAAGAGAGGGCGATTCGGGTTTGCCGACAGCAGGACATACGTTGGTGCGCGCCACGGGATTCACGCCATGGGCGTACAGGCCCCAGCGCTCCAAGGTCTCCACATACCTGCGATTGAATTCGACGAAGGCCTGCTCATCGAACTGACCAGGTGATCGCAGTTCGCATGCGCAGAACGCCGTCGTGGGACGGCCGATCGACCGGAGGTGCGCCTCAGCCGCGGCGAGCCCTTCGAAAAGCGGCAACGGGCGTTGGAGGCGTACTCGCTCGATCTCGAAACCGGGCTCTGGCGCGACGCCGCCCGAGAACTGGAAGACAGACGGGAGATACCGATATCCCCCGGGTGCGAATACGGGCAGCTTGGTGGTGGTGGGCATGGTGGATCAGTTCCTTCTGCTTGGTGATGGATCCGCATTACTGCCCCACGGCTTGTGGCGACCTCGACACCCGGCCTCCACATGCACGGGCTGCTGACCTCGCTACCGGGTCCGTGCCGGCCCTGGGTCATCCGCCGCCAACTCGTCGCCGGCTCCCTCGCCGACGTGGATCCGTCGACGCCTGCGCCGGTCGAGGAAGAAGAAGACGGCGAAGACCGAACCCGCCGCGAGCAGGAAGACGTACGACATAGCGTCCACGGGCGGCGCCGGCGCATTCACCAGGCCGTTGATGTAGACCCATGACACCCCCACGGCCCCCAGCACGGCCAGCGCGACCAGCGCGAAACGCGCCCTGTTCTCGCGAACGACCAGCACGATCGCCCCGACGCACACGAGGACCCAGGGGATGACCCACATGTAGACGGTCACGGTTGAGAGCGCGGGGAACACTTTGGCCAGCAGTTCGTGGGGGTACCGCCACACCAGGGCAAGGAGGAAGCCCATCGACAGGAGCGACAGGCCGATGATGGCCATGCTGGGGGTCTTGAAGCGCGGGTGGATGCGCGCCGCCACACCCGGGAGCAGCCCGTCGGTCGCCAGTGTCGCGACGAAGCGCGACCCGTAGTTCACAAAGGCGATCAGTGAGGCCAGGTTGGCGATCGCGAGAACAAGGTCGGTCGCCGTGGCGAAGGGTGTGCCGAGACCGGCCTGTTGCGCCAGGGCACCCGCGGGCGATCCACCCGCGCTGATCGCATCCGCCGCCGCGATCAGACCTGGCACCTGCAGGACAGTGGTGATCAGGTAGATAGCACCGAGTACGACGGGAATGCTCATGACCGCCACCGGTACGTTGCGTTTGGCGTCGCGGGTTTCGGCCGCCAACGCGGCAGAGCTCTCAAAGGCCACCAAGAACACCGCGCCTGCCGCGACGCCCTGGAAAATGCCGCTCAACGAGGCTCCCTTGAGCGAGAGCTGGGCTCCCAGGTCCAGGCCGGTATGGACGGCGGAGGCGATCGTTATCAACAGCACGATCGGCACCGTGGCCACCGTGAGAATCACCGCGCTGCGAATAGAGGCGTCGAGCCCTCGATAAGCGAGCGCCGCCGCGGCGAGCATCGCCACGCTCGTGAGCGCGGTCATGACGGGAGCATCGAGTCCCGACTCGACGCCAACAGCAATGAGGAAGCTCCCCGCGTAAATCCCGGTGAGCATCAGAACGCCGGCGATGAGCGTGACGTAGCCGAGCAGTAGCGTCGCGCCCACCAGCAATCGCGCCCACGCGCCGAACACGTGGGACATATAGGAATACAGCGAACCCGTAACCACGAATCGACGGGCGAACGTGATGACGGCTATCCCCACGCAGCCCGTCGCCGCCGCCGCCAGCAGCGCGCCCAGCCAGCTACCGTTGCCGGCCGTAACGACCAGCAGGAAGGGAACGGTCGCCAACGCCACCGCCGGGGTCTGCGAGGCAAGAGCGAAAGCGACGATCTTACCGGGGCTCAGAGAGCCTTTCGCGAGCCCCTGCGCCTCGTGATGTACTTCGTCGACGACTGGCTGCGAATTGCTCTTTCTCTCATGACCTGACATATCTCCTCCTCAGGCTGGGCACACGAGATCGCGACCTGCGATGTCAATGCTGTGGCTGATCACCGCGTCGACCAAGGATTCGATCTTGGCGAGTGCTGTGGGATCGGTGAGCTCGCCGGAGGGATCGATTAGCTCGAAAACGTTCGGCAGAGCAACAAGATCGTCGTTGATGAGCTTCGCCCCGCTCCGGGTAGTAACGAAACGAAGATTCTCTTGCGCCCAGACGGCACCAAAAGCTGCCGGCGACGCACTCACGGTCGCGACCCACTTGTTCTGGAGGCTGCCGTTCCCGTCCGGTCGGGACAGCCAATCAAGGGCATTTTTCAGCACACCCGGTATGCCGCCATTGTATTCAGGCGTCGAGATCAGAATCGCGTCGGCGGACTCGATGTGGGAGCGCAGCTCCTGCACCGTCGCAGGCCACCCCTCTTCTTCGACATCTTCCGAGTAATGCGGGAGCTCACCGATGGAACAGATCTGGACCTCGACCTGTGTTCTCGCGCAAGCGGCGGCGAACCGTGCCGCCGCGCGAATCGCAGCGCTGTTGGTGGAACTCGCCCGCAGGCTTCCGGACAACATCGCGATCTTGAGCATCTTCTCAGCTCCCTACAAGCTTGCAGCTCACCTGCGCGGCCCGCCCTGAGCGAGGACGGGGCCTGTGGCCGCATCGACTGCGGATACAGGTCCTACGATGCGGAATGGCCGCTCGGCTCGGCATCTGGAAGATGCCGTATTTTTGGCGGTTATCCACGCGCTGGTTTCCCGTCGAACGTCCAGAAGGTGCCGTATCCGTTGGGTCGACCTCTACGGCGGGAGAGCACTTCGTCGTAGTGCGACAGGGACGAAGAACAGGCCCGGCTGCAGTACGCGCATGCCCGCTCACTTTGTGCGACGCCGCAGGACTACGCCGGATAAGGTGCGGGGTCAGTGCCGATAAGGCTTTCTCCAGATGCGCCCGGCTGCGCCCTAACGGCGTGAACTCCATCGTCGGCGTCGACGTGACGCCGGAGACGCTCGTGCCCGGCCGAGCCAGGGCGCTATTCGTGCAGGGTGAACCTACTGGTAGTCGCGGCCCTGCGGTTCCGTCGACCATCGGTCAGCGGTACGGCGGGCGTTCAGCGGAGTCGGCGATGAGAGTCACGCCAGCCGCAGTGAGCGAGTGGCGGCATCGCGTTGGCGTCGGGATGGCTGGAGGTCAGTCCGCTGTCCCGAGAGGCCGTCCCTACGCGACCGTGGGCAGCCGGAGCACGAAGCGGGCGCCGCCGATGGGCGAGTCCTCGACGCGGAGGGTCCCATGGTGGGCCAAGGCGATGTCGCGGGCGATCGCCAGGCCGAGACCGCTGCCGCCACGGTCGCGGCTGCGCGCGGCGTCCAGCCGAACGAACCGTTCGAAGATCCGTTCGCGGTCGGTCTCCGCGATGCCCGTTCCGTCGTCGGCGACGGCCAGTTCGACGCCATCGCCATCGCTGCGTACCTGGATGTGCACCGCTTGCTGGGCGTGCCTGAGAGCGTTGTCGAGCAGATTGGCCAGCAGGCGGTTGACGTGGCTGCGGACGGCACTGACCGTCACCCCGTGTTGGAGTTCCAGGCGGATCTCGACACCGTACGACCGCCGGGAGATCTCGGCCCGGACCAGCTCGGCCAGGTCCAGCGCCTCCCGCTCGATGGGCGCGGTCGCCTCCACCTGGGCTAGCAGCAGCAGGTCAGTGACGATCGCCTCGATCCTGTCGACGCCCCGCAGGGCGTGCTTCAGCAGGTCAGAGAGGTCGGTCTGCTGAGGATGCAGCATGGCCTCCTCCAGCTCCACCCGCAGTCCGGCGAGCGGTGTGCGCATCTCGTGGGAAGCGTCCGCAGCGAACTGCCGTGTCCGCTCAAGTGCACGGTCCGCGTATTCCTTGGCCCGTTCCGCGCTTCCCCAAGAGCCGGCGACCGTCCGCACGAACTGGCCTGGCGTCTTGGCCGTGTTCGCCCAGGAGGCGTTCACCGGTCGGGGAAGAACCCAGCAGGTCATGTGATCGGAGTAATGGACTCCCTCGACCGTGACTGCCTGACATGCGTGCTTGTCCATCTCGCCGTTCCTCCTTCAGATTCTTGCGGGCCTTCTCCGGTCACCATCCACGCTCCGGAACGGCTTGTCGGGCTACCGTCGGATTGGGCGCGATCTGTATCGGTTGGCTGCCGATCACCGCAATAATCTGGACATCTGCGCTTCAAGGCTCTTGAGCTGATGTCAATGGCCAGGTGCGTGTGACTCTGATCCACTCTCCACGTGGACGGGCATGGTCCGCATCGGCACGATGCCTTACCTTCTGGAGTCGGCTGTCACTGTGAGTAAGCGTCGGACGTCTGCAAAGTGCCGTATATAGGAGCTGATCACCTTGTCTACGCTGGTAAGAGGGTCACCGTGACCCGCTCCTGGATCGGCCGGCGACATGGGCGCTAGGTTATGATGTGGACCGAAATGTAGGTTTTCGTCTACACCTTGGCCGCCCCTAGGGCCCAGGCGCGTGATCAGAGGGCGATCTGTGACAACGACAGAAGCGACCGATCAGCGATTGCCCTTCGTCGGCCGCCGCGAGGCGCTCGAGCGCCTCGTCACTGCCCTGTCGCGGGCGCGAGAAGGGCGACCCACCACGGCTCTGGTAAGCGGCGAGCCTGGCATCGGCAAGTCAACCCTTATCGAGCAGTTCCGCCGCCTGACCCCCAATGCGACATTCATCATCGGCAACTGCCTCAATCTTGGTGATGCCCCTTCCTACGCGCCCTTCGTCGGCATCCTTCGATCGTTGGTCCGGCGCATCGGTCTGGACCACCTGCGCGCGTCGCTTCCTGCGAACATCGTGAGCGCGCTCGCCTGGCTCCTGCCGGATTTCGCCGATCCGTTGCCTACTTATGAAGGCACTCGCGCACGGATGTTCGACGCGTTCCTCACGCTGCTTGAGTCCTTGACGCAAGACATGCCCCTGGTCCTGATGATCGAGGATGTGCACTGGGCGGACCAGTCGACCTGGGACCTCCTCACGTACGTGGTCAACAACGCGGACGACACGCGCCTTCTCACCATCATCACCTACCGTGATCTTCCCATTGGCCACCCCCTTCGGGGTCCTGTGTCCGAGCTGGGACGCCACCACCACGTCGTCAAGGTTGAGTTGCGAGGGCTGGGCCGCGCGGATGTCGCACTTCAGAGCACGACGATCCTGGGTCGACCACCCGATTCCGCGCTGCTCAACGACATCATGCGCCGCAGTGGTGGGAACCCCTTCTTCGTCGAGGCGATTCTCGATCACTCCGGTGCGGGCGAGCCCAGCGGCTCGATTCGTGACCTGCTGATCGCGCCGATAGAACGGCTACCAGGCCCGACCCAGCGCGTCCTGCATATTGTGGCCGTAGGCGGCTCAGAGGTCGGGCACACCGTACTGGGCAAGGTGGCGGGCATCTCCGACGAAGACCTGGACGAGGCATTGCGCCCCGCGGTCCATGAGGGCGTCTTGTTGACGACTCAGGACGGGTACCGGTTCAGGCATGCCCTCATCGCGGAGGCCGTCCATGACGTGCTTCTGCTGCCCGGCGAAAGAAGACGACTGCACCGTCGGTACGCCGAGGCGATCGATGAGGACCCGCGACTCGCTCCACCCGTGATGTGTCACGCGGCCGGCGAGGTCGCTCGGCACTGGGCGGCGGCCGGCGAACCGATCCCGGCGCTCGTCGCGACATGGCGAGCGGCGCAGGAGGGGCGTGATCTGCTGGCGCACCCTGAGCGACTCCAGATGCTTCGGCGGGTTCTTGAACTGTGGTGTCTGGTCGACCATCCCTCCGAGATCATCGGCGTATCACGCGCCGCGGTCCTTCGCGACATCGTCGAGGCCGCGGATGAGAGCGGTGACATCGAACTTGGCATGTCCATCGCGTCGGCGGCGCTGGAGGCCGCCAAGTCCGAGGACACCCCAGAGCTCGCCGCTCAGATCCTTGAGCGACGGGCGCGCATCCGCTCGCGCCTCGCCATGGGAGGCGCGACAGGCGACCTCGAGGACGCCCTGCGGTTGCTTCCCGAGGACTCTCTCACTCCGCTGAGAGCGCGTCTGCTCGGTCACCTCGCACACCGCCTCTGGGTGGAGGGCAAGAACCAGGCGGCTCGGTCACTCGCCGAGAACGCGCTCAAGGTAGCCAGCGACGTTGGCGACGCGTACAGCGAAGCGCACGCCACGATCACACTGGCCGGTCTCGCCGCTCAGGACGGCGCCACTTGGGACGGGGCCGCTCAGGACAGCGCCACCAAGACGGCCATGGCCGACTTCGCTACGGCCAGAAGGCTCGCGGAGCAGCACGCGGTCCCGATGCTCGTCGTGACATCCCACATCTCCGAGTCGTGGGTTCTGGAGACCATCGGCGAATCCGCTCGGGCCGCCGACAGCGCGCGCGCCGGTGTACGGCGAGCGGGGGAAGCCGGTCTGGCTCGAACCCTCGGGGTCCGTTTGGCGGGAACCCTGTCCGAGTCACTGCTGTCGCTGGGCGAGTGGGATGAGGCCCTGGAGGTGCTCGCACATGCGATCGACCTGGAGCCGCCAAAGGGGTACCGCGCCACGATCCTCGCGATTCACGGCGAGATTCTGGCTGCTCGCGGCAATCTGGCGTCGGCGGAACAGGTACTCGACGAGATCCGGGGTCTGTCCAGCGGCAGGTTCGAAACGGCGGCGAGCCAGTTCACTCAGGCGACATTCGAGGCGCGGCTCCGGCTGGCACAGGACGACCCGGGCGCCGCCCTGACAGCGGTGTTGGACGCGATCGAGGCCTTCCCCGTCCATAGAGCGCCTGCGCGTGCCTGGCCTTTGCTGGTCACTGGCGCACGCGCGTACACAAAGTCAGAGGTTCAAGCACGGCCGCTTACGCAATCCCAACTCCACACGACTCCTTGGGAGGACACCTTCGCGGCCCTGCGGACCGCCGCTGCGGCGACCGCCGTCAAAACCGACGTAGATCGTGCGTGGAGCGCGTCGTTCGCGGCGGAGACGGCCCCGCGATCGAGACGGTGCGAGGTACGAGAGGCGGAATTGGCGGCTTGGGAGCGCCTCGGCCGACCGTACCAGCTCGCTTGGGCATTGGTGAGGTACTCCGAGGCCCTCCTCGGCAAGCGCAATCAGACAGCGGCCGCCGAGCTCCTGCACAGGGCGATCGGCATCGCCGAAGCCCTCGGCGCCGCCCCCCTCATCGCAGCGGCCGGTTCGATGGCGGCTCGGGCGCACCTCTCCTTGGCGGAGGAACCCACCGTACGCACCCCCGCCCCTGCCAGATCGGAGCTGGGCCTGACGCCACGAGAGGTGGAGGTGCTCCGCTTGGTGACGGAGGGGCGTACCAACCGGCAGATCGCCAGCGAACTATTCATTTCCGTCAAGACGGCGGGTGTGCACGTCTCCCGAATATTGATGAAAACGGACGCCGCCACCAGGGGAGAAGCGGCGGCCAAGGCACACCGGCTCCACCTCTTCGACGACCCGATCTAGTGGATCACAGAGCCACTACGTGCGCCGCAAACGCGAATCCTTCATCTGAGATCCCAAAATTACTGGGAAATACTGGAACTCTTGCTACGCTCGCGCCATGAGTGACCGGCTGGACGATCTCGAGAAGCGGATCGACGAGCTCCGAGCCGGTGTGCGCAGGGCCATGCGGGTCAAGGACACGGCGACGGCCAGGACCCTGCGCGCCGAGCTCCGCGGCGTGGAGCGTACGTGGGACGCCCTGGTGAGCGCGGGCCCGGCCAGTGAGCCGGACCCCGAACCCGTGGCGCCGCGGCTGGTGACCGTGCGCCAGCAGGTGCACCAGGGCCTCACCCTGCTGGGCGCCTGCGCGCAGCCGAGGCTGATCGTCGCCGTGGGCATCGCGTTCTGCGGCGGCACGCTGCGCAGCAACCAGCTCACCAGCCTGCGCCGCGACGAGGAGCGCTCGTTCAAGGCCTCCCCGTACGGCAGGCCGTACTACTTATGCGCGGCGCTGACGGATCGCCTCTCCCCCGCCCGGGGCCTGCTGACGGTCAGCACCTGGCCACGGGCTCAACGGATGGTGGGCCCGCTCAGCCCCCGCGTCGACTTCCTGACCTGCGCCATCGCGGTGGCCGGGCAGCTCGATCCCGATCACGCGGAGCTCGGGGATATCCAGCCGGGGGCGGCGCGGCTGCTGTCCAGGATGGCGCGCAACATCCCCGGCGCCGCCGACGGCGATCTGGGGCCGCCCGACCCCGGCCGGGTGATCGAGGCGGCGCGGGCAGAGCTCGCGGTGCACGCGGAGCGCGACACGCACGACCGGGCTGAGCTGGCCGAACGCGCGGCATCGCAGCTAGGTGACGCCGCCGGGCTGTTCGGCGCCGCTACGCTGAGCACGGTCGCGAAGAAAAGGATCACCGGGTGAGAGCGATGGGGCAGCAGGCCGGCACCGGCCGCTCACGCGCAACAGCGAGCGCGACGGCGAGCACGAAGCCAACCGCGACAGCGAGCGCGGCGGCAAGCATGACGCCAACCGCGACAGCGCGCACATCACGTGAGCGCACCAGCGATACGAGAGGCGGCCGATGAACCGGCTTGACGCGCTGCGAGGCACGACGCCACCGAAGCCGCACGACGCCCGCGCCATCGCCGCGCTCGCGGCGAACCCCGGCTGTTCGCGCAGAGCGCTCATGGACGGCGCCGGGATCGACAAGGACGCCGCCGCCCGGCACCTGGGCTTCCCCGCGCCGTTCGGCCAGTCGCCGTTCGCGATCACCCGCGGGAACATGTTCGAGGCGCTGGTGAAGGCTGACGGATGCGCCGAGCTGCTGCGCATGCTGCGGGAGCAGCTCGGGCTGCCGATCGCCGAGGTGGCCTACCACGACGTGGAGAACGTCGGCGCGCACCTGCGCCACGCCCACACCAGGGCGCTGTTCGACCGGGCGGTGACCGAGGGGCAGGACGCGGGGACGGTCTACGACCATCCGCTGCTCAGCCTGGAGATCGCCGGGCACGCCGCCTACCTGGAGCCGGACGTGGTGGCCTTCCAGCTCGGCGGGCGCTTCCACATCGTGGAGATCAAGTCGTTCGCGGTGATCGACGGGCAGGCCGACCCGGCTGCGGTGGCCGCGGCGGCCCGGCAGGCGGCGGTGTACGTGCTGGCGCTGCGCCGGCTGCTCGGCGAGCTGGGCCACGACCCGCTGCGGGTCTCGCACGAGGTGGTGCTGGTCTGCCCGGAGAACTTCGCCAACCGGCCGGTCGGGTCGCTGGTGGACGTACGCCCGCAGCTCGCCGTGCTGGAACGCCAGCTCGACCGGATGACGGGCCTCGACCGGCTGCTCGACGCGCTGCCCGAGGACCTCACGTTCGACCTGGTGCCGGGCGAGGACGGGCTGCCGACCCGGTCGGCCGCCGAGCTGGCCGACGCGCTGCGCGGGGCCGACGCCCGGTACGCGCCCGACTGCCTGTCGACCTGCGACCTGTGTTTCTTCTGCCGCGACGAGGCCCGGCAGGAGGGCGCCTCCGACCTGCTGGGCCGCCACGTACGCGACGAGCTGGGCGGCGTCGCCTCCGTCGGCGAGGCGCTCGGGCTGGCCGACGGCTCCCGCGACCCGGCTCCGGGCCAGGAGGAGATCGCCCGGCTGCTGCGCAACGCCGAACGCCTGCGCAGAGAGTGCCTGACGTGAGCCTGCTCACCTCGCTCGCCCGGCTGCGGGCCCTCGACGAGGGCATCGCGCAGCCCATCGCGACCGTCCGGCACTGCCATCTGTCGGCGCGGCCGATGGTGTTCATCCCGCTCAAGCTCTCCGGCGAGGCCGCCGCGCCGCTGGCCGCCATGCTCGGCACCGACCGCGCCGAGCCCCGGCTGCTGGTGGTGACCCAGCCGCGCAACCGCGATCTGCGCTTCGCCTGGACCGCCGAGCTGGCCGGGCTGCTGGTGCCGTACGTCCAGAGTTTCCTGGTCGAGACGGAGACGGTGGAGCGGAAGAACGCCGATCCGTACGAGCGGGCGCTCGACGCGCCACAGTTGATCATGCCGAACCAGGCGGGCGTGGCGTTCACCCGGCTGCTCGGCAGGTCCACCCGGTTCCGCCGGGCCGACGGGCCCTACCCGGTGCCCACGGGGGTTCCGCTGCTCGGCAGGTGGCTGACCTGGTTCGCCGAGCGTGCCGGATATCCGGGGTCGTCGCTGACGATCGCCGCGACCGAGGAGCTGGGCCGGCACTGGGCCAGCGGGCAGAGCGGCCTCGAGGACGCCAACCTGGCCGCGCTGCTCGCCTGGATCACCGACGGGCCGAGCGACGACGCCGAGGACCCGCTGATCTGGCCGCCCGCGGGACCCGTCACCGATCCGGGGTTCGACGCCGAGGTGCTGGCGCCGGCGATCGAGAAGGGCTCGGCCGAACGCGTCACCGAGGCCCTGCGCACCCAGCTCGAACCCACCTGGCGGCTCATGTGGCAGGCGATCGACCTGCTCGGCGGCCTGCCCGAGGGGGCCGGCGTGGCGCAGCGGTGGGAGCAGGACCGAGCCTCGTTCAGCGGTCTGGCCGCGCAGATCGAGGACGGCTCGCCGCCGCAGGCCAGGCATGACGGCGCGATCGCCGCCGCCGGGCGGCTGGCGCGCATGGAACGCGCCCAGGCCGCCTACGAGGTGCAGCGCGCCTATGACGACCCGCTGGTCATGGCCGAGTACCGGCTGACCGGCGAGGCGTTCGCGGGCGAGGTCGTGGAGACCGAGCCGGAGAACTTCGAGGGCGAGGGCCGCTCGCGCAAGCTGCGCCCGCTCGTGGTGGTCAAGACCGACGATCCCGTACGGCTGGCACCCGGCGCCGCGCTCGGCACCCCGCAGCGGCGCGGTCAGGGCGCCCAGCTCGTGGAGGCGAGCGACGGCCTGGTCACCCTGAAGATCACCAAGGGCATGGGCCGCGGCAAGACGCCCACTCCCGGCGCGGTGCCCGAGGTGGGTGAGCGGGTCTGCTACACCTCGCTCACCGACGACTTCCAGGGCGCGCCGAGCCTGCCCGACGCGGAGGCGACGCCGTGGACGCACGGCGGCCCGCCGCAGGAATACCGCCCCACCGACGAGGACGCCCGGGAGGAATGGTCGTGACCGCGGACGAGGCCAGTCCGGAGCAGGTCATCAGGAACGTGCTCGCCGACCTGCCGAGGCATCGCGGCGTGGTGGTCGACTCGCCGCCGGGGGCGGGCAAGTCCACGCTCGTGGTCCGGGCCGCGGCCCACCTGGCCGAGACCGGCGAGCCGCTGATGATCGTCGCCCAGACCAACGAGCAGGTCGACGACCTGGTGGCGCGGATCTCCGAGCGGCATCCGCATCTGACGGTCGGGCGGCTGTCGGCCAGCGGCTACGTGCCGCCGCTGCGCCTGCTGGAGCTGCCCGGCGTCATGGTCGGCACGAGGATCCAGGATCTCGGCGACCCCGACATCATGATCGCCACATCGGACAAGTGGGCGTGGATCTCCGGCCGCACGTGGCCGTGGGCGATCGTGGACGAGGCGTACCAGATGCGCTCGGACAAGCTGCTGCGCATCGCCGGGCTGTTCGAGCGGGCGCTGTTCGTGGGCGATCCCGGCCAGCTCGACCCGTTCTCGATCGTGGACGGCGACCGCTGGTCCGGCCTGTCGTGGGACCCGCTGCAGAGCGCGGTCTCGGTGCTGCTGCGGCACAATCCCGACCTGCCGGTGCACCGGCTGCCGGTGTCGTGGCGGCTGCCCGCCTCGGCAGCGCCGGTGGTGTCGCGGGCGTTCTACCCGTTCACCGGGTTCCGGTCGGGCACCGGGGCCGGCGAGCGGCGGCTGGAGCTGACCACCGGCGGCATGGGCACCGTGCACGACCGGGCGCTGGAGGAGGCGGCCCGCTCCGGCTGGGCGCTGCTGGAGCTGCCCAACCGCCACACCGTGCGCACCGACGGCGAAGCCGTGCAGGCGGTCGCGCTGCTGGCCGAGCGGCTGCTGCAGCGCGGCGCGGTGGCGGGCTCGGAGCAGGGCGAGCGGCCGGTGACCGCCGACCGGATCGCGGTCGGCGCGGCGCACCGCGACCAGGTGGCGGCGATCAGGAACGCGGGACTGCCGCCGGAGATCACCGTCGACACCGCCAACCGGCTGCAGGGCCGCGAGTACGACGTGACGATCGTGCTGCACCCGCTGTCGGGCCGCCGGGACGCCACCGCGTTCCACCTGGAGTCGGGGCGGCTGTGCGTGCTGGCCTCGCGGCACCGGCACGCGTGCGTGGTGGTGGCCAGGGCGGGCATCGCCGAGCTGCTCGACGCCCATCCCTCGGCGGAGCCGGTCCGGCTGGGCGTGCCGGTGAAGTTCCCCGACGGCTGGGAGGCCAACCAGTCGGTCCTGGAGCACCTGGCCCGCCACCGGGTGTAGTGACGACCACGAAGTGAGGCATGTGTGACATCCGTCTACGTTCTCAACGGCCCGAACCTCAACCTGCTCGGCACCCGCAAGCCGGAGGTGTACGGCACCACGACGCTGGCCGACGTCGAGGAGATGTGCCGCGAGGAGGCCGCCGGGCTCGGCCTCGACCTCCGCTTCCACCAGTCGAACCACGAGGGGCAGCTGATCGACTGGATCCACGAGGCCGGGGCCGAGGTCAAGGCCGGGCGGTGCGTCGGCGCGGTGTTCAACCCCGGCGCCTACACGCACACGTCCGTCGCCCTGCACGACGCCATCGAGGGCGTGGAGCTGCCGGTGATCGAGCTGCACATCTCCAACGTGCACGCGCGCGAGCCGTTCCGGCACCACTCCTACATCTCACCGGTCGCGCGGAGCATCGTGGTCGGGTTCGGCGTGTACGGCTACGTGCTGGCCCTGCGCGGCCTGCACCACGTGGCCACCCAGAAGTGATCAGCGACAAAAGTGATCAGCGGCAGAAGGGCGCCATGCCCATCGCCGACTTGACGCCGCCGGTCAGGTGGCCGAGGAAGCGCTGGTCGCCGGTCCACGCCTGCACCTCGTGGCCGAGCGTGGTGACCCATGACCGCCCGCCGTCGTAGTACTGGCACCAGGAGACCGGATGGTCCCTGCCGTGCCCGGGATGGCCGAGGTTGCCGCCTGCGGGTGCCCAAGGGGACGGCCGTCACGTTCGCCAATCCGGCGGACAACGCCTTCACGCACGCCGCCGTCTCGTTCTTCGAGTACGAGTTCGACAGCGGCATGCTGATGCCGGGGCAGTCGTTCACCCACACGTTCGCCACGCCCGGCGAGTACTTCTACCGAGATGCGGGCCAGTGCTCCCGCCTTCAGGCGGGATGGTGTAGGCCCGCGGGTGAGTGCCCTCTGGGGCGCGAGCGTGCAGCGACCGGAACTGCTTGCGATGTCTCAATCACGTACAGTAAGGTTTTCGTGATCGAACTGGCAAGCGACAACCAAGCTGGCCGTGAGATCACTTCCTGGATTCATCGGTACAACGAGGCCGCCGGACGGGCGGTGACAGGACGTGGAGACTTACCGGTAGGCGGGTCGGTGAAGCGTCAAGCATCCTGTTCCACAGCTCGTGCTGCTTACGCGGCATGGACTGCTGCGTAAGTAGCACGGGAATCCTCGCTTCTTCAGGGCGAGGAGCACGTCAAAACGACGCGATCTTCCCGCAGAGCACCGGGAAGATCATCGCCTACTGACCGAGATACGTCGGCCGGATCGAGGGGGGCAGCGGGCCCTTGTTGCGCCGCCCCTGCCCCGCCTCCTCCCAGGCGTGCGCGAGGATGCCGACGCTGCGGCCCAGCACGAACAGCCCCCTGGCCAGCGGCGCGGGGAAGCCGAGCTCGGCGTAGACGACGGCGGTCGCGCCGTCGATGTTCATCGGGACCGGGCTGATCAGCTCCTCCACCTCCTTGGCCACCCGCAGGTGGTCGCCCGCGACGACACCGTCCGCCACCGCCTGCTCCACCAGGCCGAGCAGCGGGTCCCGGCGCGGGTCGCGGGTGTGGAAGCGGTGCCCGAACCCGGGCAGGTATTTGTCGCGGGCCCGCCAGTGGGCCACCGTGGCCGCGGTGTCGCCGTCGGCCAGCGCCTCCTCCAGCAGTTCCACGCACTGCTCCCCCGCGCCGCCGTGGACGTCGCCCAGCAGGTTGACGCCGGTGGCGACGGCGTTGTTCAGCCCGACGCCGCAGGTGATCGCCATCCGCGCGACGGCGATGGACGGCGCGTGCGGGCCGTGGTCGACCGAGGAGACGAGCGCGGCCTCCAGCAGCGCCGCCCGCCGCGGGTCGGGCAGGTCGCCACGGAGCATGAGCCAGATCATCTCCGCGAACCCCACCCGGCCGATCAGCTCCTGGACCGGCCGGCCGCGCAGCTCGATGACGTCCGGCTCGATCCTGGAGACGGCGGTGCCCCACCAGTCGGCGGCCTCACTCATGGGCGTACTCCTCGTTGTGGGAGCCGAGCAGCGGCGGGGCGGCCGGGGGACGCAGCGGTTCGTCGTCCACGAGCACGCCGTTACCGGTGACGGTCAGGCGGCGGTCGCTCCCGTCGGGGAACCTCAGGTCGGTGAGGAAGCCGCGGTGCCGTAGCTGGTCGAGGGCCAGCGCCTGCGGGACGGTGAGGACGCGGGCGGCGGGCACCCCGTGACCGGACAGCAGTTCCTCCCACTCCCGCGCGGTCCTGGCCCGCAGCGCGCCGTTGAGCTCGGCGTTCAGCGCCTTCCGGTGGAGTTTGCGCGCCTCGGGGACGGCGAAGCGCGCATCGGCCACGAGGCCGGGGCGCCCGATCAGCCGGCAGAGCGTCTCGAACTGCGTCTGCTGGTTGGCGGCGATGTTGAGCGGCCCGTCGGCGGTCTCGAACGTGCCCGACGGCGCCGCGGTGGCGTTCTGGTCGCCCATCGGCTCCGGTTCGACGCCGCTGACCAGGTAGTTGGACACGGTCCAGCCCATGGCGGAGATCGACGCCTCCAGCATGGACAGATCCAGGAAGCTGCCCCGCCCGGTGCGGTGCCGTCCGGCCAGCGAGGCGCAGATCGCCATGGCGGCCATCAGCCCGCCGACCGTGTCGCAGACCGGGAAGCCGACGCGCATCGGCACTGTGTCGGGGGTGCCGGTGACGCTCATCATGCCCGACAGCCCCTGGATGATCTGGTCGTAAGCGGGCGCCCCGCTCATCGGGCCGCTCTGCCCGAAGCCGGAGATCGCGCAGTAGATCAGCCGCGGGTTGAGCTCACGCAGCCGGTCCCGGTCGTAGCCGAGCCTGGCCAGCACCCCGGCCCGGAAGTTCTCCAGCAGGACGTCGGCGCCGGTGACCATCGCCTCGAACGCCACCCGCCCCGCCGGGCTCTTCAGGTCGAGCTCCACCGACTTCTTGCCCGCGTTCTGGGCCAGGAAGGAGGCGCCGAGCCGGTCCCGGTTGAGCTCGTCGTCAGGGCCGAGGCGCCGGGCCAGGTCCCCGCTGCCGGGCAGCTCGACCTTGACGACCTCGGCGCCGAACAGCATCAACTGGTAGCTGCAGTAGGGTCCGGCGAGCACGCTGGTCAGATCGACGACCTTGACACCGTCCAGTGGCAACTGCTGCATTCACGATCTCCCTTTAGGTCAGGGGATGGTCGAACCCGCGCTCCGACATGCGCCCCGCCACCTCGCCCAGATCCGCGACGAACTCCGCCACCCGCTCGTCCGTGAAACGCACGGTCGGGCCGCTGAGCGTGAGCGCCGCCACGATCGCCGCCGAGCCGCCGGTCACGGGCACCGCGACGGCGGACAGACCGGGCTCGCGCTCGCCGTGGCTGACCGCGTGACCGTCGGCCGCCGCCTGGGCGACCCACTGCCGCAGCGTCTCCAGGTGCGCCTCGCCGTGCGGAGAGGAGCGGGCGATCCGCGTCAGGAGCCGCACCGGCGCGTCCCTGAGCAGGACCTTCGATGAGGCGCCCGCCCACATCGGCAGCTCGTCGCCGACCCGCACCACGTGGCGCAGCGGCTGCGGGCTCTCCTGCTGGGCGATGCAGACGCGGTGGACGTCCCTGGCGACGTAGAGGTTGACGGTCTCGCGTTGCCGGGCCGCCAGGTCGCGCATGAGCTTGACGGTCTCCGGCGGCAGCTCCCACGCGCTTCGGGCCAGGTGCGCCCAGCGCCACAGGGCGGGCCCCGCGGTGTAGCCCTTGGGCGCGGCCCACAGCAGGCCCATGTGCTCCAGGGTCTGCAGCAGGCGCAGCGCCGTCGTCTTGGCCAGGCCGGTCTCGTCGACGACCTCGCGGATCGTCAGGATCCGCCGATCCTCGCCGAGCAGGGACAGGATGTCGAACGCTCGCTGGACGCTGCGCACGCCACCGGACTCGCCGGATTCTGCCGGGAAGTTCGCAGGCACGGGTCCTCACTTGTCGGTCGAAGGTGAACTCCTGCTCACCCTCTCATGCGGTCCGTACGCTAACACTCGGTCCATTATACGGTCCAGACGTTCCACTACGCGGCTCCTCTTGCGCGGACCGGAATGTCCTCATACTTTGAGCAAGTCCACAGTGCGGTTCTGATGCACCACCTAGTGGAGTCGAGATGGATGCGATCTACCAAGCGGGCTGCCTGGTCGCCGGGACGTGGCTGACCGACGGCCCGTCGGCCGAGCGGGCCGGCCCCTACCTGCGGCGGACGGTCAGCCGGGCCCGCGCGGCGACGCCGGACGACATCACGCGGGCCCTGGCCTACGCCGGGCGGGCGGCCGGGTCGGTGGCGCGGTTGGCCCCCGCGACCAGGGCCGCGATCCTCGAACGCGGCGCGGCCGAGGTCACCGCCCGTAGCACGGAGCTGGCCCGGCTGCTGGCCGTCGAGCTCGGCAAGCCGCTGAAGGACGGGCGTGGCGAGGTGCTGCGGGTGGCCGACACGCTGGCGGTGTCGGCGGCCGAGGCCAGGGCGCTGGGCGGCGAGGTGCTGCCGGTGGCGGGCTGGGCCCGCGGCGTGGGCAACACCGCGCTGACCTGCCGCGCCCCCGCCGGTCCCGTGCTGGCCATCACCCCGTTCAACGCCCCGGCGAACCTGCTGGCGCACAAGCTCGGCGCCTCCTTCGCCGCGGGCAACACCACGATCGTCAAGCCGCCCCCGCAGGCGCCCGGGGTCTCGACGGAGCTGGTGCGGATCCTGCTCGACGCCGGGATGCCGGTCGAGGCCGTACAGGTGCTGCACGGCGGCGCCGACGTGGGCGCGCGGCTGTGCGCCGCGCCCGAGATCGCCGTGATCAGCTTCACCGGCGGGGTGACGGCGGGCGCCGCCGTCGCCCGCGCCGCCGGGCCCAAGCGGGTGCTGCTGGAGCTGGGCGGCAACGCCGCCACGATCGTGTGCGAGGACGCCGACGTGGCCGAGGCGGCGCGGGTCTGCGCGCGCACCGGCTACAGCAACTCGGGGCAGAGCTGCATCTCGGTGCAGCGGGTCTACGTCCAGCGCGGCAGGTTCGAGGAGTTCGTGGCCGCCCTGACTGCCGAGGTGAAGGCCCTGGTCGTGGGTGATCCACTGGACCCGGCGACGGACGTCGGCTCGATGGTGGACGACGACGCCGCCGAGCGGGTGGCCCGCTGGGCCGGCGAGGCGGCTGCTCAGGGCGCCGTCATCACGACCGGCGGCGGCCGGTCGGGGGCGGTGATGGAGCCGACGGTGGTCGCCGCGCCGCCCGCCGACGCCAGGCTGGTGCGCGAGGAGGTGTTCGGCGCGCTGGTCGCCGTGCTCCCCTACGACGGCTTCGAGGAGGTCATCGAGGCGTGCAACAGCAGCAGGTACGGCCTGCAGGCCGGTCTGTTCACGCATGACGTGCGGCGGATCGTCCAGGCGTGGCGGGAGCTGGAGGTCGGCGGGCTGGTGGTCAACGGCTCGTCGAACTTCCGCCTCGACCACGTCCCGTTCGGCGGCGTCAAGGACTCCGGCATCGGCCGGGAGTCGCCGCGCTGGATGATCGAGGACTTCACCGTGACCAAGACCCTCCTGCTGCGGGGCCTGACCATCTGGGGAGAAGAATGACCGCCACCTCCGCGCACGCGCTCGTCGCGCAGTTAGAGGACCTCGGCGTCTCGCACGTCTTCGGAACCTGCGGCCACACCAACATCGCCGTGCTGGACGCGCTCGCCGACAGCCGGATCCGGTTCGTCATCGCCCGGCACGAGCAGGCCGCCGCGCACGCCGCCGACGGCTACGCCCGCGTGTCGGGCGAGCCGGGCGTGCTGCTCGTCCACGTCGGGCCCGGCCTGACCAACGCCACCACCGGGGTGCTGACCGCGGCGCTCGACTCGGTGCCGATGGTGGTGATCTCCGGCGACGTCCCCTCCTACTACCACGGGCGGCACCCGCACCAGGAGATCAACCTGCACGCCGACGCCGACCAGGCGGCCGTCTTCCGGCCGTTCGTCAAGCGGGCGTGGAACGTGCACCGCGCCCAGGACCTCGGCCGCGCCGTGGAGCGCGCCTTCTGGACGGCGACGACGGGACGGCCGGGGGCGGTGCTGGTCAACGTGCCCATGGACGTCTTCTCGCGGGCCGCCGAGCCGTACCCGCCCGTCAGCCGCGCCGAGCCGCCCGGCCTGCCGGCGGAGGTCGCCGAACGGATCGCCGCCGCGCTCGCCGGGGCCGAACGGCCGCTGATCTACGCGGGCGGCGGGCTGCGCGACGACGCCGAGGCGCTGCTCCGCCTGGCCGAGCACCTCGACATCCCGATCGCCCACTCGCTGATGGCCAAGGGGACCGTGCCCGACGCGCACCCGCTGGTCCTCGGCATGACCGGGTTCTGGGGGCTGGAGCTCACCAACGACTACGCCCGGGACGCCGACGTGGTGCTGGCGCTGGGCACCCGCTTCGCCGAGACCGACTCCAGCTCCTGGGATCCCCGCTTCACCTGGACGCTCGGCGAGCGGAGCAGGCTGCTCCAGATCGACATCGACCCGGCCGAGATCGGCCGCAACTACCCGGCGGAGATCGGCGCGGTCGCCGACGCCGGCCTGGCCATCAGGGCGATCGCCGGAGCGGCCACGTCGCATCCCGCGGCGAGCCGTCCCGCGCTGCGGGAACGGATCCGCGCGGCCAGGTCGGAGCTGTTCGGCGCGAGCAGGGAACGCGGGCGCGCCGACGACTTCCCGCTGCGGCCCGAGCGCATCCTGGCCGACCTGCGCGACTCGGTGCCGCCGGACACGATCCTCGTCACCGACGTCGGCTGGAACAAGAACGGCGTGGCGCAGTGCTACGAGCTGCCGCCCGAGGGCCGGTTCATCACCCCCGGCGGCGCGTCCACCATGGGCTTCGGCCCCGCCGCGGCCGTCGGCGCGCAGCTCGCCGCGCCGGGCCGGACCGTGGTCGCGCTGATCGGCGACGGCGGCATGGGCGCCCAGCTCCCGGCCGTGCCGCTGGCGGTGGAGCTGGGCGCGCCGGTGATCTTCGTGGTGATGAACAACCGGTCCCACGGCACGATCTCCGACCTGCAGTCCGCGCACTTCGGCCGCAGCCACGGCTGCGACTTCACCGACCCCTCCGGGCGGCCCTACAGCCCGGACTTCGCCGCCCTCGCGCGGGCCTGCGGGGCCGACGGGCACACGGTCACCGCGCCCGAGGACCTGCGTACGGCCCTGCGCAAGGCGGTGGCCGACCGGCGGCCGGCGGTGATCGACGTGCCCATGGTCAACGAGCCCGTCCCCACCCCCGGCCACTGGAACATCAAGGACATCTACCGAGGCGTCTTCCCCGTCTGAAACCGTTGCCCGTTCGCTCTTTCCTCTGGTGACCCCTGGCCGTATAACTAACGTACTAGTTCGTGCATTACGCGGTCGTATCCCGAAAAATCCCCCCAAAACGAGGTGAACCGTGTTGTCCGCGAGATTCCCCGTCGCCGCCGTGTCGCTCATCATCACGCTGGCCGCCTGCTCGGCGCCTGGACAGCAGCCCGGCACGAAGACCGATGCCACAGGCCCCATCAAGGTCGCCAACATCAACGCGCAGAGCGGCCAGCTCAGCTCGCTCGGCAAATGGGAGAGCAAGGGCGTCAAACTGGCCGTCGACGAGGCCAACAAGGCCGGCGGCGTCAACGGGCGGCAGATCCAGCTCGACCTGTTCGACGACCAGGGCGACCCCACGGTCGGCACGAACCTGGCCAGGAAGATCGCCGGCGGGGGCTACGTCGCCATGCTCGGCACCGCCGAGAGCGCCGTCACCCTGGCCATGGCGCCCATCCTCAAGGACGCCGGGATCCCGAACATCACCTCGGGACAGTCGCCCAAGCTCGCCGCGCTCAAGAGCCCGTTCCTGTTCCTCAACGCGCCGACCAGCGTGACCTACGACGAGACGCTGGCCAAGTACCTGGTCGACGGCAAGGGCCACAAGAAGATCGCGCTGATCAGCAACAACGGCACGTACGGTGCGGGCGAGCACGACGCCTTCCTGGCCGCGCTCAAGACCAGGAACGTCACCCCCGTGGCCGACGAGGCCGTCACCCCCGACCAGAAGGACTTCAGCGCCTCCCTCACCACGATCCGGCAGAAGGACCCCGACGTGCTGTTCATCGGCGCCGAGGAGGTCGAGTCAGGGCTGATCGCCAAGCAGGCCCGCGAGCTGGGGCTGAAGGCGGTCCTGGCGGGCGGCGCGCCGATGGGCACCGACGTGTACGTCACCACCGCGGGCGCGGACAACGCCGAGGGCTCGGTCATCAGCTCGCCGTACCTCAGCAACGACACGAGCGAGGCGAGCAAGACCTTCGCGGCCGCCTACCAGGCCGCGTTCGGCGAGGCCGCCGAGCTGCACGGCGCCAAGGCCTACGACGGCGCCAAGATCCTCATCGAGGCGCTCAAGCAGACCAAGGGCGCCGGCGGCCGGCCGCTCGCCGACGCGATCCGCGCGGTCAAGCGTGACGGCCTGCTCGGCGACTTCGCCTACGACGACTCCGGGGTGGGCATCCACGCCACCCAGATCGGCCTCATCAAGGCCGGGAAGATCATCGCCGAGTCGGCCGGCTAGGAGAACCGTGCAGGTCTTTCTGCAGACCCTCATCGGCGGCGTGACGTTCGGCGCTGTGTACGCGCTGGTCGCCATGGGCTTCTCGATCGTCTACCGCACCATGGGCCTGGTGAACTTCGCCCACGGCAACGTGGTGATGATCGGCGCCTACGCCGCCTCCAACCTGTACATGTTCGCCAAGCTGCCCTTCCCCGTCGCGGTCGCGGTGGCGATCGCGGTGACCGGGCTGATCGGCCTGGTCATCGAGCGGGTGCTGCGCCCGCTGGAGAACAAGGACTTCGACCTGATGCTGATCGGCACGATCGGCTTCGGCACCGTGCTGGAGGCCGGGGCGATCCGGGTGTTCGGCGCGACCGGCCACGCGGTGCCGTCGCCGGTGGCGACCGCGCCGCTGGACGTCGCCGGGATCAAGATCCCGACCTACAGCCTGGTGGTCATCGGCGTGGCGGCCGCGGCCACCGTGCTGCTGGGGATGTTCCTGCAGCGCACCAAGCGGGGCGCGGCCATGCAGGCGGTCGCGATGGACCACGAGGCGGCCACCGCCGTCGGCATCCACGTCGGCCGCAGCAACGCCATGGCCTTCGCCATCGGCGCGGGCCTGGCGGCGCTGGCCGGCGGGCTCATCGGGCCGATGCTCTACGTCAGCCCCACGATGGGCGGCTCGCTGGGCATCAAGGGCTTCGCCGCCGCGATCTTCGGCGGCTTCGGCAGCATGCGGGGCGCGATCGCCGGCGGCATGGCGTTCGGGCTGCTCGACTCGTTCGCGGCCGGCCATTTCCAGGAGTACTCGGAGCTGGTGACATTCCTGGTCTTCGCCGCCATCGTTATGGTCCGCCCCACCGGCATCTTCGGAGAGACGACGGTGAACCGAGCGTGAAACGGCTGATCCCCCTCATCGCCGCCGCCGTGGCGGCCTGGCTGCTGCCGTACGGGCTGGGCGGCTACGCGATCCACGTCGTCGACGTGGCGATCATCTTCGCGGTCCTCGGCATCGGCCTCGGGCTGGCCATGGGCGTGGCCGGGCAGATCAACCTGGCGCAGATCGCCTTCTTCGGCGTCGGCGCCTACGCCGTCGCCATCCTCACCACCCGCGCCGGGCTCGGCTTCTGGACCGCCGCCGCGCTGGCCCTGCTGGCCGCCGTCCTCGTCGGGCTGCTGGTGGGCCTGCCCGCGCTGCGGATGCAGTCGCACTACCTGGGCATCGTCACGCTCGGGCTGGCGCTGGCCTTCGTCAACTGGATCACCAACGCGACCGTCGCCGGGCGGGCCGAGGGCATCAGCGACATTCCGGTGCCGCCGCTGTTCGGGGTGGACCTGTCCAGCGAGTACCTCTTCTACTACGTCGAGCTGGTGGTGTTCGCGCTCGCGCTGGCGTTCGCGCTGTTCCTGACCCACTCGCCGCTCGGCCGCAGGCTGCGCGCCATGCGCGACGACGACCTGGCCGCGGGCGCGCTCGGCGCGGAGATCCCGCTGCTGCGCATGACCGCCTTCGTGCTGTCCGGCCTGTACGGCGGCATCGCCGGAGTCCTGTACGCCGGGCTGATCCGCTTCGTGGCACCGGAGACGTTCAGCATCGCCAACATGTTCCTGCTGCTGGCCATGGTGATCATCGGCGGCCGGCGGAGCATCCTCGGCTGCGTCGTCGGGGCGGTGGCGCTGTCGCTGGTCAGAGAGGCGCTGCTGGACGTGTCGGCCTACGCCCAGCTCGGCTACGGGACCGTGGTCGTCCTCGTGGTGGTCTTCGCCCCCACCGGCCTGGCCGGGCTGCCCGCCCGGCTCCGCCGCCGCCGGGCCGCCGGGGCCAGAGCCACCTTGGGACCCTTCCAGGCGTACGAGCGGGCCGACACGGATGCGAGCACGGGCACAGACGCGGGTGCGGATGCGAGCACGGGCACGGGCGGCGACCTGCTGGAGATCGACGGGGTGACCATGCGGTTCAAGGGTCTGACCGCGCTCGACCAGGTGTCGCTCACGATCACGGCCGGCGAGATCCGCGGCGTGGTGGGGCCCAACGGGTCGGGCAAGACGACCCTGTTCAACGTCGTGAGCGGCTTCTACACGCCGACGTCGGGCCGGATCCTGTTCCGGGGGCGGGAGGTCACCGGCGCGGCCCCGTACCGGCTGTCGCTGCTGGGAGTGGCCCGCACGTTCCAGAACCTGCGGCTGTTCGGCGACCTGACCGTCCGCGAGAACGTCCTGGTCGGCCTGGACCGCACGCGGACCCGCTGGGTCTGGCGCTATGTCGCGCTTCCCTGGAGCGTGCTCGGGTTCGAACGTTCGCTGCGGGAGCGGGCCGGGGAGCTGATCGACCGGTTCGGGCTGCGGGACTTCGCCGACGCCGCGCCGCGCGCGCTGCCGTACGGGATCCAGCGGCGCATCGAGATGGCCCGCGCGATGGCGATGGCGCCCACGCTGCTGCTGCTCGACGAGCCGGCGGCCGGGCTCAACGGCGAGGAGGTACGGCAGCTCGCCGAGATCGTCCGTTCGATCAGGGACTCCGGCGTGACGGTCGTGGTGATCGAGCACAACATGGGCCTGGTCATGTCGCTGTGCGACCGGGTCACCGTGCTGTCCGGCGGGAAGGTCATCGCCGACGGCGCCCCCGCGGACGTCGCCGTCCAGCCCGACGTGGTCGCGGCCTACCTGGGCGACTCGATGGCCGCCCCGTCCGAGTCCGCCGTCGAGGAGGCCACCAGATGAGCACGCTGATCGTCGAGGGACTGTCGGTGCACTACGGCGGGGTGCGGGCCGCCCACGACGTGAGCTTCACGGTGGAGCCCGGCCAGTCGCTGGGCATCATCGGCGCCAACGGGGCGGGCAAGACCTCCACGCTCAAGGCCATCATGGGCCTGGCGCCCCGGCAGGCCAGGCGCATCGGCTTCGGCGAGCACGACCTGCTCCGCGCGCCCGCGCACACCCTGGTCCGCCACGGCATCGGCTACGTCCCCGAGGGACGGCACGTCTTCCCGGGGCTCTCCGTGGAGAAGAACCTGCTGCTGGGCGCCTACACCGGAAACTGGAAGCGGACGCCGATCGGCGAGGTCTTCGACCTGTTCTCGGTGCTCGGCGAGATGCGGCACCGCCTGGCCGGGGCGCTGTCCGGGGGTCAGCAGCAGATGCTGGCCATCGGCCGCGCGCTCATGTGCCGCCCCCGGGTGATGCTGCTCGACGAACCGTCGATGGGACTGTCGCCGATCCTGGTCGAGGAGATCGTGACCGCGCTGAAACGGCTGAACGGCGACGGGCTGAGCATCGTGCTGGTCGAGCAGAACGCCAAGCTCACCTTCGACGTCACCGCCACCTGCCTGGTCATGGAGAACGGGGAGATCGCGGCCACCGGCACCTCGGCCGCCCTGCGGGTCGATCCCCAGGTCCGGCGCATCTACCTCGGCTTGTGAGCTTGTGAGCGCTGGTCGGCGATCACGGCGACCCGGCCGCTCAGGGCCTCGGTGAGCGGCGGGAAGCGGGTGAGCACCTCGGGGTCGTGACCCGCCACCACCAGGTGCGGCCCGTCGGCGAGCTCGTTGATCCGGTCGAAGGCGCCGTACATGCCGGTCATGCTGTGCAGGATCGGGAACGGCCGGTCGTCCTCGATGTTCTCGAAGAAGTGGCTCGCGTCCGAGGCGATCACCACGTGGCCGCGCGCGGTCCGGATCCGCACCACCTGCATGCCGGCCGTGTGGCCGCCGACGAGGTGGACGCTCAGCCCGGGGACCACCTCGGCGTCGCCGTCGAGCAGGTCCATCCTGCCGTCCTTCTCCGCGGCCCGCAGGTGCGCCACGTCGTCCTCGTCCATCAGCCAGCGCTCCCTGGCGACGCGCCGGGCCCAGGGGCCGGTCCAGTAGTCGAGCTCGGCGCGCTGCAGGACGTATCGGGCGGTGCCGAACTCGCGGGCCGTGCCGGTGTGGTCGTAGTGCAGGTGGGTGAGCACCACGTGATCGACCGCGCCGGCGGGCACGCCCAGCTCGGCCATCGTCTCGGCGGGCGCGGCCAGGTAGTCGAGGCCGTCGATCTTGGCGGCGCGGGCGCGGCTGATGCCGGTGTCGACGACGACGGTGTGCCGGTCGGAGACGGCCAGCCAGGTGTAGTAGGCCGTCGGGTGCGGCTCACCCGCCCGCCCGTCGTGGCCGAGGAAGTGCTCGCCGCGCCGGGCGTCGCGCCGCGCGTACTGGATGGCGTAAACGCGGAACTCACCGCCCGAGGACGCACCCGCGCCGCCGCCCTGTCCCCCGCTCACGCCCTGCCCGCCGCTCACGCCGCGCCCGCCGCTCATGCCTGCCCGCCCCTCACGCCCTGCTCGCCGTCGGCGCGGGGGTGGCGGGCCTGGCGCCGAGCTGGTCGGTGGGGATCCGGTACGTCTCCCGCGCCGTGGCCACCGCGGCCACATTGATCAGGCACACCACCGCGGTGAGCACCGAGACGCCCAGCCAGCTACCCCGGCCCGTGCCGGCCACCGCCGTGGCGACCGTGGGCGCGAACCCGGCGATGGCGAAGCCGATCTGCGTGCCGATCGCCATCCCGGACAGCCGCACCCGGGTGCTGAACATCTCCCCGTAGAACGACGGCCAGACCCCGCTGGTCGCGCTGTGCACGACGCCGAACATCAGGATCCCCACCACGAAGATCAGCGGATAGCCACCGGCCGAGATCGCCCAGAGATAGGCGAAGATCAGCACCGCGCACCCCAGCGAGCCGCCGATGAACACCGGCTTGCGCCCCACCCGGTCCGACAGCGCCCCCCACAGCGGGATCGTGATCACCGCCGCGACATTGGCCAGCACGCCGACCCACAGCATGGGCGCCCGCTCCAGCCCCACCGTGTTGACCGCGTACGACAGCGCGTGCACGGTGAAGATCGTGCTCACCGACGCGATGACCGCGGCCACGACCACCCGCAGCACGTCCGCCCGGTGCTCGCGGAACAGCACGGCCAGCGGCATCTTGGCGACACCGTTCTCGGCGACCTCGCGCTCGAAGGCGGGCGTCTCCTCCAGCGTGCGCCGGATCACGAACCCCACCGCCGCCACCACGATGCTCAGCCAGAACGGCACCCGCCAGCCCCAGCTCAGCAGCTGGTCCTCGGGCAGCGCGGCGATCGGCAGGAAGATCGCGGTCGCGATGATCTGCCCGGCCTGGGTGCCGTTGAGCGTGAAGCTGGTGTAGAACGCACGCCGTCCGGCCGGGGCGTGTTCGAGCGTCATGGAGTTGGCGCCCGCCTGCTCACCCGAGACCGAGAACCCCTGCATCAGGCGCAGCACCACCAGCAGCACCGGGGCCAGCACCCCGACCTGGTCGTAGGTGGGCAGGCAGCCGACCAGGAACGTCGACAGGCCCATCAGCACCAGCGTGGAGACCAGCACCTTCTTGCGCCCGAACTTGTCCCCTATGTGGCCGAGCACGAACGCGCCGACGGGCCTGGCGAGGTAGCCGACGCCGAATGTGGCCAGGGCCAGCAGCGTTCCGGTGCCCGGAGCGGACGTGGGAAAGAAGATCTTGCTGAAGACCAGGGCGGCGGCGGTGCCGTAGATGAAGAAGTCGTAGTACTCCAGGGCGCTGCCGATCCAGGCGGCGATCGCGGCCTTGCGCGGCTTGCCCTGGGGGGTGGGTGCGTCGGTCACGGGGGCTCCTCCCGGGTGAGAATAGCCCCGAAACTAACTCACTGGTTCGTACATTACAAGGGTGTGAACGACCCTTCTCCAGAGCGGCCGTGATCGTGTGCGGCGGTTCGGCCGCAGGTCACGTGGACGCGCCCGCACCGCGCAGGTAGGCGACGGTCAGCTCGCCGACCATCGCGCGCAGCCGGGCACGGTGCTCGGGCGCGGTCATGTCGCGGCCGAACAGTGCCCCGAACGTGTGCTGGTTGGCGACCCTGAAGAAGCAGAACGCGCTGATCATCATGTGCACGTCGATGGCGTCGGCCTCGGTGACGAAGTCGCCGGACTCCTGCCCCGCGTCGAGGATGCGGGAGATGAGGTCGAGGACGGGCGCGCCCAGGTTGGCCAGCAGCTCGGACTTGCGGATGTGCTCGGCCTCGTGGATGTTCTCGATGCCGACCAGCTTGATGAAGTCGCGGTGCGCGTCGTGGTGGTCGAAGGTCAGCTCCGCCAGCGTACGGATGGCCTCCACCGGCGCCAGGTGCGCCACGTCGACGGTCCGCTCGGCGGCCCGCACCTCGGTGTAGGCCTTCTCCAGGACGGCGATGTAGAGCTGCTCCTTGCCGCCGAAATAGTAGTAGATCATGCGCTTGGTGGTGCGCGTCCGCTCGGCGATCTCGTCCACCCTGGCCCCGGCGTATCCGTGCCGCGCGAACTCCCGCTGCGCCACCTGGAGGATCTCCGCCTTGGTCCGGTCGGCGTCACGCTGGCGTTCGCCGCCGGCGCGGGCGAGTGGCTGCGAGGTCATGGGGCTCCATGGTCAGGCCGACGGGGTCACGTTCATGGTAGATGACCCTTGTCCTCCCCAGGCGTGCTGTGCGGCCAGGCGTACGGGTGCGTTGGCGGCGCCGTAGCCCTGGTAGCCGCCGACGCGCTGGACGATCTCGAAGAACACCCGTCCGGCCGTGATCGTGTACAGGTGGAGGAACTCCCCGTGCTCGTCCCTGTCGTACAGCAGGCCGAGCTCCCTCAGCTCGGGTGGCGCGTCGTACCGGGCGGCCAGATCGTCGTAGTAGTTGGCGGGGACGGGGAGCAGCAGGCCGGGGTGCGCGGCGCGCAGCCGGCGGGCGGTGGCCACGATGTCGTCGCAGGCCAGGGCGATGTGCTGCCAGGGGATGTGCTGGGCGCCGACCTGGTTGATGTTGAGCACCATCCGCAGGGCGCCGTCCTCGCTGGACATCGCCTTGCTGCGCAGCAGGCCGTAGGGGTCGGGGACCTCCAGGCTCTCCTGGGGGCGCAGGCCGAGGACGCCGCGGTAGAACAGCGCGGCCTCGTCGAAGTGGTGCCTCGGCTGGGTGAGCGCCACGTGGTCGATGTGCGTGATGCCCCCGGCGGCCGGTGCACGGGCGGCTCCCTCGGCGCGGGTTCTGAAGTCGTCGGTCCAGCTCGAATGGTCAGGATGGTCGGTGCGGCAGAAGAAGAGCTCGGTCCCGTCCGGTGCGGCGATCGCGTCCAGCCTGGCGTCTCGCGGGGCGCGGTGGCGGGGCAGCACCGGCGACAGCAGCGACTCGGCGCGCTTCACGGAACCGGCCGGGTCGGGGCTCTCCAGGCCGATCGCGGCGAGCGCGGGCCCGTCTCCGGTGGCGTTGAGCAGGATCCGGGCCTCCCCTTGTTCCCACAGCTCGACCGGCTTTCCGGCGTGCGTCCCGGTGCGTACGAACCCGAGAGCGGCCAGCAGCCCGCGCAGCTCGGGGGCACGGCCGGGCAGCTCACCAACCGGGACAGACGGCCCGAAGTCATGGCCGGACGCCCCGCCGACTGGGACGGGCGGCTCACCGACTGCGACGGGCGGCTCGCCAACTGGGACGGGTGGCTCGGCTGTGGGGACGGACAACTCGGCGAACGCGAAGCCCGCCGGGATGACCGGGGGCGGGATCGGCGGGGTCGCGCCGCACCGCCGGGCGGCGGCCTCCTCCAGGGCGATGAGCGACCGCATGGCGTCCAGGGACGTACGGCCCGCGTCGGCCTGCCGGAAGCCGTCGTTGAACACCTCCAGCGACAGCGGCCCGGCGTACCCGGTCTCCAGCACGTGCGTCACCAGCCCCGCCAGGTCGAAGGTCCCCTGGCCGGGGAAGCAGCGGTAGTGCCTGCTCCACTGCAGCACGTCCATCGCCAGCAGCGGCGCGTCGGCCAACTGGAGGAAGAACACCTTCTCGCCCGGGATCGCCTCGATGCCGATCGGGTCGGAGCCACGCGACAGGATGTGGAAGCTGTCGAGACAGGTGCCGAGGTTCGGGTGGTCGGCCATGCGCACGATCCGCCAGGCGTGCAGGTACTCGTTGACGTGCCTGCCCCAGGCCAGCGCCTCGTAGGCGATCCTGATGCCGTGCCCGGCCGCGCGTTCGGCGAGCAGGCGCAGTTGTTCGGCGGCCAGCTTGTCGTCGTCGATCGCGTCGGGCGACACGCTGGAGCAGACCAGCAGCAGGGTGGCGCCGAGGCGTTCCATCACCTCGAACTTGCGCTCGGCGCGGCGCAGGTTACCGGCCAGCACGTCGACCGGAACCGCCTCGAAGTCGCGGAAGGGCTGGTAGAGATCGATGCCGAGGCCGAGGTCATGGGCCCGCGCGCGTACCTCCTCCGGGCTCAGCGGGGAGACGAGCAGGTCGTTCTCGAAGATCTCCACGCCGTCGAAGCCCGCGGCGGAGATGGCGGTCAGCTTCTCCGCCAGCGTGCCGCTGACCGAGACGGTGGCGATGGACTTACGCATGTGCGCGACCTCCGGTCAGGCGTCGATCAGGGCGGTGAGGTGGGTGAGCATCCGTTCGGGGTCGGGCTCGCGGCCGGTGAACAGGCGGAAGGCGTGCGCGGCCTGGAAGACCACCATGCCGCCGCCGTGCATGGTGCGGCAGCCGAGCGCCCCGGCCCGGCGCAGCAGTTCGGTCTCCAGGGGCCGGTAGACGATGTCGGCCACCCACAGCTCCGGGCGCAGCAGCTCCACGGGGAGCGGCAGCCCGGGGTGCTGCGCCATCCCGGTGGGGGTCGCGTGCACCAGCCCGTCCGCCGCGGCGAGCAGCCCGCCCAGCTCGCGCTGGGCCGCGGCGCGGATCCGGTCCGGCCCGAACCGGCCGGCCAGGTCGGCGGCGAGCGAGGCCGCCCGGTCCTCGGCGGCGTCGACCAGCACTACCTGGTCGGCGCCGAGGGTCAGCAGGGCGTGCGCCACCGCCGCCCCCGCCCCGCCCGCGCCCAGCTGCACCACCTGCCGGGTTGGCGCGTCGGGC
Organism: Nonomuraea sp. NPDC026600; assembly: GCF_040638335.1. Lineage (NCBI taxonomy): Bacteria > Bacillati > Actinomycetota > Actinomycetes > Streptosporangiales > Streptosporangiaceae > Nonomuraea > Nonomuraea sp. NPDC026600. The sequence goes on from NZ_JBEZYD010000001.1 coordinate 334,603, forward strand.
AGTCCCCGGGCGAACGACTCCGCGAACCCGGTCCAGTCGGTGTTGTGCCCCACGGCCCGCCGCCCCTCGAACACGACGGTGTTGACCGCGCCGAGCATCGCCGCGTCCGCGGACAGCTCGTCCAGGAAGGGGATCACGGTCTGCTTGCACGGGTGGGTGATGTTGAGGCCGTCGAACCCGAGCCGCCGCGCCGTGCGGATCAGCTCCCCCGCGGCGTCGGCGCCCAGCCCCAGCTCGCCGATGTCGAGCAGCCGGTAGACGTAGCGCACGCCGTGCGCGTCCGCCTCGCGCTCGTGCAGCGCGGGGCTGAACGACGGGCCGATCCCGGCGCCGATCAGGCCGATCAGATAGGAGCTCATCCGCTCTCACTCTCCTCCGGTGTCCTTCAAATGTACGAACTAGTACGTTCGTACGCTAGACCGGAAGGAGTACCACCCGTGAGAGCCGGGTCACTCAGGAAGCCCGGACGGGCCGGATCAGGCGGCGCCAGACGTCGATCACCAGGACCGGCCGCATGCCCGCCGACAGGTAGAGGTCGAGCGCGGGCGTGGTGTTGTTGGAATCGACGTGCAGCAGAGTCCCCCGCCGCCCACGCGCCGCGTCGGCGGCGAAGGCGTGCCGGAGCAGGAAGCGCCCCAGTCCCTTGCCCCGATGCTCGGGCAGGACGGCCAGCGTGGCGACATAGCCGCAGTCCTCGTCCGGCACGAACTGGTTGTTGCCGACCACCAGCGCCGCCGGCCGGCCGTCGATCCTGGCGACCGCGAGCTGGCTCCAGTCGGTGACGCTCTGCGCCTGCCGGCGCTCGAGCCAGTGCTCGTAGTCGACCTTGACGAAGCCGAAGTGGTCGGCGAACGCCTCCTGCTGGACCTGGTGCGCCTGCCTGCGGACGGCGTCCGTCTCCCCGCTGTGGAGGGTGAGCCCCGAGATCGGGGCGGGCGGCTCGACCGGGCCTTCGTGGTCGATGCGCATGCGGTGGAAGCTGGTGCCGGGCGCGAAGCCGTAGGCCTTGGCGAGCGCCTGCTTGCCGGTGTCGGCCCGGTAGATGCCGATGTCGACGGTGGCGGCGTCGTGGCCTCGGGCCAGCGCCAGCTCCCCGGCGCGGTCGAGCACGAGGCGCCACAGCTCGTCCGCGAGCCCCTCGACGCCGGGACGCACCAGGATCTCCGTGTCGATCATGTCGCTGTCGCCCTTGGCGCATACCCAGGCCCAGCCGACGAGCGTGCCGCCGGCGTCGTGGACGAGCCAGCCGTCCGTGTCGAGGTCGAAACCCGGCTCCGCCAGCTCGTCGGCGATGTCGTCGACCGTGGCGTCGGGAACGCCGATGACGGCGAGGTCGCAGGCCGCGACGAGCTCGTGGATGGCGGGCGCGTCTTCGGCCCGTGGACGGCTGAACCTGTGGGCAGCGGACGGCTTCATGGCAGCGATTTTCCCGAATCCGGACGCCCCGCGCCTCCTATTTTCGGTGCGGTGGATAAGCTGAGGCCGTGCTCGACAAGACGCCGTTGCGCATCGACGTCGCCACACCGGACGCGACGACGATCCGGCTGGCACTCAGCGGCGACCTCGATTTCGACACCGCCGCCGATCTGACGGGGCTGACGTTGGACGCCGGATACCGCCGGCTCGACGTGGATCTGTCGGAGCTGGCCTTCATCGACTCCTCCGGCCTGGCCGCTCTCGTACGGCTCCAGCGGCAGGTCGAGGGCGCCGACGCCGTGCTGCGCGTGGTGGCGTTGACGCCCTATCTGCGTAACCTGATGCGGATGACCGGGCTCGACAAGCTGTTCAGCCTGCCGCCGGGCTGACCGCCTCCTCCTGCGCGGCGGCCCCGGCTGACGGGCCACCGCGCAGCGGGATCTCCTTGACGAAGACCGCCAGCACCGGCACGACCACGGCGAACACGATGGCCCACCAGAAGACGCCGGAGATCGACACGGCGAGCGACTCCAGCAGGCCGGTGCGCATCCGCGGCGGCATCTGGCCGAGCGCCGCCGGATCCAGCCGGCCGCCGCCCTTGGCGATCCTGTCCGCCGCCTGCGCGCCGAACCTGCCGGTCAGCTCCGAGGAGAAGTGGTTGTTGAAGACGGCGCCGAACAGCGAGACACCGAACGAGCCGCCGATCGACCGGAAGAACGTGGCGGCGCTGCTGGAGACGCCGAGGTCCTTCTGCTCGACGCTGTTCTGCGCGATCAGCATCGTGGTCTGCATGAGGAAGCCCATGCCGAGGCCGAGGACGGCGATATAGATCCCCGTCTCCCAGCTGGGCGTGGTGACGTCCATGGTCGACAGCAGCCACATGGCCACGGCCATGCCGACGCCGCCGAGCACCGGGTAGATCTTGTACTTGCCCGTGGCGGTGATGGCCCGGCCGACGAACAGCGAGACGACCATGGCCGAGGCCATCATCGGCAGCAACAGCAGGCCCGAGTTGGTGGCCGACGCGCCCTGGACGGTCTGCTGGAACAGCGGCAGGAAGTTGATGGCGCCGAACATGGCGAAGCCGAGCAGGAAGCCGACGCCCGAGATCAGGGCGAAGTTGCGGTTGCGGAACAACTGGAGCGGCATGATCGGCTCGGCCGCCCGGCCTTCGACGAAGATGAACACCGCCAGCGAGACCACGGCGGTCGCGGCCAGGGCGAGGATCTGCCAGGAGCCCCAGGTGTACTGGTTGCCGCCCCAGGTCGTGATGAGGACCATCGCGGTGATGCCGATCGACAGCAGGATCGCGCCCAGCCAGTCGATCCGCACCTGGTTGTGCAGCTTGGGCAGCTTCAGCTTCAGTGCCAGCAAGGTCAGCGCGATGGCGCCGACCGGGAGGTTCACGTAGAAGGCCCAGCGCCAGTCGAGGTTGTCGGTGATGAAACCGCCCACCAGCGGGCCGGCGATCATGGCCAGCGACATGACGGCCGCCATGATGCCCTGGTACTGGCCGCGCTCGCGGGGCGGCACCAGGTCGCCGATGATGGCCATCACGTTGACGATCAGGCCGCCCGCGCCCAGCCCCTGCAGCGCGCGGAACCCGATCAGCTCGGCCATGCCGCCGTCGGTGCCGCCGAGCAGGGAGGAGCCCGCCATGCCGCAGAGCGCGGAACCGATCATGAAGACCACGATCGAGATCATGAAGATGGTCTTGCGGCCGTACAGGTCGCCGATCTTGCCCCAAATGGGGGTGGAGACGGTCGTCCCCAGAACATAAGCTGTGACGACCCATGACAGATGTGTCAGGCCCCCGAGCTCGCCGACGATGCGCGGCATCGCCGTACCCACGATCATGTTGTCGAGCATGGCCAGGACCATCGCGAGCATCAGCCCGGGCAGGACGACCATCACCTCACGCCGTCGTCCGACTGCCTCCGCCACCACGCACCCCCTGGTGAGAGCTTGCTTACTTGCCGACCGGCAAGCATAGAATAAGCTAGATACCCTCTCTGCCGGCCGTCAAGTCGAAATTGGTGCACATTGCGGGAAGACACCCGGAGCAGGATCCAGGAGATCGCGCTCAAGCTCTTCACCGAGCAGGGTTACGAGGCGACTTCGCTGCGAGAGATCGCGGAGGAGCTCGGCGTGACGAAGGCCGCGCTCTACTACCACTTCAAGACCAAGGAAGACATCGTCGCCAGCCTGGCCGACATGCGCGTGGCCGACATCGAGGAGCTCCAGACCTGGTTCAGGAGCCTGCCGAAGACGCCGGAGACGCGCCGCGAGCTCGTCCTGCGTTACGCCGCCAAGCTGACGAACCCCCGCTATCTGGAGGTCGCCCGCTTCATGGAGCGCAACCAGACGGCCATGCGCGACCATCCGAAGATCCATCGGATGCGCGAGGTGATGCTGGAGCTGACCGACGAGCTCAACGACCCCGGCGACCCGCTGGCCGTCCGCATCAGCCGCTCGATGGCGCTGTTCACGCTGCACGCCGGCAAGTGGATGTCGCAGGACAAGAAGCTCACCGACGAGGAGATCAACGAGGCCGCCATCGAGGTCGCGCTCCGCCTGATGGAACCCTAGAGACGATTGGGGCGGGCCGGATCGGGCAGGAGGCATTGACGCGTCCGGACGGAGACGGAGGAGGTGCGGTGGAGGCCACGATAGCGCTCCGGCTGCCCAGGGATGCGGCGAGCGTCCCTCTTATCAGGCAGATGTTCGACGGCACGCTCAGGTCGCTGGGAGTGGAGCCGCAGATCCGCGACGACATCGAGCTCATGCTCACCGAGGCGTGCGCCAACGTCGTCAGACACGCGGGCCCGAGTGACGAGTTCATGGTGTGCGCGGGGGTGTACGACAAGCTCTGCGTCATCCGGGTGATCGACATGGGCGGCGGCTTCGACCCGCCCAACATCAGCGAGGCACCCCTCGGCGCCGAGTCCGGCCGGGGGATCCAGATCATGCGCGCGCTGGCCGACGACATCCGCTTCACCAACCGGCACGAGAACGGGTCGGTGGTGTGCCTGGAGAAGCGCCTGCGCTTCGCCCCGGGCGCGGCCGGCCCGCACTTCATGGCGAACTGAACTCCCTCGATCCCCCAGACGGGCGTACGGGCTCATGCTTGCGGTGAGACCGCGCCAGAACCGGCTCCGCCTCGGACCGCCGGGCGGTCGATCCCGCCAGCAGCCCCAGCGTGATCAGGACGACCACGGAGATGAGGAAAACGGCCACGAACCCCAGGATGAGGACGATCACCAGCGAAGCGATCGTGCTGAGCGCTGCCAACATCCGCCGGAGATGCCCCGAGAACCGGATCTTATGCGGGAGAATCGGGTAGATCGCGGTTACCGCGGCGTCACATCCAGCCGCCCCGGCAGCATGTCGAGGCGGCGCAGGATGACGCCCTCACGCAGCGCCCACGGGCAGACCTCCAGCCGATCGACCTCGAACAGGTCCATGGTCGCGTGGGCCACGATGGCTCCGGCTGCCAGTTGGAGGGCCCGCCCGTCGGACACGCCGGACAGCCCGGCCCGCTCGGCCGAGCTCATGGTGGTCAGCTTGACGGCCCAGTCGGCCATGTCCTGCCGCGACAGCGACCGGGAGACGTAGAGGCCGTCGTTGGTGGGCGCGGCCCCGGCGATCCTGGCCAGTTGCTTGAAGGTCTTGGAGGTGGCCACGACCCGGTTGGGCTCGCCGTGTCTGACGATGCCGCCGACCGTGCGAGCGATCTCGGCGCGTACGTGCCGGCGCAGCTTGCGCACCTCGTCGGCGGTCGGCGGGTCGGCGCCGAACCAGTCGCGGGTGAGCCGCCCCGCGCCGAGCGGCAGCGAGACGGCGACGTCGGGCTCCTCGTCGACCCCGGCGGCGATCTCCAGCGAGCCGCCCCCGATGTCGAAGGCGAGCAGCCGCCCCGACGACCAGCCGAACCAGCGCCGCACGGCCAGGAACGTCAGCCTGGCCTCGTCGCTGCCGGACAGGACCTCGATGTGCACGCCGCAGCGGTCGTTGATCTGGTCGAGCACGTGCTCGCCGTTGGCGGCCTCGCGCACGGCCGAGGTGGCGAAGGCCAGGAAGTTCTCGACGCCCTTGTCCTCGGCGATGCGCAGCGCCTCCTCCACGAACTCACCGAGCCGCTCGATGCCGTCCGCGGACAGCTCGTTGTGCTCGTCGAGGTGCTCGGTCAGCCGCAGCTCCTCCTTGTGCGAGTAGGCGGGGAGGGGCCGCGCGCCGCGGTGAGCGTCGACGACGAGTAGATGGACGGTGTTCGAGCCGATGTCCAGCACGCCGAGTCGCATGGGCAAACGCTACCGGTCAACGGTCTGTACGGCGAAGCCGAGTCCCAAGTGGCCGTGCGGCGCGACTGTCCTGCCCGCCGGGGCCATAGTCTGATCGCATGTCACGAACCCTGCGACTGTTGATCACCGGCGGCGGCACCGGTGGTCACACCTATCCGGCCCTGACGACCCTGTCGGCCGTCCAGCGACGTCAGGTGCCGCACGACGTGCTCTGGGTAGGCACCGCGAACGGCCTGGAAGCCAGGATCACCGCCGAGAACGGCATCCCGTTCAAGGCCATCACCACCGGCAAGCTGCGCCGCCGGCCCAATGTCAGGGAGCTCGGCACCAACATCGTGGACGTGTTCCGCATCCCGGTGGGCGTGGTCCAGGCGATCGGGCACGCCGCCCGCTACCTGCCCGACGTGGTGCTGTCGACCGGGGGTTACGTGGCGGTGCCGATCGGGGTGGCGGCCAAGCTGATCCGCCGGCCGCTGGTCATGCACGAGCAGACCACGGTGGTGGGGCTGGCCAACCGGATCCTGGCCCGGCTGGCGACGCGGATCGCGCTCTCGCACGAGTCGTCCCTCGCCTACCTGCCGCCGTCGGCGCGCGCGAAGGCCCTGGTGACCGGCAACCCGATCAGGCCGGAGCTGCTGCAGGGCAATCGGGCCGCGGCCTACGACCTGTTCGGGCTGACGTTCGAGGTGCCGCTGATCTACGTGACGGGCGGCGCGACCGGCAGCAAGCAGATCAACACGCTGATCGCGGAGATCCTGCCGCGGCTGCTGCCGCACGCCCAGATCGTGCACCAGTGCGGGCCCGCCTGGATCGACCAGATGCGCGCCATCGAGCTGCCGCCGGACCTGGCCGATCGCTACCACCCGGTGCCGTACGTGGGCGCGGAGCTGCCCGACCTGTTCGCCGCGGCCGACGTGGTGATCTCGCGCAGCGGCGCGGGCACGGTGTCCGAGCTGACCGCGATCGGCAAGCCCTCGGTGCTCATCCCGCTGATCCCGACCGGCGGCGACGAGCAGCGCAAGAACGCGGGCTACCTGGCCTCCGCAGGCGGGGCCCGCGCGCTGCTGGAGCCGCACCCGACAGGTGACCAGTTGCTGGCCGAGCTGATGCCGCTGCTGGCCGACCCGGGCCTGCGCGCGACGATGGCCGAGGCGGCCCGCGAACTGGGCCGGATCGACGCGGCCGACGCTCTGTGCGACGTGCTCCTGGAGGCCGCGAACCAGCGCCGGCTCGGGGATCCGGCCTGACCGGCCGGGCTCAGGGCTCCAGGTAGCGGAACGCCTCGTGGGCGGAGCTCACGCTCCGCCGCAGCGCCCGCTCCAGCTGGTCGGCGTCCTCCGCGAGCCGGGCGATCTCCGGTACGGCGAAGCCGTCGGCGCCCGACTCGGAGACCAGTTCCTCATACTGGTGGAGCCGGCCCCGCAGCTCCTCGATCTGGTGGTGGGCCCGGTAGGCGAGCTCGGCTTCGGCCACGTTGACGGCGTACCGTTCCAGCGCCTCCACCCGGGCCACCACGGCGTCCTCGCTGCTGTCGAGCGCCCGCGCGAGCGGCTCGGCCACGGCGGCGACCTCCGGCGTGATCCCCTCCGACATGGTCTCGCGGTGCTTGGTCCGCAGCGCCGACAGCTTGGCCAGCAGCCGGGCGATCTCCCACTCCTGCGCGGGCAGCATCACGGCGTTGCGCACGTCGTCCAGCAGCCCTTCGACGTTGACCGCCGAGTGCGTCACCGTGGCCACGGCCCGCCGGGCCCGGGCGAGCAGCCTGCGGGAGGACTCGTCGAGGTCGACGGGGAGCACGTACCGGCCCTCGTACCAGCGCAGTTGCTCGTAGACCTCCCGGTCGACGGTCATCTCCTCGTCCTCGTCGAGGTCCCCGCGCAGGAAGGCCACGAGCAGGATGGGAACGGCGATGAGGCCGAGCACCAGCAGGCCGCCCGTTCGGGGGCCACCGGCTCCGACCAGCAACAGGGTCAGCGCGATCAGGGTGATCACCGTCATGGCCACGCGCCCGGTCTTGCCGGAGACCCTGGAAGGCTGAGGGTCGGGCACCCAGCCGCGGCGCATCCTGATCAGGAGACGCTCGCTTTCCTTGATCAGCTGGGCGTCATCCTCCGGGACACCTGGATCGACTACCACATCCGCCACAAAGTCGGATTTTATGGGATGTCACCCATTCAAGTGCCGGAATGCCTCGTGTGCCGAGGTCACGCTGTCGCGCAGCGTCTCCTCCAGCCGGTCGGCGTCCTCGGTGAGCCGGCTCAGCTCGGGCACCGCTGAGCGGTCGGCACCCGACTCGGCCAGCAGTTCCTCATAGCGCGGCAGCTTGGCGCCGAACCGCTCGATCTGGTGCCGGGCCCGGAAGGCGCGCTCGGCCTCGGCCACGTGCCCGGCGTAACGTTCCAGCGCCTCGACGCGGGCGAGCACCGCCTGCTCGCTGCTCGCCAGCGCCTCCCCCAGCGGCTCGGCGACGGCGGCGACCTCGGGCGTGAGCCCCTCGGCGACGACCTCCTCGTGCTCGCTCCGCAGCGCCGACAGCTTGGCCAGCAGCCGGGCGATCTCCCACTCCTGCTCCGGCAGCATCACCGCGTTGCGCACGCCGTCCAGCAGGCCCTCGGCGTTGACGCGCGACTCCATGACCGCCTCGACGGCGGCGCGGGCGCGGGCCAGCAGCGCGCGGGCGCCCTCGTCGAGATCCTCGCCGAGCACGAACCGCCCCTCGTACAGGAGGGCGTTCTCGTAGACGTCCAGCTCCCGCGCGCGCCGCCGCGCGGTCTCCGTGTCGGTGCGCGGCCTGAGCAGCACGCCGACCACGAGCAGCGCGGCCACGGTCATGACGACCACGAAGGAGGTGTACCGTCCCTCCAGGAAGAAGCCGAACCCGGTGGCGACCGCCCACAGCGCGGCCACTCCGGCCGCCGCGCTCGCCACGATGCCGAGCGTCGGGTCATACCGCCTCTTGCGGACCGGCGCCCACCCCGTCCGCATGCCCAGCAGCAGCTCGCGGTGGCCGCGCAGCAGCTGCGCGATCTCGTCTGGCACCGCCGGATCCACCATGACCTTCGGACAGGGCACGTAAGGGATCCTATGTGGCGGTCTGTCAGAGTGTCAGCTTTCCAGGTAGCGGAACGCCTCGTGCGCCGAGCTCACGCTCTTGCGCAGCAGCCGTTCCAGGGCGTCGGCGTCCTGGGCGAGCTTCTCGATCTCCGGTACGGCCAGCGCGTCGGCCCCCGACTCGGCCAGGAGCTCCTCGTAGCGCGGCAGCCGGGCCCGCAGCTCCTCGATCTGGCTGCGGGCGTGGTAGGCGCGCTCGGCCTCGGCCACGTGCCCGGCGTAACGTTCCAGCGCCTCGACACGCGCGACGACCGCGGCCTCGCTGTTGGCCAGGGCGCGGTCCAGCGGCTCGACCACGGCCGCCACCTCCGGCGCGATGCCGCGGGACAGCAGCGCCTTGTGCTCGCCGCGCAGGGCCGCGAGCTTGGCCAGCAGCCTGGCTATCTCCCACTCCTGCTCCGGCAGCATCACGGCGTTGCGCGCGTCGTCCAGCAGGCCCTCGGCGTTGACGTGGGAACGCAGCACGCCGCCGATCGCCCGCTGCGCTCTGGCCAGCACCAGTCTGGCCTCAGCGTCGAAGTCGTCGGGCAGCAGGTAGCGCCCGTCGTACCAGCGGGCCTGCTCGTAGACGCCGCGCTCCCGCGGCCGGCCGTGCTGCGGCACCTCGTTGATGGAGGCGATCTTGACGAGCACGATGAAGACGAAGGAGCCCAGCAGCACGAACCCGATCGGCGCCGCATGCGAGGCCAGCAGCAGGGACATCAGTGCGACGACCACGGGCGTGGCGGCCAGCAGCATCATGCTCGACGGCCGCCGCCGCTCGGGCGGCGGGGCGGCGGGGGGTACCCATCCTGCTCTGATCCTGGACAGCAGCGGGGCGTTGGCACGCAACATTCCGGCGACCTCCGGGGGTACTCCCGGATCGACGACCACACCCACGCTCTGTCCTGGCACCCTGGCGCCCCCAACGCTCGTGATGTCCGGATACTACGGAACATTTCCCATGAGCGGCAGCCTCGCCGAGGACAGTCGGGGGAACCACCTGGTGCGCCCGCCGAGCACTTCCATGATCGACGGCACCAGGACGAGATGGACCACTGTGGCGTCTACCAGCACCGCAGCGGTCAATCCCAGGCTCATGACCTGCAGTGCGCGATCATGGAACGTGCCGAGCGCGGCGAAGACGCCGAACATGATCGTAGCCGCGGCGGTAATAGCCTGAGCGCTCCCGGTCGGCATCCGAGCGGCGTAGGGCCAGTGCGGCGGCGACGCAGGCGACCGGGATGGCGGGCAGCACATAGCGGTGGTCGAAGTCCAGTGCCGCCACCGGCGCGACGAGCAGGAACATCGCGAACGCCCACGGCAGCAGGGCCGGGCGGCGGCGGCCTATCGCCCCGGCCGTGCCCGCCAGGAGGATCACGCCGAACAGCGTGCCGTGCAGGAACCACGGGTACGGGTAGGCGGCGAGGACCGACCCGAACGGCTCGACCGAGCTCATGCCGCGGATGGCCGGGTCGTACTCCTTGCGTACCTGGCCGATGAGGCCGTGCTCCTCCGGCAGCCGCCACGAGCCGTGCGGGAAGGTCGACATCGCGGTCACCCGCTTGGGGTGCTGCACCGGCTCCCAGGTGAAGGCCAGCGAGGTGTCCTCGACGATCTCGCGCAGGTAGTCGAGCGGCTGGGCGGCGATGGCCTTGACGGCGAACGACCGCGCCAGGTCGTTGTAGGCGAACCGATCGCCGGGCAGCCGGTTGAGGGAGGCGCCGGGCGCCCAGACGTACTCGGAGGCGGCGTCGACGACGGTGCCGTTCGGGCAGAGCCTGGCCTCCGCCGCCGGCGGTTTGATGATCGAGCAGTCGGCGAACGTCATCGTCCGGGCCCAGAGGGCGACGCCGTCGCCGCCGCTCAGCGCGAACCTGCCGTGATACTGGGCGTACCAGCCCGCGTAGGCGAGCAGCGGCAACGCCCCGGCGAGCACCAGGGCGACGACCCGCCGCCACGGGGTGCGGCGCAGCAGCAGGTAGAGCGCGGCCAGGCCGAGCAGCGGCACGGCGGCCGTGCGGGTCAGTCCGGCCAGCGCGAGCAGCGCCCCGGCGAACGCGGCGGCCCGGGGCGACACCTCCTGGCGCCACATCAGCACCGTGAGCGCGGCCATGACGAGGAAGATCACCTGGAGGTCCGAGAGCACCGCGTGCTCCAGCCGCAGGAACGCCGGATCGAACAGCACCGGCCCCGCGGCCAGCGCGGCCCCCCAGCCGGGTAATGACCAGCGGCGCAGCAGCACGTAGATCAGCACGCCGACGCCCAGGCCCATCGCGTGCTGCACGCCGACGACCAGCTCGACGCTGTGGAAGGGCCGCAGCAGCCACAGGAACCACGAGTAGCCCGCCGGGTGGAAGGCCCCCTGCGGGCGCATGTGCACGGCCGTGTTCAGGTAGGTGAACGAGTCGTACCAGTAGACCTGCGCGGTGTCGTACCCGAGCATGACCAGCACGCGCAGCGCCGCGGCCAGCACCAGGACGATCCCGAACAGGCGGTGACCCGCCCTCCCCAGGACGGGATCGGCCAGGCGGGGCCGCGCGGGCGCCACAAGAGCGGCAACCATGACATCTCTCCCCCGTGAGAGGCCGGGCGAGTCCCGGCCACAGGGAGGGCAGTCCACCGAGTCGGCGCTAACCTGAGCGTCACCAAAAGTGGTTATGTCCGCGTTATGCCGGCTGGAGCAGACTGTCGGGACTTTCGATCTTCACAGGGGATCTTCACAGGGGGCGACATTGCGGGTGCTGGTCGCGGAGGACGAGCGCATGCTGGCCGACTCGATCGCCGAGGGGCTGCGGGGCGAGGCGCTGGCCGTCGATGTGGCCTACGACGGCGACGGGGCGCTGGAACGGCTCGGCGTGCACGACTACGACGTGCTGATCCTGGACCGGGACCTGCCGCTGCTGCACGGCGACGAGGTGTGCCGGGCGGTGGTCGAGCGGGGGTTGCCGGTCAGGGTCCTGATGCTGACCGCCGCCGGGGATGTGCGGTCGAGGGTGGCGGGGCTGTCGCTGGGGGCCGACGACTATCTGCCCAAGCCGTTCGCGTTCGAGGAGCTGGTGGCGCGGGTGCACGCGCTCGGCCGCCGGGCCAGGCGGGCCGACCCGCCGATGCTGGAACGCGCCGGGGTACGGCTGGACTGGGCGCACCGGCAGGTGTTCCGCGAGGGCCGCTACGTGCCGCTGGCGCGTAAGGAGTTCGGGGTGCTGGCCGAGCTGCTGCGGGCGCAGGGCGCGGTGGTCTCGGCCGAGGAGCTGCTGGAGAAGGTGTGGGACGAGCACATCGACCCGTTCACGAACACGGTGCGGACCACGATGATGAAGCTGCGCAAGAAGCTCGGCGACCCGCAGGTCATCGAGACCGTGCCGGGATCGGGGTATCGCATCGTATGAGCGTCCGTCTCCGCTTCGCCCTGGCCTGTGCTGGGGTGTTCTTCGTTCTCGGCAGCCTGCTGTTGACGGGCGTCTACTTCCTTGTGCGGCAGAACCTCGAGTACCGCGCCGGCCTCATCACCCCGACATACTTCACCGCGGGTAACGGCTGGTACATACACAGGTACGACGACTATTACGAGATCACGCGGAATCGGGTGCTCCACGTCCGCACCGTCTACCAGCGCGACACGCTGTCCAACCTGCGCACCATCGGCGCGCTGGCGGTGCTGGCCGCCACGGGCGGGGCGTTCGGCGTGGGCTGGCGGGCGGCCGGATGGGTGCTGCGCCCGGTCAAGTCGGTCACCGAGACCGCGCGCCGGGTCGCCCAGAGCCACGACCTGACCGACCGGATCGACTACGAGGGGCCGAACGACGAGCTGAAGGAGCTGACCGGCACCTTCGACACCATGCTCGGCCGCCTCGCCCGCTCCTTCGACAGCCAGCGGCGCTTCGTCGCCAATGCCTCCCATGAGCTGCGCACCCCGCTGACCATCAACAGGACGCTGGTCGACGTGGCCGTGCGGCGGCCCGACGCGACCGACGACGTCAAGCGGCTCGGTGAGTCGCTGCTGCTGGTCAACGCCCGCAACGAGCGGCTCATCGACGGCCTGCTGGCGCTGGCCGAAGGCGAGCAGGCGATGCTGGACCGGCGCCCGTTCGACCTGACGGATGTGGCCGAGCACGTGCTGGACCAGGCGGCGGAGGAGGCGGCCGGGCGGGAGGTGACGATCCACCGGCTGCTGGACTCCGCGCCGACGACCGGCGAGGCGGTGCTGGTGGAGCGGCTCGTCCAGAACCTGGTGGAGAACGCGATCAGGCACAACCAGCCCAAGGGCGAGGTGTGGGTGACCACCCGGCGGCGCGCCGAGCAGGTGGAGCTGGTCGTGGCCAACACCGGCCTGCACGTGCCGCCGTACGAGATCGAGACGATCTTCGAGCCGTTCCGGCGGCTGCACGGTGACCGGCTGCGCTCCGACCGGGGCAGCGGCCTCGGCCTGTCGATCGTGCGCGTCATCACCGAGGCCCACCGCGGCACGGTCGTCGCCCGGCCGCGCGACGAGGGCGGCCTGACGATCACGATCGAGCTGCCGGTGGACCGGTCGGCCGCCTGAGAGCTGTTTCTAGGGCGTGCGTACCTCGCGCATGACCGCTTCCGGGACGCCCGCCCGCAGGAGGATCTCCCAGCTGTCGGACCGCTCGAAGAACATCGACTCCAGCAACGGCCGCCACAGCGCCGGATCGACGCCGTCCTCGGCCAGCCCGCCGACTATCCCGGCCCGGTCCTGGAAGGGCATGGCCGGGCCCTCCAAGGTGAGGGCCCGCAGCACCAGGTCGAGCAGCCGCCGGCTCCTGAGCGTCTGGAAGGCGGTGACCGCGGCGATCGCGTCGGCGTAGAGCGCGACGCGCGCCTCAGCGCTCGAGGGGCGGTTCATCAGCACCTCCTCGACCAGGCGGGTGCAGCTCACCACCTGGCCGGACGTCCGCTGCACGACGATCAGGCCCGGGTGCGCCTCGTCGTCGGCGTGCAGGGAGTCGGTCAGCAGGTCGGCGTCGACGTTGAGCAGGTAGGGCCGTTCCTCCAGGGCGTAGGACCTGTAGCGGCCCAGCGTCCTGGTGCGCCTCACGGGCTTCGCCTGGCCGAACCACCAGCCCGCGCCCTCGAACCCCCACGACTCGGCGCTCCCGCCGAGCCGGATGTCCCGCTTGCCGCCGTCCACCACCCTGCGCGCGGGCAGGGCACCGATGAGGCCGGTCCAGCCCTCCCCGCCGAGCTGGCTCTTCCACAGATGCGCGTACGAGCTCCACCGGGCGAAGTCCCCCGAGTCCTGGAGCAGCTCCGAGACGCTGACCGGTTTGTCCGACGCGGCCACCACCAGGAGGGTGAGGTTGGCCGCATAGGCGGCCAGGCGGCGCGGCACGGGATGCCGCACCGGGCGGAAGGCGAGGAAGGAGCGGCGCGGGCGCTCGTGGAGCGACTCGCGCAGCAGCGCGCTGAGCAGCGTCACGCTCCTGGCCCGGACCTCGGCCGGCAGCGCGCCCAGCAGCTCCATGGCGAAGCCGACCGTCGGCCCCCGCTCGGCCAGGCAGGAGAACGACGTGACGGCGTAGAGCAGGTCGTCGTCGACCAGCTGGCCGGCCAGATCCTCGTCGCGGCCGTGCCGCCTGACCAGGTCACGCAGCGCGTACACGGCCAGCCAGGCCACCAGGAACTCACCGAACGTGGCGTGCAGGAACTCGTAGTCCCGCGTGTGGTTCGCGTGCACGAAGAAGAACCGCTCGATCGCCCGCCGCGCCCAGCCACCCTCGTCCTGCTGTTCCTCGCCTGGCGCCCCGCACAGGGCGGGCAGGTCCCGGTCGAGGGCGGCCTCCGAGACGACCGCCCGGCCGCGCACGAACATCGACAGCGCCACGGCCCCGAGCCGCACCAGCTCCCGGTCCACCAGCCCGCGCCGGCGGGCGGGCGGCAGCGCCCGCGTCTCGGGGTTCTTGCCGATCTCGCGGTCGGCGACGCCCCTGATCAGCGACTCGTAGAGCTGACCGCGGCCGAGAACCGCCTCGTCGCGCTGCACCGCGTTGTCGGCGGCGTCGTGGATGGCCAGCAGCAGCAGGAGCAGCGGCTGCCTGGCCAGCTCACCCTGGGCCAGCGCGACGTCGGCGGGCAGCGGCGTCCTGCCGCGTCTGGACAGGACGGGGCGGTTGGTCTCCGCCCAGATCTCCAGCCACTGGCGGACCTGCTCTTTCTCGAACGGCTGGAGCTCGAGCGTGAGCACGCCCTGGGGGAACCTGACCCGGTCGGCCACGACGGTCCGGCTGGTCACGATCACCGCGACGGGCCGGCCGAGCCTGGACTGCTCGTCCTGGAACTCCTGGACCTGCTCCAGGTAGTCGTAGCGGTTGGTGTCGGCGGCCTGGAGCAGCTCGTCGAACCCGTCGAGCATGACGACGGGCAGCATCCCCTCCGCCGCCTCCACCAGCTCCTGATATTTCACCTTCTCTGGGAGTACGGGGGAAATGCCCTGCTCGATCTGCGAGATCACGGACGACTCGGCGGCGACGTCGCGCAGCTCCACCTTGATCGGCAGGAACTCCGAGGAGGCCAGCCGGGCCGCGAGCACCTCGGTCAGCTTGGTCTTCCCCGACCCCGGCTCGCCCAGCACGACCAGGGGCGCCTGGGTGGCGTGCGGCGAGGTGAGGTGCCCCACCAGGAACGCCTCCGCGTCGCTCAGTTCCAGCCGGCTCTTCCACCAGCTCTTCACGGCCGGCGCGCACTCGCCCGTCATCTCCGCGACCTTGCACCGGGGGCTGATGTACCCCTCGCCGAGCAGCGGCAGCGTGACGTCGTCCGGCGCCCTGCCGACGGCCATGAGCGACTGGTCGAGCGCGGCGGCGGCCAGCCTGACCAGATGGATCATCGGCCGGTCGCCCACGCGGGGCGGCGCCAGCTCCGCCAGCAGCCGCGCCACGCGCGACAGTCCCGGGGCGAACGTCTGCGTCTCGGTGACCAGGCTCCACATGCGGAACTCAGGGCTGTCGAGCGTGAGCGAGCGGTAGTCCTCGTCGTAGATCCGCAGGGCGTGCGCCGACGGCCCCTCCACGAGCAGCACGGGGACGCGGAGGCGTTCGTCGGCCGAGAGCTCGTCCCACACCGCCACCTCCCGCACGTACACCGCCACGGCCTCCGACATCCGCCGGTAGTGGTGTTCGACCGCCTCGCGGGTCTCGGCGTAGGGGCGGTGCGGCTCGGGCCTGGGCAGCGGTTCGGTGAGTAATTTCGCCACCAGTTCGGCGAACGCCGCCGCGCGGGTGCCGCCGGCCGCGCGGTCCCGGTCGAGCCGGTCCAGCCGGAACGGCAGGCCGGCCCGGCCGAGCGCCTCGAAGTAGGACGAGACGATCACCACGGCGTGGACGGCGGCCAGCCGCTGGGTTCGGGCGAACCGGCCGGCGCCGCTGCGCCATTCGGGCACGCGCCGCACCACGTCGTTGCCGTAGCGGACGGCGTCCTCCTGCAGATCGCGCAGGCCCAGCGCCAGGTCGGCGCCGCCGGCGAGCGCCCATCCGGTCAGAGCGGCCGTCGCGGCGAAGTCGACCACCTTGACGAGCCTGCTGTCCTTGCAGCCGAGGATCTTCAGTGCGTCGGCGTAGCTCAGGGTCTCCGTCATCACGGTCTCCGAAGAGCGTGGGAATTCCCATCATGTCGCGTTCCATCGCCCTCAGGGAGGGTTTAGCCGGATCGGGCTCAGAGGGCGTCGGCGATCTCCGTCAGGGCCGCCGGGTCCTCGATCGTGGAGGGGGCGCGGTAGTCGCGTCCGGCCGCGATGTCCCGCATGGTGGCGCGCAGGATCTTGCCGGACCGGGTCTTGGGCAGGCGGGACACGACCACTGCGCGGCGGAAGGCGGCGACCGGGCCGATGCGGTCGCGGACCATGGCCGAAAGCTCGCGCTCGATGTCGGCGGGGTCACGGTCGGCGCCGGCCTTGAGCACCACGAAGCCGACCGGGAGCTGCCCCTTCAGCTCGTCGTCGACGCCGATCACCGCGCACTCGGCCACGTCCGGGTGGGCCGCGATGACCTCCTCCATCGCGCCCGTGGACAGCCGGTGGCCCGCGACGTTGATGACGTCGTCGATGCGCCCCATGACGAACAGGTAGCCGTCGCCGTCGATGAAGCCGCCGTCGCCGGTCAGGTAGTGGCCGGGATAGCGGGTCAGGTACGACTCGGTGAAGCGGGCGTCGTCGCGGTAGAGCGTCGGCAGCGCGCCGGGCGGCAGCGGCAGCCTGATCGCCACCGCGCCCTCCACTCCGGGCTGGCACTCCTCGCCCTCCGGGTCCAGCACGCGCACGTCCCAGCCGGGTACGGGCTTGGTCGGCGAGCCCGGCTTGATCGGCAGCGGCTCGATGCCGACGCAGTTGGCCGCGATCGGCCAGCCGGTCTCGGTCTGCCACCAGTGGTCGATGACCGGGATCCCGAGCAGCTCGGAGGCCCAGTGGTAGGTGTCGGGATCGAGCCGCTCCCCGGCCATGAAGAGGTACCGCAGTCCCGACAAATCCCATTTTTGCGCGAAATTTCCGGATGGGTCGTCTTTTTTGATGGCTCGGAGCGCGGTCGGCGCGGTGAACAGGGTCCGTACCCCGTGCGTGGCCACGACCCGCCAGAACGCCCCCGGGTCGGGTGTCCCGACCGGCTTTCCCTCGTACAGGACGGTCGTGCACCCGGCCAGCAGCGGCGCGTAGACGATGTAGGAGTGGCCGACCACCCAGCCCACGTCGGAGGCCGCCCAGTAGACCTCGCCCGGCGCCGCGCCATAGACGTGGGACATGCTCCAGTGCAGCGCGACGGCATGCCCGCCGTTGTCCCGCACGACCCCCTTGGGCACACCGGTGGTGCCGGAGGTATAGAGGATGTAGAGCGGATCGGTGGCGGCCACGCTCACGCACCCGGCCGGCGCCGCGTCGCGCACGGCCTCGGCCCAGTCCAGATCCCGCCCCTCGACGAGGCCGGCGGGCGACTCGGGCCGCTGAAGGATCACGCAGCGCGCCGGCCGATGCCCGGCCTGCTCGAGGGCGGCGTCGAGCAGCGGCTTGTACGGCACGATCCGGGTCGGCTCGATCCCGCAGGAGGCGGAGAGCACCACCTTGGGCTTGGCGTGATCGATCCGTATGGCCAGCTCGTTGGCGGCGAACCCGCCGAACACCACGGAGTGCACGGCGCCGAGCCGGGCGCAGGCCAGCATCCCGATCACCGCCTCGGGCACCATCGGCATGTAGATCACCACGGTGTCCCCGGCGACGACGCCGAGATCCCGCAGCATCCCGGCGGTCCGGGCCACGGAGTCGAGCAGCTCGGCGTAGCTGTAGCGCCGCACGACCCCGGTCACCGGACTGTCGTAGATCAAGGCGGTCTGCTCACCCCGCCCGCCGGCCACGTGCCGATCGACGGCGTTGTGGCAGGTATTCAGCCGCCCGCCGACGAACCAGCGCCCGTTGTCGAACACGGTCGTGGGGGCCACATCCCACTCGATGCCCTGGGCCGCCTCCCCCCAGAACGCCTCGGGCTCCACGATGCTCCGCTGGTAGACCGCATCATAAGCACTCATCATCCGATCAGATCAGCGCCTCACCCCCAGGCGCAAGCCCATCGCCTATCCGACGTGCACCTGAGGCCGGCGGCCGGGCTCCTGCTCGGCCAGGCGCAGGACCTCACGCGTGAGCGGCGGCACGTCTCCCCCGCCGAACAGCAGGTATCTCAGCAGCGCCCAGACCGGATTGCCCTCCGCCCAGTGGAAGTACACATGGGGACGGCGGCCGGTCGTGTCGCGCAGATGCAGCAGGATCGCGGCGATCGTGTTGGCCACCGCCGCGCTCCGCACGGTCAGCACCCTGTAGCCGTGACGCTCCTCGCCCCGCACGACCACCTCGGACTCGAACTCCGAGGTGTCGCCGAGCGTGACCTCCAGGAACAGCATCGGCTCGTCGTCGGGCAGGTGGTGGTACTGGCGCGTCTCGCGGTCCTTCTCGGCGTACTCGGCCTCGTCGCGCGCGTCGGGCTCGTTGGCGATGATGCGCAGATCGCCCCGCGGCAGCCCGTCGATGAGCCGCTTGGCCTCCTCGTCGAGGGTCAGCCCCGTCACCCGCAGCTCGGTGGAGCGCGTGGCGCGGGAGATGATCGAGGTGACGATGATCGCGACGACGAAGAACACCGCGATCGACAGGCCGTCGGGGCGTTCGATCACGTTGGCGGCGAAGGTGTAGGCGAGGATGACCGAGATGAGGCCGAACGCCGCCGCCCTGCCCCGCCGCCCGGCGCGCGCGACCGAGATGGTGACGGCGACCGCGGCCGACAGGATCAGCGCGAGCACGCCGGTGGCGTAGGCGCCGCCCTGCGACTCGACGTTCGCGCCGAACACGATGGTGATGACGAACGAGATCGCGGTGAACACCAGCACCAGCGGTCGTACGGCCCGCGCCCAGTCGGGTGCCATACCGTAGCGGGGCAGGTAACGCGGCACGATGTTGAGCAGGCCCGTCAGCGCCGACGCACCGGCGAACCAGAGGATGGCGATGGTGCTGATGTCGTAGAGGGTGCCGAACCAGTCACCCAGGTAGGTATGCGCCAGGTACGCCAGGGCGCGCCCGGCCGCCTGCCCGCCCTCCTCGAACTCCTTGTGCGGGATCAGCACGGCCGTCGCGAACCCGCTGAACATCAGGAACACGCTCATGATCAACGCGGCCGTGGTGAGCAGCCGCTTGGCGCCCTTGACGCGCTGTTCGAGCTCGCCCTCGATCTGCGGCATCACGGCGACGCCCGTCTCGAACCCGGACAGGCCGAGCGCCAGCTTGGGCAGCGCGAACGCGGACAGCGCGATCATCGCGAGCGGGCTGGAGTGCCCGGCGGTGAGGGCGTCCTGCCAGTCGCCCACCAGCTCCGGGTGGGCCATCACCTGGGCGACGGCGGTGCCGATGACGACCACGTTCAGCACCAGATAGACGGCCACCAGCGCGATGGCCAGGCCGATGGCCTCGCTGAACCCGCGCAGGAAGATCGCGCCGAGCGCGGCGATGAGCAGCAGCGTGATGGGCACCTGCTGGCCGGCGAGCGCGCGCGGAAAGAACGGGTTCTGCAGGATGTGGGCGGTCGCGTCGGAGGCCGACAGCGTGATCGTGAAGATGAACGCCGTCGCCACGAACCCGAGCAGCACCAGCACCAGCAGCTTGCCCCACCAGCTCGGCAGCAGCCGCTCGAGCATGGCGATGGAGCCCATGCCGTTGGGACTCTCGGCCGCCACCACACGGTAGGTGGGCAGCGCGCCGAACAGCGTCAGCGCCACCAGCATGAGCGTGGCGATCGGCGACAGCGCGCCCGCCGCCAGCGCGGCGATGCCCGGCTGGTAGCCGAGGGTGGAGAAGTAGTCGACACCTGTGAGGCACATGACCTGCCACCAGGAGTGACGTTTGCCGGGATGTTCGTCGTGCATCCCGGACGTCGGCTGCAGCCCGTGTAGCAGCCAGCTCCGCATGGTCACCGGTCGGCCCCTTCTCTCCTGGTCAGATCCGGAGACCCTATCCATCGGAGCGGCTCTCGCGCATGCCGGGCCCTACCAGACCGGAAAATCGGGGGACATTTCTTGATTCATCCCGGTACGGTGATTCACCAGGGTGGCTCTTTGGGTGTGCTTCCTTCTCATTCTTTCAAAATGAAATCAGCGTGCCCGCTCTCCACCTCAAAGAGGTCGCGCGGTGTCGCCGCGCGACCTCTCATCAGTTCGGGGGGTTGGCTTGATGAACGGTTCCGGCGAGATCCTGCTCCGCCGTACGCGACTGGTCGCGCCCGCGCTGCTGGCCGCCGATCCGCGCACGCCCGAACCCATGGGCAAGCTGCCCAAGCGCCTGACCATGAGGCGGGCCGACGTGCCGTCCGGGATGGCGGCGCTGGAGTTCGAGCTGCTACAGCTCGGCTTCCTGGTGTCGGCGGACCTGTATCGGGCCCTGGCGGCGCTGTCCATGGAGGAGCTGGTACGGGCCGGGCGGCGGCTGCTGCACCTCCTGCGGGCCGAGGTGGGCGCGGCCGTCACGCACATACCCCTTTTCCGGGGATTTCCGAACACCGTCCCCGCCGACACCCTCGACTTCTACGTGCGGCGGGTGTTCTCCCTGCTGGTGCAGGAGCCGCAGCGGCCGTGCGTCCTGTGCGGGGACGTCGGCACCGTCCACGCCGTGTCGCCGTGCGCGCACCTGGTGTGCCGTTCGTGCTGGGACGGGGCCGACTTCAGTGCCTGCCCCATCTGCCACCGCCGCATCGACCTGGACGACCCGTTCCTGCTCCCGTCGGAGGGGGACGCGATCGTCGACCGCGGCGCCGTCACGGCGACCGGGCTGCTGCGTCTCGCGGACGACCCCGCGGCGAGCTGCCGTGACCTGGCCGTGGACCTGATGAACCGCCGCACCCCCATGCCGCCGCACGACCGGGCCGACCTGGAGGCGCTGCTGGAGGGGTTCTGGCCGGCGTCGGGCGCGTGGGTGCCGGAGACCGTCCCGGTCAAGGAGACGCGGGCCGTCGTGCTCGCCATCGCGCTCCGCCGAGGCGCCCCCGAGCTGCTGCGGAGCCATCTGGAGACGGCCACGGACGTGCTGCGCCTGCTGTACGTGCTGATGGACGCCGACCCCGGGCTGCGGATCCGCCCGCGGCGCCGCCTGTCGCTGCCGCGCGCCGTCCGCCGGATGCTGCTGTCGTGCCTGGACGCCATGCCGTACGCGATCGAGGACCTGTTCCGCTACGGCGAGCAGTGGAAGCGCATGGCCGAGGTGCTGCACCCCCACGAGCACCACGCCCGCTACCCGAACGCCGCGCTGGCGTTCGCCGCGCTGCGCGGCACCCGGCTCGACCCGGAGACGGCGTTCGGCCGGACCCTGCTGGATCGGGCCGCGCGTCGGCCGGAGCTGCGGGTGCGTGACGGGCTGGTGCGGGCGACGTCGTTCGCCGGCCGTGTGGAGACGGCCCTGACCGACGGCCGCCACTCCGACGCGGTCGACCTGCTGGCCCACCGGCCCGGCGACCTGATGCGGCGGCTGTCGCACCTGCTCCGCCTCTCCCCGGACCTGCTGGAGACCTTGGTCCCCGCCGACCTGGAGACCTTGGCATCCGCCGACCCGGACCT
This sequence comes from Nonomuraea sp. NPDC026600, assembly GCF_040638335.1. Classification (NCBI taxonomy): domain Bacteria; kingdom Bacillati; phylum Actinomycetota; class Actinomycetes; order Streptosporangiales; family Streptosporangiaceae; genus Nonomuraea; species Nonomuraea sp. NPDC026600. The sequence goes on from NZ_JBEZYD010000001.1 coordinate 356,496, forward strand.
GCCGGCGACCAGGGTGCCCGTCGGCGCCCCGATCGAGGCGGGCGGGTTGGCGCGGGTGGCGGCGCAGGTCGCGCCCGGCGTGCTCATCGCCACGCTGGGGCAGCTGCGCACGCCGCCCGGCGGGCTGCGGCTGTTCCTGCCGCGCGGTGGCACGGCGCGCTTCCACACCCGGCCCGACGACCGGCCGCCCCTGCCGGACGAGGTCGTGCTGACGGCCGAGCGGACGCTGGCCGCCGAGCTGCTGCGCCGTACCGGCGAGCTCTCTCCGCTGCGCCGGGTGCTGCTGGACGAAGGACTGGCCGACCTGATCGCGCCGACGTCCGAGCGGACGGCGGTCAAGGCACTGGTCCGGCTGCCGCGCGGCAGCACTCAGCCCATCCCCCGCGGCGACCGGCTCCGGTTCTTCCTCCACTGGGCCCAGCCGAAGGGCACCCGGGTGGACCTCGACCTGTCCGTGGCGGTCTTCGACGAGCGCTGGGAGTTCGTCGGGCTGTGCGACTACACGCACCTGCGGCTGGGCAAGGCCGTCACGCACTCCGGCGACCTGACGTCGGCGCCCGAGCCGCTGGGGGCCTCGGAGTTCATCGACGTGCACGTGCGGGCGTTGCGCGGCCGCTACCTGGTGCCGATCGTGTTCAGCTACAACGACGTGCCGTTCGAGGAGCTGGCACGCGGGTTCGCCGGGTTCATGGAGCAGCCGGAGGGGCTGTTCGACCCGCTGGCCGTGCGGCAGCGCTTCGACCTGACGGGGCAGGCCAAGATCCTGGTCCCGCTGGTGGCCGACCTGTGGACGCGGACGATGCGGTGGGCGGACTTCAACCTGTCCGCCGCCGGCTACGGGCACCGCGTGGCCGACAGCGCCGGCGAGCTGAGCCTGCTGGGCGCGGCGCTCGAGCAGGCGTTCACGCACCGGGTGACGCTGTGGGAGGTGGGCTGCTGGCACGCCGCCGCGCGAGCGGCCGAGGTGCTGGTGCGGCGCCACGACGGCTCGCTGGTCCGCTACGAGCGGCGGCCGGGCGAGGACGCGGCCGCGTTCGCCGACCGCCTGATCGCCCGCGCCGACGCCCCCGCCGTCGCGCGGCCCGCGTCGTTCGACGGGGTGGAGCTCGCCCTGCTCATCCACGGCGACCTGCCCCTGCCCAGCGGCTGCGCGACGTACGCGCTGCACCCGGACGGCCTCGGCGATGTGCGGCTGCTCGGGGCGGCCTACCTGCTGAGCGAACTGTCCCCCGATCCTGGGAAAGTGTCCGCGTGAGCGATGATCTGATCCTTTCGGTGGTGGTGGGGTCGCGGGCCTACGGTCTGGACACCGACGACTCCGACACCGACCGGCGCGGCGTGTTCGTGGCGCCGACGGAGGAGTTCTGGCGGCTGACCAAGCCGGTGACGCACCGCGACGGGCCACTGCCGGAGCAGTTCTCGTGGGAGGTCGAGCGGTTCTGCGGCCTCGCCCTCGACGCGAACCCCACGGTCCTGGAGTGCCTGTGGTCTCCCCTCACGGAGGTGCTCGCGCCGGAGGGCGAGCGGCTGCGCGACCTGCGCGGGGCGTTCCTGTCCCAGCGGGCGCACCAGACGTTCATCGGTTACGCCGACGCCCAGTTCCGCCGCCTCGACCCGGTCGCGCCGAAGTGGAAGCAGGCGATGCACATGATCAGGCTGCTGCTGAGCGGCCTGCATCTGGTACGCCACGGCGAGCCCCTGGTCCAGATGGGCGCCTACCGCGACCGGCTGCTGGCGATCAAGCGGGGCGAGGTGGCGTGGGCCGAGGTGGCCGCCTGGCGGGCCGAGCTGACCACCGACCTGGCCGAGGCGCCGAGCGTCCTGCCGGCGGCGCCGGACCGGGAGTCCGTCGAGAAGTACCTCGTGGCCGTACGGAGGGCCCATCTACAGTGAACCTTCCTGCCTGGCTGCCGGAGATCCCCGGCGAGCAGCCGTACCCCCTGGTGTTCGCCACGGTGAGCGGCGCGCACCTCTACGGCTTCCCCTCGGCCGACTCGGACGTGGACCTGCGGGGCGTGCATGTGCTGCCGCTGCGTGAGATCGTCGGCCTGCGCACCGGCCCGGCGACCCTGGACCGGACCTGGACGCGCGACGGCGTCGAAGTGGACCTGGTCACGCACGACCTGGCCAAGTTCTGCGGGCTGCTGCTGAACCGCAACGGCTACGTCCTGGAGCAGCTCCTGTCCCCCTTGGTCGTGTCCTCCTCCGAGCTGCACGAGGAGCTGACGGCGCTCGCGCCCGGCTGCCTGACGCGGCACCACGCCCATCACTATCTGGGGTTCGCGCGCACGCAGTGGCGGCTGTTCGAGAAGAACGGGGAGCTCAAGCCGCTGCTCTACACCTTCCGTGTCCTGGCAACCGGTATCCACCTGATACGCACCGGGGAGCTGGACGCCGATCTGACGCACCTGTTCGGGTACGTCCCGGCGTACGTGCCGGACCTGGTGGCCGCCAAGCGGGACGCCGAACACGGCCGCGCGCCCGCGATCGACGCGACGGGCGACGACGTGGCCTCCCTGACCGCCTCGCTGGAGGCGGCCAGGGACTCCTCACCGCTGCCGGAGGCCGCCACGGTCAGGGACGCCATGCACGACCTGGTGGTCCGGGCCCGCCTCGCCACCGTGTGAGCGGGACACCGGACCGGGGTCAGGCGTTCGCGGGCGGCGCCGACAGGACGAGTCTGACGGCGAAGTTCCGGTAGCCGGCCCGCTCGAAGGCCCTGGCCATCGGGACGTTCCCGGCGTCAGTGTCGGCGACGATCCGGTCGGCGCCGCGTTCGGCGTGCGTCCGGGTGATCTCACCGAGCAGGTCGTCGGCGTAGCCGTGGCCGCGGTGCTCGGGCACCACGCCGAGATAGCCGACGACAGGCCCGCCGCCGTTGGCCGACGGCAGCGCCACGCCGGCGAGGTCGCCGTCCGGCGTGTACGCCAGGCGCCACCAGTCCCGCTCGCCCGGCATGCTCCGGTAGTCGGCTATGTCCTCGCGGGCCTGCGCCTCGGGGCTGGTCGTGGCCAGGGCCTGCTGGGTTTGGTGGTCGAGCGTGCCGACCGCCACGCGGCAGAACGCCTCGACGAACGCCTCGTCGTCGGCCTCCGCCCGGAACACCAGCCGGCCCGAAGCCGCCGGTACCGGCGTGCCGCGGGTCCATTCATACCGGAGCCGTTCGAGCTCGTCGGTCAGTCCGGCTCCCGCCCCGGCCTGCCACCGCCAGGCGATGGCGGCGGTGATGTCCGGGTCGTCCCGCCAGCCGTTCACCACGAACACGTGATAGGCGGGCGCGTCGCCGTACTTCTCGTGGGCGTGCCGCAGCAGTTCGGCGGCCAGTCCCACACGGTCGGGCACCGACGGGTGGACCCAAAGGCAGTCGAGCGCGAGTGGGCGGTCGCCGTCGGGGAAGCCCCACCAGACGGCGCGGGCGAGGATCTGGCCGTCCTGTTCGGCGACCCAGATGCGGTCGTGGTGGTACTGGCCGTTCTTGAGGAAGGGGAGCAGCCGGTCGGGGTCGGCCCAGCTGATGGGCTCGTCGACGGCGCAGTCGAGCAGCAGGTCGAGGTCAGTCTCGACCGTGGAGCGGAAAAGCACGGTTCCTCCGAAGAGTTGAAGCGGACGCGTGGAGCGCCCGGAAAACGCGGACCATCTCAACGCCTCCCTTCTTCCGGACTTTTCGCGGTCGGTGGGACTTTATCGCAAATGTGGTGCGAGTTCCGACAGGATAAGGACGTGGGCTCCAACGAAGAAGACACGCTTCCGCTCCAGCCTCCCATCCGGCTGCCGTCCGACGGCGAACTGGTGGCGGCCGTACGAGAGGCTCCCCTGGCGACCGGCCTGCTGGCCGGTGAAGCCGCCGACGCGGCGTTCCCGCCGGACACGGTAGAGGTCCTGCGGGACGGTTCCGACGACAAGGTGCTCCAGGTATGGGCGGAGGACTGCCGCCTCACGCTGGGCACCGACGAGGCGCTGTTCATGGAGGTGGTACGCCTCTTCCTGGGCGGCGGCCCGCTGACCGACGACGTGCCCGCCGCCCTGACGGACCTCGGCCTGGTATCCCAGGTGCCGCCGCACACCCTGACCCCGCTCGGCCTCTGGGCGGCCGGGCAGGTGATCGGCACGGCGACCGGCCAGGACATCCCGGTCATGGGCGCGCTGGCCGGCCAGGACGCCGGCGCGCTGCTGCACGGCCTGCGCTCCTACCCCGAACCGGAACGCGACGAGGAGCTCGCCGGCTGGCTGGCCGATCGGGATCGGGACGAGGCGGCGGCCGAGATCGCGGCCGCGCTCGCCGAGGCGAGCCCGCTGAGCCGGGCGGTCGGCGTGGAACTGCTCGCCACGGGACTCGGCGACGAGGGCACGCGGGTGCTCGACGGGCTGCTAGGCGAGCCGAAGCTGGGCGCCGTCGTGGCCGCCCGGCTGGGCCGCGAGGAACGGCCCCCGACGCCCGAGGAGATCGCGTGGGCGTTCGTGGACATGGCCGCGGCGCTGCTGGAGTTCGGCGGGGAGACGGCCGAGGTCATCAAGTCGGTCTCCCAGGGCATGGAGAAGGACGAGCAGGCGAGCACGATCGCCCTGCTGGCCCTCGGCGACCATCCTTGGACGGAACGGGTGCTGCTGGTGTTCATCGACCACCATCCGGACGAGCGCGTGGTGGCGGCGGCCCGCAAGGCGCTGCGCCGGCACGGCCTGATGGACGCCCGCGGGTAGAGTCTCCCAAGATGACGAATCACACGATCACCCCGCGGCTCGGCACGCTCGGCGCGTACTCCTGTGACTGCGACGCCGACCTGCCTGACCTCATGTCCGCCGAGCTGCACGCCTCGGAGACCAACCAGTGCACCGCCTGCCTCGGCTCGGCCGAGCAGCCGGTGCTGCCCGGCCTGGCGCCCGGCATCCTGCCCGGCCTCTCGCCCGGCCTGATGCGCTCCTGCACGGCCTGCGTGGCCACGGGCCGCCGCAAGGAGCAGATCGTCTGGGAGCTGGCCCACGCCGAGGCCGAACAGGTGATCACCATGAACCTGGTGCGGGGTGTGGTGGCGGAGTTCGCCGGTCCGTTCCACCTGTCGGAGGTCGCGGACACGGTCAGGTCGGGCCTCGGCCTCCCGCCCGGCCGGCTGCCGGTGGGGCCACGGGTCCGCGACCTGCTCCTGCAACTCCAGGCGGCAGGCGAGATCACCATGCTCTCGGCTCCGGACGAGCTGCTGGACGGCGCCGACGTGGTTCTCTACCGCGATCCCCAGTGGGCCCGCACCTCCGGCCTTTAGCCCGGCACCTCCGGCTTGTAGCCCGCGCCTCCGGCCCTTGGGACGCACCTCCGGCCTGAAGACCTCACACGCGGCAGAGGATCTCGCCGTGGGTGATCGACAACCAGCCGTCGTCCGCCGCGGCCCACTTCAGCCAGCCCTCGGAGATGCGCCGCAGGTCGTCCTGTGTGGCGGCGCCCGTGGCGAGCGCCTGCTCGGCCAGGGCTGACCGCCTGATCCGGTCGGCCCACATCCCGCCCCACCAGGCCCGGTCTTCCGGCGTGGCGAAACACCAGGTGGACGAGGTGGCGGTGACGTCGTCGAAGCCCGCGGCCCTGGCCCACGACAGCAGGCGCCGCCCGGCGTCCGGCTCGCCGCCGTTGCTCCGCGCGATCCGCTGATACAGCGCCAGCCACTCGTCGAGCTCCGGCAGCAGCGGGTACCAGGCGAACGCGGCGTAGTCACTGTCACGCGCCGCCACCAGTCCGCCCGGCTTGGTCACCCGCCGCATCTCACGCAGCGCCCGTACGGGGTCGCCGACGTGCTGGAGCACCTGGTGGGCGTGGACGACGCAGAACGTGGCGTCGGGATGGTCCAGCGCGTGCACGTCGGCGACGGCGAACTCCACGTTGCCCGCGGCTCCCACTCCGGCCCTGGTCAGCTCCAGCGCCTCCGCGGTCACCTCGGACGCCGTCACGTGCCCGACCCGGCCCGCCAGGTCGGCCGTGATGGTGCCGGGCCCGGCACCCACGTCCAGCAGCTTCATGTGCGGCTTGAGGTGGGGCAGCAGGTAGGCGGCCGAGTTCTCGGCGGTGCGCCACCGGTGGGAGCGCAGCACGGACTCGTGATGGCCATGGGTGTAGACGGCGTCCATCGAAACTCCTTCGTCTCGCGTCAATGAGACCGACATTAGCTCTAATCTCATCATGCAAGAAGATATGTCTCATTATATGAGCATGATCTGGTACTGATCATGCCGTTGACACTCGTAGACTTTGTCGCGACACATTGCGCATCCGGAGAGGGCACTGGTCGTGGGAGAGGTCCGGCCGATCGTTCAGGTGGGAGATCCGGTGCTGCACGCACCCTGCGAGCCGGTCACCCGGTTCGACGGGGCACTGGCGGCGCTGGTGGACGACATGTTCGCGAGCATGTACGCGGCCGAGGGCGTGGGCCTGGCCGCCAACCAGATCGGCGTGCCGCTGCGGGTGTTCGTGTACGACTGCCCCGACGAGAACGGCGACCGGCACAAGGGCGTCGTGGTCAACCCGACGCTCGACCTGCCCGGACTCGGCGAACGGCACCTCGACGCGGGCGAAGAGGGCTGCCTGTCGGTCCTGGGCCAGTACGCCCCGCTCCCCCGCCCCGACCACGCCACCGTGCACGGCTTCGACGCCGACGGCGCGCCGGTCACCGTCGAGGGCACCGGCATGCTGTCCCGCTGCCTCCAGCACGAGACGGACCACCTCGACGGCTACCTCTACATCGACCGTCTGCCGGCCAAGCGCCGCAAGCAGGTCCTGGCGGCGTACGAGCAGTCCCGCCCCGTGGGGCTGGGCTCGTCAACGGCCCACCAGACGCCGTAACGGCGCCCGCCCCCGTACGGTCGGACCAGACGCCCAAGATTCTGGACACTTCACTCGAAGGATCTCGATACCCACTGGCCGCCCGGCCAGAGTCGAGGTCATGACAGACGTCTCCTTTCCTGCTGCTGGCCTGACCACACGCCCTCCCCTGACCGAGAGAGCTACGTCGGAAGGCGTACCGCCCGCGTCGCCCATGAGACGACGACAATCTCCTCGTCGTGCCTGAACCTGCTCAAGTAGGAAGCACGTCGCGCCCAGGCCCGGCCGAGCAGCCGCGGATCACGCCATACGGTCCAGCGCGCAGCGAATCGCCGCGGGACATCACTCGGGCGCACGCATTGACGACACAGAGGAGACAGGTGCTGTGACCGCTGTACGGTTCTCGGTGCTGGGCCCCTTACGGGTGGAGCGCGACGGGAGGACGATCTCCGTCCCGGGCGGCAAGGTCCGGACTCTGCTCGCGACGCTCCTGCTCCGGCCCAACCAGATCGTCCCGCTCGACCTCCTCACCGAACGGCTGTGGGGCCACCGGCCGCCGAAGCAGCCGCTCCGGGCCCTGCGGACCGACCTCGCGCGCCTGCGCCGGAGCCTGGACCTGGGCCCGTTGATCCTGACCGAGCCGGGTGGCTATGTCGCCCGGCTGCGGCCCGAGCAGCTCGATCTCCTCGAATTCCAGGAGTTGGTGCGGGCGGCCGACCAGGCGAAGGCGGCCACGCTGAAAAGCCGGCTCCTCCGCGACGCCCTGCGGCTGTGGCGCGGCCCGGTGTGCGCCGACGTGGAATCCGAGGCGTTCCACCGGATCGACGTCCCGCCCCTCGCCGAGCAACGCCTTCATGTCCTGGAACGCCGCATCGACCTCGACGCCCAGCTGGGCAAGGCCGCCGAGCTGACCGTGGAACTGCGGGCCTTGACCGCCGAGCATCCCTTGCGGGAGCGGTTCTGGGCCCAGTTGATGACCGCCCTCTGCCGGAGCGGGCGGCAAGCCGAGGCCCTCGAGACGTACCGCACCGTTTCCCGCCTCCTCAAGGAGGAGCTCGGCATCGGCCCCAACGCCGAGCTGCGCCGGCTCCACCAGGCCATGCTCACGGGCCACTACCAGAACGAAGAGCACCCCGGCGCCTCGCGAGCCGGAGCCGGCCGGCAAGGCCGCGAAGACCCGGCCGAGCCAGCCGAACCGGCTGAGCCGTCCGAGCCGTCCGCGGCCCAAGAGCCCCGTCGAGAGCAGGGGAACCTGCCGGAGGACGCGCCCGCGTTCGGGGCGCTGTTGCGGGCATGGCGGAAGCGGGCGCGGCTGACGCAGGAGCAGTTGGCCGAACGTGCCGGCCTGAATGCCCGGACGGTACGCCGCTGGGAGCGCGGCGCCGCGCCCCGCGACTCCTCCGTCCAGCTCCTGGCGGAGGCGCTGGAACTGGACGGCGCGGAACAGGCCGTGCTGGCCCGGGCCGCCGACGCCCTCGCGGCGGAGACGGCGCAGGTCGTACCGGACAAGGACCATGAAAGGCCCGCGCCCCCGCGGCAGTTACCCGCCGACGTACCCGTGTTCGTCGGGCGCGCGGGCGATCTGGCCGCTTTGTCCGCCGAGGCGGAGACGACCGCGGTGGTGATCATCGCAGTCTGCTGGCCGACCGCAGGGTGCTGGTCGTGCTGGACAACGCGGTCAGCGAGGCCCAGATACGACCGTTGCTGCCCGGCAGCGCGGGGTGCCACGTGCTGATCACCAGCCGGCGCAGCCTGACCGGGCTGGACGCCACGCCTGCGCTGTCGCTGGACGTGCTGCCGGTGGCCGACGCGATCGCCCTGTTCACCCGGGTCGCGGGCAAGGATCGGGTGGCTGGCACGCCGGCTCCAGGTCGCCGACGGCCTGAGGCAGCGAGCGCACGGACCCACTACCGTGGGGGTGTGATCACAGTGGAGGACGTGCGGCGGCTGGCGAGCACGCTCCCGCGCTCGTCGGAGCATCTCATCAGGGACCGCGTCAAGTTCCGCGTCGGCTCGATCGTCTACGTGGCCTTCTCGCATGACGAGACCCTCATGGGCTTCGGCTTCCCCAAGGAGGAGCGGGCCGCCCTGGTGGCGGCCGAGCCGGACAAGTTCCAGTTGCCGCGCGAGTCCGATATGCGGTTCAACTGGGTCGTCGCGCGGATGGCCGCCATCGACGCCGACGAGATGCGTGAGCTGGTCATCGAGGCGTGGCGGCTGGCGGTCCCGAAGAAGGTCTACGCCGCCTACGTCAGCTCAGCCGGTCCACACCGAGTGCGCTGATCAGCAGGCGTTCCTTGCGGTTGCCGAGCAGGCGGGCCGTCCAGTCGACGAAGCCCCCGTCGCCCAGTTCCACGCCGTCGGCGTAGATCTTGAAGCACAGCCCCGAGTAGTAGCCGCGCCCGGACTCCCGTCCCGGGTCGTCCGTCGCGTCCAGCCCGGCCGTCACGTGCGCGAAGCGGGGGTCGAGGACGGTGACGCGGACCTCCGGCTCGGCGATGCCGCAGGCCCGGACGGCGTCCGTCAGCAGGCGCAGGTGCTCGGCCAGGTGACGGCGTTCGAACGCCAGATTCCCGGTGTCGCGATCGGCCGACACCAGCGCGAACAGGCCGAAGTGCGCGTACGCGCCCGCGCCCGCGAAGTGCTGCGCCCGCACCACGCGCTGGAAGGCGGCCAGCCGGACCGGGCCGGGCGAGCCGCGCCGCCGGACGGCCGCCTCCAGGGCAAGGGCGTTCGTCGGGTCGGCCGCGACCTCGGTGTTCCTGATCGTGCTGATCACCTTGTTCTGGTCCACAGTGGCCAGCGCCGAGTGCGCGCCGAGCGGCGCGACGGGTGCCGGCGTGACCAGCTCGAAGTCGGCCGGTACGACCGACAGCACCGCGTCCTCGGCCCGGCGCAGGCGCTCGAACGGCACCACGGACGGCCCCACGAACCGATCACTGGTGTAGCGGCGGAACACGTCGGCCGGCGCCAGACCACGCGCCCTGACCCGCATGACTTCGAGCAGCAGCGTGGTGAGGTCGGCGCCGGAGAGCCGCTCGGCCAGCACATCGAGGATCTCGGGACCGCCCGCCTGCCGCAGCACCCGCCCCAAAGCTGTTGAATCATCGCCCATTGGACAAGCATGATCGTGATCATGGCCGAACGCGACTGGAATACCTGGCACGACGCCCGGCGCGACCGTGATCTGGACCAGGGGGCGGGACGCGCCCGATCTGGTGCCGGCGATCTGCGAGTGGTTCGAGGAGGACGGGTTCGAGCGGGTCAGCCTGGACAGCGACGGCCGCTACGGCGTCGGCGTGCACCGCTACGCCGGCTCGCCCAGGCCGCTGGAGCCGGGCGTGCGGATGTTCACCTTCCGGGCGCCCTGATTCCGTACGTGGACCCCATGGCGTTGCCTTGCCCAAGTCGACTTTCTACGCTATATCGTAATTATGGAAAAGCGTAGGAGGGTGCGATGAGCGAGGAAAGACTCGCCGAGCTCGAGGCCCGGATCGCCCGCCTGGAAGGGCTGGCCGACACCGCCGGCCCACCGCGACGACCACCGGACTCGCCGTCCCTCATGGGGGTGATTCATGAGATGCGCCGCCAGGCGGAGAAGCAGAACGGATCCGGGACGGTCGGCTACGTCGGAGCCGTGCGGTTGCCCGACGGCGAGCGGTTCTGGGCCAGGGAACTCCCTCTCGCCGAGTTGCTGTCGGCCGACTGGGCGCGGGTCGCCGACATCCTGGAGTCTCTCGGCAGCCAGCCGCGGCTGGCGCTGCTCGGCGCGCTCATACGACAGGGCCGGTGCACCCGGGCCGACCTCCAAGAAGCCCTTGGCGGAGACGGCGAGCAGGCCACGAGTGGCCAGCTCTATCACCACCTGCGCGCGCTGCAGAGCGCCAGGCTGATCAGACAACGGCGGCGTGGCGACTACGAGTTCGCGCCCGAGGCCGTGAGCCAGGTCCTGACCATCCTCGCCGCCGCGCTCAACCTGGCCACCGACCCCCCACTCGGCCCCCCTGTCGATCTCCCCGAATCGGAATGACCAACGTCTCTTGCGCCCCATCAAAGATCTAGAGACAGCTCAGGAGACGCTCCGGTAGAGGCCCTGGGTCAGCTGCGTGACGCGCTTGACGGAGGAGCTCCAGGTGCCTCCCGCCGGGTGGGCCGTGAGCACGGCCATGATGAACCGGTCGTCCTTGCCCAGCAGGCCCGTGGTGTGCAGCACGGGACGGCCGTAGTCGGGCACGCCGGACCCGGTGGCCCGCGACGCGACCCCGCTGATCGACAGGTCGGCCCCGGGGGCCCGCAGCGGGACCGGGTTCGCGGCGGCCCCGGTGCCGCACTTGGTGGGCGCCACGTCGCCGAACCCCGACCAGCCCTGCTTGACCGCCCACGGCTTGGGCACCGCGCGCGGGATGCCGAAGTACTGGTCGAATCCGTCGGTGCCGCACGGCGTGGAGTTGCGCAGGTGCCCGAGGATCGTCTCCCGCACCCTGGGCGCCGCCGTGTCGAGCAGGTAGCGGTACGTACGCACGATGTCGTACGCGCTCAGTGACGTGTAGCCCCAGAACCCGGGCTTGGACGCGGGCGGCGGCGCGGTGTCGGGCAGCCCGAGCCGGCGCGCCGTCCGCTCGACGATCGCGCCCTTGCCGCCACGGTTCCAGAACGTGGTGGCCGCGTGGTCGTCGCTGGAGCGCAGCATGACCTTGAGCAGCCGGGCGTCGTTCGCCGGGACGGTCTTGCGCTTCTCCAGGTAGTCGATGGCGATCAGGAGCTTGACGACCGAGGCCGAGCGGAACTTGCGGTGCGCGTTGCGAGTGGCGACGAACTTCCCGGCCTTCCTGTCGTAGACCAGCCACGATGCCGTGGTGCCGGCCGGCACGACCGGGGGCGTGACCGTACGGGGGCCGGACGAGGCGGCGGAGGCCGAGGGCCCGGCGACGCATACGGCTGCGAGGGGTACGGCTGCCGCGACGGCGGCCCAGGGCTTGGTTCGCATCCGACATAACTACCAGAGTCTTGACGTTCCAACAGAATCGGGTATAAACACAGATGAAACCACACTGAAACGGCGGTGAATCAACATCATGTACGCCGAGGAGCGGCAGCAGGAGATCCTTCGCAGGGCCCGGGCCGCGGGCCGTGTCGACGTGGTGTCGCTGGCCGGCGAGCTCGACGTGACCACCGAGACGATCCGCCGCGACCTGACCGTGCTGGAACGGGCGGGCGTGCTGCGCCGGGTGCACGGCGGCGCGATCCCCGTGGAGCGGATGGGGTTCGAGCCCGCGCTCGCCACCCGCGACGAGGTGATGACCGCGGAGAAGGAGCGCATCGCCAAGGCCGCCCTGGCCGAGCTTCCGGAGGACGGCTCGGTCATCATCGACGCGGGCAGCACCACCGGCCGCCTGGTGCAGATCCTGCCCGCCGACCGGGAGCTCACGGTCGTGGTCAACTCGCCGCCGCTGGCGACCGTGCTGGCCACCCGCGCCAACCTGAGCGTCATCATGCTCGGCGGCCGGCTGCGCGGCCGGACGCTGGCCACCGTGGACGACTGGGCGCTGCGGCCGCTGGCACAGCTGCACGTGGACGTGGCGTTCATGGCGACGAACGGCTGCTCGGTCGCCAAGGGCCTGACCACGCCGGATCCGGCCGAGGCGGCGATCAAGCGGGCGATGGTGACGGCCGCGGAGCGCAGCGTGCTGCTGGCCGATCACACCAAGTTCACCAACACCTACCTCGCGAGCTTCGCCGAGCTGAGCGAGATCGACGTGGTGATCACCGACACGGGCCTCGACCTCGCCCTGGCCGCCGAGCTGTCCGGCGCCGGCCCGGAGGTGGTCCGCGCATGATCCTCACACTGACGCTCAACCCCAGCCTGGACCGCACGATCGAGATCGCCTCGCTCGACCGGGGCGCGGTCATCCGGGCCGCCGCCGCCCGCCTGGACCCCGGCGGCAAGGGTGTGAACGTCTCCCGCGCCCTGCTCGCCAACGCGGTCGCCTCGCGGGCCGTGATGCCGTACGGCGGCGACGAGGGCAGGCAGCTCGTCCGCCTGCTCACCCTCGAAGGACTCGACATGGTGACGGTCCCGGTGACCGGCACGACCCGCTCGAACGTCACCCTGGCCGAGCCCGACGGCACCATCACCAAGATCAACGAACCCGGTACCGCCCTGTCCCCCGGCGAGCTCGACACGATCGCCGACACCGTACTGGCCGCCGCGCACGAGGCCGACTGGGTGGTGGCCTCCGGCAGCCTGCCGCCGCAGGTGCCCGCCGACGTCTACGCCAGGCTCTGCCGCCGGTTCGCCGGGGCGGGCATCCACGTCGCCGTCGACACCAGCGGCCCGGCGCTGGCCAGCGCGCTCGCCGCCGGCCCCGCCCTCGTCAAGCCGAACCTGGACGAACTCGCCCACGCCACCGGCATGCCGATCCGCTGTGTCGGCGACGTGGTGGAGGCCGCCGGCAAGCTCCGGGCGGCGGGCGCGCGCACGGTCCTGGCCAGCCTCGGCGCCGACGGCGCGGTGCTCGTCCAGGACAACGGCATCTGGTACGGCCACGCCACGGTGACGGAGCCGCGCAGCTCGGTCGGGGCCGGGGACGCCATGCTGGCGGGCTTCCTCGCCGGTGGCGCGACCGGCGAGGAGGCCCTGGTGGAGGCGCTGGCCTGGGGCGCGGCGGCGGTCTGCCTGCCGGGCAGCCGGATGCCGGGACCGGCCGACATCCGCCGCGACGGGATCCACACCGGCCCACCCCTCCTGACCCGCCCCCTGGAAGCCCCCGCCGACCCCACCTGACTTCGACATACCGGCACCTGCTCATCCCCCCAAAGGAGCACGTCCAATGGCCGAAACCTACACACCCCCGGTCTACGGGACCGGAGCCAAGGCCACCATCCAGCGCATCGGCGGCCACCTGGCCGGCATGATCATGCCGAACATCGGCGCGTTCATCGCCTGGGGGCTGATCACCGCGCTGTTCATCCCCACCGGCTGGCTGCCCAACGCGACGCTGGGCGCGATGGTCGACCCGATCATCAAGACGCTGCTGCCCATCCTCATCGCCTACACCGGCGGCCGGATGGTCCACGGGCAACGCGGCGCGGTGGTGGGCGCGGTCGCGGCGATGGGCGTCATCGTGGGGTCGGACATCCCGATGTTCCTCGGCGCCATGATCATCGGCCCGCTCACCGCCTTGATCCTGAAATATGTGGACAAGTTCACGGAGGATCGCACCAAGTCCGGCTTCGAGATGCTCGTCGACAACTTCACCGCGGGCATCGTCGGCGCGGTCATGGCCATCGTGGGGATGTGGGCCATCGGCCCGGTCGTCCGCGTCGTGACCACAGCCGCGGGCAACGCGGTCGAGTGGCTCATCGTCAACAACCTGCTGCCCATCGCCTCGGTCCTGATCGAGCCGGCCAAGGTGCTGTTCCTGAACAACGCGGTCAACCACGGCGTGCTCGGGCCGCTCGGCGTCGCCGAGTCCGTCAAGGCCGGCAAGTCGATCCTGTTCATGCTGGAGTCGAACCCGGGCCCAGGGCTCGGCCTGCTCATCGCGTACCTGCTGTTCGGCCCGCGCCCGCTGCGTCCGAGCACGCCCGCCGCGATGATCATCCACTTCTTCGGCGGGATCCACGAGATCTACTTCCCGTACGTCCTGATGAAGCCGCGTCTCATCCTCGGGGTCATCGCGGGCGGCGCGGCCGGCGTGTTCACGTTCATGATCACCGGCGCCGGACTGGTGGCGACGCCTTCGCCGGGCAGCATCTTCGCCTACATGGCGGTGACGCCGAAGGGCGGCTGGCTCGGCGTGATCGCCGGCATCGTCGTCGCCACGGCCGTGTCGTTCGCGGCCTCCTCGCTCCTGCTCGGCTTCGGCCGCGGCGAGAAGGAGGAGCCACCGGAGGACACCCCGCAGGCCGCCGCCGACGCCCCGGAACCCCCGGCGGACCGCATCGAGGAAACCGGCGCGAACGACCACGAGACCCAGGCCCAGCCCGTCGCCAAGGAGGCGTGAACCATGGCCAGCATCGACAGCAAGGACATTCACAAGATCATCGTGGCCTGCGACGCGGGCATGGGCAGCAGCGTCATGCTCGCCAGCCAGCTACGCAAGCAGCTCAAGAACACCGGCGTCGCCGTGGAGCACACCCCGGTCAACGAGATCCCGGCCGACGCCGACGTGGTGGTCTGCCACGCCGGACTGGCCGCCAGGGCTCGGGCCTCGGCGCCGGACAAGGTGCTGGTGCCGTTCCAGATCTTCCTCGGCGACCCGGCCGTGACGAAACTGGTCGCCACCATCAAGAACGGCGGCACGGTCGATGCGTGACGACCTGCTCGATCCGCGCGCCGTACTCCTGCACGAAAGCGCGGCCGACCGGGAAGAGGCGATCAGGAGGTGCGGGCGCGCCCTGGTGGACGTGGGCGCGGTCGCCGAGCCGTACATCGACGCCATGCTCGAACGCGAACAGTCGATCTCCACGTACGTCGGCGAGGGCGTGGCCATCCCGCACGGCACCGCGGCGGCCAAGGAGGTCGTCCGGCACGACGCGATCTGCGTCGTGCGCTTCCCGGACGGCGTCGACTGGGGCGGCGAGCCCGTCACCCTCTGCGTCGGCATCGCCGCGAAGAACGACGGGCACGTGCGGTTGCTGGCGGCGCTCGCCGACATCCTGCTCGATCCCGAACGCGCCAGAACACTCCGCGAGGCGACGGAGGTCGGCCAAGTGATGAAGGAGCTGACGTGAAGGTCGCCCGATTCCACGCCCCAGGGGACATCCGCGTGGAGGACGCGCCGGAGCCGGTCGCCGGTCCCGGCGAACTGAAGATCCGGGTACGCAACTGCTCGACGTGCGGCACCGACGTGAAGATCTTCAAGCACGGCCACCACCACATCCGCCCGCCCCGGGTGATGGGCCACGAGATCGCCGGCGAGGTGGTCGGCACGGGCGAACGCGTACAGGTGATCGCGGCGATCCCGTGCGGCACGTGCGAGGAGTGCCGCCGTGGCCGCCGCACCGTCTGCCCGAACCAGGAGTCCATGGGTTACCACTACGACGGCGGCTTCGCCGAGTACATGGTGATCCCGGCGAAAGTACGGGCCGTGGACGGCGTCAACGCCATCCCGTCCGGCGTCGGGTTCGCCGAGGCGTCGGTGGCCGAGCCGCTCGCGTGCGTGCTGAACGGCCAGTCGCTGGCGCGGGTCGGCGCGGGCGACGACGTGGTCGTCATGGGCGCGGGCCCGATCGGCTGCCTGCACGTGCGGCTGGCCCGGGCACGCGGCGCCGCGCGGGTGTTCCTGGTCGACGTGAACGCCGAGCGGCTCGCGATGGCGGCGGATCTGGTACGCCCGGACGCGGTCGTCGACACCGACGCGGTGGACCAGGTGCTCAAGCTGACCGGTGGCCGCGGCGCCGACGTGGTGATCACGGCGGCGGCGTCCGGCGCGGCCCAGGAACAGGCCCTGCGGATGGCGGCCCGGCAGGCCAGGATCAGCTTCTTCGGCGGCCTGCCCAAGGACGCCCCGATCATCGCCCTGGACTCGAACCTGGTGCACTACCGCGAGCTGACCATCGTCGGCGCGAACGGCTCCAGCCCCGCGCACAACGCCGAGGCGCTCCGGCTGATCGCCGACGGTCTGGTGCCGGTGGCGGACCTGATCACCCACCGGCTGCCGCTCTCCCAGGTGCTCGACGGGATCGACCTCGTCAGCCGGGGCGCGGCCATCAAGGTCACGATCGAGCCCTGAGGGGGTTGTGATGGCACAACGAACGGTGACGGTGGCATCGGCGAGCGGCCTGCACGCGCGGCCCGCGAAGCTGTTCGTCCAGGAGGCGGTGCGGCTGGGGGTGCCGGTGCGGATCCGGGTGGGCGAGAAGTCGGTCCCCGCGAACAGCATGCTGGGCGTCCTGTCGCTCGGCGCCACCAAGGGCACCGAGGTGACGCTGGAGTCGGACGCGCCGGGCGCGGACGCGGCGCTGGACGCGCTGGTGGCCCTGCTCGCCCAGGACCTGGACGCGGAAGAGGCCCTCGATGGCTGACCCCGGCCGGCCGGCGAGTGCGGAGCTGGCAGGGCTGGGGGTCAGTCAGGGGCGGGCCGCGGGGCCGGTCCTGCGCATGGCGCCGCCGCCCGTACTGCCCGGCCCCCGGCAGGTCGCCGACCCGGCCGCGGAGGCCGCGATGGTGGTGAAGGCGCTGGAGTCGGTCACCGCGGACCTGCGGCAACGCGCCGCCACCGCCGCACGGGACGCGAGCAGCGGCGACGCGGCCCCAGCGGGCGGTGGCGGCGCGGCGTCGGCGGGCGGTGGCGAGGCGGCGGAGATTCTCGACGCGCTCGCCATGATCGCCGACGACCCGATGCTGCGTGAGGACGCGGAGGCCGCCGTCCGCGACGGCCTGGACGCCCCCCACGCCCTCGACGCCGCCTTCACCCACCACCGCGAGACGCTGGCCGCGCTGGGCGGCTACCTCGCCGAACGCGCCGCCGACCTGGACGACCTCAAACACCGCGCCATCGCCGCCTGCCTGGGCCTGCCGATGCCCGGCATCCCCGCCCCCGGCCACCCGTACGTCCTGGTGGCCGAGGACCTCTCCCCCGCCGACACCGCGGGCCTCGGCACGGACGTGGTGGCGCTGGTGACCGAGAAGGGCGGCCCGACCAGCCACACCGCGATCCTGGCCCGTGGCCGCGGCCTGCCCGCCGTGGTCGCCTGCGCGGGCATCACCGCCCTGGCCGACGGCACGGTCATCTCGGTCGACGGCAAGACGGGCCGGATCGGCGTCGGCCTGACGGACGAGGCCGTGGCCGAGCTCCGCCGGAACGACCAGGAGGAGCGCGACCGCCTGGCGAAGAGCAGCGGCCCCGGCAGGACGGCCGACGGCCACCCGGTCAAGCTGCTGCTCAACATCGGCTCGGCCGCCGACCTCCGGCCGGGCGCGGAAGGCGTCGGGCTGTTCAGGACCGAGTTCCTGTTCCTGGACCGCAAGCAGGCCCCGTCGTTCGAGGAGCAGGTGGCCGCCTACGCCGAGGTGTTCGCGCGGACCGAGCTGGTCGTGGTGCGCACGCTCGACGCGGGCACGGACAAGCCGCTGCCGTTCCTCGGCCTGCCCTCGGAGCCGAACCCGGCGCTCGGCATCCGGGGTCTGCGCGTGGACCGCGTACTCCCCGACGTCCTGGACACGCAGTTGGACGCGATAGCGGAGGCGGCCCGCGCGACGGGTGCCGACGCGTGGGTGATGGCCCCGATGGTCACCACCCCGGCCGAGGCCGCCGGCTTCGCCCGCCGGGCCCGCGCCCGGGGCCTGACGCGGGTCGGCGCGATGGTCGAGGTGCCCGCCGCCGCCCTGCTGGCCGACCGGCTGCTGGAGGAGGTGGACTTCCTCAGCATCGGCACCAACGACCTCAGCCAGTACACCTTCGCGGCCGACCGTCAGCACCCCGGCCTGGCCGACCTCCTGGACCCGTGGCAACCTGCCCTGTTGAAGCTCATTGCCTCCTGCGCGGACGCGGGCCGCGCCGCCGGCAAGCCGGTCGGCGTCTGCGGCGAGGCCGCCGGTGACCCCCAGCTCGCTCCGGTGCTGGTGGGACTGGGGGTGACGAGCCTGTCCATGGCGGCGGTGTGCCTGCCGTCCGTACGCGACGAGCTGTCCCAGCACACCCTGGAGGGCTGCGGGAAGCTCGCCGCGCGTGTCCGGTGACGGTCAGGGGCGCCGGCGGAGTTGCGCGTCGGACAGCTCCGGGGGCTGCCAGCCCTCGTCGCCGGGGTTGACGGTGACGCCCGGTGACACGATGGCGTCGATCCTGTCGAGCACGTCGTCGCTGAGCCGCACGTCGGTGGCGGTGAGCTGGCTCTCCAGGTGTTCCATCGTGCGCGGGCCGATGATGGCCGAGGTGACCGCCGGGTGCCTGATCGTGAACGCCAGGGCCAGCTCGATGAGCGTGTGCCCGGCCTCCTCGGCCAGCACGGCGAGCTGTTCGACGGCGTCGAGCTTGCGCTGGTTGACCGCCAGCTCCATGTCCCAGCGGGCGGGCAGCAGGCTCGCCCGGCGGCTCTCGGGCAGCTCCTGGCCCTTGCGGTAGCGGCCGCTCAGCCAGCCGCCCGCCAGCGGGCTCCAGACGATCGCGCCCATGCCGTACTTCTGGACGGTGGGCAGCAGGTCGGCCTCGATGCCGCGGGCGAGCAGGGAGTACGGGGGCTGTTCGCAGACGAAACGTTCGAGGTTGCGCCGCTCGGCCGCCCACTGGGCCTCGACCACGCGGTGCGCGGGGAAGGTGGAGCTGCCGATGTAGCGGACCTTGCCCTGCCGGACGAGGTCGGTGAGCGCGCCGAGCGTCTCCTCGATGTCGGTGGCGGGGTCGGGGCGGTGGATCTGGTAGAGATCGATCCAGTCGGTGCCGAGGCGGCGCAGGCTGTTCTCGACGGCCTGGAAGATCCAGCGCCGCGAGTTGCCGCCCTCGTTGGGGCCGTCGCCCATGACGCCGTGGCACTTGGTGGCCAGGACGACGTCGTCGCGCTTGCCCGACTTGGCGAGGGCCTGGCCGACGAACTCCTCCGACTGGCCCCGCGAGTAGACGTCGGCGGTGTCGATGAAGTTGATGCCCGAGTCGAGGGCACGGTCGATGATGCGGGCCGATTCGTCGGCCGACTCCTCGCCGATCCAGCCGAACATCATCGCCCCGAGGCAGAGGGGACTGACCTTGAGACCGGTACGTCCAAGTGTGCGATATTCCGTCATTTCCTCACTCTTGCATGACGGCCTCGTCGATCGGCACATCACCGGAGACGAGTTCCAGCACCTGCCGGACGCGCGCGCCGGTGGCCAGCAGCTCCGCGACGACGGCCGCCACGTCGTCGCGCGGGACGGTGCCGCGAGGTACCGAGGGCGCCAGGCGTACCCGGCCCGTGCCGGGGTCGTCGGTCAGCCCGCCGGGGCGCACGATCGTCCAGTCGAGGTCACGGCGCCGCAGGTCGTTCTCCGCCTCGGTCTTGGCCTGGATGTAGGCCGCCCACACCTCGTCGCCGCCCGGCCTGGGCGGCCGCCCCGCGCCCATCGAGGAGATCTGCACGAACCGCCGTACACCCGCCCGCTCGGCCGCGTCGGCCAGCAGGACGGAGGCGCCCTTGTCGACGGTGTCCTTGCGGGCGACGCCGCTGCCGGGGCCGGCGCCCGCGGCGAACACGACGGCATCGGCGCCTTGGAGAATCTCCGCCACCTCCTCGATCCCGGCCCGTTCCAGGTCGCACAGCACGGCCGCGGCTCCGGTGGCCTCGACGTCGGCGAGGTGCGCGGGGTTGCGTACCAGGCCCACCGATCCGGCGCCGAGCAGCCGCTCCAGCCGCAGTGCGATCTGCCCGTGGCCGCCCGCGATGATGACGTTCATGCCGGTCATGGTGTCATGGAGCCATGACGGAGTTCCCGCACGCACCCACACCGGCGTTTCTCTTCGACCTCGACGGTACCTTGATCGACAGCGTCTACCAGCATGTCATCGCCTGGCGGCAGGCCCTGTCGGGGCTGGGCATCGATCTGTCGGTGTGGCGCATCCACCGCCGCATCGGGATGAGCGGCGGCCTGTTCGTGAGCGCGCTGCTGCGCGAGACCGGGCTGAAGCTGACGGCCGAGCAGATCGACGAGTTGCAGACGATCCACGGCGACGCCTACACCGAGCAGATCGACTCCGTCCGCCCGCTGCCGGGCGCCGCCGAGCTGCTGAGCGAGCTGTCCTCGCGGGGTGTGCCGTGGGCGATCGCGACCAGCGGTTACGCGCGTACGGCCCGGCTGGCGCTGGGCATGCTGGGCCTGCCGGAGGACACTCCGATGGTCACCCGCGACATGGTGCGCAGGGCCAAGCCGGACCCCGACCTGTTCCTGGCGGGTGCGGCGCTGCTGAACGTGGATGTGCGGCATGCGATGGTGGTAGGTGACAGCGTCTGGGACCTGCTCGCCGCCCGCCGCGCGGGCGCGCTCGGGATCGGGGTGCTGTCCGGCGGATACGGCCGGGAAGAGCTGGAGCGCGCGGGTGCCTTCCGCGTCTACTCCGATCCCGCCGACATGCTGCATCGGCTCGACGAGCTGGGCGTACGCCAAAGCGACTGAAAAAAATCGGAATATCCAGCCGAACCTCTACCGCTGGATCATGCGTATCCCCCACAGAGGAGCTTCATATGGACTTGGCAGACATCGGTGTCACCGGCCTTGCGGTTATGGGCAGGAACCTGGCGAGGAACCTGGCGAGACACGGATACGCGGTGGCCGTGCACAATCGCTCGGCCGGCCGTACGCAGCAGCTCGTCAAGGAGTTCGGCGGGGAGGGCACGTTCGTACCGTCGGAGGAGCTGGCGGGCTTCGTGGCCTCGCTGAAGCGGCCGCGACGGGCGATCATCATGGTGAAGGCGGGCGCGGGCACCGACGCGGTGATCGACCAGCTCGCCGAGCTCATGGAGCCGGGCGACATGATCGTCGACGGCGGAAACGCGCACTTCGCCGACACCCGGCGGCGCAAGGCGGCGCTGCGCGACAAGGGGATCCACTTCGTCGGCACCGGCATCTCCGGCGGCGAGGAGGGCGCACTGAACGGCCCGAGCATCATGCCCGGCGGCTCCACGGAGTCTTGGGACGCGCTCGGCCCGATCCTGCAGGACATCTCGGCCAAGGTCGACGGCGTCCCGTGCGCGGTGCACGTGGGCCCCGACGGCGCCGGACATTTCGTCAAGATGGTGCACAACGGCATCGAGTACTCGGACATGCAGCTCATCGCCGAGTCCTACGACCTGCTGCGCCAGGCGCTCGGCGCCACTCCGGCCGAGCTGGCGGAGGTGTTCCGCGAGTGGAACCAGGGCGAGCTGGAGTCCTACCTGATCGAGATCACCGCCGAGGTGCTCGACCAGGTGGACGTGGCCACCGGCAAGCCGTTCATCGACATCGTGGTCGACCAGGCCGAGCAGAAGGGCACTGGCCGCTGGACCGTGCAGAGCGCGCTCGACCTGGGCGTGCCGGTGACGGGCATCGCCGAGGCGGTGTTCGCCCGCGCGCTGTCGGGCCACCCGGAGCAGCGGGCCGCCGCCGCGTCGCTGGAGGGGCCGAAGCTGTCGGGCGTCGGCGGGCGCGAGCTGATCGAGGACGTACGGCAGGCGCTGTATGCCTCCAAGATCGTCGCCTACGCGCAGGGCTTCGACCAGATGGCCGCCGCGTCCAAGGAGTACGGCTGGGACCTGGAGCTGGGCGCCATGGCCACGATCTGGCGGGGCGGCTGCATCATCAGGGCCCGCTTCCTCGACCGGATCCGCGCCGCCTATGACGCCGACCCGGCACTGCCGACGCTGCTGGCCGACCCGACGTTCGCGGCGGCGGTGAACCTGGCGCAGGAGTCGTGGCGGCGCGTGGTGACCACCGCGGTGCAGATCGGCGTGCCGACGCCGGGCTTCTCCTCGGCGCTGGCCTACTACGACGGGCTGCGCCGCGAGCGGCTGCCCGCCGCGCTGATCCAGGGGCTGCGCGACTTCTTCGGCGCGCACACCTACCAGCGGGTGGACCGGGACGGCGCCTACCACACCGACTGGTCCGGCGACCGCGCCGAGCGTCCCGCGTAGTTCTCGTCAGCGGCCGTGCTAGACACGGTCGTGGTTCAGCGACTGTGTTTCAACGGCTGTGTTTCAACGGCCGTGTTTCAACGGCCGTGTTTCAACGGCCGTGTCTTAGCGGCCGTGTCTTAGCGGCTGCGGAAGGTGGCCGGATTGGCCACGGCGGTCACGAGGCAGAAGCCGATCGGCCCGGTGGCGTCGTGCAGGGTGCATTGCCCTGTGGCGACGCCACCGTGGCTGAGATGCCCGGTCGCCTCCACGCCGATCAGCTCCCCCTCGGGGACCCGGCCGAGCGTGAGCGTGTAGTCGGCGTTGATGAAGTGCAGGCCGCCGGTGTCGGCGTTGCTGAGCGGGCTGGCGAAATCAGCCGCGAGCGCCACTCTGGTGAACGGCGTGAGCGGCTCGTCGTCGACGAGCGGATGGGTCTCGCGCAGCCAGACCCGGTTCGGGCCCGGCTCGCTCCAGTCGGTCAGCCGCCACAGCTCGAACGGCGGCTCCCACGCCCCGCCCGTCACCGGCGGCTCCGACGGCGGCGGCTCGTCCCACGCGGGCGTGTCGTTCCGCTCGCCGTCCGGCTGCTCGCCCTTCCTGAGAAGTACGGCACTGGCCCGGCCGATCACGCCCTGGTCGGTGCGGATCGTCACGTCGGCCACCCGGATCCTGCGCCCGTCCCTGACCAGCGCCGTCTCGACGGTGACCGGGAGCAACGGGCTGTTGCGGAACAGATCAACGGTGAGCCGGGCGAACCGCAGGTCCGGCTCACCGTGCTCCTGCTCGACGGCCATGGCCGCCAGGCCGCCGAGCAGGCGGCCGTGGAGCATGTCGGGCGACCAGGGGCCGCGGGCGTGCGGGGCGGGCACGAACTCGCCCCTCTTACGCGTGAAGAACGCTGACGTCACAGAACGAGATTCTAGAGGGTGGTGAGGCGCCGCCCGAGCCTGCGCATCCGTTCCTTGAGCTCGACCGGCTCCAGCACCTCGAAGTCGAGGTCGAGGAAGGCCACGACCACGGCGATCAGATGCAGGTCGTCGCCGCGCAACGTGAGCACGCAGGTGTCGTCGCCGACCGGCTCGACGACGCCCGACGACGTACGGCTCGCGACCTGGCCGGCCGGGGCGTGCAGCAGGACGCGAGCCTGGATCGGCCACATCTCGTGACCCAGTCGGCGCTCGACCCAGGCCGCGACATCGCCGCCCGGCGGCTCACGCGGCGTGAAACGGGGACCGTTCGGCGTGCGGAGGCGCAGGCGGTCGGCGCGGTAGATGCGCCAGTCCTGCCGGTCGACGTCCCAGCCGACCAGGTACCAGCGGCGGGACCAGTTGACCAGCGTGAGCGGCTCGGCCCTGCGCTGCGCGGTGGCGCCGTCGTGGCCGGTGTAGTCGAAGCGGAGCTGCTCGTGGTCGCGGCAGGCGGCGGTCACGGCGCTCAGCACGTCGGAGGCGACGGTCGGGCCCTCGCGGGTGATCGGGACGGTGTGGGTCTGCAGCGCGTTGACCCGGTGGCGCAGCCTGGCGGGCAGCACCTGCTCCAGCTTGGCCAGCGCGCGCAGGGAGGTCTCCTCGATGCCCGTCACCGTGCCGCCCGCGGCCGTGCGCAGGCCCACCGCGACGGCCACCGCCTCGTCGTCGTCCAGCAGCAGCGGCGGCAGCTCGGCGCCCGCGCCCAGCCGGTAGCCGCCGGAGACGCCGGGCGTGGAGTGGACCGGGTAGCCGAGGCTGCGCAGCCGCTCGACGTCGCGGCGTACGGTCCTGACCGCGACGCCGAGCCGTTCGGCCAGGTCGGCGCTGGGCCAGTCGCGCCGCAGTTGCAGCAGGGACAGCAGACGGAGCAGCCTTGCGGAGGTGTCCAACACGTGCGCCATTGTGGCCTGATCCTGGCCACAATGCTGCCTAGCTTCGGGGCATGGAGAAATTCGTCATCGATATCCCGCAGGCCGCGTTGGACGATCTGGCGGAGCGACTGCTCCGTACTCGCTGGCCCGACGCTCTGGAGGGGGTCGGCTGGTCGTACGGGGTGCCGCCGGAAGCGGTCCGCGAGCTGGCCGATCACTGGCTGGACGGCTATTCCTGGCGCGAGCACGAGGCCAGGCTGAACGCCCTGCCGCAGTACACGACCGTGATCGACGGGCAACGCGTGCACTTCGCGCACATCCGCTCCCCACGCGAGGACGCGCTGCCGCTGCTGCTGACGCACGGGTGGCCCAGCTCGTTCGCCGACTTCACCCGCGTCATCGAACCGCTCAGCCGCGACTTCCACCTGGTCGTCCCGTCGATCCCCGGCTTCGCCTTCTCGGGGCCGACGACGGAGACCGGCTGGGGCGTGCGGCGGATCGCCGCCGCCTGGGCGGAGCTGATGAGCAGGCTCGGATATCCGCGGTACGGCACCCAGGGCGGCGACTTCGGCTCGCTGATCTCCCCCGAGGTCGCCCGGCTCGACCCGGAGCACGTCGTCGGGGTGCATCTGAACGCGCTCACGACATTCGCCAACGACGACATGACCGGGCTGACCGAGGCCGAGGTGGAGCGGGCCAAAGGGGTGGAGCGCTGGCACCGCCACTACTCCGGGTACGCCATGATCCAGGGCACCCGCCCGCAGACCCTGGCCTACGGCCTGGCCGACTCGCCCACCGGCCAGCTCGCCTGGAACCTCGACGCCTACGCCTCCTGGGGCCAGGACGTCGGCGGCCTGTCGCGCGACGACATCCTGACCAACGTGACGATCTACTGGCTCACGGACACGGCGGGCTCCTCCGCCCGCCTCTATCGCGAGGGCGCCTCGGCCTGGGAGCAGCCCGCCGAGCCGGGCAAGACGCCGACGGCCGTGGCGGTCTTCCCCGGCGACAGCACGGTGCGCCGCTACGCCGAGGTCGTGCACAACGTGGTGCGCTGGTCGGAGTTCCCCGCCGGCGGCCATTACGCCGCGCTTCAGGCGCCTCTGCTGCTCGCGGCCGACGTGAGGGACTTCTTCACGGCGCTGAGCCCCTGATCCATGCGGCCAGGATTGGATCAACGACGGCCCGGTGGCGTAAGCTCCCACGCGTGCGTGATTCAGCTGAGGACCCCCGGCCCGCCCGTGGCGCGGTGCGGGAGATCCACTCGCTCGACCGGGCCGCGACGCTGTCCTACTCCCCCGACCTCGACGGGCTGGCCGATCCCGGCGAGATCGTCTGGGCCTGGGTGCCGTACGAGGAGGACCCGGAGCGTGGCAAGGACCGGCCG
Organism: Nonomuraea sp. NPDC026600; assembly: GCF_040638335.1. NCBI lineage: Bacteria > Bacillati > Actinomycetota > Actinomycetes > Streptosporangiales > Streptosporangiaceae > Nonomuraea > Nonomuraea sp. NPDC026600. The sequence goes on from NZ_JBEZYD010000001.1 coordinate 382,083, forward strand.
CTGTTGATCGTGGGCCGCACCGGGCGCAGGCTGCTGGGCATGATGCTGTCCAGCCAGGGCGACGACGGCCCCGACTGGCTGGAGATCGGCGTGTGGGGGCGCGACGGCAAGACGTCCTACCTGCGGCTGGACCGCGTCTTCGTCCTGGACGAGGACGACATCAGGCGTGAGGGGGCGGTGCTCGACGGCGGTCGCTTCGCCCGCGTGGCGAGCCATCTCATGAAGGCGCACGGCTGGGCCGCCGGCGGCTGACCGGCCGCCGCGCCCCGAGGCCGGGCGCACTCCTCCTGGCTGCGATCATGAGGTCATGCGTGTTGCGGTGATCGGCAGCGGAATCGTCGGAGCGGCCGCGGCCTGGCGGTTGAGCGGGCGCGGGGTGTCCGTGACGGTGGTGGACGGGGCCTTCAGCGGGCGGGCGACGGAGGCGGGCGCGGGGATCGTGTGCCCGTGGGTGGATCATGCCGACGACGACGCCTGGTACACGCTGGCGCGTGAGGGCGCTCGCCGCTATCCCGAGCTGGTGTCGGAGCTGGGCGAGGACATCGGGTACGCCCGGGTGGGGGCGCTGCTGGTGGCCCAGGACCCGGCCGAGCTGGAGCCGGTGCGCGCCCTTCTGCTGCGCCGCCGTCCGGAGGCACCGGAAATGGGCGACATCACGGACGTGGCGGCTCCGTCGGCGCTGTTTCCGCCGCTCAGCGCGGGTCTGAGCGCGATCCACGTGCCGGGGGCCGCTCGGGTGGACGGGCGGGCGGTACGTGACGCCCTCCTCCGCGCCGCCGTCCGCCGGGGCACCGAGCTCCGTACGGGGACCGCGACCCTCACCCCCGGCGGCGCGGTGCGCCTCCACCCCACCACCGACTCGCCCTGCCCGGAGCCGAGCACGGGGGCGCCGGTCGGAGAGACACCGGCCAAGGGGCTCAGGGCGCCGGCTCGGGGAGACGGGGTGCCGGTGGAGGCCGATGTGGTGATCGTGGCCGCCGGGGCCTGGAGCGGGGAGGTGTGCCGGGCGCTGGGGGTGGAGATCCCGGTGTTCCCCAGGCGCGGGCAGATCGTGCATGCCACCCTCGACGGCGTGGACACCGCCTCCTGGCCGATCGTGCTGCCGCGGAGCGGGCCGTACCTGCTGGGGTTCCCCGGCTCGCGGCTGGTGGTCGGCGCGACCGTGGAGGACGCCGGGTTCTCGCCGTACGTCACCATCGGCGGGATCCACGAGGTCCTGGCGGCGGGCCTGCGGGTGGCGCCCGGTCTGGACGGCGCGAGGGTGGTGGAGACGCGGGTGGGCCTGCGGCCGGTGCACGCGGCGGGCACGGCGCTCATCGAGCGGCTCACCGAGCGGGTGGTGGTGGCGACGGGCCTGGGCGCGTACGGCCTGACGGCGGGGCCGTTCACCGGCGAGATCGCCGCCGCGCTCGCACTGGGCGAGACCCCGCCCATCGACGTCCACCCGTACGCACGCACTCCCGCCTGAGCCCGCCCGACACCGCCCGGCCTGCGGCCGTACCCGAACGTGAGCAAGGCGCCCGCACGCCCGCGGTCCCGTTGTGTGCCCTTTCGGTATTGCCGCGACGGAGAGTCAGCGGACTCTCGGCTCGTACGAACCGAGAGCCGGGTAACCGTCCTCCATCCAGGCGCACATCCGCCAGTTCAGCTGCCACAGTCGCTCGCGGTCGGTCGTGTAGAGGGCGTACGTCTCGGCGAAGAACTCCTTGTTGGAGCTCTGCCCGTACGCGGTGAACGGCACGAAGCCGACTCGACGCGCGTAAGCCGCGAACCTCGCCAGAGTGAATCCAGGCGCTGCCAGCCCGGGAATGAGCGTGTGGCGGCCCAGCAGTACTTCGGTGACCAGGACGACCTTGCGCTCCTGGTCGGGGAGCAGTTTGTCCAGGTCTCGGGCTGCGGTCATCGTGGGCCCCGCCGTGGCGACGGCCGCCTTCTGTGCCTCCGCATAGCGGTTGAGAAGCGTCTCGGCGTTCGGGGGCACGTCCGTTCTGAAGGCCTGCCAGCAGGCGTGCGCCGCGTCGGAGAAGGTGTCGTTGGCGTCGGTGTACGCGCCGTAGGCGAGGGTCCAGGCGGTGAAGGCGGCGACGAACTCGTTGGTGGTCGACAGGGAGCGCAGGTACATGTCGAGCCGCTCGTAGGCGGTCCGCGGCTTGTCGCGGAGCTTGGCCAGCGCCCGAACGGCCTGCTCATGGGGGCACATGGTGACCACGTGGCCGATCTCGTGCAGGACGGTCGCGTCCCCGCCGGGCCCGCTGTCCCCCGGCGGGCCGCATGCCATACGCACCATTTCCTGAAAAATGACGTCATAGCAGTGCAGGTGCGGTGTCGGCTCGGCGGGCGGACCGTCGAGGTCGTCGCCGCCCTCGCCGACGTGGGTCATGCCGCCGTGGAAGCTGGCCACCTGGTCGGAGGTCAACGCGAAGTCGCGGATGAGCGAGGTGCCGGTGAGCGCGTCGCGGTCGCCTGCCGGGATGCGGTCGAGCACGGAGGCGATCTGGCCGAGTTCGGTGGCGGTCCACTTCTTCTCGGCGCGTTTGGCGCCCGGTGGCCGATCGCCCACGCCGCCGAGCTGGAACGCCTGCTTGAGCAATGCCTTGCGGTCGTCCACGGAACGTGCCCGGGACAGCCACCCGGGCAGCGGCCGATCCGCGCCGTCGCCGAGCCGCTCGGCACGCACGCAACCGTTGTGGTCGGTGATCAGCTCGTAGCGCGCGTACCCGCCCGGGACGGGGATGGTCAGCGGCCAGACGGCGCCCCGAAGTTTCAGCGGCGCGCCCTTGAGCATCATCTGAGTCGTCCGCAGGATGGCGTAGTGGACGGCGTCGCGCTCGTGTGCGGGCACGAAGGAGAGGTCTGTCGTGTACCCCTCCCCCTTGATGACCTCGCTCACGTTCGCGTATGTCGCGGGCAGCCCGTACTGCGGCAGGGCGTACCGGTACAACGTCAGCCCCGGCCCGCTGCCGCCCCCGAGCAGCAGATGCACGACCCGGCGCGTCAGCACGGGAAGCGCGACGTCCTGATCCAGGTCCTGGTGAGTGAGCGCGCGTAATCTGATGACGCCGTCCGCGCAGGGGCGAACGGTGACCGCGCAGCGGCGCAGTCCGGCGAGTATGCGATCGCGGACCCGGTTGTCGGTGAGGCTCATGGCGGGCCATCTGTCGAGCAGCGCGCGCAGGTAGGCGCCGAAGACGCGCTCCCAGCCGGCCCCCAGCTCGTCGCCGTCCTCCCCGGTCAGGGCGACACCGGCCAGCTCCGCCGACGTGATCGGGCTGATCTCCAGCCATTGGCTGAGGAAGTCGCCGAACGTGAAGGCGTCTTTGTCGTGGTCGTATGTGGTGCACGCGGCGACGAGCAGCGCGGCCATGGCTTTGAGGCGCTTCGTCCGGGCCTGGCGATCGACAGCCACCCGGCTGTCGGCCAGGGCTTGCCGGACCTCGATCAGCTTACTGAGCACCGCACGCGAATCGGACAGTCCCGGATCCATGGATACCTCCCTCGCTGGAACGTTCCCGACGGTAACCGCCTGGGGCACGGTTTCCTATGCCGTGACCGGAACCGGCCACTGCATGGCGAGGAGTCGTGCTTCGAAGGGTGCGAGGTCGATCGCGCCCATCGCATGCTCTCGCTCATCGACGGTCGCGTGCGACGACCACAGCGCACGCCCGGAACCACAGAAGGCGATCCTCTGATGACGTTCGGAAAGATTCACCGCCACCAGAACCGCGTCTTCTCCGTCGCCGCGGAGGTAGGCGAGATGGTCCGGGTGGGCGGAGAGCACGGTGATGCCACCTCGGCGCAGGGCGGCCAGCTCTCGCCGGAGCGTCAGGAGTTCTTGGACGAGGCGGAGAACCGAGCGGGAGCTGAGTTCCTGGCTCTCGACGCTGAACCGTCCCGCCCACGACGGTATGGGGAGCCATGGCTCGACGTCATCGGGCGTGAATCCGGCGTGCGTTGGCGTCGCGCGCCATGGCATGGGCATCCGCTGGGGGTCCCTGCCGAGCCCGAGGCCGGGCGCGCGTAGTTCGGCGCAGTCGCGGGCATGCCCGCCGTCGACCGGGGCGTCGGGTAGACCGAGTTCGTCGCCGTAGTAGAGCGTCGGCGTTCCCCTGAGCGTGAGCAGCAGGGCCAGTGCGCCGGGGACGCGGTCCGGTCCGATGCGGCTGGCGAGACGAGACCTGTCGTGGTTGCTCAGCACCCAGTTGGGGTGCGAGCCAGGCGGGAGCGCGGCGTAGTAGCGCTGGATGAGGTTCGCCAGGTCGATACCGTTCCAGGGGGTGTCGATGAGCGAGAAGTTCATCGCGATGTCCAGCCCTCGCCCGCCGAGAGCGGCAACGCGTTCTAGTTTGAGATGGAGTTCACCCATCAGCATCCGGTCGTCGTACTCCTCGGTGACCGCGTGCATCCGCGCGAGGAGCCCTGGGAGCTCGGGTTGGTCGGCGGTGTACTTCTGAACCTGCCGGACGGTCGTATGGGCGGCCGCGCCACCGATCTCGAACGACTCTCCGCCGTCATCCATGGGGTTGTCGCGGAGTCGCGCGTCCTTGATGAGCCGCCACACCGCGTCCACGCGGAACCCGTCGACCTCGCGGTCGAGCCAGCACCTCATCACCTCGAACATCGCCTGTTGGACGTCCGGGTTGCGCCAGTTCAGGCTCGGCTGCTCGGGGAGATGCGCGTGATAGTAATACTGTCCGGTCGGCTCGTGGAAGGTCCAGGAGGAGCCGCCGAAGGCGGAGGCCCAGTTGTTGGGCGGGCTGCCGTCCGGTTTCGGGTCGTGCCAGAGATACCAGTCCCGGTGCGCGCTGTCACGACTGGACAGCGCGTCACGGAACCACGGATGTTCGCTGGAGGTGTGTTGCGGCACGTAGTCGAGTACGACACGTAGCCCTCGATCGTGCGCCCCTCGAACGAGCCGATCGAAGACGGCCAGATCGCCGAACGGCGTCCCGACCTCCGTGTGCCCGGACACGTCGTAACCGAAGTCCAGCAGCGGTGAAGCATAGACCGGGCTCAGCCAGATCGCGGTCACGCCGAGCTCCGCGATGTAGTCGAGGCGCCGCTCCACGCCCCACAGGTCGCCGAATCCATCCCCGTTGCCGTCCTGGAAGGACGGCACGTACACCTGGTAGAAGACCCCCTCGCGCCACCACTGTCCCGTTGCGGCCCCGACGTCGTCGCGAGTGCTCATCCTTTCACCGCTCCCGCGGTGAGACCGGACACGATCTTCTTCTGGAAGACCAGGACCAGGAGGACGAGCGGGATCGAGATGATCACGGACGCGGCGCTGATCGTGCCGAGCGGCTGCTCGTACTCGCTCGCGCCGGTGAAGAACGCGATGGCGACAGGGACGGTGCGAGCCGCGGGACTGTAGGTCAACGTGGCCGCGAGCAGGAACTCGTTCCAGGCGAAGATGAACGCGAGGATGCCCACGGTGGCGATGCTGGGCGCGGCGAGCGGAAGAATGACCTTGTAGTACGCCTGGAAAGGGGACGTGCCGTCGATGTAGGCCGCCTCCTCGAGCTCCACGGGGATCTCTTTGAAGAAGGACACAAGGGTGTAGATCGACAACGGCAGCGTGAACGTCAGATACGGGATGATCAGCCCGACGAGCGTGTTGTAGAGCCCGAGATCATTCCACAGGGCGAACATCGGCGCGGCGATCGCGATGCCCGGGAACGTGGTCACGGAAAGCACGATGCTCAGAATGAGGAACTTTCCGCGCATCGTGAGCCGCGCAAGAGGATACGCGGCGAACGACGCGACGGTGAGCGCGAGGATCGTCGTCGTCGTGGCCACGATGATGGAATTGACCAGGGCGCCCAGAAATCGGCTGTCGCCGAGGACCGCCAGGTAATTGTCCAGAGTAGGGCTCGGAGGGGTGAGACTCGCCGTCGAGAGATCGGGCCCGGACTTCAACGACGTGTTGATGAGCCAGTAGAGCGGCACGAGCGAGAAGATCATGACGATGGCGACGGCACACCAGACCAGCGGATTGTGTTCCGCTCCGCGCCGTCGGGGCCGCCGCCGGGTTGACGGCTGCCGGCCAGTGATCGCGTTGGTCATCGCGAACCTCCCTTGACGACCGATCGGATATTGCCGCCGACGAAGCGGATGTAGAGGAAGGACACGAGCATGACGAACGCGAAGGTGAGGATCGACACCGCGGATCCTTCACCGATCAACTGGTTGCCACGCAAGGTCTGGTAGGCCAGGACGGACATCGTCTCCGTGCCGTACGCGCCACGCGTCAGAACGAACGGAAGGTCGAAGACACGCAGAGCGTCGAGGGTCCGGAAGATCATCGCCAGCGCGATCGCGGGCCAGAGCAGGGGCAGGGTGATGTTCCAGAAGTGCCGCAAAGCACCGGCGCCATCGATCTGCGAGGCCTCGCGCAACTCGGCCGGAATGACCTGGAGTCCGGCGAGGACGAGGAGCGCGACGAAGGGCGCGGTCTTCCAGACATCCGCCAAGATCACTACCGTCATCGCGTATCCGCTCTGACCCAGCCAGACCACGCCGGTGTCGGTGAGACCGAGGGCACCGAGCATGGTGGAGACGAGACCCAGGTCCGGGTCGAAGATGGTCCGCCACGTGATGGCGCTCACGACGGTCAGGATCGCGTACGGGAGCAGCACGATACTGCGCAGCAGCGGCCTGAACCGGAAGGCGATGTTCAGCAGGAGCGCCATCCCGATCCCCACGAGCAGCTCGAGCGGGACCGAGATCAAGGTGAAGACGAAGGTGTTGCCCACAGCCGCCCACCACGCGTGCGAGGTGAGCTGCTCGATGTAGTTGCCCAGGCCGACGAACCGTGAGAGCCCAGGGGTGATGACACTGTACTGGTGCAGCGAAAGCCAGATGGCGTAGAGCACGGGATAGCCCGCGACGCCGGCCATGAGGATCAGGGCGGGCGCGACCATCCGCCCTGCGAGGCGCCTCTCATCTGACACCGGGAGGCGCCTCGAGGATCGGAGAAACCGCATCGCTGTCAGAACGTCTTCAGGGCACTGGCGATCTTGTCCGCCATCTGCGGTGCCGCCGCCTGCGGAGTCAGCTCTCCGGAGAGCACCTTCCCCACGTTCTGGTAGATCGCCTGCGAGATCTGCGGGTAGACCGGTGACACCGGCCGGGACTTCGCACTCGTCAGCGCTTTCAGCAACTCCTGCGAGAACGGCAGGGCCTTCTTGACCGGCTCGGAGGTGTAGGCCGCCGCGACGGCGGGAGCGAGCGAGTTGCTGATCGCGATCTGCTCCTGCCACTGGTCACTGGTCATGAAGTCGATCATCGCGAGGGCGCCCGCCTGGTTCTTGGAGAACGTGCTGACGGCGACGTTGCTGCCACCGAGCACGCCGACGCCGCTGCCTGGCGTCTGCCAGCCGGGGAGCGGCGTCACGGCGAACTTGCCGGCGATGGCCGACTTCTGACCGGCGGCGTAGGCGTACGGGTAATTGCGCATCGTCGCGCCGGCGCCGGCCTCGAACGCGAGGCGGGTGGCGTCCTCGTCATACGTCAACACGGTCTTCGGCGCGGCACCTTTACTGATGCCGTTCTGCATGAAGGTCAGCACCTCGACCGTCTTCGGCGAGTTGATGGCGACCTCGCCCTTGTCGTTCAGCACCTCGCCACCCGCGCTGTAGAGCTGCTCGAGGAAACTGATGGTGAGCGACTCGCTTTGCGAGGCCTGGTAGAGGAATCCCTTCTTGGGGTCCTTCTCACCGTAGGAGTAGAGCTGCTGCCAGGTTTGCGGAGCCTGCGTCTTGTCGGTGCGGTAGTAGAGCAGACCCGTGTTCGAGTAGAACGGGACGCCCCAGTATTTGCCCTTGTAGAGCAGGGTGCCGGCAGTGGAGGGGATGAGCTTGTCCAGCTTGGACGCGATGACTTTACTCGTGTCCGCGAGCCACCCCTGAGCGGCCAGCTGCGCCGTCCACACCACATCCAGCCGGAAAACATCGCACTGGGTCGACTTCGTCTGCATTCGCTGAGTAATCTGCTGAAGCTGGTCGTCGGCCGCCGCCCCCAGCTCCGTGTAATTGGCTGACGACTCCGGGTGCGCCTTATTGAAGGCCGCCATCGTCGCCTTCCAAACACCGGACGAGTCCGTCGGCCCGCAAACCGCAATATTCCCCTTCGCCGACTTGGCCAGGGCGGGATCGAGTGGCGCACTCGTGGCGCCCGACTCCTGAGGGGCGGAACACGCTGTGAGCGCTACGGCCAGCGTGGAGACTGCTCCGATCACCGTGACGGCACGGAGCAGACGTCGTTCACCTGTCAACATCATTGCCGCTTTCTCTGGTTGCTTCTGGGGGTTATGTCGTCGTAACGCCACAAAGCGTCATAACGCCACAAAGCGAGTAGGCCGGGGATTTGCCGCTGAACCGGATTATCGCTAGAATCCGATTGATCCTATTTGTAGGATGAATGGAGTAGATCAGATGATCGAACCTCGTGTCAAGGCGACCAGGAGGAACCTGTCGGCCTCGATCGCCGACGACCTGCTGTTCAAGATCAAGAGCGGCCAGCTTCCGCCGGGCTCGAAGGTCCCCGGCGAGAAGGAACTCATGGAGGCCTACGGGGTTGGACGCAACACCGTCCGAGAGGCGGTCCAGTCGCTGGTCACCATGGGTTACCTCGACGTCCGCCCGCGCGTTGGAGCGAGGGTGACCTCCGTGCCGATCGACGAGGCGGTTGAGGCGACGGCCATCTCGGCATTGCTGGCCGGCGAGGCCGTTGGGGACATCTACGAACTGCGACGCGTGTTGGAAACCGAGATCGCCAAGCGCGCGGCAACCGAGGCGACACCCGCCGACCTCGAAGCGATCACCCTCGCGCTCGAGGACTACGAACGCGCTCACCGGGACGGCCATGGCGCCTACCGTGCCGACGTCGCCTTCCACGCGACGCTGGCGGTCGCGAGTCACAACGTGGCGTTCCGCAACGTGCTCGAGGGTGTGGGGGACCTTCTTTTGAACGCGCGCCAGTTGACCGATCATCTTCCTGGCGCGATCTCACTTGCGCTGAAGGAGCATACGGAGATTTTGCGGGCGATCGAACAGCGCGACCCCGAGAAGGCGCACCACGCGATGAAGGTTCACATGGAGACTTCCGTCGAAGCGTGGAAACGTGCTCAACGGCTCTTTGTCGAGGGCTGAGCTGCGAATGAATGGTCATGACAAGCCGACCGAGGAACCACTTTTGCCCGGCCAGAAACGCCTTCGGGTAGCTGTCGCCAACCCCCTTCATGAGGAGTCCTATCAGCGCATCATAGAACGCGAACCGCGCGTGACCCTGCTGAATGATCCCTCGTTGCTTCCGCCGATACGTCACAGGGCGGACTTCTCCGGCGACCCCGGATTTCGGCGGACCCCTGAGCAGCAAGCGGAATTCGAAGCCCTCCTCAATACGGCCGACGCGCTGCTCGGGATCCCCGACGTCGATCCTGCGGCACTTTCCCGGACGGTGCATGCGAATCCGCGTCTTCGCTGGGTGCATGCGACGTCCGCCGGCGGCGGTCAGCAGGTCGGGAGAGCCGGGCTGAGCCCGTCGCACCTCGAAAGAGTTATCTTCACCACCTCCGCCGGTGTACATGGATCGCCGCTTTCCGAATTCGTGGTGCTGGGTATCCTTTGTGGCGCCAAAGACCTTCCCCGGCTGCTGCGGCTGAAAAGCCGGCACCACTGGGGCGACCGGTGGATGTCGCGGCAAATCTCCACGCAAAAGGCGTTGATCCTCGGCTTCGGCGGAATCGGCAAGGCCGTTGCCCGCTCTCTCTCGGCGCTCGGAATGAGTGTTACGGCGACCTCGCGCCATGCCGACGCCAAACACCCGGATGTCGACCGGTTTGTCAGCCTCGACGAGGTGATTGATGTCATCGGCGATATGGATGCGATCGTGTGCGCGCTACCCGGCACGAATCTCACGGAGCGGATCGTCGACGAACGACTGCTCGCACGGGTTAAACGCGGTGTCACGTTCATTAATGTGGGCCGCGGCAGTGTGGTCGATGAATCAGCTCTTATCGCGGCGCTGGAGGACGGGCGGATCGGTTTCGCGGCACTCGATGTGTTCGACGTCGAGCCGTTGCCCCGCACGAGCCCGCTCTGGGCGTTGCCCAACGTCTTGATCAGTCCGCATACCGCGGCCCTCGCGGTCGACGAGGAGGCGGCCGTCGTCGAGCTGTTCGCCGACAATGCCACTCGGCTGCTCGACGGGCATCCGCTCGTGAACGTCGTCGACACGGTTGAGTTCTACTGACCGAGTCCTCCTGACCGAGTTCTGATTACGTCGCCCTCGAGATCGGGCCTGGCCGGGACCGGCGTCGTTCGTCGTTCGTCGTTCGTCGTTCGTCATTCGTCATTCGTCATTCGTCATTCGTCATTCGCGGACCCTCCTCCGGAGGGTCCGCACGGCGTGGCGCTACGCCGCGGGGACGCAGTAGCCACCCTGCCTATCGATCTCGCCGGCCATTCGTTCCAGCTCCTGGGCTCCCTGGGCGAGGCTGGGGATGTCGTACAGGAGACATACGCCCGCTGGTACGACATGTCCTGACAGCAGCATGAGGCCACCCAGTCCCCCGGCGGGTCGCGTTCATCCTGCACGATGTCTTCGCTGCTCCTTCGCCGAAGTGGCGGAGATCGTCGGCCGTACCCCGGTGGCCTGTCGCCCGCCGGCCTCCTCGGCCCGCCGCCGCATCCACGCCCCGCCCGGATCGAGCACATCTGGGCGGTACGCAACCCGAGAAGCTCCGGCCGGCGACGACTCTGCCGGCCGATTCCGGTTGATGATCCCTGGGTTCGCGGGGGAGGCTGGGGGAACCTGGGCCGCAGAGAACACGGGGGAGATTCGTTATGTCCTTACGTCCCCAGCCTGTTCGTGAAGTCTCCGAGGAAACCCATGGGCGACCTTCCCCGATGGCTGCCCGTACCCGCGCCGACGGCCATGCATGGGGCCGCTCCTTGGCCTTGTCACCCACCGCCCAGCACCGGCGTCACCGCCACCGCGCTCAATATGATCCGGCTGGACGCGTGGTGAACCGGCACCCCCATTCGTGGCACCCGCAAGTCGCACCTGGAACGACTCTTGGGATGGCCGCATGAACCGAATCGGGCCAACAGCGTGGTAAATGCCCGGGGTTCCTCGCCAGACAGCGCTGAAGATCAATCGCAATGGAGGGCAATATGACGACGATCTCGTCCGGCGAGATCAGCGGTCTCGATGACGACGGTGTCGCGGTCTTCAAGGGCATCCCGTTCGCGAAGAGCCCGTTCGGCGAGTATCGGTTCGCCGCGCCGGTGCCCCCGGACCCGTGGGACGGCACCTTCGAGGCCACCTCGTACGGCCCGCGCCCGCCGCAGCCCGCGATGTTCCCCGGGCAGGCGCCGTGGAGCTCGGCCGACGGGCTGGACATCCTCACCGTCAACGTCTGGACGCCCGAGCCCGGCGGTTCCGGGCTTCCGGTGATGGTGTGGATCTACGGCGGCGCCTACTGGCTGGGCTCGGCCGACTGGCCCGACTACGACGGGGCGCGGCTGGCCCGAGACGGCGTGGTGGTCGTCACGTTCAACTACCGGGTCGGCATGGAGGGCTTCGGCCACGTCGACGGCGCCCCGCCGAACCGGGCGCTGCTCGACCAGGTGGCGGCGCTGCGATGGGTGCGGGAGAACATCGCGGTGTTCGGCGGTGACCCGGACAACGTCACGATCTTCGGCGAGTCGGCGGGTGGCGGATCGGTGGCGGCGCTGCTGGCGATGCCGCAGGCCGAGGGGCTGTTCAGGCGGGGGATCGCGCAGAGCGTACCGGGGATGTTCTTCTCCCCCGAGTACGCGGCCCGCGTCACCGAGTCGATCATGCGCAGGCTCGGGGGCGGCTCGCCGTACGACAAGACGCCCGAGGAGCTTACGGCGGCGGCGAGCGCGGTCGCGAGCGAGGAGATCGGCGGCAATGCCGAGCTTTGGGGGGCGATGGCGTATTCGGCGATGCCGTTCGCACCGGTGGTCGACGGGGAGGTGCTGCCCGGGACGCCGTGGGAGGTGCCGGCGGGCGGGGCGAGCCGCGACGTCGAGCTGATCGTGGGCTTCAACAGGGACGAATACCGGACGTTCCACGCGATGAACGGGGAGTGGGATCTGGAGGGCGCGCTGAAGGCGCTCGCCCCCGGCGGGGCCGACGCCGCCTACCGGGCCGGGCTGCCGGGGGTGACGGACGAGGAGCTGTACGTCCGGCTGATGTCGGACTGGATCTTCAGGATGCCCAGCGTGCTGCTGGCCGACGCGCACTCCGGGCCGACGTACGCCTATGAGCTGACCTGGGCCCCCGACCCGACGCTGGGGGCCTGCCACGGACTGGACGTGCCGCTCACGTTCGGTTCGACGTCGGGGCCGATCGCGACGATGATGGCCGGAGACTCGCCGGATCTGGAGGGCCTGTCGGAGCAGTTCCGTACGGCCTGGACGCGCTTCGCCGCCACGGGCGATCCGGGCTGGCCGCGCTACGAGGCCGGGACCGGGATCACGCACTTGTTCGACGTGGAGCCGTCGGACGTGGCCGATCCCGAGGCGGTCTCGCACGCGATCTGGTCACCCCGCGACTTCCGACCCCTCGGCACCGGAAAGGACGCCTAACGGGAGCTATCGGGTCGGCCGCCGGGCTGTACGGCGCCTGCCCGGGGAACATCGCGGGCTGCGGCGGGCGCTATCGGGTCAGCCGCCGGCATACTCGGTCTCTGATCTCGGCCGCCTGCAGACTCGCTCTCCGCTCTCCGCTCTCCGCTCTCCGACGGCCGGAGCCCGGTGGCCGACTGCCGAAGCCAGGTGTCCAGAGCCCGATGGCCGACGGCCGGAGCCAGGTGTCCAGAGCCCGATGGCCGGAGCCCGATGGCCGACGGCCAGTAGCCGCAGGCGCGTGAGCGCTCCGGCCGTCTAACTCAGGCCGCGGTCGGTGCCGACGCCGCGGAGCAGGGTGTCGACCAGGAGCGTCGCCAGGGCGTCGGCGTCGTCGCCCTGGCTCTGCGCGGCCTCGTGGATCAGCGCGTAGTAGACGCGCCTGACCCATGCCACATCCACGTCGGCCCGCAGCAGGCCGGTGGCCTGCGCCTTGCGGAACAGCCGGTCGCACTTCTCCTCGACCGCTGAGTGCACCTGGGCCACCGCGGGATCCGCCGACGCGCGGCTCATGGTGAACCCCCAGTCGATCTTCACCCGCAGCACGCTGGCCGTGACCTGGTAGAGCGCGACCAGCGGCGGCATGGTCTCAGAGCTGGCGGAATCGACGGCCGCCGCGAACTGCCGGGCAGCCCACCCCTCCATCGCGCTGACCAGCGCATCGCGGGAGGCGAAACGCCGGTGCACGGTCGTACGGGCGACCCCGGCCGCCTCGGCGATCTGCTCCATGCTGGCCGACGGATTCTTGCTGAGCACACGCTCGGCCGCCTCGAGGATCGTGCGCACGGTCCGTTCGGCGTCCGAACGGAGTGCCCGTCCCTGCTGAATCGCTTCCACAGTGCGACCATACACTCCAGAGTTGCGTCACCATTGTTGCAAGTGCTACGTTCCTGGCATCACCAACGACGCACTTGCAGAAGGGCACCCCGCCATGGACATGAACCTCACCGGCAAGACCGCCGTCGTCACCGGCGCCAGCCGGGGCCTCGGCCTCGCCATCGTCGCCGCGCTGCGGGCGGAGGGGATGCGGGTCGTGGCCGGTTCACGGACGATCTCGCCCGAGCTGAAGGAGACCGGCGCGACGGCGGTCGCCGTCGACCTGTCCGCCGCCGAGGGCCCGGCCGAGCTGATCGGCGCCGCCCTGGCCGAGTTGGGCGAGCTCGACCTGCTGGTCAACAATGTGGGCGGCGGCGACGGCGGCGAGGGACAGCTCGACGGGTTCCTGGGCTTCACCGAGGAGCATTGGCACCAAACCCACGAGCTCAACTTCCTCAGCGCGGTCCGCGCCACCAGAGCGGCCCTGCCCAGCCTGCTGCGCCGGGGCGGAGCCGTGGTCAACATCTCCTCCAACGGCGCCCGCATGCCGCACGCCGGTCCGATCACCTACACCACGGCCAAGGCCGCGCTGACCGCGTTCGGCAAGGCGCTGGCCGAGGAGTTCGGGCCTCAGGGGGTGCGGGTCAACACCATCTCCCCCGGCCCGTCGCTCACCTCGATGTGGGAGGACCCCAACGGCTACGGCGCGGCGCTCGCGGCCAAGATGGGCCTGGAGCACCACCAGCTCCTGGCTGGCCTGCCGTCGAGCGTGGGGATGACGACGGGTAAGTTCGTCGCACCGGAAGAGATCGCCACCTTGGTGACGTATCTGGCCTCGCCGCATGCCGCGAGCGTCAACGGCGCCGACTACGTCATGGATGGCGGGGCGATCAAAACTATCTGAATCTATCGCGATATATCGTCCAAATCGGGAACATCGGAGATGTGGCGATCAGTTGAGGTGGGTGGACCGACTTTCAGGGGAGTGTGAGCGATGGCGGGAATGCGGACGGCACGACGGATCCTCGTAGGCGGGGCGGCCTTGGCCGCGGCGGGCTGGGCCCTCCGCGACGTACCCGCTGAGCTGGGCGTGCGGCCTTTGACCTCGGGACCGGACCGGGTGGCCAGGATGCGGCGCTCGCCGCAGTTTAAGGACGGCACCTTCTACAACCCGATGCCGGAGTCCACCACCCTGATGACCACGCCGCCCGCGGGCCTGCTGCGCGAGCTGGCCAAGGACAGGGACCAGCGCAGACCGGGCGGCCCCATCCCGCTGCGCGTCCCGCCGACGGGCGACCCGTCGCCGACCGGCCTGAACGTGATCTGGTACGGCCACGCGTCCACGCTGGTCGAGATCGAGGGCCGCCGGGTGCTGTTCGACCCGGTGTGGAGCAGGCGGCCGTCACCGTCACAGCTCGTCGGGCCGAAGCGGCACCATCCGCTGCCCGTCCAGCTCAACGCGTTGCCGCCGATCGACGCCATCGCGATCTCGCACGACCACTATGACCACCTCGACATGGCGACCGTGCGCTCGCTCACCGCGACGCAGAAGGCTCCGTTCCTGGTGCCCCTGGGCATCGGCGCCCACCTGGAACGGTGGGGCGTGCCCGCCTACCGGATCATCGAGCTCGACTGGAACGAGGAGGCCGAGGTCGCCGGGCTGCGCTTCGTCGCGACGGCCGCCCGTCACTTCTCCGGCCGCATGTTCACCCGCAACGACACGCTGTGGGGCTCGTGGGTCGTCGCCGGGGCGAGCAAGCGGGTCTTCTACGCGGGCGACTCCGGCTACTTCGAGGGCTATCAGGGCATCGGGTCGGCGCACGGCCCGTTCGACCTGACGCTGATGCCGATCGGCGCCTACAGCCCGGCCTGGCCCGACATCCACATGAACCCAGAAGAGGCGGTCAACGCCCACCTCGACCTGGGCGGCAGGCTGCTGTTGCCGGTGCACTGGGCGACCTTCACGCTCGCGCTGCACCCGTGGGCGGAGCCGGTGCAGCGGCTGTGGCGCGAGGCGAAGGCCCGCGACGTCAAGATCGTGGTGCCGCGTCCCGGCGAGGCCGTGGACACCGACGGCGCCCCGGCCGTCGACGGCTGGTGGGAGACCCTCGGCTGACCACCTTCGAGCACACCCGGCGCGCCTGCTACGCCGGGTACATCACGCAGGCCATCGTCAACAACCTGGCGCCACTGCTGTTCATCGTCTTCCAGACGCGCTACCAGGTGCCGTACGAGATGCTGGGCCGCCTGGTCCTGCTCAACTTCGCCACCCAGCTCGTCACCGACCTGATCGCGGTCAAGGTGGTGGACCGGACGGGCTACCGGGTGCCGCTGGTGCTGGCGCACGTGTTCAGCGTGGCCGGGCTGATGCTGCTGGCGGTGGCCCCGTCGGCGCTGCCGTCCCCCTACTGGGGGCTGGCGGTGGCGGTCGTGGTCTATGGGATCGGCGGCGGGCTGCTGGAGGTCCTGGTCAGCCCGGTGGTGGACGCCCTGCCCGCGCCGAAGGAGCACCGGGCCGCATCGATGAGCCTGCTGCACTCCTTCTACTGCTGGGGTCAGGTCGCCGTCGTGCTGGGCACGACGCTGACGCTGGCCTGGATCGGCGACTCGGCCTGGCAGGTGCTGCCGCTGCTGTGGGCCCTCGTACCACTGGCGAACCTCGTGCTCTTCCTGCGGGTCCCGCTGCCCCCGACGGTGCCCGACGAGCACCGGACCGGGCTCGGGGCGCTGCTGCGGACCCCGTCGTTCGCGGCGGCGCTGCTGCTGATGCTCTGCGCGGGGGCGGCCGAGCTGACCATGTCGCAGTGGTCCTCGCTCTTCGCCGAGCAGGGGCTTGGCGTGGCCAAGGTGTGGGGAGACCTCGCGGGGCCGTGCCTGTTCGCGGTGCTCATGGGGCTCGGCCGGATCGCCTACGGGCTCTGGGGCAGCCGGATCCCCCTGCTGCCCGCCGTGATCGCCTGCGGCGCGCTGGCGACCGCCTGCTACCTCACCGCCGCCCTGGCCCGGGACCCGGTGCTCAGCCTGGTCGGGTGCGCGCTGTGCGGGCTGGCGGTCAGCCTGATGTGGCCGGGGACGTTCAGCCTGACGGCTGCCCGCTTCCCGTTGGGCGGGGCCGCGATGTTCGGGGTCCTGGCGATGTTCGGCGACGCGGGCGCGGCGGCGGGGCCGTGGCTGGCGGGCGCCGTCGCCGACGGGGACCTGCTCGACGACGGCTCTGGACTCCGCGCCGGACTGCTGGTCGGCACGGTCTTTCCGCTCGCGGTCGTCGTGGTCGGGATCACGCAGTCGCTCCTGATCCGCCGCCATGCCGCTGCCCCCGCCGAGAGCTGATCCATGCAGCCGCAACAGTCCCCGCCGAGAGCCGATCCGCGCAGCCGCACGGTCCCTGCTGAGAGCTGATTGATCTGCACAGCCGAATAGTCCCCGCAGAGAGCCGATCTGCACGGCCGCACGGTCCCCGCCGAGAGCCGATCTGCGCAGTCGTACAGTCTTAACGTGAGCAACCTGGAACAGGACCCCCGCGAGATCCGCTGCGGCGCCGAGACCGGTGACGGGAGCGGCGGCGAGACCGGTGGCGGGAGCGGCGGCGGGGAGACCGAGCTGCTTGCCGGGCGTGCGGTGCCGCTGGGCGGTCCGCGTGGCATGACGGTGAGCCGGACGCTGCCCAACGCGCATCGCCGCATGATCGGCGCGTGGTGCTTCGTGGACGCCTACGGCCCCGAGGTGGCGACGATGCGGGTGCCGCCGCACCCGCACACCGGCCTGCAGACCGTGAGCTGGCTGGTCGCGGGTGAGGTGCTGCACCGCGACAGTGTCGGCAGTCTCCAGGAGGTACGGCCCGGCCAGCTGAACCTGATGACCACCGGGCGCGGCATCTCCCACTCCGAGGAGTCGCGCGAGACGCTGCTGCACGGTGTGCAACTGTGGGTTGCGCTGCCCGGCGAGCACCGGCGGACCGGGCCCGGGTTCGAGCACCACGCGTCACTGCCGGTTCTGTCCGGCTCCGGCTTCGACGCCGTGGTGATCATGGGGTCGCTCGGCGGCGTGACCTCGCCGGCGACCACCTACAGCCCCCTGGTGGGCGCCGAGGTGGCCGTCGAAGGGAGCGCCGAGGTGCCGCTCGATGCAGGATTCGAGCACGGTGTGCTGCTGCTCGCCGGAGAGGTCGAGCCGCTGGAGGCCGGACCGCTGCTCTACCTGCCGCCCGGCCGTACCCGGCTGCGGTTGAGTGGGCGCGGACGGGTGCTGCTGATCGGCGGCGAGCCGTTCGGTGAGGAGATCGTGATGTGGTGGAACTTCGTCGGCCGCGACCACGACGAGATCGTCGCGTTCCGCAAGGAGTGGATGGAGGGCGAGGAGTTCGGCGCCGTCGAAGGCTTCGACGGCCGCCCGCTCCCCGCGCCCGTCCTGCCGGGCACCCGGCTGCGGCCCAGGGGTCGCGTCCGTTAGTTCCGGTGCGTGAAGGTGTAGATCACGTCCATGTTCGAGCCGTTCGTCGGCATCTCGGCCAGCAGGCGCACCGCTGCGCCCGTGAAGTCGACCACCTGCACCTGCTGCTTCTCCGCGCTCGCGTCGGGCTTGACCCAGCAGACCAGGTGGCTGTCGTCGTACCAGGTGGCCAGGCCGGAGCAGGGTGATTCGAAACGCTTCAGCTCGGCGCCGGTCTGGGTGTCGTAAACGCAGTTGTTGCCGCTGCTCAGGCCAGGGCAGTTGGTGACGAACTGCTTGCCCGACGGCGAGAACAACGAGTCGGCGATGCCCGGACCCACGTTCGGGATGCGGCGCACCCGAAGTCCGTTCTCGTCGAAGAAACGCAGCGCCTGCTGCTTGGTGTCGTTCGACAGGGCAACCACGCCCGTGTCGGCGTGGTCGAAGCCGTAACGGATGCCGTGCAGCGAGCCCTCTCTGAGGGACGCGATCGTGGCCTGCCTGGTGGCGACGTTCACGATCGCGAACCCGGTCGACTGCCACACGCCCTTCACCGGGTTGCCGACGTTGAACAGCAGCCGGCCGCTGTCACGCGACCAGCCCTGCACGTACGCGCTGAGCGGCTGGCGCGAGGTCTTGACCGTGAACGCCTCACCCGTCACCTTGTCGGTGATCTTGACGCTGTCGTAGCCGTCGGCGAAGTTCTTGCCACGCTGGGCCAGGTACCTGCCGTCGGGCGACAGCATGCTCTCCCACATGTTCGGATATTTCGTGAATGATCCGGTCAGCGTGTCACGGGCGTAGTAGATCCAGTCCCGGGTCTTGGCGTCGCGGACCATGTAGGTGGTGAGCCGGACGGCGTCGCCCGGGTTCTCGTAGATGACCGCGTCGGTGCCGGGGAGCGTCGAGGTGACCAGGTTCGCGGTGGGAATGGCCAGCGGGGCCGGAGACGTGCTCTTCGCGCTCGGGGAGGGGGTGGGGATCGACGGGCCGGGCAGATTGGTCAGAGCGACGGCCACCACGACGATGGTCGCGACGATGGCCACGGCCGCGGCGATCGACGCCACCACGTAGCTCTTCTTGCCGCCCGACCGGGACGGCGGCACCGGCGGGCCGTACTGCGGGGACTGCCCCGGCCCAGTCGGGGGAACCCATTGCGGCTGATGGTGCGCTCCCGACTGTGGCTGCGGCCCTTGGAGCGGCGGCCCATACGGATGCGCCGCCTGCGGGCCCTGCGCGTGCGGTCCCGACTGCGCGTACGGCGGTGCTGCCTGTGGGGGTGGCGGTTGCTGGTGCGGTCCCGATTGTGCGTACGGAGGCTGCCCGTAGGCGGGCTGTGCGTACTGGGGCTGCGGGTACGGGAGCTGAGGCTGGAATCCCTGCTGGGGCGGGAACTGGGGCTGCGGCGGGAGCGGGGGTGCGGGCGAGAAGCCGCTGACCACCGCGGCCGCCTGCTCCAGTTCGGCGGGGTTGGACGTGGGGTGTTCCAGCAGCCGCATGATCACCTGTTCGGCGGTGGGCCGCCGGATGGGGTCCTTCGACAGGCAGGCGGCCACGAGCTCGCGCAGGGGCCCGGTCAGCCGGGACAGATCGGGCTCGTCGTAGAGGACCTGGTTGACGATCACCGGCACCGACTCCGCCTCGAACGGCCCGGTGCCGGTGGCGGCGAACACCATGGTGCTCCCCCACGCGAACATGTCCGCAGGCGGCCCCACCCGGTGCCCCAGGACCTGCTCCGGCGCCATGAACGCGGGCGTCCCCACCGGCGTGGACGTGATCGTCGAAGTGGCGTCGAGCGCCTTCGCGATACCGAAGTCGATCACCCGCGGGCCCTCGCCGGCGAGCAGCACGTTGTTCGGGCTGAAGTCGCGGTGCACGATGCCCGCCTGGTGAATGGCCGCCAGCGCGGTGACGGTCCCGATGGCCAGCCGGTACAGGGAAGCGTCCGCCCGCGGCCCCTCCTCGGACACCACCTGCTGGAGCGGCGGACCTTCGACGTACTCGCTGACGATGAACGGCCGCTCCTCGTGCACCCCGGTCGCCAGCACCTTCGCGGTACAGAACGGCGCCACCCGCTGCGCCACGGCCGCCTCCCGCGCGAACCGCTCGGCCGCGACCGCGTCGCCCGCCAGGTGCGGGCGTAACCACTTGATGGCGGCCTGGCCGCCGTGCTCGTCGACGCCCAGGTACACGACGCCTTGTCCGCCTTCTCCCAGCCGTCCGCGGATCTCGTAACCTCCGAGACCGGCGGGATCTCCTGCTCTCAGCTCACTCATCGACGGCATGACCAAATTATGGACATGCTTCTTGCGAATGACTTAACTGCGCCCGTCGGTAAAATTACCGTTTTGACCTACAAACTCCTCAGTTTCCGCGCGTGAACGACGCGGCGGGGGTCAGCGGACCCGCTGCCTTGACGGTGTGCAGTACGGGGGCCGTTTCGAGTGCGTGAATGGCGTCGAGGCCGCCCAGCCGGTGGGTGAGGTAATCGTGCAGGTCGGCGGGGCTGCGGCAGAGGGCGTTGGCCAGCAGATTGGTCCGGCCGGTGGTGGCGGCCACCAGGGCGAGTTCACGGTGACCGGCCAGGGCGGTCGCGACGCGGTCGAGGTGTCCTGGTTGGACGGTCATCCACAGCAGGGCTTGGGTGGTGGCTCCGAGGAGGGCGGGCGCGATCTCGACGTCGAAGAAGATCGTGCCGTTGGCGCGGAGGTCGGCGAGGCGGCGGGCCACCGTGGCTTGGGATACACCGGTGACCGCGGCGAGGTCGGCGTGCGTGGCCCGGCCGTCCTGGCGCAGAGCGTCGATCAGGTCATGGTCGGCACGCGTCAGCGGCTGCCGGGGAGCCGACGTACTAGGTGTATGAGTCGTGGGTGGTCGAGAAGGCGGCTCATCGGTCGCCGGTGGTCGCCTGGCTGGCGCGTTGGCCTCCGGCGGGCGATCGGCTGGCGCGTCGGCCTCCGGCGGGTGGCTGGCCGGCGCGTCCGTGGCGCGGGCCGGTTCGAGCTGCTGTTGTTGCTGGTCGGTGAGGGCCTCGAGGTGTCCGCGCCACGCGGTCGGCCCGCCCAGGTAGGTGTGCAGCAGGCAGTGGGCGGAGACCGCGGTGATGCCGGCTCTGCGGGGGATGTCGTGCAGCAGCAGTGTGGGTACGGCCTGCGTGTCACTTGACGCGTGAATGACGGCGAAGATCTCCGTGCCTCCGGAGGCCAGTTTGACCCACGAGGTATCGGCTCGCCGGGCCAGCGACTGAGCGAGGTCCTGCACGGTGGACGGGGTGGCGGTGAGCCGGATCATCCACTGGGTCTGGCCGGCCCGGTCCGGGTTCGGGAGCCCGACCACACGAAGGGCGGCCTCGGCGCGCAGTCGCCGGTAGCGGCGGGCCACGGTCTGCGCCGAGGTACCGAGCACCTCGGCGATGCGGCCGAAGGGGGCTCGCCCGTCAATGTGCAGGGCGTGGATCAGACCTCGGTCCACGTCGTCGAGCATGGGGATTTCCCTCATAAGACCGGCAGCCATGGAAGATACTCTCCAACATTACGTTCCAGATGGAACAACTGGCCCAGCCTCTCCAGGCTGGGATCCCCGCCGATCTGACGGCGCGGGTTCGCGCACTGGAGAGGAATGTGAATGTCTGAACGTGTGGCGGCGGCCTACCGGTGGCGGTGGGTGGCGCTGGCGGCGTTGCTGCTGGCCGAGGCGATGAATCTGCTGGACTCGACGATCGTGCAGGTCGCCACCCCGGCGATCCGTGCCGACTTGGGTGGGTCGGCGGCGGACATGCAGTGGTTCAGCACGGCGTACACCTTGCCGTTCGCCCTGCTGCTGATCACCGGCGGCCGGTTGGGCGACATCGCCGGTCGGCGGCGGGTCTTTCGGATCGGTGTCACCGGGTTCCTGAGCGCGTCGGTGGCCTGCGCTCTGGCGCCCTCGGTCGGGATGCTGATCGGCTTCCGCGTCGTGCAGGGCGCCGCGGCCGCGGCGGTCATTCCGCAGACCATCGGGCTGATCCGCGCCATGTTCGATGGGAAGGAGATGTCCAAGGCTCTGGGCAGTATCGGCCCGGTCATGGGTTTGGCCGCTGTCTGCGGGCCCGTTCTCGGGGGCGTGCTGACTCACGCCGATCTGTTCGGCTCGTCATGGCAGGCGGCGTTCCTGGTCAACGTCCCGCTCTGTGCCGCCGTGCTGGCCGTCGCGCCGATCCTGATCGAGGACCACGCGCCGGCGCGACCGAGCCTTGACCCCATCGGCACCGCGCTGGCGATGCTCGGCACCGCCCTGATCGTCTACCCGCTGATCGGGGCTGACACAGCGCACCTGTCGATGGGGGCTTGGGGCGCTATCGGCCTCGGGCTGGCCGTGGTCGCCGGTTTCGGCCTCCATCAGCGGCGCAGTGCCGGGCTTGGCCGCAGCTCGCTGGTGGAGACCAGCCTGTTCGCACACCGCGCTTTCCCGGCCGCGCTGGTGACGTCCACGCTGTTCTTCGCGGTGACGACCGGGCTGATGTTCGTCGTGGTCCTGCACCTGCAACTGGGATTGGGCACCGATGTACGCACCGCGGGCCTGACCATGGTGCCTTGGTCGGTGTGCCTGGCGGTGTCTTCTTGGGTCGCGGGCGCGTACCTGGTTCCTCGCCACGGACGGCGGGTGATGTTGGTCGGACTCGCCACGCTGGCGCTCGGCGTGCTGGCCGCCGTAGCCGTGTACCACGCGGCCGGCCCCACGGGCTATCCCACGCCGCTGCTCGGCGCCCTGGGAGTCGCGGGTCTCGGGGTCGGGATGTTCACCCCGGCGTTCTTCACCACGGCGCTGGAGCCGCTCAAGCCGCAGGAGGTCGGCTCAGCCGCCGGCCTGCTCAACGCCGTCCAGCAACTCGGCGCGACGCTCGGCGTCGCCGTCCTGGGTAGTGTCTACTTCGATGGCTCCCGGTCGGGCTCGCCGGGTGGCGCGGTCCAAGTGACCTTCTGGGTCGCCGGGGGATTGCTCGTGGCGAGTTTCCTCTCCACGGTGCTCATGACAACGGTCAGCCCGCGGTTACAGGATCATCCCTCGGGGGGCAAAGAAGCACTCCTCGACCTGGACTCATAACGGAGCGTACTGGAATGATCACCGCTAGGATTCTCGCCATGACAACCCTCCAAGATCTGGGCGTCCGGGTGGCGCGCCTTGAAGAGCGCGCGGACAACCAGCGAGAAGACATCACGGTCTTCGGCTCAGAGCTGTCGAAGATCATGGAGACGCAGGACAAGCACACGCTGAGACTCGACCTGGTGACGGAGACTCAGCACGAACACACGCTGAGACTCGACCAGGTAACCGAGACTCAGCACGAACACACGCTGAGACTCGACCAGGTAACCGAGACTCAGCACGAACACACGCTGAGACTCGACCAGATGACGGAGACCCAGCACGAACACACGCTGAGACTCGACCGAGTCGACGCGAGACTTGACCAAGTGGACGCGAGGCTCGACCAAGTGGATGCGAGGCTCGACCGAGTGGAGGTGAGGCTCGACGAGCACAGCCGGACGCTGGCCGAGCACCGAGAGATCCTGGACACCCACACAGAGATTCTGGACACCCACACACAGATCCTGGACGGCCACACGCAGACGCTCGACAAGCACACCCGGATGTTCGAGACGATGTTCGCCCACTTCGGCATCCCCCTCCCCGCCGAAAACCACCAGAACAACTAGCGGCCCCCACCGAACCTTGACCGGGCGATCGGTCTCGGGAGGTGAACCCGTCAGGCTGGGTCCCGAAAAAGGAACGGGGACCGTCTCTCGACGATCAGCCGGCGAGTGCGTGAGCACAGCCACCTGATCCCCCAACGGTCCCCGCACAGTAGGGCAGCACCGGCGTGACGTGCCCGCCGCTTCTCGCAAGACACCAGCGATCTGCCGCGCTGCCACCTGACCCCCAGGCACCTCTCCGGCGGTCGACTTGACTCCGTGGAGCCCGGGGCTGGAGTGCCCCGGGCGATCCGACCCTTACTTGTCAGACAGCAGCCGTCCACGGAACTGCGGGTGGTCGGTCTCCCAGTATCGCCAGCCTTCGATCCTCGACGGGATGCTCGCGATGCCGGTACCCACTCTGACCTCGCTGCAGTTGTGGAGCCGTGCCCACTGTCCCCAGTGGACGCGGTAACCGAAGACGCGGTACCACATGTTTCCGTACTTGCCGTCGCTGATCGTCTGCGTGTAGTCGTGGCCCGTGAAGATCATGTGCCTCTTCTCGAGGTGCGGAGTGACCTCCAGATTCACCGCGCGGACGATTTCGTCAGTGGTGACCACGTTGCGGACTGCGGTGTCGTCCGACCTTCTGTGCGAGACGAACCTGTTCTTGTCGGCCTCCACGAACGCGAGCACCTCGAACTCGTGGTGGACCGAGACGGTCATCTCCCCGCCGGGACCGTCGGTGTAGCGGGTGCGCGGAATGAAGAAGTTGTGCGGCCTGAGGGAATGAACCCTGATGAAGGTGCCCGCCTCACAGCCACCCCCGTCTCCGACCAGGACTGGCTCGCGGAGTTTGTGGTCGAGGAAGTGGTGGCGGTCCCTGGGGTCCGGCGTCGGACCATTCGCGAAGGCCGGGTTGGTCGTGGTGCCGGCAAGGGCCACGGACAGGGATCCTGCCACGGCCAGCGTCATCAGCCCTTTTGCCGAGCGCCGCCGCCGCGCCGGCTGGGTCGGTATGGCTGTGGCGTCGGTTTTGGGAGTGTGCGTGAACATAGAGGTACCGTTTCTTTTGGAGCGCGGCCGTGACCGCGGCTAACCCATTGGCCGGAAGACGGCCCATGCCTGCCCGCTGGGCGACCCAGCGTGACAGGAAAAATACTTACAGTCGCCGCTGGGCTATTTCCGCCGCCACGCCGAAAGGGATTTCCCCGGACAGGGAAAGCAAAGGTGAAAAAACATCAGTGAATGACTAACCCGGCCAGTTATCCCGCCGAACCACCAGACACGACAGCCCCCGGGAGATCACCTCCTCAGGGGCCGCGCCGATGTGACAGCTGTCACGACAGTCGTTGCGCCTTGCTCAGCAGTCGCTGCGCCACCACCACCAGTGCCAGGAACGCCCCGCTGACCACCTGCTGGAAGGCCGACGTCAGGCTCCCCACCTGGTTGATCAGGCTTTGGATCACCCCCAGGAGCAGAACCCCCGCCACCGTCCCGGTGATCCCGCCCGCGCCGCCGGTCAGCAGGGTGCCGCCGATGACGACGGCGGCGATCGCGTCCAGTTCCAGCCCGATGCCCAGGATCGTGACCCCGGACGAGAGCCGGGCCGCGTTCAGCGCGCCCGCGAGGCCCGCCAGCAGGGCCGACATCACGTACACGGCCACCTTGGTGCGCGCCACGGGCACGCCCATGAGCGCCGCCGCCTGCTCGTTGCCGCCGATCGCGTAGACGTTCTGCCCGAAGCCGGTCCGCTGCAGCAGCACCATCGCGACCAGCGCCAGCGTCGCGGTGATGTACACGGGGTACGTCAGGCCGAGCAACTCCCCCTGCCCCAATGACGCAAAAGCAGGATTTTTCACCAAATAGGTGGTGGCTCCCTCGTTCGACATGGTGAGCATCAACCCCCGCACACCCAACAAGCCCGCCAATGTCACGATAAAAGGAGCCATACCGGTGCGAGCTATGACGAGGCCCTGCAACAAGCCGACCACCCCGCACGCGCCCAACGGCAACGCCAGCGCCATGAGCAGGCCGTACTGGGACCCGTAGGCCGCCAGCACTCCACCCAGCACGAAGAGCGATCCCACCGACAGGTCGATCCCGCCGCTGATGATCACGAACGTCATCCCGATCGCGATGATCGCCAGGAACGACGACGAGACCACCACGCTGGCCGCGTTCCCCGCCGTGGCGAAGGAGTCGAAGGCCAGGCTGCCCACGATCACCAGCAGCGCCAGCACCATGAGCGCCCCATGCTGCTGGAGCACCCGGCTCGCCTGCTCACGCCGTGAAGAGGCTACGGAGATCATCGGTTCGCACGCTCCCTGGTGGCGTAGACGGCGGCCAGGATGATGACCGCCTGGACCATCTGGGTCCACGACTGCGGCAGATTGTGCTTGATCAGCGTCGCCGCGAGCAGTTGCATGAGCAGCGCGCCCATGACCGTGCTGAGCACCCTGATCCGCCCGCCGGTGAGCGGCGTGCCGCCGACCACGACGGCGGTGATCGCCGACAGCTCGATGAACAGGCCGAGCGACGTCGGGTCGCTGGCCTGCAGGCGGGCCGTCGCCAGCACCCCGGCCAGCGCGGCGAGCAGCCCGGAGATCACGTACACGATCAGCAGCACCCGTTTGACCGGCAGCCCGGACAGCTCGCTGGCCGAGCGGTTGCCGCCGATCGCGACGACCTGCCGGCCGAACGTCGTGCGCCGCACCACGAACAGCATGATCAGCGTCAGCGCCGCCGCGATCAGCACGATGACCGGGATCCCGGCCACCGAACTGCTGCCCAACGCGATCAGGTCCGGGTTGCGGAACTCGACGAGCTGCGGCACCAGGACGTTCGCGATGCCGCGTACGCCGACGAGCAGCGCCAGGGTGGCCACGATCGGCTGGACGCCCACGTAGGCGACCAGGGCTCCGCCCGCCGCGCCGACGACCGCCCCGCCGATCACGGCGACGATCAGCGCGGGCAGCGCGCCGTACCCCAGGTAGAGGGCGACGAGCGCGGCGGCCAGCGCCATGACCGAGCCGACGGACAGGTCGATGCCCTGGGTGCCGATCACCAGCGCCATGCCGAGCGACACGATCACGATGGGCGTGACCTGGACGAACTGGGTGCGGAAGTTCGACGCGTCGAGGAAGTGCGGCGTGAACAGCACGTTGAACAGCAGCAGCGCCAGCACGGCCGCGTACACGCCGTAGTCCTGCACCCAGGCGAAGATCCGTGGCTTGAGGTCGGTCCGGAGCGCCGGTTTCGAGGTGAGCTCAGTCATCGGACCGCTCCGCGATCGTCGCCATGTCATCGGACTGCTCCGCGATCGTCGCCATGATCCTCTCCTCGGTCACCTGGTCACCGGTCAGCTCCCCGACGACCGCGCCCTCGCGCAGCACCAGGATGCGGTCGGCGCCCTCGACCAGCTCCTCCAGGTCGGAGGAGATCAGCAGCACGCCCAGCCCCTCGGCGGCCAGCTCGTCGATCAGCGCCTGCACCTCGGCCTTGGCGCCCACGTCGATGCCGCGGGTGGGCTCGTCGAGCAGCAGCACCTTGGGACGTACGGCCAGCCAGCGGGCCAGCAGCACCTTCTGCTGGTTGCCGCCGGACAGCTCCGACACGAGCTGGTTCGGCGAGGCCGCCTTGATGCGCAGCCGCCGCATGAAGATCTCGACCATCCGGTCGATCTTCGCGTCGGAGACCACGCCCGCCCTGGCCAGGGCGGGCAGGGCGGCCAGCGCGATGTTCTCGCGGACGGACAGGGTCGGGACGATCCCCTCGGCCTTGCGGTCCTCGGGCAGCAGGCTGATGCCCGCCCTGATCGCCGCGGTCGTGGAGCCGCCGCGCAGCGGCAGCCCGGCCACGAGCACCTGCCCGCCGTCGAGGGGCATCGCGCCGACGATCGCCTTGGCGGTCTCGGTACGCCCTGCGCCGAGCAGACCGCCGAGACCCACGACCTCGCCAGGCCGTACGGACACATCGATCCCGTCCAGAACGTGCCGCCGGGTGAGGCCGCGCGCCTCGACGGCCAGTGGCTCCTGGCCGCCCGCGGCGCGGTGGCGATCGCGGGAGAACCTGGTCAGGCCGTCGGCTTTGACCTCGTCCAGGTCGCGGCCCAGCATGAGCGAGATGAGCTTGAGCCGGTCCAGCCCGGCGAGCGGCCCGGTGTGCGCGACGCGGCCGTCGCGGAGCACGGTGACCCGGTCGCACACCTGGTAGAGCTCGTCGAGCCGGTGGCTGACGTACATGACCGCGATGCCCTCGCCGCGCAGCCGCCTGATCACCCCGAACAGCGTCTCGACCTCGCGCGGCTCCAGGGACGAGGTGGGCTCATCCATGATGACCACGCGGGCGTCGACGGCCACGGCCCTGGCCAGGGCGACCATCTGCTGGGCGCCGATGCCGAGTGTGCGCAGCGGCCGCCTGACGTCGGTCTCGACGCCGTAGCCGGACAGGATCCGGGCGGCTTCGGCGTACATCCTCGTGGCGTCGATGACCCCGAAGCGGCCGCGTGGCTCGCGGCCGAGCAGCAGGTTGCGGGCGACGCTCATCATCGGGACGAGGTTGACCTCCTGGTAGATGGTGGAGATCCCGGCGCGCTGCGCGTCGAGCGGCGTGCCGAAGGCGGCGGGCGCGCCAAGGTGGCGCAGTTCGCCGCCGTCGGGATGGTACACGCCGGTGAAGACCTTGATCAGTGTGGACTTGCCCGCGCCGTTCTCCCCCACGAGGGCGTGCACCTCGCCGGGGAGGAGGGCGAGATGCACACCGTCGAGAGCGAGTATGCCGGGGAAGCGCTTGCTGATCCCCTTCGCCTCGAGAACCGCTGCCAAATCAGTACGCCTCACCGAGGGAGTCCTTGGCGTTGGACGTGTCGTAGTCGCGGTCGGAGATGATCACCTTGTCGGGGATGGCCTGGCCGTCGAGGAACTTCCGCGCGGTCTCGAAGGCGAGCGGCCCGAAGCGGGGGTTCGACTCGATGACCGCGTGCAGCCAGCCGTCGGCGATGCCCTGGACGGCGCTGCGGGTGCCGTCGACGGACACGATCTTGATGGTGCCCGCCTCCTTGCCCGCGCCCTTCAGAGCGGTGACCGCGCCGAGCGCCATCTCGTCGTTCTCCGCGTAGATGCCGTTGATGTCGGGGTTGGACTGGATGAGCTGCTCGGTGACCTGCTGGCCCTTCTCGCGGGCGAACTCACCGGTCTGCTCGAAGGAGATCTGGATGCCCGGCGCCTTCTCCGCGATCCGCTCCTTGAAGCCGTCGGTCCGCTCGGTGGTGACGTTGTTGCCAGGCGCGCCGAGCAGGATGGCGACCTTGCCCTTGCCGGACAGGGCGTCGATCATCCGGTCGGCGGCCCGCTTGCCCTGCTCGTGGAAGTCGGAGCCGATGAACGTCAGGTAGTCGCTGCACGCCTTGGCGTTGATCTTCCTGTCGACCGTGATGATCGGCACCTTCTTGGCCGCGGCCTGCTGGAGTACCGGCTCCCAGCCGTCGGAGTTCAGCGGCGCGATGACCAGCAGCTGCACGCCTTGGGCGATGAGCTGCTGCACGTCGGTGATCTGCTTGGAGAACTGCGACTGAGCGTTGGTGACCTTGAGGTTGGCGATGCCGAGCTTGGCCGCCTCGTCCTTGATCGACTTGGTCTCGGCGATCCGGAACGGGTTGGCCTCCTTCTCCGACTGGGAGAAGCCGACGGTGGCCGTCTTGAGGTCGAACTTCTTGCCGCCGAACTGGTCGAGCGTGCACGTCGGTCCCGCCGAACCACTGGGGCTCTGCACGACCTGCTGCCCGGCCGTGCTGGTGGCGGCGGGCGCGCTCTGCGGCTCCTCCGACTTGGCGCACGCCGACGCGGTGAGGAGTACGGCCAGCGCCAGGCAGGTTGTCCGGAGATTCATAGGGGTTCCTTCCTGTCAGCCGCAAGCCGGGGAGATCTGGTCGGTGAGCGCCTTGTTCGCGTCGTGGACCCGGGCGACGTCGGGCTTGGTGACGGCTCTGTCGTAGGTCATGAGGCCGTTGAGCTCGGTCTCGACGTCGGTGGTCTGGGTGTAGATCGCCGCGCTGAGCTGGTCGCAGGCGTGCAGCTTCCGCAACTCCTGGGCCATGCCGACGTAGCGGGTGGTGAGGGCTTCGGCGTCGGGTTCGACCGCATAGCCCCAGCCGCCGCCGGACCAGGTGTGGCCGATGAGCGGGAGGCCGAGGCCGCCGTACTCGCCGATCACGACCGCGCGGATGTCGGTGGGCTTGCCGGGGACGCCCGGACCTGGGTAGATGTGGTAGTCCTTGACGTCGCCGTTGCCGCCGTCGCGGGCGCCGCAGCAGTTGATGCCGCTCATGTTGTTCACCAGGCGGGACGGGTCCCAGCTCTTGACCAGGTCGGCGATGCGGGCCTGGTCGTACTGGCCCCAGCCCTCGTTGAAGGGCACCCACATGATGATCGACGGGCTGCTGCGGTGCTGGTCCACCAGCTCGCGCAGCTCGGTCTCGAACTGCGGCTTGTCGCCGGTCCTGAACATGGCGGGCATGTCCTGCCAGACGAGCAGGCCGAGCTTGTCGGCGTGGTAGTACCAGCGGTCGGACTCGACCTTGGTGTGCTTGCGCACGGTGTTGAAGCCGAGCTTCTTGGTCTGCACGAGGTCGTACTTGAGCGCTTCGTCGGTAGGTGCGGTGTAGATGCCGTCCGGCCAGAAACCCTGGTCGAGCGGGCCCATCTGGAAGACCGGCCGGCCGTTGAGGAGCATCCGGTTGTTCTCCAGCGCGATGGTGCGCATCCCGAAGTAGGACGTGATCTCGTCCTGCTTCACCCGGACCGTGAGGTCGTACAGGAACGGTTTGTCCGGCGACCACAGCTTGGGGTTCGGCACCGGCAGCCGGAGCTCCGTGCCGACGGGCCCGGTGATCGTGCCCACGACCTTGTGGCCGTCCTTGGCCACGACCACGGCGGTGCCGGCCGAGCCCTGGACGGTGACGCGCAGCGCCTTGCCCGCGACGTCGGGCACGGTGTCGACGCGGTCGATGTGCTGCTTGGCGACGGGCTCCATCCAGACGGTCTGCCAGATGCCGGAGACGGCGGTGTACCAGATGCCGCTCGGGTCGAGCCGCTGCTTGCCGATGGGCTGCTGCCCGCTGTCGGTGGGGTCGGTGACGCCGACGACGAGCTCCTGGGATCCGCCGCGCTTGAGCGCGTCGGTCACGTCCACGGTGATCCGGCCGTAGCCGCCCTTGTGCGCGCCGACCTGCTTGCCGTTCACGTAGATCGTGGCGTCCCAGTCGATCGCGTCCAGGTGCAGCAGCAGGCGCTCGCCGCTCCACGAGCGCGGTACCTCGAACGTCCTGCGGTACCACATGCGGTCCTCGTGCCGGCCGATGCCGGACAGCTGCGATTCCACCGGGTACGGGACGACGATGCGTTCGGCCAGGTCACGGCCGGTGGGGGCGGCCTCGCCCGGCTTGGCGGCGGCGAACTGCCAGGTGCCGTTGAGGCTGCGCCACCTGTCCCTGACCAGTTGGGGGCGCGGGTACTCGGGCAGCGGGTTCGCCGGGTTCACGTCCTTGGACCAGCGGGTCTTGAGGATGTAGGCGGACTCGTTGGCGACGAAGGCGTAGGGGAACGCGGCGACGGGGGTGCCGTCGGCGAAGGAGAGGCCGGTGCCGTCGTAGGCGGCGCGCAGTGCGCTCCCCGCCTTAGCCGGAACCGGATATTTCAGCTTAAGCACCACCGTGTCCCGATTTTTCAGGGCTACGGAGGTTACGGGCCATTTGGTGCCGGCGACCGTGAGGACCAGGTGGTCGGTCAGGTCGGCGGGCAGCGGGGCGAGCGGCTTGGCGAACGTCAGCGTGGCCAGGTCACCCGTCGAACCGACCTTCGCCTCGGTGGGCCCGGGCGGGTCGAACCCGTCCGGCGGCGTGAAGGCTTCGGACGGCACGGCCACCTTCGGCCGGCTGGCGCTCTGCCAGCGCAGGTGCAGGTTCGCCCCGCCGAAGTGCTCGAAGTACTCGACCTTGATGTCGTAGTCCTTGCCCGCCTCCAGCGCGATGGGCGTGCCCACCTGCTCCCTGTCCCAGTCGTCCACCCAGTGGTCGATGACGGCCTTGCCGTCCACCCACAGGCGGAAGCCGTTGTCGCCGATGATCGAGAACGTGTACGTCTCGGAGTACTCGGGCCGGATCTTGCCGGTCCACCGGACGGTGACGTCGTCCTCCCTGCCGGTCAGCAGCTTGAACGTCGGGTTGAGGTCGGCCAGTTCCAGGCTCGGGTCCACGACGCTGGCCTTGAGCTCGCCGAAGTCGAACGCGCCGGCCGCCGAGGCGAGGTAGTAGTCGCCGCGCAGCCCGTGCCGTTCGGCCGCGGCGCCCGCCGGGGTGGGAGCCTGCCATAACACGGCCAGCAGCACGGCGATCATTGCCGCGAGTGACTTTCGCACAGAGTGTCCTTTCGCGCTGGGGCATACCCGTCGGTCAGGATCGGACAGGTTATGACCCTGTCTGGCTCCCAAATAAGCATCAGTGGACCGAGCCGGTCAAGATTTCCGATCAAATTCGTTCTCATATGATCAGAGGTGAGCCGGAGTTGAGCATTCGTCTATGATCGGGACGTGAGCGACACGCAGAGCGACGGCCGCAGGCCGGTGTTCGCCGCGGAACGCCGGCAGCGCATCCTCGAGCTGGTGCGTGCCAACGGCGCCGTGTCCCTGCGCGAGCTCGCCCAATCCGTGCGCTCCTCCGAGGTGACCGTCCGCCGCGACCTGCGCGCGCTGGAGTCGGAGGGCCTGCTCAACCGCCATCACGGCGGGGCCACCCTGCCCGGCGAGCTGTCGCGCGAGGCGGGCTACGCGCACAAGGTCTCGCTGGAGTCCGCCGAGAAGGCCGCGATCGCTGACCTCGCCGCGGCGCTGGTCGAGGACGGTGACGCCATAGTCGTCGGGCCCGGCACCACCACGCAGGAGTTCGCCCGCCGCCTGACCAGGCACGCGGAGCTCGCCGTGGTGACCAACTCCCTGCTGGTCGCCCAGGTGCTCGCCGGCTCGCCGCGGATCGAGGTGATGCTGACCGGCGGCACGCTGCGCGGCTCGATCCTGGCCCTGGTGGGCAGCGCGGCCGAGCACTCGCTGTCCGGGCTGCGGGTGCGCCGGGCGTTCGTCTCCGGCAACGGGCTCACCGCCGAACGCGGCCTGTCCACCCCGAACATGCAGGTGGCGGGCGTCGACCGGGCGCTGGCCGCGGCCGCCGAGGAGGTCGTGGTGCTGGCCGACCACACCAAGATCGGCGTCGACACGATGGTGCAGACCGTCGCCGCCGAGCAGATCGGCCACCTGGTCACCGACGAGGGCGCGCCGGGCGACGTGCTCGACGAGCTGAGCGGCAGGGGCGTCAGGCTGCACATCGCCCGTATCTGATCGAATGTGACGTTTCTGTTACTGGATTGTTTCCTTCCGCGACCACGATCGAGGCGGAGGCAAGCGTGCTACAGGTGGCCGGCGTTCTCAAGACGTTCCAGGGCGTGACGGCGCTCGACCACGTCACGCTCTCCGTGCGCCCCGGCGAGGTGCACGCGCTGATCGGCGGTAATGGCGCCGGCAAATCCACCCTGGTCAAGGTGCTGTCCGGCGTCTACCAGCCGGACGCGGGCCAGCTGCGCTACCTGGACGAGCCCGTCAGGTTCGGCAGCCCGGCCGAGGCCAGGCGGGCCGGCTTCGCCACCATCCACCAGGAGACGAACCTCGTCCCGACCATGAGCATCGCCCGCAACCTGCTGCTCGGCAGGGAGC
Source organism: Nonomuraea sp. NPDC026600 (assembly GCF_040638335.1). Taxonomy (NCBI): domain Bacteria; kingdom Bacillati; phylum Actinomycetota; class Actinomycetes; order Streptosporangiales; family Streptosporangiaceae; genus Nonomuraea; species Nonomuraea sp. NPDC026600. Next base: position 415,414 of record NZ_JBEZYD010000001.1, read on the forward strand.
CGCGCAGCCGCCTCGGGCTGATCGACTTCACGGCCGCCAACGCCCGCGCCGAGCAGGTCCTGGCCGAGTACGGCCTGCGTACCGACGTCCGCAAACCCCTGGGCACGCTGGGCGAGGGGGCCAGGCAGCTCGTGGCGCTGGCCAGGGCGGCCACCGCCGACGCCCGGCTGGTCATCATGGACGAGCCCACCTCCGCGCTGGAGCACGCCGAGCTGCAGACGCTGTTCGGCGCGGTGGCCCGGCTGCGTGACGAGGGCCGCTCGGTCGTCTACGTCACCCATCGGCTGGAGGAGCTGTACGAGGTCTGCGACCACGTCACCGTGCTGCGTGACGGCCGCGTCGTGCACACCGGCCCGCTGGCCGGGCTGGATCGCCTCCGGCTGGTGTCGCTCATGCTCGGCCGGCCGTTCCACCCGGTGGAGGAACCGATCGAGCCCGGCGAGCCGGACGAGCCGGGCGACGAGCCGGTCCTGGAGGCGAAGGGGCTCACCCGCCACCACGTGCTCGACGGCGTGTCCTTGGCGGTGCGCGCGGGCGAGGTCGTCGGCCTCGGCGGCCTGCTCGGCGCCGGGCGCAGCGAGACGGCCAGGGCGATCGCCGGTGTCATGCCGGTGGACGCGGGCCAGGTGACCGTGGCCGGGGCGGCGGTCCGCAAGTGGTCGATCAGGAGCGCCATCCGCGCCGGCGTCGGCCTCGTACCCGAGAACAGGAAGACCGAGGGCATCGTCCCCACGCTGTCGGTACGCGACAACATCGCGCTGGCCGCGCTCCCCCGGCTGTCCCGGGCCGGGATCGTCTCCGACACGCAGATCGACGGCATCGTCGACACGTTCATGAAGCGGCTCGGCATCAAGGCCGTCTCGCCGCGCCAGCCCGCGGGCGAGCTGTCGGGCGGCAACCAGCAGAAGGTGCTGCTGGCCCGCTGGCTGGCCATGCACCCCAAGGTGCTGCTGCTCGACGAGCCGACCCGCGGCGTCGACGTGGCCACCAAGCTGGAGATGCAGGCGCTGCTCGACGAACTGGCCGTGGACGGGCTGGCCATCCTGCTGATCTCCTCGGACGTGGCCGAGCTGGCGGGCAACTGCGACAGCGTGGTGGTGCTGCGCGACGGCGCGATCAGCGCGCAGCTCAGTGGCGCCGAGGTGACCGAGGACCGCCTCCTCGCGGCGCTGGCGAAGGGTTAGACCCAGGCGTTCAGGCCAGAATGATCGGATTGCTGAGCGCCGCCATGTGCCCTTCGGAGTGGCGTACTTCGACGCGGACGAACGCCGATTCCGCCGCGCTGGTGCGCCACTCCACGGCGCCTGATCCGTCGCTGGGCACCGGTTCGCGGTGCGCCTTGCCGCGATCGGTGTGAAAGCTGACCGTGCCGGATGGCACACCGCGTACGTCCACCCGTACCAGCGCCGGCTCGTCGCGGGTCTTCAGCCGCTCACCGATCCCGGCGCTGCGATCACCGGCGGAGACCGTGAGCGACAGTTCGATGCCGGCCGACTCGGCGATCCAGCTACGGCCGGCCCGGATGCCGGCGAGGAGCGCGTCCGTGCTCAGTTCCTCGGCCAGCACGACGGTGTGCGGTGTGCCGATCTGGCCTTCCAGATGGGTGTCGCTGTTTCCCATCGCGGGCCGCCATCGCCCGCCGTGGATGTCGGCGGCCAGGCCGCGGCCCCACTCGGCCAGCGCTGCCTCGTTGTCGGCGTTCCAGGGCAGGTCCGAGCTCCACAGCCCGTTCCACACCTCGACCACGTCGAACTTCTCGAATGGATACATGAACACGCCGGAGGGGTACGGCGCGTGCGGGTGGGCCGCCACGCACAGCCCACCGGCTTGACGTACCTGGTCCAGCTGCCGGTCGACCACGTCGTCGCGTAAGCCGTATCGCCAGTCGACCACCTGCCCCGGGTCGATGCCCAGCGCCAGCCAGTGCCCGGTCTGGGTGGTCACCTCCTGGCCCAGGATCACCAGCAGACCGGTGGCGTGCGAACCCCAGGCGGCATGCGCGTCAGACGTGTTGTGCTCGGTGGTCGCGATGAAGTCCAGCCCCGCCTCACGGGCACCGGCCGCGAGCTGCTCCGGCGTCAGCTCTCCGCCGTTCGAACGCACCGAATGCACGTGGCAGTCACCTCGGTACCAGCCACGCCCCCGGCCCGCCACCCGCCTCGGTGGGAAGCGCGACTCCGAAACCCGTTCCGCCCGTTCGTCAGCCTTGGCCATCCCGGCAGCGTAGTTCACGGCGACCAGCGCCCCCATCGTCACGGTCGAGGGGTGTCCAGGTGGTGATGGACGGCCCAGTCGGTGATCGCTTTGGCGATGGTTTCGGGTTGGTCTTCGGGGGCGTGGTGGCCGGCCGGACCGCAGTGCCGGGTCTCCAGAGCGGCGATGTTCGCGGCGCACCACGCGGCCATACGGTCGTCGATGAGCAGGCTCGGCGAGGAGTCGAAGGTGAGCAGGAGCTTGGGGACGTCGGTGCTGGTGGCCAGCCAGGCGTCGTACCGCTCGACGCGTTCGGCGACGTCGGCGGGCTCGCCGTCCAAGGGGAGGGAACGGGCCCATTCCAAAAGGGGGCGACGGCTCTCGCGGGTCGGATAGAACTCCAGATAGGCCTGGATCTCTTCCTCGGGGAGCGGGTTGAGCACGGCCGGCGTGCCGGGCCGCCCAGTCGAAGGCCAGCGATCCGCCCCAATCGTGGCCGACCAGCACCACCTCCTCCAGACCCATCCGGTCGAACCAGGCGTCCAGGTAGCGGGCGTGGTCGCCGAACCGGTATGGCACGTTCGGCCTGCCTGAGCGCCCCATGCCGATGAGGTCGGGGGCCAGCAGCCGGACCTCCGAGCCGACCGCGGGCAGCACCTTGCGCCACAGCCGGGACGAACCAGGATTGCCGTGCAGGAAGACCCAGGCAGCGCCACTGCCGGTCTCCTCGTAGTACATCGTCGAGTCGAGCACATCGATCTGATGCATGTGAACTGTCCTCATATCTCATCGACCGGCTTCCGGGATCTGGCGCGATGACGCCAGACACGACACGTAGCGTGTCGCCTCAGTGAGTATCAGCCCCTCGCGCGCAGCCTGTCAACACGACACGTTCCGTTTCCCTATAGGCTGGGCGCATGCCGAATCCGCCGAATCCGCAACGCCGCAGCGAGAAGAGCCGCCGCGCCACCCTCGACGCGACGCTCGACCTGTGCGCCGAGCAGGGATATGCGCAGGTGACGGTGGAAGGCATAGCCGCCCGTGCGGGCGTGAGCAAGAAAACCGTCTACCGGTGGTGGCCGTCCAAAGGCGCGGTCGTCCTGGAAGCAGTTCACGACGCCGCGGTGCGGCCCACGGTCTTCCCGGACACCGGCGATCTCGCCGCCGACCTGTGTACTCAGCTGTCCGGGGTCATTGACGTGCTGAGCGCGCCGCGCACGCGATCGGCCTTCATCGGGGTGCTCACCGAGGCCCAGCATGACCCCGGCCTCGCCGAGCAACTGCATCACCGGTGGATCGGCCCGCGCATCGATCAGCTCAAGCACCGCCTGCGCAAGGCCCAGGAGCAGGGGCAACTGCCGCCCGGCGCCGATCTGGATGTGATCATGGACCTGGTGTACGGGCCGATCTTCCACCGCCTCATGGTCCATCTCCCGCTGCCCGACGAGGCTTATCTGCGCAAGGTGCTCGACAGCGTTCTTCCTGCGCCCGACCGGCCTTCCCGCGGACGCTGAGCCCAGCGTGGTGGGCTTGCGCGCCTCGCCGGGCCCCATCCGGGAGTCGTCAGGAAGCTGGGCTCATGCCCGTGCTCGCGTAGTGCTCGGCGATTTCGTCGCTCGTCGTCAGCCACACGCCGGGATGGTGGGCGATGTACTCAAGTGCCTGTTCGAGGTACTTCGCGCGGAACGCCTGGCCGATGACGAACGGGTGCAGCGCCAACGCCATGACCCGCCCGCTGTCGGCGGACTCGGCGTAGAGCTGGTCGAACTGGTCCTTGACCAGTTGCACGAAGTCGTCGCCGCTCATGCCGTGCATGGTGAAAATGCCCAGGTCGTTGAGTTCCAGCGAGTACGGCACGCTCAGCATCCCCGGGACGTTCAGCCGGTACGGCTGGTCGTCGTTGGTCCAGTCCAGTACGTAGCTCAGGCCGAGCTCGGCGAGCAGGGACGGCGTCTGGAACGTCTCGGTGAGCGCGGGACCGAGCCAGCCGCGCGGCCGCTGCCCGGTGGCCTTCTGGATGGTTTCGACCACCTCGGTCAGGTAGGCGCGCTCGTCGTCGACGTCGGCCTGGAGCGTGGAGTTGTTCTTGCCGTGGGCGAGCCATGCCCAGCCGCGGGCGTTGCCCGCCTCGATGATCTGGGGGTACTGCTCGCACACGTCGGCGTTGAGCAACGTGCTCGCCCGGAGCCCGTGCCGGTCGAGAATCTCCATCACGCGCCAGATCGCCACCCGCGGCCCGTAGTCCCGCCAGCCGTAGTTCAGCGGATCCGGCACCAGCGCCGCGGTCGCTTCGTTGATGCTGGTGGAGGGGCGGTCGATCGTGAAGTGCTCAACGTTCAGGCCCACGTAGAAGGCGACACGGGCGCCGCCCGGCCAGCGGATCGGTTCGCGTCCGACGATCGGGCTGTAGTCGAACAGGGCGTTCTCCATCGCGTTTCCTCTCGGATTGCGTCACGGCCCCGTCAAGGGCTGCCTGTCCATAAAGGTAGGAATCCGAGCGCTCCGTCAGGAGGGCCGAAGGCGCCACCGAGTGGGCCGAAGGCGCCAACCAAATCGCGACATATCCTCTTTTTCCGGTATGTCACGCTTGGAGGATCGCCGCCCCGGAAGACAGGCCGTTGATGGTGAACAACACGATGCGAGACGGCGTGGTGGCAGACACCGCGAAAGGGACCGTCTCCCCTCATCTGACCCGCCTGCTGCTCCGCGCGGGCATAGCAGCCGGCCTGGATCGGTCTCGCCTGGTCGGCGTTCCCGGCCTCGCCGTGCTGGATGAGAACGGGATCCGCATCCCCACCGCGACCTGTCTGCGGGTCTGGGAACTGATCTCCAGCTCGATGTGGGAAACGGGTGCCAGCAGACGGGTCATGGAGCTGTGGCGGCCGGGCGCGCTGGGTGTGTGGGACTACCTGTTCTCCGTCTCCGGCACCCTCGGCGACGCGCTCGGCGCCTCCAGCCGCCACTTCACGGCCATCGCCGACCCCGCCGACCGGCTCCTCGTGACACGCGACGACGACGGCGGAACGACGGTCAGCTGGCAAGGCCCCTACCGCGACCATCCGGAATACCCGCTGATCGCGGAATTCGTGCCGTACATGCTGCTCACGCTGACGAGCTTGGCAGCCGGGCGACGGCTCACACCGGCGCGCGTACGGCTACCGCACCGCCCGCCCACCGCCGCCAAGCGTCTTGTCGGGCTGTACGACACCAGAAGCATCGAGTTCGAGGCCGACCATCCCTCGATCACGTTCGCCGAGGCGGACATGGACGTTCCCCTGCCTCGCGCCGACCCCGCGCTCGCCGCGATCCTGGACGACCACGCGCGACTGTCCCTTGCGGCCGCCCGGCCGGTGCTGGGCTGGCTCGACCGCTTCCACGCCGTTCTCGAGTCCGCGGTCGCCGACGGCCCGCCGGGCCTGGACCAGGTGGCCGGCCGTCTGGCCATGAGCCCCCGGACCCTCCAGCGCCGCTTGCGCGAGGAGGGCACCGGCTGGCGGGAAGAGCTGGAGAAGCTTCGGCAGCGCCGGGTGGACCGCCTGCTGCGGGAGACCTCGCTCAGCGTGGAGTCCATCGCCGCACGGGTCGGCTTCACCGACTCCCGGGCGCTGCGGCGAGCCATCCACCGCTGGTACGGCCACGGCCCAGCCGCCATCCGCGCGAGCGGCCCGGCCTAGCCACCAGCTCCACGCTGCCCCTCCCCGCCCCAAGACTTTCCCGAGCGATTTGATGAGGTTTGTGTACTTCGGCGATGCGTGAGGTGAGGGTTGATGTCAGGACATAAGAGCCAGAAGCTCTTATATACGCCTCAAAGGAGATGGGGTCGACATCGTGGACATGAAGCTCGAGGTTGTGGTGCTGCCCGTCGCTGATGTGGACCGGGCCAAGAACTTCTACAAAGCACTGGGCTGGCGAGAGGATGCCGACGTCGCCACCGGGGAGGACTTCCGGGTGGTGCAGCTGACCCCGCCGGGGTCAGGGTGCTCGGTCATCTTCGGCGCCGGCGTCACCTCGGCCGCGCCGGGCTCGGCGCAGGGCCTGTACCTGATAGTGACCGACATCGACGCGGCCCGGGCCGAGCTGGCCGACCGCGGCGCCGAGATGAGCGAGGTGTTCCACGACTCGGGTGGCGTGTTCCACCACGCCGGGACCCGGGAACGGGTCTCCGGCCCGGATCCGGACCGTGCCAGCTACGGCTCGTTCGCGTCGTTCAGCGACCCGGACGGCAACGGCTGGCTCCTCCAGGAGGTCACCACACGCCTGCCGGGCCGGTGACCTGGCGAGCTCCGCGATTCTTGACGAGGAGGAGTTCTGGCATGCAAGCGACCTATGCTTCCACGGCCGAGCTGGCCGCCGCGTTGCGCCGTGCGGAGGCCGCGCACGGCAAGCACGAGGAGGAGATCGGGCAGCCCGACCCGGACTGGCCCGACTGGTACGCGCAGTACATGGTGGATGAGCAGACAGGGCACCCCGGCCCGGGGGCGAGCGCATGAGCGACTACGACGTCATCGTCGTGGGCGCCGGCTCGCCGGGCGAGCATTGCGCCGGCGAACTGGCCGACGGCGGCCTGCGCGTCGCGCTGGTCGAGCGCGACCTGGTCGGGGGCGAGTGCTCCTACCGGGCCTGCATCCCGTCCAAGACGCTGCTGCGCCCAGGCGAGGCGGTGCACGACGCGCGCGAGGCGGCGGCCACCGCGCAGGTCGACGTCGGGGCGGCGCTGGCCTGGCGCGACTTCATGGTCTCGGACTACTCCGACGCCGGGCAGGAGCGCTGGCTGGCGGGCAGGGGCATCGCCCTGCTGCGAGGGACCGGCAAGCTCACCGGGATCGGCGAGGTCGAGGTCGATGGCGTACGCCACTCCGCCCGGGATGTCGTCGTGGCGACCGGCTCGGAGCCGGTCGTCCCGCCCGTCCCGGGCCTGCGCGAACTTGACGGCGTGTGGACCAACCGCGAGGTGACCGGCATGAAGGCCGTCCCGCGCCGCCTGATCGTCCTGGGTGGCGGGCCGGTCGGCGTCGAGATGGCCCAGGCCGTACGGCGCTTGGGCGGCGAGGTGGCCCTCGTCGAGGCCGCCGCGCACCTGCTCGCCCACGAGCCCGCGCCGCTGGGCGAGGCGCTCGGCGAGGTGCTGCGCGCCGACGGCATCGAGCTGCGGCTGGGCGTGCACGCGACCGCCGCGCGGCGCGACGGTGAGGACTACGTCCTCGTCCTCGGCAACGGCGGCGAGCTGCGCGGCGACCGCCTGCTCGTGGCCACCGGCCGGCGTCCGCGCGTGGACGGGATCGGCCTGGAAACGGTCGGCGTGAAAGCCGATGGGCGCGGGATCCCGGTGGACGCGCGACTGCGGGCCGGCGAGCGGCTGTGGGCGATCGGCGACGTCACCGGCGTACGGCTGCTGACCCACGTAGGCAAGTACCAGGGCGAAGTCGTCGCCGCCAACATCCTCGGCGAACCCCGCGAGGCCAATTACGCGGCCATACCGGACGTCGTCTACACCGACCCGCAAGCAGCCGCGGTCGGTGCCGCCGAGGCCCGGTTCGCCGCCACCGTCCCGGTGTCCGAGGTGGCCAAAACGGCCACCTACACGCGCGCCTACGCCCAGTCCAACGGATTCCTGACCCTGCTGTCCGACGGCGAGCGGCTGACCGGCGCCTACGCGCTCGGCCCTGAGGCCGGCGAGTGGCTGCAGCAGGCCACCCTGGCCATTCGCGCCGGGGTCCCGCTCGCCGTGCTGCGCGACACCATCCAGCCCTTCCCCACCTTCTCCGAGATCTACGTCTCGGCCCTCAAGGCACTCCACAACGCCATCACCGCCGCGCCGTAGCTTCATGGGTGTGCATCCCTTCCGGCAAGTCTCGTCGCCATGTCCGCCCTCCGGAGGCGACCGGCGCTAAGAACAGGCAGGTGGGATCAACCAAATCGCTTCGTTCGTGGCTGCCGGCCGATCCATGGCGCACGCTGCTGATTCTGGTAGCCGTCTGCTACGGGATCGTCCAGTTGGCCGGAGTCACTCCCAAGATGGGAGTGGGGTGGGACGAGGTCGTCTACGTCAGCCAGGTCGACCCGCGCGTGCCCGCCGCCGAGTTCATCGCGCCCCGCGCTCGGGGAATCACCCTGATCGTCGCCCCGGTGGTGCTGATCACCTCGTCGACGGAGGCGCTGCGGATCTATCTGAGCCTGCTGTCGGCCGTGGCGCTGTACGCGTCGTTCGGAACCTGGCTGCGGGTACGCTCCGGACCGACGGTGCCCCTGGCCGCCCTGCTGTTCGCGTCCCTGTGGCTGTCGTTGTTCTACGGCGGCGCGGCCATGCCGAACATGTGGGTGGCGTTCGGCGCGGTGGCCGCCGTCGGCTGCTTCCTGCGCTGCGCGCGGCCGGACAGCGGGCGGGGCCCGCTGATAGGGCTGGCGGTGAGCGTGGCCGCGGTGGCCCTGCTTCGCCCGCCGGACAGTGTCTGGCTCGTCCTCCCGCTCGCGGTGGCGCTCGCCAAGCCGGGACGGCGGCGGATCGGCGCCGGGGCCGCTCTGATCGTGGGCCTGGTGGCCGGCTGGGCCGACTGGATCATCGAGGCATTCGTCCGCTTCGGCGGGCCGGTCGCTCGATGGCAGGCCGCCGGAGCGGCGAACGAGACCGGCCTGCACTTCTCGCTTTACGAGCACGCTCGAGCGCTCAACGGACCGTTGCTCTGCCGGCCTCCCGCGCACTGCGGGCCCGTCGTGCTGCCCTGGCTGCTCTGGTTGAGCGCGATCCCCATCCTCGTCCTGCTCGGTCTGTACGCGGCGCGGCGCCGTGAACGCCTGCCCGAGTGCGTGATGCCGGCCCTCACCGGCCTGTCGCTGGCCGTGCCGTACATCTTCCTGGTCGGCTACGCGGCGCCCCGCTTTCTGCTGCCCACGTACGCGCTGCTGGTGATCCCGATCGCGCACAGCGCGCTCTGGCCACTGGAAGGGCCGCGCGGGCAAGCGGCTCGCCGTGCCGGTGCCGCTCTCGTGGCCGCCGGTTTCCTCGCCCAGTTCACCCTGCAGGGCCTGACGCTCGACAAGGTCGTCTCACCTCGTCTGTCCAAGCGGCAGGCCGACGTCGAGGTCGCCGGCGCGTTGGCCACGTTCGCCGTCCACCGGCCTTGCCTGGTGTACGGCGAGCACGCGGTGATGATCGCCTACCGGATGGGGTGCGAGGCGCACACCGTCTTGCGCTGGCCGCAGGACAGCGAGGTGCCGGCCCCCGTGCTCAGCGCCCAGAACGCGGGAAAGACCGTGGTCGCCGTCGACAAGGGCCGATCGATCCCGGCGCCGTTCCTGCTGGCGTGGGAGAGGCGGCGGCTGCCAGAAGTGCGGCCCGGCACGTGGTACGCGTACGTTCCCCGCTGACTACAGTCGAAGGTAATCGAGCAAACACCGGCCCACGTCTGAAGCGTCGGCTGCCTCGTATATCCACCCGGCTGCCGGTCGGCTCCATCGGCCCACGGCCCCGGCGGAAAGGACCCGCCACCATGAACCACGAACCGGATACATCCAACGGCCACTCCGGAGACGACAACGGCGCGCGGCGCCCGTCCATGTCCCCGCTCCTCAGGGACCGGCTCGACGCCGCCGCCACCGCGGCCCGCGCCGAGCTGATCAGCGCCATCGAGAAGAGAGCCGGCCTGTTGCTGTCCTGGGCGGGCGTCGCCTACGGCGTGACAGTCACTCTCATCCTCACCGGTCCGGCCCGCTTCCCGGGAATCGCGCGTTTCGGCGTCATCCTGGCGCTGATCCTGCTGTCCGCGGCGGTCCTGCTGATCCTGATCACCATCCGCCCGCTGTCTCCCGAACGCGGCGGAATGAGAATCCTCACCTACGCCGATGAGCCCACGCCCCAAGCCCTGATCGAACGGATGAACGCCGAGACAGAGGACTACGAGCTGTTCCTGGCCACCGACGCCCTCCGGGTCGCCCGGATCGCGCGCGCCAAACACCGCAGTCTGCGCTGGGTCGTCGATCTGATCGTCGCCGGCATCACGGTCATGTCGGTCATGGTCTTCCTGGAGCGCCTGCTCTGACACCGTCCGGAACCGGTGGCTCCACCTGACTCGAACGGCTCGCCTCACGCTCTGCCGGTCGTCACCTCGGCGGCACCACGCATCTCAGGCGCGACCATGCATCTCGGACGGCACCGCTCATCTCAGGCGGTGCCGTCGCCTCGATCGCGGCCGAGCACCGCGGCGATCGCCAGGGCCGCTGCCAGGCCGCTGATCAGCACCGCGGCGAGCGCCCCCAGAACGGCCTGCTCATCGCCGAAGGCGATGCCGATGGCGGCCAGCGGAGGTCCCACGTTGCGCACCGCCGCTATGCCTCCCATGGTGGTACGGCGCATGAGCGGTCCGGTGGCCAGCAGCGTGCCGACGGCGAAAGCGACGACAGACAGGACGAACCCCGCGAGCAGCGTACGCGAGCCGAGCAGCGCGACGACGTCACGCCAACTGCCCAGAAGCATGCCCGCCAGCACCATCATGAACGTCACGTTCGACACCGTGGCGGCGGCCGGATGCCATGAGAGCGCCGTAGGCCGTGCGTAGTGACGCACCATCAGCCCGATGACGAACGGCACGAGCTGCAGGATGGCCATGGTCCGCACCAGCGCGGCGACGTCGAGGGAGAATCCCGCGCCGACCTCGGCCGTGATGAGGATGCCGCTGCTCATGGGGCCGAAGGTCAGGCTGGCCACAGCGGCCAGCAGCACCTGCATCGCCGTGCCCGCGGCCACATCCCCCTTCTGCACCATGCTCAGCTTCGCCCCGAACGGCCCACCCGGTGAGGAGGCGACCAGGACCAGGGCGATGAAACCCGCGGCGGGCAGGCCGAACAGCGCGGCGATGCCCCAGCCGAGCAGCGGGACGACCACCAGATTGGCCAGCACCGCCAGCAGGAGCAGCGGCAGGTCGGTGAAGACGGCACGCAGCGCCGGCAGTGTGGTCGCGAGGCCGGCGGCGAACATGGTGGTCGCTATGAAGATCACGGTGATCGCGTTGAACAGCAGCAGCAATGCGTTCATGAAACCTCCACCCCCAGCGGTGAGCGTGTCCAGGCGGTGCCTGGCGTCGCGCGTCAGTCTGTGAGGTCGCCGAGCCGGCGCAGGGCGGTCAGTCCCGGCATGAAGCAGTATTCGCCGCCGCGCGTGACGACGAACCGCGGCAGCGAGACCAGGCGTCGCCGTGGTGGTGGTACTCCGCATCGCGCACGGCCAGGTCGTCCGACGCCCCCACATCGTGATGCGGCCCGAGGATCAGACAGGTCCCCTCCCAGGCGAGGAACTGCCGCAGCGCCTCGATCTCCTCGGAGGCGGGCTCCTGCCCGGTGATCGCGTGATCCAGCCCGAACAACAGCAGGTGCGCGCCGTTCTGAACTCGCTCATCTCGCCTCCGAGTGGCGCTGGCGGCTCTCACTGCAGTTGGTCGAGCATCTCCGACAGGGCGCTCTTGATCCGCAGAGCCTTTTTGATCTCATCCGCGGTGACGTACGGATACCTTCGCGATGACGGTGAACCCGAAGTACGCGGGTAGACGGGGCCGTACTTCCCCTCCTTGGGAATGACGACCGCCTGGGGCGTGATGTCCATGGCTGCTCCCCTTTCGCCCTGGTCAGGGGGGAACAGCCGAAGCCGCCTGACCCCAGAATTGTCCCACGTCCCCATGCCAGAGGATGTGTGAGGGGACAGCCGGGCCGGCCGCCGGCCCTTTCATTAATCTCACATCAAAAAATACGTGACATTCATCAGGAATCTTTCGCGCGACTCAAACGACAGCAAAGCGATGGTCGGGATATAACAAAATACCAGGCCAGGTGCATCCATCAGGCTTTTCCACACATAGGTGCGCTGGCCACGAGTACCGGTACGCGTATGTACCTCATGAAATTGGTGCGCCTATCACCAGCCCAGGAAAGAGAATCACATGACCACCACCGCAGAACGCACCGAGCGTTCCGAGCACGAGAGAGAGCGAGGGGCCTTCGAGGCGCTCCTGCTCGCCGCACTCGCGGGTCGGTAACCGGCGGCCCGCCGGACCACAAGCAAGGACGCTGTCCCCTGGCCACCGTCAAACCGGCAACCGGAGTGGCGGCTCCCGTGCACCGGACGAGGTCACGCGGAGAGGCCGCCCATCACACGTGCCGCACCAACCAAAGGATCTGCCCATCGGCCTGCACCGGCTCCACCTGGAACCACATCCGCGACGACTTCGACCCGCTCACCGCGGCCACCTCACCGGAGCGACCGGCACCTTCCGCCAGCGCGCCGAGCCGACCAACCCCCAGCGCGACATCCTGGCCAAACCCGACATCCAGCCCCCGAAGAAGATCGTCGAGGCCACGCCCGCCGCAGACGCCTGACCAGGCACAACACCTGCGCCTAGTGACACACCGCATCAGCGTACCCGCATGCGTTTCCGCAGCTCACAACCCAGATCCAGGCATTTTTCTCGCTCCACGTCTGCGGAACGCGGGGCAAACTGCCCCCTTGACATGCGCGCTCCCGATTTCCGCCTGCTTCGGGAGCAACCTCGAGGCCGGATCGCGGATTGACCGGTTCGGCTTCGACACCAAGGACGAAGAGCCGCAAAATTTCATGTCACAGAGATTGATGAAGAGAACTTTCAGAGTTATGTTCATGATCGACCCTCCCTCCCGCGGCCGTCGCCTCCCGTCGAAGTGGATCACCATGCCACCGACGTAGTTCCGTCGCGACAGGACTCATCGGCATCACGGAACTGGGCGCCTAACCACATCCCCCCAACGCACCTGTTCAGAGAGGTGAGCATGCCCACAACCGGCAGGCCGACCTGGCCGAAGACCCTCAGATTCGCGATCACCGCCCTGTTCGTCACTCTCGCGGCGGCGCTGGTCCCCCAGGCCGCCTCAGCGCAGAGCAGCGCCATACTGGCCGTGGCCCACAAGAGCCCGTTCAACTGCGGGAAGACCTTCTACGCCAACAACTGGACCGGGACCCCCGCCCACAACCCATCGGGCTCCATCGACTGGCAGGACTACGGCAGCGATGACATCAACGGTGAGACCGTACGTGCCACCGCCGCGGGCACCGCGTACTTCTATGACGCGGGAAGCACCAGCTACGGCAAGTGGGTACAGGTCAATCACAGTGACGGCACCAGTACCCGTTACGCCCACCTCGCGACCCAGGTGAAGTCGGCCGGCAGCTCCATGACCGTCAGCCAGGGCACCGCGATCGGGACCGTCGGCTCGTCGGGCGGCGCGACCGCCGCGCACCTGCACTACGAACAGCGCACCTCAGGCGGCGCGGTGGACACCAGCCCGACCGTGGACGGCGTGACCGTGTCCTTGGGCACGAAGAAGGCCGTTACGAGCACCAACGCCTGCAGCGGCAACCCTTACAGCCCCGAGGAGGTCTGCGGCAGCGGTTACTCGGAAATCGACTCAGCCGCCCTCACCGGCGGCCGCACCTATCTGCTCTACAACTCGGGTAATGGCTACAACTGCGTCGTGACGCTGAAGACGACGAGCCTCGGCACGGCGTCGGCGGTGTCGGCATTCCTGGAGCCGGAAGGGGAGAGCAGGACGACCGACTCGGGCAGCTACGGCTACTACGCGGGGCCGGTCAAGCGGGACGCGGCCGGACAATGCGTCAAGTGGGGCGGTTCGGTCGGCAGCAGCTCGTACACCAGCGGCTTCGAACACTGCGATTAAGAGCGTTATTCAGTTGGCGATCGGTCGCTGAAGGAGCCATGGCAGGGTTCCTTCAGCGACCGGTTTCTGAGCCGAACAAGACGGCCGGCTTGCGCCAGAGGATGCTGTAACGCAACAGGAGATGCCGGCGATACTGGGAGCCGGGCAGGATCTCTGTTTCGACGCCGCGCGGTACTGCGAGCGAACACCGTCGAGCGGTGCGTGAACAAGCTCAAGGCCTACCGGGCGGTGGCCCTGCGCACCGACAAGCGCGCGATCGTCTATCCGGGAACCATCGACGTTGCCTCAATCAAGGTCTGGCTCCGCGACCCAGCCGTATGACGACGAAGCATCGCCTATTCACCAGCTTCAACGGTGCGCGGCGTTTCCTCGGGCTCATCCAACGACGACGGCTCCAAGGGGCGGACGCTCAGCACCCACGGGCCTGCCACGCACGGAAGGCATGCCTGGACACGCCAATAGGCCGATTCATCGAGCTCGTCCTGGTCGATCGACCAGTCCATGCTCGGCGAACCGTCGCTCATGAAGATCGCTTCCAGGAAGTTGTTCCATCGCCCATATGAGCTGAGTACTACGAACTCGTCGGGCACATCCAGGTCCAGGATGACATAGCGGTCGTACTCCTCTTGACCATCAGGATTGAGGAGCAGTTCCGCCGTCAACGCCACCCGGTCATCGCGGGTATCCGGCCCAGGCCATGCCCACAGCGGCGGTCGGCCCGAGCAGCCGATGCCGCGCCGCGCCATCTCCGCCACCATTTCCTCGTAAGCAGGACGGTATGAGCGGCTCAGCACCCTGGCCCAGTCCCCAACTAATTCACCGCCGTCCTCCAACGACTCGAGAACCATTCGATGCTGGACCGTCCACAAACGCACCGGACAAATTATGTCAGCACAGGGCAGATGATCTACGGGACACGCCCTACTTAGCTAGCTGACGTCGACGGACCATGCTCAGCCGGTGGAACGGAACAGGTCAAGGAACATCTCGTCGACGCCGTTGAGGGCACGGTGACCGAGCTGAGCGAGCGCCACGGAATCGCCGAAGATCTCCTGGCCTGTACCTGAGCAACAGCGCGACGATGGACCTTCGCGCAGGAACAGGGCCTCGTTCGGCCACACGGGCGGCGCGCGGCGAAACCATCCGGGTCGGGGGCTTGCGACCAGACCTTGAGCAGTCCGTCGGTGGAGGGGCTTCGCGATCTCAGCGAGCTCGACGGCCAAGGCGGGGCATCACCCCGGGTGTCAAGGACGAGCTCCCAGACAGATTCCCAGGCGCGCTCAGGGAACGCGGATGTCCGCTTTGCTGACCCTGCTCAGTGATCATCCTGCCGAACATGGGCCCCGCCGGCCGGGTGGTCGGTGGAACCGGCAGGCCAGGACCCGTCGTCACCGAGCGATGGCGTTCCGGAGGAACTCGACGATCTCCGCCCGCGCGGCCTTCGCCTGCGGCACCACGCCCGGCATGCTGAGGAACGCGTGCGTCGCCCCGGGATATTCGGTGAGCCGCGCGGGCGTCCCGGCCGCTCGCAGTCGTTCGGCGTAACAGCGGCCGTGATCGGCCACCGGATCAATGGTGGGCACCAGTAGGAGCGCTGGGGCCAGCCCGCTCAGGTCGTCGGCGTACAGCGGCGACACCGTACGAGGATCCGTTCCCGGCGGAACGGCGAGCCGCTCGAACAGCCGCATCTGCGTCATGGTGAGGGTCGGGCTGTGGGCGTGCCGGCTCATCGAGGCGTGCTCGAACCCCGTCGAGGTCAGGTCGACCGGGGCGTTGGCCAGTACCTGCGCTCGCAGGGGCAGGCCGGAATCTCTGGCCCGGATCGCGGCCAGGGCGGTGACCATCGCGCCGGTGCTCTCACCGAAGACGGCGGTCCGTGCCGGGTCGACTCCCCACTGCGCGGCGTGCCGCACCACGTGCTGGAGCACGTCCCAGCCGTCGTCGACGGCCGCCGACATCGGAGTCTCCGCGTCGAGGAGGCGGTGCTCGACCGAGACGACGACCGCGGGCAGCCGCGTGGCGAGGTGGCTGTTCACCCAGTCGCTCTGCACCGCCGTGCCCACGAACCCGCCTCCGTGCACGTGGAGCACGAGTGGCAGGCCGGCCCGGTCGGCGCCTTCGCGCCCGGGCGAGGGCCGGGACACCCGGACCTTGAGCCTGCGGCCGGGCAGCGCCACTTCCTGCCACTCGATCGTGGCGCCACGGTCCGGGAACCCGAGGATCAGCCGCGCCAGACGGGAGGCCCGCTTGCGGTTCACCGTGTCGCGCAAGGTGACCAGTTCCTCGGCCGTCATCGCCAACCAGTCCGGCTCCTTTCCCAGGGCACTCATCAACCGGATGCCCAGCGGCGGCCGCTCTGTTACCTCGCTCATGTGTCCTCCTCAGCCCAAGAGTTTCGATACCTCAAGTATCGATACCGATGGTAGCGCAAGAGGTTATGGTGTGAGCATGATCCGAGCGACCACATCCGCCAGACCACCCGGTCGCCCGCGCTCCGGCGTCCACGCCGTGGTCTTCGCCGCGACGCTGAGCACGGTCCACGAGCTCGGCTACGCGCGTGCCACCGTCGAACGCATCGCCGCGGTGGCCGGTGTCGCGAAGACGACGATCTATCGTCGCTGGCCGTCGAAGGGCGCGTTGATCGTGGACTGCCTCCTTGACGCGTTCGGCCCGGTGCCGCTGGAGGGCACCGGTCGAGCCGAGCTCATGGCCTCGGCCGTCCGCTGGATCGCGGCGAAGATCG
Organism: Nonomuraea sp. NPDC026600; assembly: GCF_040638335.1. Taxonomy (NCBI): domain Bacteria; kingdom Bacillati; phylum Actinomycetota; class Actinomycetes; order Streptosporangiales; family Streptosporangiaceae; genus Nonomuraea; species Nonomuraea sp. NPDC026600. The sequence continues at coordinate 432,044 of NZ_JBEZYD010000001.1, forward strand.
GCGAGCCCGGGGTCGGTGACGCGTTCGCAGGCGTGTTCAGTGACGCCGTCAGCGATCCGGCCCTGCGTGAGGTCCTGTCCGCGCGGTTGCAGGACCCGTACCGGCTCGCGCTCCAGGACGCGCTCGGCGAGCCGGAGAACCGGGTCCTGTTCTTCATCGACGTCGTCGTCGGCACCTTGCTCCACCGGATGGGCATGACCGGCCGGCCGATGGTCGACGCCGACGTCGCCGCGCTGGTCGAGATGGTTCTGCCGCACTTCGGCGAGAGTGCCGGTCCGACCTAGGCCCGCTGTCGAACCGGCGATCGGCGCCGGCGGCGACGCGGCCAGAACCCGGGCACTACGGCTCCTGGGGTTCACCTTCAGCGGCGTGGCCCGCCGACCCCTTTCCGAGACGGACGGTGGCCGATCAGGCGGACGGGGTCTGGAAGTAGTGGCCCTGTCCCAGATCGTCGAGGAGATCGGCGTGCGTCGGCTGCCATCCCAGAAGTTCGCGGGTCAGCGCGCTCGAAACCGGGACGTCCATCCCGAGGAAGCCGGCCAGCCAGCCGAAGTGCTCGCCGGCCTCGTCCTGGGAGATCGAGGCCACCGGCAGGTCCAGATGGCGGCCGATCACCTGGGCGATGTCGCGGATCAGCACGCCCTGCTCAGCGACCCCGTGCAGGATGGTGCCCGCCGGGGCCTTCTCGAGCGCGAGCCGGAAGAGGCGGGCGGCGTCCAGCCGGTGCACCGCCGGCCAGTGATTGGCCCCGTCGCCGAGATAGCCCGAAACGCCCTTGCCGCGGGCGATGCCGATCAGGGCCGGCATGAAGCCGTGGTCTCCTTCGCCGTGCACGGTCGGGGACAGGCGCACGACTGACGAGCGCACGCCGCCGGCGGCCAGGGAGAGCGCCACCTGCTCATTGGGGAGGCGGGCCGCTACCGGCGAGTCGGGAGGCAGCGCGAGCGGGTCGCGTTCGGTCCCGACAGTCCCCGGCTTGAGCCCCAGCGTGCCGGAGGTCACGACCAGCGGCCGGCCGGAACCCTCGAGAGCGGCGCCGAGGGTCTCGATGGCACGCCGATCGGTGTGCGCCGCGTACTCGTACTGCGACAGTGTCGTCTCCTCGTGCCGCGGGGCGTCGCGGGTGTACGCGGTGTGGATGACGCCGTCGGACGCGGTGGCGGCGTCACGCAAGCCGTCGAGGTCGTCGAGAGCGGCGCGGTGCGCCTGGGCGCCGACAGCCGTCAACGCCGCGGCGGCCGCGTCCGAGCGGGCGAGGCCGACGACCTTGTGCCCTGCTTCGAGGAGTTCGCGGACGACGGCAGAGCCGACGAAGCCGGTTGCGCCGGTGACGAAGACATGCATCAGGAGATCCTCTTCCAAAAGAATTCAGTTGCTCTATCTGTGGTTGCTGACAGACGGACCTTCTGCTGACTGCATCGGGCAGCGAGCCGCGGCCACGTCGGTCGGCGGTCGGCGGTCGGCGGTCGGCGGTCGGCGGTCGGCGGTCGGCGGTCGATTGGAGTTTGTGCTGTCCGTCCCGGGTCAGCCAGATCCCTGCCGGGGGTGGCCCTGATGGGGCCACGTCCGAGCTGCCCGCGCGTCGTAGGCTCTGCGCATGGCCGAGGGCAATGCGATAGGTGAGTTCCTGCGCGCACGCCGCGAGTTGGTGCGGCCGGAGGACGTCGGCATCCCCGAGCTGGACCGTCGCCGCGTGCCGGGACTGCGCCGCTCGGAGCTGGCGATGCTCGCTGGGATCAGTACCGAGTACTACGTCCGTTTGGAGCAGGGCCGCGACCGGCACCCGTCGACCATGGTCCTGGAAGCGCTCGCGCGAGCGCTTCAGCTCGATGAGCACGCGACCGCGCACCTGCACCGGCTCCTGGCGCCTGTGCCCCGCCGCGCACCACGGCGCAGGGCCGAGAAGGTCTCACCGCAGATCGACGTACTGCTGCGGTCCCTCGACCCGACCACGCCCGCCTACGTCACCGGCCGGCTCACCAACGTGCTGGCCGCGAACTCGCTGGCCACGGCTGTGCTTCCACTGCTGGTGCCGGGCACCAACTTCGTCCGCGCCACCTTCCTGGATCCGATCGCCGATCAGCTCTACGACGACCTCGAGGCCCGCCGGGCCGCCGCCGCGGCCGGCCTGCGCGCCTTCGCCGGCCCCCACGTCGATGACCCCGAGCTGACCGAGCTCGTCGGGGAGCTGTCAGTCAAGAGCCCGGACTTCCGCCGCCTCTGGTCCCGACACGACGTCAAGCCCATGCACGGCGCCCTGCCCCGGCTCGGCATCCGCCACCCCCAGCTCGGCCCGATCGACCTCTACCACCAGAAGCTCCAGATCCCTGGTAGCGGCGGGCAGGTCCTCGGACTCCTCTACGCGGAGCCCGGCAGCAGGAGCGAACAGGCCGTGGCCATGCTCGCCGCGATGATGACGAAACCAGAGGGTCATCGAGTGGCTCGGCGCGCGCAACACGTAAGTCCCACAGATGCGGCCGATGCCTCCGCGTCCTGAAGCGCGGAGTAGCTCCGGAGCCCTTCTCGGTCCGCGCTGTGATCCTAAAAAAGAGGACATCGTCGGTTGTCATGGCCAGACCTATTGTGGGTCCACGATGGAGCCCTTGCCTGGTTTGGTGGTGATCAGCCGGCGTTCCCTGAGGGCTTCCATCGCTTTGCGGACCGTCACGCGTGCAACGTCAAACTCCTCTTGCGGTTTCACCTCGGAGATGAGGGCGAGGGGCGCATATGTGCCGTCTTCGATGCGCTCGGCTACCACGTTTGCTATCTGCTCCCACTTGTAGAGCCGTGGGTCCCATTCGATCACAGGACGACTCCAGGTATCCCTGGACAGCAGTGGACTACATGCCCGCAACGGCTTGATGCCCCAAGATCGTGAGCTCGCACCTGCCATCCATCCATGGGCCCGCCAAAGGTCACCAAGGTCCTCGCAGGCGAAGCCTGCTTGAGGGGGAACGCCCGAGCGAAGCGAGGTCCTTCAGGGGTCGGGGCTTTGGCCCGACTGGAAGCAACGTCTGAGTCCCCAAAGCGCGAAGCGCCCGGAAAGCGAAGCCCGTTGTGCGCCGCAGGCGCTCCCAAGGAAGAACAGCCCGGAGCGAAGCGGAGGCCCTTTGGAGGGTCTCCCACCGGCTCAGTAGACCGAGATGTGTGGGTGGTCGTAGTGGTTCGCTGTGGTGCCGCCGCGGTCTGACATCGTGCGCCAGGCGCCGCGGCTGGCGTGCCAGATTCGCTGCCGGTAGATGATGTACATGATGCCCAGCCGCTTGGAGTTCTTGATCGCCCAGGCGGCGATCTCGTTGCCGCGGGCCACCTCGGCGGCCGTCGGCATCGAGCCGCCGCGGCTCAGCATGAAGTCGCACGCCCGCCCGAGCGGGTGCTCGCCGCCGTCCTGGATCGCCCGGTAGCAGCCGATCCCGTTCGGTACGTTGAACCGCTCCTGCACGAGGGTCTTGACCAGGCGCATCCGGGGCGTGATGTTGTCGGAGCCCCCGGGTAGCTGCGGGACCCAGGTGCCGTCCGAACGCCGTACGCCCGGCGCCTTGAACAGCTTGTCGATCTTGTCCTTGATCTTCTTGATCAGGCTCTCGGCTTTGTCCTTGCGCTTGCCGAGGTCGGCGACCTGGGTGCCGAGTTCCTCGGCGCGGGCGGCCGCCTCCTCCTCGGCCTGCTTGCGGCCGTCCCTGACCTGGGCGAAGCCGCTGAGCCGGGCGTTCTGCCGGTCTATGAGGTGATTGGAGAGCGCCAGGCCGCCCAAGAGCGCCGACGGGTCGGCCCCCGAGAGCATGGTGGCCGCGCTCGGGGGGCCGCCGTTGGTGTATTGGGCGATGGCCATCAGCCTGAGTTCGGCCGACTCGCGGTCGTAGATCTCCTGGGCCGCGGCCAGCTTCTCCTTGGCGGCCCGCTCCGCCTTCTCGGCCTTCTGGTGGGCGATGCGGCCGTTGTAGTAGTCGGTGATCAGCTTGTCCGACTGCTTCCGCAGGGCGGCCAGTTCCTTCTTGAGCTGCTTGATCGTCGGCTTGGGGGCCGCGTGCGCGGGGGTGGCCGGTCCCGCTATCAGGAGCACCGCTGTGAGCAGCGCGGAGAGCGCTTGGGTGAGGGTTCGGATGGGACGGCGCCGCCGGTCTGCGGGGGATGCAACCGCCACACTTCTCCTTCGCCTGAGCTGTGGGGCTCCGAAGTACGCCCCCTATCCGAGGCTAGATAGTAGGGGATCACCTGTATCGGACGGCAAATTAGCAGATTTCGGTATGACCGTCATTGGGGGTGCCCACCCGGCGCAGGTCACAGGTCAGTCCTCGGGGTTCGGAGGGCAGGACGGGTGCGGGGGCCGGGCCCGTCTGGCTCTGCGGGCCGCCCAGTGGCGGCCGAGCAGGGCCGAGCCGGGGACCAGCACGAAGCCGAGCAGGCCGCTCCCGATCCCGAGATCGACGTCCGCGTCGAGCAGGCCGTCCTTGCCCTCGAGCAGCGGCAGGCCGACCGACACCTTGACCGACACCGAGACCAGCGGCTGCGCGGCCGTGGCCGGGGCGGGAGCATGAGTGGTCGCGGGCTGGGTGGTGGCCGGGCGTTCGGACGGCTTGGGCTCACTGGTGGCGGGCTTCGTCGTGGCCGCCTGCTTGGTGGCCGGCCCGCCGGTCGGCTTGATGGTCGGTTGCGAGGTGGCGGGGTGAGTGGTCCGCGTCGGCTCCGGCCCACGGGTGGGCTCGTGCGAGCGGGCGGGCTCGCGCGATCCGGTGGGGTCGGCGTGATCCCTGGTGACCGTCGGAACCACGGCGTCAGTGGTGCTCGGGCCGGCGGTGGAGATGGGCGGCTCCGCCGTACCCGATCGGCTGGGGACAACGGGGGCGGACGTGGTGACGGGCGGGAGCGCGGCGACGCCGTCCGGCGGTGAATCGTTCCAGATCACGAACGCCGACACCACCGCAGCGGCGGTCGCGACCACCAGGCCGCTCGTCACCGCGAACTTGGCCACCGGCGCGAGCGCGTTCTCGAACAGGCTCGTGCCGCCCCCCTGCGCCGGCAGCGGCTTCGACAGGGGAAGGAGCGCGGTGAGCGGCACGGTCAGCAGGCCGAGGCCGGCCCGGCCGCGTACCTCCCAGCCGGTGCCGTAGGCGAGGTCGGCGACCTCCTCCAACTCCTCCAGGAACGCCTCGGCCGACTCTGGCCGGTCGGCGGGGTCCTTGGCCAGGCCGTGCCCGACCAGTGCCCGCATCGGCTCCTCGATGTCCTCCAGCGGGGGTTCGGCGTGCTGGTGCTGGTAGGCGAGGGCGGCGTAGTTCTCGCCGGTGAAGGGCCGGTGCCCGGTGAGGCACTCGAAGAACACCACGGCCGCCGCGTACACGTCCGACGCCGGCCCGGCCGGGGCGTCCGCCCACTGCTCGGGCGCCATGTAGGAGGGGGTTCCGGCGAGCGGGGCGTTCTCGCCGGAGTGCGCGGCGACGCCGAAGTCGACGAGCCTGCTCCGTCCGTCCGGCGAGACGATCACGTTCTCGGGCTTGAAGTCACGGTGTACGACGCCGCGCCGGTGCGCCTCGGCCAGCCCGAGCAGGGCGCCCTTCAGTACGGTCAGCGCCGCCTCGGGGCCGGTGGCGCCCGCGTGCCGCAGCAGGCGGCGCAGGGTGATGCCGTCCACCAGTTCCATCACGATGCAGGTGTCGTCCTGGCCTTCGACGTAGTCGAGCAGGCGGGCCGTGTGCGGGCTGTCGAGTTCGCGGATCAGCCCGGCCTCCGCGCGGAACCGTTCGACGAACAGTTCGTCGTCGCGTAATCGCGCGGACAGGTGCTTGATCGCCACGGGCATTCCGTCGGACGCCCGTAATGCGAGCATGACCCGGCCGGTCGCGCCATGTCCAAGTTCCCGGACTTCGGTGTAGCCGGGAACGCCCATCGGCGGGACCTCCAAAGACGGATAAAGATCCTTATACATGGACGCTAACCCGTGGTAACGCCCCGTGTCGAGGGTTATTGCCCGCGTCACCGAACCCTTGCGGCAATCGGTATTTTTACTACGCCTTATAGTAGATTCAGGCGGCTGGGGCCACGGCGAGGAGCCGGCGGATGTTCCCGGCGGCGGTCCGGCCCGCGCGGTTGGCGCCGATCGTGCTCGCCGACGGGCCGTATCCCACAAGCTGCAGCAGCGGCTCGGCGATCACCGCGGTGCCGTCCACCCGGATCCCGCCTCCGGGCTCGCGCAGCCTCAGCGGGGCGAGGTGGTCGAGCGCCGAACGGAACCCGGTGGCCCAGACGATCGTGTCGGCTTCCGCGTATCGCCCATCATCCCAGCTCACCCCATCGGCCGTGATCCGGCTGAACATCGGCAGCCGCTCCAGCGCCCCCTTGGCCAGCGCCTCCCGGACGATCGGCGTGTACCCGAGCCCCGTCACGGCGACCACGCTCTGCGGCGGCAACCCGGCGCGTACCCGCTCCTCGACCATGGCGACCACGTCGCGGCGCGCGTCCTCGCCGAAGTCGTCCAGAGGGCGGAACACCGGCGGCCGGCGAGTGACCCACAGGGTGCTCGCGGCCACGCCGGCGATCTCGGAGAGCACGTGCGCGGCCGAGTTCCCGCCGCCCACGACGACCACCCGCCGCCCCGCGAACTCCTCCGGTCCCCGGTACGTCGCGTAGTGCAGCTGACGACCGCGGAAGGAGCGCGTGCCCGGATAGTACGGCCAGTACGGGCGGGTCCAGGCGCCGGTGGCGTTGACGACGGCCCGCGCCGCCCACTCCCCCGCGCCGGAGGTGACGACGAGCCGCCCGCCCCCGCCACGCGCCACCGCCGTCACCCTGACCGGCCGCCGCACGGCGAGCCCGAGCTCTCGTTCGTAGTCCGCGAAGTACGCGGGCACCACCACGGCGGCGGGCCGCCACCCGTCGACCTCGCGCGGAGCGCCGGGCGAGCCGCCCACCGGCAGATCGGCGCGCCGCACGCCGGGGAGGTCGAAGAGGCCGTGCACCTTGTCCATGGTCAGCGACGGCGACCGGTGCCGCCACGCGCCACCCGGCCCGTCAGCCGCGTCCAGCACCAGCGGCTCGAAGCCGAACCGGCGCAGGAAGTAAGCACTCGACAGCCCGGCCTGCCCGGCCCCGATCACCACGACGTCGATCTCGTCCACGTACGGATGCAACCAGCGCGACCCCACGGCTCTTCCCGGCTGGTGCGGCAAGCGAGCGAAAACGGGCGGGCCATGAAAGCCCGCCCGTCGATCGCGGCAGGTCAGCTGACGGAGCCGGCCACCGCGGCCCGCGCACTGGACGCGACCGCCGCCCGGCCGGGAATGGACCGGGTGTTGAACGCGTACCTGGCCATGGAGTCGGCGATCGCGTCGGCGTCCACGTCCAGCGCGGTCGCGTTGATGTTCGCGCTCGTGTCGCACGCCTGGTGGTAGCAGACGTCATACGCGACGCCCGCCGTACCGCCGAACAGGGCCGCCTCCGCGGCCGTCTTGATCCCCTCGGCACCGGTGAAGATGCCGCCGGACGGGATGCCGACCGCGATGAACGGCCCGTAGTCGGAGCGGCCGTCGAAGTCGGTGCCGTTGTGGCCCAGGCCGCGGCTGTCGTAGAAGGCCTCGAGCTGCTTCTCGATCTGCGCGGATCCGGGCGGGCCGGCGGGCGAGCCGACGGCGTCGGAGTTGTCGCCGTCGTAGAGCTTGTAGGCGTAGTTGGGCGAGGCGACCATGTCGAAGTTCAGGTACAGCCTGATGCGGTCCCGCTGTGCCTGGGTCAGCTTCTCGACGTACTGGTCGGAGCCGAGCAGGCCGATCTCCTCGCCGGCCCAGAACGCGAACCGCACCTTGTTCTTGACCGGGAAGCCCGCCATCTCCTCGGCGACCTCCAGGATGGAGGCCGTGCCGGAGCCGTTGTCGTTGATGCCGGGCCCGGCGTGGACGGAGTCGAGGTGCGCTCCGGTCATGACGACGTTGCGCGGGTCGCCGCCGCGGCTCTCGGCGATCACGTTGTCGTTGGTGCCCAGCACGAGCGTGGAGTCGACCTTGAGGTGCACGCTCGCGCCCGGCGTGGCGGCCAGCGCGTTGCCGACGGCGAAGTCGGCGAAGACCATCGGGACGCCGGCCCGCCACTCGCCGATGTCCAGCGGGAACGCCTCGGTCCTGCCTGGCTGGCCCTCGTTGAAGACGATGATGCCGGAGGCGCCCGCCGCTCCCGCGTTGCGGATCTTCAGGGCGAAGGCGCAGGTACCGCGCTGGATGAGCGCGATGTTGCCGGGCGTGAAGCCGGCGAAGTCCGCCGCCTCGCAGCCGCTGTTGGAGGTCGGGGTGGGCGTCGGCGGCAGGATGAGGTCCACGCCCTGTACCGGCGCGGTCACCTCGCCCGCCGGGGAGGGCTGGAAGCTGAAGAAGTCCTCGTTCGGGACGTAGCCGTTGAGGACGGGCGGGCTGTTCTCGGTCCAGCTCTCGACGAAGTTGATCGGCTGGAGCGTGACCTTGTAGCCGGCCTTGCGCAGCTTGCCGGCGACGTAGTCGCGGGAGGCGTCGTAGCCGGGTGTCCCCGCCGCCCGCGTGCCGCCGTTGGCGTCGGCTATCGCCTGTAACGCGTCCAGGTGCTTCTTGACGTTCGCGCCTTTGACCTGCTTCACCAGCAGTTTGGCGAAGAGGTCGTCGAGCCCGCCGGCCTGCGCCGGGACGGTCATGGCGAGAGGCAGGGAGAGCGCCGTGATGAGGATGAGGACCGTTCTGCGGATACTGCGCATGCGGATTCCCCCAGTAGGGACGAGGCCCGAGAGCTACTGAACCGGAACGTAAACCGCTTGAAGCCCGCTGAGAAGGCCCAGCAGGGCCGCGGCGGCCGCCCCCGCGACGCCGCCGCGGCCCTCGCCGGTCTGACCTGCCCTTCGGGCGGGCCGGCCTACCGGCAGTCACGTGGCCCGTCAGACGGGCGGTGGGACGGTGTGCAGGTTGCGTGGTGTGACCGAGCGCGCCAGCCGGTACGCCGCCGCGGCGTCGACGAGCCCCGCGCCCGTCGCCCCGTCGAAGCCCTCCCCCGCGAGCTCGCCCGTCCCGCTCTTGCCGTCGACGACGTCCCGCGCCGACGCCCTGAGCAGCGCCTTCACCAGGTCGGGCGACAGCCCCGGCTGGACCTGCTTCAGCAGCGCGCACACCCCGGCGATCTGCGGCGCCGCCGCGCTGGTACCGCTGATCACGCTCCAGCCGTCGCCGGGCGCGGTGCCGTCCTTGACCGGGTAACCGGGACCGGCCAGCGAGGAGTCGATGACGTCACCGGGCTCGGTCGGCAGCATGATGTACAGCGCCCTGGGCTGCCGTCCCACCAGCCCGCAGACGTCGGGCACGTGCCGCCCGGGATAGATGAGGCTGTCGAAGCTGCTCGCGTAGTCGGACGCCTCCATCTTGAACTCCCCGTTGACCTGCGTCTCGGCCACGTACACGCCGCCCGCGGCGATGACGTCGGGCATCATCGCGGGAAAGGAGATGTGGCCGTTGCCCGCCGAGAAGCAGACCGTGATGCCGCGCACCCGTACGGCCTCCAGCACGGCCAACTCCAGCGGCCGCAGATGGTTGGGCAGCCCGGTGAGCCCGTTGAGGTCGTAGCCCCAGCTGTTGGTCAGGACCGCGGGCGACAGGTCGGCGGCGGTCTTGAACGCGAGCGTGGCGTTGCCGCCCATCTTCACGCCGACGAAGTCCACGTCGCGCGCGCAGGCGAAGATGTTGGCCGCCTCGGCCGTGCCGTGGCCGTACTCGTCGTGGTCCACGCGGGCGGCGTCGGGCGCGAGGGTGGCGTTGTAGTTGTAGCCGTGATGCGGGTAGAAGGGATGTTTGTAGAAACCCGTGTCGACCATGGCGACGAACACACCCCGGCCGGTCACCCCCTGCTCGTGCACATGGCAGGCGCGCAGGAGCAGCCCGACGTCGTCCGGCACCCGCAGATGGTGATAGGCCACCCGGGGCGGCAGCGGCGAGCCGTAGAACTGCGGCGGCGCCTGCGGGTAGGCCCGCTCGACCAGCGGATCCAGGTCGGCCGGCAGCGTGAACGGGACCCCGGATACGTGCGACAAATAGGAGACCTCGTCCTCCACGGTGGCGACCGGCGCGCCGCGCAGGCTGTGCGGCCTGGCTTCCACGCGGGTGTTGAACGTCTCCTCCCAGAGCCGGCGCGGGCCCTCCGCACTGATGGAGAACGTCCCGATGTGCCGGATGGTGAACCCCCTGCGCTGCAAGGCGAGCGCGGCCTGCGCGGCCCGCTCCGGCGGGGGTCTGAGGTCGTCAAGACCCGCCGCCTGTACGGCCGACGACTCGGCGAACATGGAGACCCGGCCCGATGGCCGCACCACCGCCTCGAAGTGGACGGTGGACTCGCGCCGTTCGGTGATCGTGGTCATGCTTCCCCCAGGACGCGTCCGTGAAATCCGGCATGTCCCCAGAGTCACGTTTCCGGGCGGATCCGGCCTCGGGGGCCGGCTGAGGGCTAACCCTGAATGGGGCTCCTGCCACGTGCCAGAATCCGCTCGGCCCTGGAGCGGCAGTCGTCGGCGGACTCCTGCTCCTCCAGCCGCTCGTACGCCTGCGCGAGGTCGAGCAGGGTGTACGCCACGTCGGGGTGACCGCTCCCCAGCACGCGCTCGGTGCCCGCCAGCGCGCTGCGCAGCAGGTCCCGCGCCTCGGCGGCCCGGCCGTCGGCCAGCAGGGCCTGGCCCAGCCGCCGCACGCCCAGGTGGACGTGGGCGTGGTCGTCGCCGTAGGCGTTCCTGAACACCTGGATCGCCCGCTCCTGGTGGTCCCTGGCCAGCTTCGGCTCGCCGGTGTCCAGGTCCACCAGGCCGAGGTTGGTCAGCGGCATGCCGACCTCGCCGTGGCCGGGGCCGTAGCAGAACTCCAGGATCGACAGCGCCCGCTCGTGGCTGGCCCTGGCCTCCTCGAAGCGGCCCGTGAGGCGCAGCGCGTACCCGAGCTTGTCGAGCGTGTGGGCGACGTCGGGATGCTCGTCCCCGTACACGGCGGCGAGCATCGACGCCGCCTGCTCCTGCAGCTTGACGGCCCGCTGCGGGCGGCCCGTGTCCTGGACGACCAGGCCCAGCCCGGACAGGGTGTGCGCGACGTCGGGGTGGTCGGGGCCGAGGATCGTGCGCGCCGTGGCCAGTGCCCTGGTCAGCCATTCCTGGGCGGCGCGCAGGTCGCCGGCCGTCCACGCGGCGAAGCCCAGGTCCCGGCTGACGCGGGCGATCTCCCTGCGGTCCGGCTCGTGCCAGGCCGTCAGGATGGCCAGGGCGCGTTCGAGGGTACGCCTGGCCTCGGGCAGGCGGCGCTGGCAGACGAGCACGTCGCCGAGCCGTTGCAGGACCCGCGCCACGGCGGGGTGGTCGCCGCCCATGGCCCGTTCGGCCAGCACCAGCGCCTGCTCCTGGGCGGCGCGGGCGCCGTTGATGTCCCCGGTGAGCTCCAGCAGGTTGCCGTGGTCGGACAGTACGGCCGCCAGGTCGCCGTCGGCGCCCGGCTGCCGCCTGACCAGCCGCAGCGCCAGCTCGAACAGCTCCTGCGCCCGCTCGAACGCCGCCCGGACCGTGAGGTAGTGGCCGGAGCCGCAGAGCATGCGGGGCAGGCCCGGCACGACGAGGCCCGCGCTGTCGGCCTCCTGGCCGAGGTGGATGACGTCGGGGATGACGCTGTCCCAGGTCCGCCAGGTGGTGGGGTTCTCGGCGTCGGCGGGCACGACCGAGCTCAGGATGCTGACGGCGCAGGTCACCCAGGTGCGCCGCTCCTCGCCGGGCAGCCTGGCCCAGACCGCGGCCTTGACGAGCGGGTGCATGCGCAGCCGCCCCCTGTCCCGCTCGACGAGCGAGTGGCGCAGTAAGTGGGCGATGGCGTCGTGCAGGGCCAGCTCGTCCTCGACCGCGTCCCTGAGCGCGGGCGGCAGTACGCCGGGCATGGAGTGCAGCAGGTCGAGCGAGACGCCGCCGGGGCCCAGCGTCGCGCAGAGGTGCAGCAGCTCGATGGCGACGGGCGACGCCTGCGCGACCCGCTCGAAGGCGAGCTGCCAGACCGTGGCGAACGCCTTGTCCCGGGTGAGCAGCTGGTCCGCGCGGCGCCGGAACAGGTCGCCGTACTCGTCGAGCTTCATGCCGGTCTGCTCGCTGTAGGCGGCGGCCTGCTCCAGCGCGAAGGGCAGGTCACCGAGCTGGTCGGCGAGCGCCCAGGCGCCGCCGGTCCTGGCCACCCGCTTGGACAGGAAGTCGACGGACTCGGACCGGGAGAAGGGGCCCACACGTATGCCCACGGCCAGCTGGCCCCAGGCGGGGTTGCGCGAGGTCACGATGACCTGCCCGGCCCGCAGCGACGACAGGAACCCCTCGATCAGCGTGCCGTCCTCGACGTCGTCGAGGATCAGCAGCCAGCGGTCCATTCCGGCCAGGCGCTCGGTCAGCGCGGCGAGGATCTCGCCGCGGTCGGCCTGCTGGCGTACGCCCAGGCGCAGCGCCAGCTCCGCCAGTACGCTCCAGAAGGCGACGGGTTCGACGGCCGAGGCCTCCCAGACCACGTCGTAGTCGGCGGCGTGCCGGTGCGCGTACTCCAGGGCGGCCTGCGTCTTGCCGGTGCCGCCGAGCCCGTGCAGCGCCACCACCCGGGGCGGCGGGCGCGTCGTCGGCTCGGTCAGCGCGGCCTCGATCTCCTCCAGGATCTCCTCGCGGCCGGAGAACACCTGGTTGCGCGAGGGCAGATTGACGATCCGCCGCGGCGGCGCGTCCTGGCGCGCCGGTGGGGCCGGGCTGCCGTCGAGCCCCGGATCGTGCCGCAGGATGGCCTGGTGGGTGGCCTGCAACGCCGGGGCGGGGTCCACGCCCAGCTCCTCGGCGAGGATCCGGCGGACCCGGTCGTACACGTTCAGCGCGTCACCCTGCCGCCCGCACCGGTAGAGCGAGCGCATGAGCTGGGCGACGGACCGCTCGCGCAGCGGATGCTCTCTGACGCGCTGCTCCAGGCGCGGCAGCGCCTCGGCGTGACGTCCCAGGGCCAGCTCCGCGTCGGTCCTGCCCTCCTCGGCGCTGAAGCGCAGCTCCTCGAGCCTGATGGCGTCGCACTGCGCCCACGGCTCGGTGGCGAACTCGGTCAGCGCCGGTCCGCGCCACAGGCCGAGCCCCTGGCTGTACAGTGCCACGGCCGCCGCCCAGTCCCGCCGGGCCAGCGCCTGGCCGCCCTGCTCGACCAGCCGCTCGAAGCGGAGGGCGTCGACCGTCTCCGGGGCGACGGCGACCCGGTAGCCCGAGCCGTGCGACTGCAGGATGTCCGCGCCGTTCAGCGCCTTGCGCAGCCGGGACACGTGGGCGTGCAGCGCGCTCAGCGCGCTCTTGGGCGGTGACCCGCCCCAGACGTGCTCGATGAGCTGGTCAGAGGTGAGAACCTCGCCCTGATGCAGAAGCAGAACTACCAGGATGGCCATCCGCTGCGGTCCGCCGAGCGCGACGGAGTCGCCATCGATCAGGACGTCGAACGTGCCCAGGATCCGGATGTCCACGCGTCTCCTCTCCTCTTGCCTGCGACTGTAACGCGGTTCAGATTGGGCAGACAGGGACGAATCCAAGGCCGAGGAGCCGGCACCATGGCGAACATCGACGAGATCATCGGCCAAGCCCCGCCCCGGAGCATCTGGGAGGCCGTCTGGCCCCAGCGTGAGAGCTTTCACCCCTCGCCGTCCGACTGGCGGGACGAGGTGATCTACTTCCTGCTGCCCGACAGGTTCAGCGACGGCCGCGAGGTCGAGCGCGACCCCGTCGACCGGGCCCGTCCGGCGAACTCGCGCCCCGCTGGGTGGATGTGGAACCGGTGGGCGGCCTCCGGCCGGGACCGCTTCCAGGGCGGCACCCTGCGGGGGGTCATCTCCAAGCTCGACTACCTGCGCGACCTCGGCGTGAGCGCGCTGTGGATCGCTCCGGTGTGGAAGCAGCGGCCCGTCACGTCCGTGGACGGCGTCCCCGCGCCGGACGACCCCCATGGCTACTCCATCCAGCACTTCCTGGACATCGACCGCAGGTTCGGCACCCGCGAGGACCTGGTGGAGCTGGTGCGGGAGGCCCACGAGCGCGGTATCCGCATCATCCTCGACATCCTCATCAACCACACCGGCGAGAACTGGGACTACGACCTCGGCACCCCCGGCCATCCTCAGTACGTGGTCCGGCCGCCGTACGCCGGCCGGGACGGAAGGCTGCCGTTCGGCGCTTGGCGTGACGGCACCGGGCAGCGCCTGCCGCTCGGCACCGCGCCGACCGAGCCCGACCACGGCGTGTGGCCGAGCGAGCTGCACGACCCCGACGCGTACACCAGGGCGGGCGGCGACGGAGGCGGCTGGGGCGCGGGCGGCGACGAGGAGCCGGACGCGCCCTACCGGCGGGCCGACTGGTTCAGCCGCGACCTCGACCAGTCCAGGGAGCTGCAGACGATCATCCGCATCTGGAGCTACTGGGTGGCGCTCACCGACATCGACGGCGTGCGCATCGACACGCTCAAGCACGTGCCGCCCCGCGACGCCACGCTGTTCTGCGGCGCGCTCAAGGAGTTCGCCGACGGGCTGGGGAAGGCGAACTTCCTCATCGTGGGCGAGGTCGGCGGCGGCGACACGATCGAGGAGCGATACCTGAGCCTGATCGGGCGCAATCTGAGCGCCGTCCTGGAGACCGGCGAGACGCGGCGGCTCATGCGCGAGGTGGCGCTCGGGCGGGAGGGTTTCCCCTTCCCCGACGCCGTCGAGGAGTTCTTCAGCAGGTTCGCCACGCAGGGGGTGACTCATCGTTCTCTCGGATCCGCCTATGTCTCGTCGCTGGACGATCACGACGACCTCTGGATCGACCCTCAGCTCCGGTTCGGCGCGCTGACGCCGCCGGGCCGGAGCGAGCCCGATCCCCGTCAGGTCACGGTCGGGGTCGCGCTGTTGCTGTACTCGCTGGGCATCCCGTGCCTCTACTACGGCACCGAGCAGGGGCTCACCGGTCCCGAGGAGGGTGAGCGCGGGTGGCTCAGGGGCAAGGACGAGGGCTGGGGGGTCCGCGACCTGTCGGGTGACCGGTATCTGAGGGAGGCCATGTTCGGGCCGGAGCATCCGCGCAAGGCGGGAGCCGCCGGCCGTCCCGCCGACGACGAGTCGCCGACCGCGGCGCACCTGTTCGACACGGAGCTCCCCGGTTTCGGTCCCTTCGGCACCGCGAACCACCACGTCTTCGACCAGGACAACGAGATCTACCAGCGGGTCAGGATGCTGCTGGCCACGCGGGCGGCCCATCGGGCGCTGCGCGTCGGCCGGCAGTACCTGCGCAGGCTCGGCCGGGCCGACGGCGGCTACGCGCTCCCCCGGCCCGGCGAGGTGCTGTGCTGGTCGCGCGTACTGGCCGGGACCGAGGTGGTCTGCGTGGTCAACCCGAGCCTGACCGAGACGCGTGGCGCCCTCGTCGAGATCGACGGCGCCCTCAACGCCCGTACGCAGGCGCTCACCGTGGTGGCCAACACGGCCGAGGTCGGCGGGGTGACGAAGCACCCGCTCAAGTCGGCCGCGACCGTGCTGCCCGGCCCGGGCGCCTCGCGCCACATCGAGCTGCAGGATCTGCCTCCCGCGTCCGTGCTGGTTTTGACGAACCAATCCGTCGGCTAGACCGAGCCCTCAAGGAGGTGGTCCGCCAGCCGCATCGCCAGAGCCGTGAGCGTCAGCGAGGGGTTCGCGGCCGGCGATGTCGGGAAGACCGACAGGTCGCAGACGTAGAGGTTGTCGTGCCCCCACACCTTCAGGTCGGGGTCGACCACGCCCATACCGGGGTCCTCGCTCATCCGCAGTGTGCCGACCTCGTGGCCGACCGCGCCGAGATCGGCGTCGAACGGCTCCGAGGCGGCCGGGTCGCCGCCCATGATGCGGATGATCCGGCTGCCGATCTCCCGCAGCGCCGCGAAGTAGCCGGGGATCTCGACCGGCTTCATCGTGATCACCGGCCGGCCGGTGACCGGGTCCAGCTCGACGGTGTTGCCGTCGAGCAGCGACACCGCCGGGAAGAAGACGATCTCGCAGTCCATGCGGGAGACGTCCGCGGCCGCCGGGACGGCGTCCTCGTCCACCCGGTACTGGTTGAGCCCGATGCCCATCTCCACCACCACGTTGATCGGCATCGAACCGACCGAGCCGCGCAGCAGGATCTTGACCGAGTCGTGCGCGGCGTATCCGGGCGCGTCGCTCGGCAACCTGAACTTCCAGACGTAGGTCGGGTGGTCGGTGATCCCCTTGCCGACCCACTCGTTGCCGATCTGCGCGCGGCGGGCCAGCACGGCGCTGCCCACGGTGCCGGCCGCCATGATCACGCGTCCGCCGTCCGCCAGGCGGAACTCCCGGTCCTTCCCGGCGATCAGGTCGCGCGCCCGTACGGCCGCCACCCTGGGCCTGCCGCCCGACCGGTCCCATTGGAACGCGACGACCTCGTGGTTGAGGTTGACGTGCAGGTACTTGTTCCACCCGTCGCGCAGGCGGTCCTCCATCAGCAGCGCCGCCGTCGAGAAGATCCCCGAGGGGATGCCCAGCCGGTGCGCCACCGAGCTCTCGGCCGCCACCTGCACCTCGTGCTGGCGGAAGCGCTTCAGCTGGGTGCGGAGCAGTTCCTTGACCGTCCTGCGGTAGTCGCTGAGTGCCGGGGGCGTGCCGTGCATCAGGTCGGTCGCCTCGTCGTACCACTGGGTACGCAGCTCGTCGCGGACGCCGCGCGGCCACGACTCGAACTCCCGCCCGGCCATCGGCGGGATCAGCGCCCCCCAGAAGACCGACTTCCCGCCCAGGCAGAACGCCTCGGCGACCTGCATCCGGGCGGAGTTCGTCCGGTAGCGCTCCGACCGGTACTGGTACCACAGACCCCAGACGGTCCGGTTCGCCTCGGCGCCGGTGCTCTGCAGCCTGGGCATGTTGCCGACGTGGGTGGAGAACAGGTAGCCGCCGGCCTCCAGCACGAGGACCTGCGGCATCCGCCCGCCCTTGGCCGCGGCGATCCTCGTCAGCTCGTGGGCCAGGACGCCGCCGCCCATGCCGCTGCCGACGATGATGTAGTCGAACACCGCCCCCTCGTCCAGCTTGGGGGCGAAGTGCCGGCGGGCCGGCAGCGGGTTGGTGACGATGATGTCGTCCCGGGTCGGGAACAGCTCCGACTGGCTGCCGGTCATCGTCTCGATCCGCTCGCCCGCCGCGATGTCCGCGGGCGAGGCGAGGCGGTTGCCGTTCAGCGCCTCCCAGGCCCCGTCACAGTGGAACTTGAACTCCACGGCCGTCCCCGCCGGCGGCTTGACGAGCTCCACCCGCCACTCGTCCGCTCCCTCCACGTAGCGGCAGGGCACGCGGACCCGCCACTCGTCGATACTGCTGAACACCCCCAGCCGAGCGTCGGGACGGATCGCCCCGCCTCTCAGCACGATCGTGAACGTCTCCCCAGCCATGCAAGCCCCCTCGCATGTCTCGCTAAATCTCCCGATGCTGGTATATCTCGCTCCGCTTAACCTCCGCTTGCAGCCGACGACAAGGTGCGTGCGAGGACACGAGAGCACTGTGTGCGCATGCGAGAACGAGAGCTGGAGTCGCTGGCGGACCGCTTCGAGCTGGCCCGCAGGGGTGAGGCCGGGCTGGTCCTGATCCACGGCCCCGCCGGCATCGGCAAGAGCACCCTGCTGCGCCGGTTCCTGGCCACCCTCGACGGCCAGGCGCACGTACTCGCCACCGACGCCGTGGAGAGCGAGTCGGTTCTGCCCTACGGCGTGCTCACCAGGATCGCCGGGCTGCAGCCCGCGGACCCGTTCGAAGCGGGGGCACGGCTCCGCGACCGGCTCGACGAACTCCAGGCGGCGCGGCCGGTGGTGATCGCCATCGACGACGCGCACTGGGCCGACTCGGTCTCGCTCACCGCGCTCGCGTTCGCCTGGCGACGGCTGCGGCCCGCGCGCGTCCTGACCGTGCTGACCAGCCCGGACCCCTACCAGCCCGCCTCGCTCCAGCCACTGCTCACCCGCGAGATGTCGGTACGCCTGGCGCTGACCGGCATCGGCGCCCGGCAGGTACGCGCGCTGACCCACCTGCCCCTGACCGAGCAGGCGGCCGGACGGCTGTGCGAGCACACCGGCGGCAACCCGCGGCACATCCTGCAAGTTCTGGAGGAGACCGACCTCGACGAGCTGGCCGATCCGCAGATCCCGCTGCCGGTGCCGGGGCAGCACGCGCGCGACGCCCTGGCCCGGCTGGCCTGGTGCAGCGAGCCCGCCCGGTCCCTGGTGGAGGCGGCGGCGGTCCTGGCCTGCGACATCGCCGTGGTCGGCGAAGGGCCCCCCACCGTGCCCGCCAAGCTGGCCGGCGAGGTTCCGCTCGGCGCGGCCGCCCAGCTGGCGGGTGTCCGCGCGCCGCTCTCGACGCTGGAGGAGGCGCTGGGGGCCGGGTTGCTCGTGGAGCGGCCGACGGGTGCCGGGATCCTGATCCGCTTCTCGTACCCGCTGCTCAAGGGGGCGGTGTACCAGCACATGGGCCCCACCAAGCGGCTGCGGCTGCACGCCGCGGCGGCGACGCTGGCCCAGGACGAGACCACCCGGCTGGAGCACCTGCTCCGGGCCGCCGAACGTCCCGACCCGCCACTCGTCCAGCAGATCGCCGCGGCAGGGCGGCGCAGGGCGGCGGCGGGCGACTGGGGGCAGGCGGCACGACTGCTCACGCAGGCGGCCAGACTGGACCCAGAGCCGGGCGCCGACGCCGTCGAGGCCCTCCTGTTCGACGGCCGCCCAGCCGAGGCCCACGCCCTGGCAGCCCGACTCGGCGCGCGCAAGACGGACGCCGAGACCGCTTTGGAGGCCGGTGCGCACGAGATGGGAGCCGGGGCCGGTGTGGCGGACGGTCGTTTCGCCCGAGGGGTGCTGGCCCACTACGCGGGCCGGGCCGAGGGGGCGGTGGTGGCGCTCGCCGAGGCGCGGGCTCTGTGCGCGCGGCCCGCGCTGCTGGCCAGGATCGACGCCTGGAGCTGCCGCCCCGAGCCCGGCAACTATCTGCGCCTGATGCGTCACTCCGGCGGGCTGGGGGGCTCGCCACCGGCCAGGCTGCTCACCGCCGCGATGAGCAGCCTGGCCGACTACCGGCTGGGCCGCTGGGACGACGCCGCGGCCCGGGGGCAGGTCGCCGCCGCGATCGCCGACGAGCTCGGCCCCTGCTGGATGTCCGCGCACGCCCACGCGGTGGCGTCACTCGTCCCCGCGGCCAGGGGCGACTGGCGGCGCGCCGGACAGCATGCCGACGCGGCCCGGCGGCTGGCCAGGGACGCGACGGCGCCGGTGGCGGTCATCGGGCCCGCGTTCGCCGCAGCCCACCTGGCCGCGGCCCGGAACCGGTCAGACGAGGTGATCACCTTGCTGACTCCGCTACTTGACCTGCTCACCCGCCCTACACCCGCTCCCTCATCACCTGACCCGACCGCGTACGCCCCGATCGCTCCCTCATCGCCCGACCTGACCGTCCACGCCCAGCCCGCTCCGCTGGACGGGATGGCGTATGCCGAGCGCGGGTTGCTGCCATGGGCCGATCTGCTGCTGGACGCGCTCATCACGGAGGGCGACCTGCGCAGGGCCGATGACGTACCGGCCGGCTCTCCTGGTGTCCGGGCTCGGCTGCTGGCGGCGGGGCATGAGACCGAGATGGCCCGGGTGGCGTTCGAAGCGGCGTGCGCGGAGACCGAGGAGCCGTTCGACCGGGCGCGGACTCTGCTGGCGTACGGCTCGTTCCTGCGCAGGCTCGGTCGCCGGGCCGCGGCGGCCGAACAGCTCAAGGAGGCGCTGCGGGAGCTGGAACGCCTGGAGGCGGTGCCGTACGCGCAACGCTGCGAGATCGAGCTGGCGGCGTGCGGCCAGCAGCACGCGGTCTCCGCCCTCGGCCTGACCCCGCAGCAGGACGCCGTGGCCCAACTGGTCGCCAACGGGCTGACCAACCGGCAGATCGCCCGCGAGCTGCTGCTGAGCGTCAAGACGGTGGAGTATCACATCAGCCAGGTGTACGCCCGGCTGGGCGTGTCGTCCCGCGTCGCCCTGGCCAACGGCGTCCGAGCCCGCGCGGGCACGTCGCTCTGAGGCGTCCGGTCGGAACGCGGCATGCCGAGGTTCGTTCGGGACGAAGAGGCCGTGGGTTCAAATCCCGCCACCCCGACAGGTTTCCCGAGGTAGGGGCCTGGTTCTCTAGACTGAGAACCGGGCCCTTGATCGTTTGACCGTCAATTGACCGTCTGTCTGAACGCCTCCAGAGGTCACTGACGGGTTCAAATGAGTTTTCCTGAACACCTTGATCCATCAGCTACGGATCACGGACCGCACGCTTGTTCAAATGACAAGCACGGCTCAAACGCCCCTCCGGTCACACTTCAGCAGGCGCAGACCTCAATCCAGAGGCGAGGACACCGGCCCGACTACAACTCACAGTGTCCGCCTCGATCACAGTCTGCTGACCGTCCTACGGGACGCACCCGCGCCATTGCTGCCCCGGATCAGTTCATGGCTCTACTGCCCGCACCTCGGCCAGGTGCGCACTGATCTCGCCGTGCATCAGCCCCATGGCCGACAGCGACAGCACCATCTCATCCACCCCCGGCAGCCGGCGCTGCCGCTGCTTGACCAACTGCGGCTCGAACGAGGCGTCCCGGTCCCGCGGCACCTCGATCTGCACCGGCCCGACCTCGGTCAGCACCGTCTTGGACCGGACACCGTTCCGCGAGTTCTCCGACATCAGTCCCTCACATCATTGGAGTTGCACCTTTTTAACGTACAGACCCGCCCTCAGCACGCTCGGCGCCCATGACGATTGCCGCCGCCGATCCCGTCGGATCGCTGGAGGACACGACGGCCACCCGCGCGTTCGGTATCTGGCGAGCGCCGGCGTCACCACGGAGCTGGAGGACGGCCTCGAACAGCTGGCCGTAGCCACCGGCATGTCCGCCGGCGAGCTGCCCGCCGTGGCCGCTCGGCCCGGTACGGACGGCGTGCCTCACCGACTCCGCCGCGCGTCCTGCCGCACACAAGCCCAGCGCCTCGACTCCGTGGAGCACATCGAACGTGCACCGGTCGTCCAGTAGCACCATGTCGACATCCCGTGGAGTGACCGATGCCCGGCGCCACATGTGTTCCGCCGACGCCCGTACACTCGCCAGGTGTCCGGTGACGCTCGCGGAACCATCCCCGGTCTTGGCCTGTCGGGTGCCCAGCGCATCGATCCACACGGCTCTGCGCGGCTCGTGTTCAACGAGTCGCGCCGCGGAGATCACCAAGGCAGGGCTCCGGTGTCGACTCTGTCGGCCGACTCTGCGGAGCCTTATGATCATCGGGTTCTTGATCGTTTCGGGGCTTGTTCAAGACCCTGCTGGTCATCCTCGATGACTCACGCCTTGACGGTGTCGGCTGAGTCAATCGGCACGGCGGAAGTTTCCGCCTGATCATCCTTTTCTGTGCGTCCGGCTGGGTAGCGGAGCCGCCCGAAACGCTCGGCTGGGCGGCGGCTTCCACCGGACCGCAGGGGTATGTGGAATGGCTCCTTCCGGGTTGCCGTGGCGGGTTGGTGCTGGTCAGGGTGGTGCAGGCAGAGCGCACAGCCGCTGCCAGCAGGTGAGGAACGCGTTCTTCCATGGCCAGGTGGCGCTGATGTTCAGCGTTCGCCCCCGACAAAGGTGAGTCCGTGAACACACTCATCGCCGACCCGCCGCCGGGCGCGCCGGTGCCGCCGATCCTGCCCCCGGTCGACGGGTTCCTCTTTCTCGACCGGGACAAGTTCCACGCCTCCTTCGCGGGCGACCTGCCGGCCGCGCAGGCCGAGTTCCTCGCCGACTCGCAGGTGCCGTGGAGCGTCGACGCGCTCGGCGGCACCATCACCGAACCCGCCTGGCGCGCCAAGCCCAGCTGGTACCTGGTCGCCACCGAGGACCGGATGATCCCGCCACCAGCTCAGCGGGCCATGTCCGAGCGTGCGGGCGCCACCGTGGTGGAAGTCGTCGGCAGCCATGCCATCTACATCTCCCATCCGGAGGCCGTCGCCGCACTGATCAAGAAGGCTGCTGCCGGCGGCTGAGCGAACGGCCCGCAGATCCGGTGGACACCCCCGCCCGTGTCCACCGGCTGTCGGGCTCCGGACTTCGACGATCTCCACGTCGATGCCGACACCCGGTCAGAGCGCGCACGGCAGGACGGGTCGGCCGCGTACGCCGGGGTCGGCCGCGAAAAGTGCGCCCGCGGCCGGCTGTTCCATCCGGTCGACGTCGAGGGCCGAGGTGGTGATGAACAGCAGGTCGAGGTTCTCGCCGCCGAAGGTGACCGCGGTGACCTTGCGCACCGGAAGCCGGATGACGGCGTCGAGACCGCCCTCCGGGCTGTAGCGGTGCACCGCGGCGCCTCCCCACAGAGCCACCCACACCCCGCCCTCGGCGTCGACCGTGAGCCCGTCGGGAGCGCCGTCGGCCGGGTCCACGGACACGAACGGCCGCCGCCCGGTCAGCCCCTGCTCACGGTCGTAGTCCAGAACGTCGATCCGGCCGGTGGTCGTGTCGGCGTAGTAGGCGAGGTCACCGCCGGGACTGAAGTCCAGGCCGTTGGAGATCGTGACCTCCGGCAGCACCACGCGCAGCCCGCCGCCGGGCTCGGCCACGTACAGTGAGCCGCGGCCGGGGGTCTCGTCGTAGGCCATGCTGCCGATGTAGAAGCGGCCGTCGGGGTCGCAGCCGCCGTCGTTCATGCGTACCGACGGATCGCTCCACGCCTCGCCCAGCGAGCGCAGCGGGGCGTCCAGCTCGTCGGAGTCGGACAGCAGCAGCTCCCGCTCGGCCGCGACCACGTAACCCTCGCACACGTAACTCTCGGACACGGAGCCCCCGGACACGGAGCCCGCGGCGCGCGGGCGGATGGTCGCCGCGACCGCGCCGACGTGCCGGCGGCGGACCGTGCCGTCCGGCTGGAGCGCCAGCACGTCACCGGCCAGCATGTCGACGAACCGGAGCCCGCCCCAGCTCTCGGACCATACGGGGCCCTCCCCGTGCTCGGCGACGGGTGCGGTCACGGTGTACGCGGCGATGGTCATGCCGTTCTCCTCTTACTGGGCTCAGACCTCCCTATTGTCGATCACGACCGGTCGGCCGCACGGTAGGCCGCTACGAGACCGCTCGAACCGAGTGGTCAATCCGGGCAGGTGCCGAGCATCTCGATCAGCGCGGCCTTCTCCTCCTTCGTGATGCGCAGCGCGTAGTGGCGCTTGACGGTGATCCACGACCGGGCGTACGTGCACCAGAAGCCGGTGAGCGGCGGGCGCCAGGTGACCGGGGTGCTGCCGCCCTTGGCGATGTTGACGGTGGCGCTGACAGTGATCAGTTCGGGGCGGGTCAGGTCGTTGGCGAAGGCCTGGC
Source organism: Nonomuraea sp. NPDC026600 (assembly GCF_040638335.1). Taxonomy (NCBI): domain Bacteria; kingdom Bacillati; phylum Actinomycetota; class Actinomycetes; order Streptosporangiales; family Streptosporangiaceae; genus Nonomuraea; species Nonomuraea sp. NPDC026600. Next base: position 455,424 of record NZ_JBEZYD010000001.1, read on the forward strand.
GGCGGGCGTCGCTCCAGGTGTTGGCCCCCGAACGCCAGGCGTTGGCCAGGGGGACGAGGTGGTCGACGTCGATCTTGGCCTCGCTGGTGAGCACCTTGCCGTCGTACTGGCTGTACCAGGTGCCGGCGACGACCCGGCAGGACCCGTCACGCTCGACGGACTCGCCATCACGGTTCAGGACGATCTCTCGGGTGTCGCACATGCCCCACTGCGGGGCCCATTCGGGCATGAAGCGGTCGTGGCTGTAGCCGTCGAGCGTGCCCCTCTCGGCGACGGTCAGCCCATCGAGTGCCGTACGGGCGACGTCTTCCGACATCGGGTGGGGCAGCGCGGCCGCGGAGGCGCTGATCGGCGGGACAAGCGGGAGAGCCGCGAGAAGAGGGACCACGAACCGCCCTGAGAAGATGGTCATGGATTAGCAGTAACAGCCGCCCCCGATCATGTCACGAGAAGTAATTGAGATGACACCTAAAGTGACTCCATCAAGTGATTGACGGAGCGGCTTCGGCCGAACTAGGTTCGCTCACATGACGGAAAACGGCCAGGTCGCCGTGATCTTGAAAGTCGCGACGCAGCTCTTCGCGGCGCTCGGTTACGACGGCACCTCCACCCGGCAGATCGCCGACGCGGCGGGCCTGAACATCGCCACTGTCAGCTACCACGTGGGCGGCAAGCGGGAGCTCTACCTCGCCGTGATGGAACGCGCCCACCAGGCCGAACGCGCGGCCCTGGAAGGAGCGCTGGCCCACCTCCTGGGCGACGACCCGGTCACCGGGATCCACCGGCTGATCGACGACTACGTCGACTTCTGCGTGGACCATCCCGAGGTGCCGGCGCTGTGGATGCACCGCTGGCTCTCCGACGCCAGCGACCTCACCGAGCTGGAACGCCACTACGTCCAGCCGCTGGTGGCCATGGTGATCGATGCTCTGCGTCCCGCGGTCGCGGCCGGGGTGATCGACGACGCGATCGACCTGGAGTACACCATGTGGTCGGTGATCTGGTGCGTGCACGGGTTCGCCAAGGGCGGCGTGCTGGACGAGGAGGGCCACCGCAGGGGCGGCAGCGACCGGGTGGCGCTGCGGCGCTTCCGCGCCCACCTGCACCTGACCCTGCACCGCGCGCTCGCGCTCCCCGGCGAACTCCCGTGACCACCGCGCCGGCGGGTGAGCGGCTCGCCCGGAGCCGGTTACTCGGCTACGGCGCGGGCTCCGTGGGCACCGGGGTGTTCTCGGCCGTACCCGGGCTGCTGCTGCTCTACTACCTGACCGACATGCTGGGCGTGCCGGCCGCCGCCGCGGGTGCCGTGCTGGTCGCGCCGAAGATCTGGGACGTGCTGCTCAACCCGCTCGTCGGCGCCGCCAGTGACCGCGAGGCCGTGCGGACCGGCCGGCGCACGCGGCTGCTGCTGACCGGGGCGGCCACGCTGCCCGTGGCGTTCGCGTTGATGTTCGCCGTACCGGACGCCGCGCCCGGCGCGCTCTGGGCGGGGGTGGCGTTCCTGGTGGCCGCGACCGCGTTCGCCCTGTTCCAGGTGCCGTACGTGGCGCTGCCCGCCGAGATGTCGGCGAGCCGGGCCGAGCGGACCAGGATCATGTCGTGGCGGGTCGTCTGCCTGACCGTCGGCATCCTTGTCGCGGGCGGGCTGGCCCCCGCGGTGGTGGACCTGGCCGGTGGCGGCCGGCCCGGCTACGCGGTCATGGGCGTCACGATCGGCGCGGTCATGGCCGCCGCGCTGGTCACCGCGACGCTGGCCACCCGCTGGGTGACCTCGCGGCCGGGTCCGCGGCAGCTCGGCCCGGTGGCCGCGTTCCGCATGACGCGGGGCAACACGCCGTTCTTCGCGCTGCTGGCGGCGTTCGTCACGCAGGCGCTGGGGGTCGCGGTGATGCTGGCGGGCGCGCCGTACGTGGCCTCCTACCGGCTCGGTGACTACGGCCTGACCTCGGTGATGTTCGTCTGCCTGGTCGCCCCGAGCATGCCGGCCGTACCCCTGTGGGCGCGGCTGGCCCGTACCCACGGGCCCGTGCGCTGCTACCTGGCCGCGACGCTGGGCTTCGGGCTCGCGGCGCTGGCGCTCGTCCCGGCGATCGCCGCGCGGTCCCTGGTGGCGACGCTGGCGCTGACCGCGCTGGCCGGGGCCTGTTACGCGGGGCTGCAACTGCTGCCGCTGTCGCTGCTGCCCGACACCGTGCACGCCGACACGGCCCGTACGGGGCACGCGCAGGCGGGCGCGTTCACCGGGTTGTGGACGGCGGGCGAGACGGCCGGGCTAGCGCTCGGTCCTGGCCTGTTCGCGCTGGTGCTGGCGGTGTCGGGGTTCGTGTCCGCGCCGGTCGAGGCGCCTGTCGCGCAGCCGCCCGCCGCCCTGACCGGGCTGCTGACGGGCTTCACCGCGCTGCCCGCCGCGCTGATGCTGATCAGCCTGCCGTTCATCGTCTGGTACGGCCGGGTCGCCCTGAAAGAGGACCGACACGAGGAGAACCCGTGAACCTGCCCGACACCGGGAGGACCACCGAGGAGCTGCTGGCCGAGGTGGCCAGGCTCAAGGAGCATGACCTGCCGGTGAGGGGCGGCCAGGTGACCGCCTACGTCTACGACACCGGACGCGACGAGGTGCACGAGGCGGCGGCCCGCGCCTACGCGGAGATGCTGGAGGTCAACAGCCTCGACCCGACGGCGTTCCCCAGCGTGGTGGAGATGGAGAAGCAGGTCGTCGGCGCGGTCGCCGACCTGCTGGGCGGCGGCCACGGCATCTTCACCAGCGGCGGCACCGAGTCCATCATGCTGGCGGTGAAGGCCGCCCGTGACGCGGCCGGGCGGGCCCGGCCCAACCTGGTGCTCCCCGTCACCGCGCATCCGGCCTTCCACAAGGCGGCGCACTACCTCGGCCTCGAGGTCAGGCCGGTGCCGGTCGATCCGGCCACGTTCAAGGCCGACGCGCGGGCCGTGGCGGCGGCCATGGACGATGACACCGTCCTGGTCGTCGCCTCGGCGCCGTCGTACCCGCAGGGCGTGATCGACCCGATCGGGGAGATCGCCGCCGTGGCCGCGGCGGCGGGCGTCTGCTGCCATGTGGACGCGTGCGTGGGCGGGTGGCTGCTGCCGTGGCTGCGGGCGGCGGGCGCGGCGATCCCGGCGTTCGACCTGTCGGTGCCGGGGGTCACGTCGCTCTCCTGTGACCTGCACAAGTTCGGCTACGCGCCGAAGGGCGCCTCGGTCGTGCTGTTCGCCGACCCGGCGATGCGCCGCGGGGCGTACTTCGCCTCGGCCGCCTGGCCCGGCTACACGGTCATCAACGCCACCGTGCAGAGCTCCAGGTCGGCGGGGTCGCTCGGCGGGGCATGGGCCACGCTCCAGGCTCTGGGCCGGGACGGCTACCTGGCGCTGGGCCGGGCCACGCTGGAGGCGACGGACCGGTTGCGCGCGGGCATCGCGGCGGTCCCGGGCCTGCGGGTGCTGGGCGACCCGGAGACCTCGCTGGTGGCGTTCACGTCGTCGGAACTCGACGTGTTCGTCCTGGCCGACGAGGCCCGGCGGCGCGGCTGGTTCCTCCAGCCGCAACTGTCCTACGCGGGCATCCCGGCCAACCTGCACATCACGGTCACCGGGGTGACACTCTCGGGGATCGAGGCGCTGCTGAAGGTCATCGGAGAGTCGGCGGCGGCCGCCCGGGTGCGCGGCCCCGCCGTACTCCCCGACGGGCTGATCGATCTGGTCGTGAACCTGGATCTGGCGGAACTGGACGACGCGGCCTTCGCCGAGCTGGCCGCGGCGGTCGGGGTGGACCTGCGGCCCGGCGCGGGGCAGCCGGAGATGGCGCTGGTCAACGCCGTCCTGGACGCGCTGCCCGCGGCCACGCGGGAGGCGGTGCTGGTGCGCTTCCTGTCGGTGATCTACAGCTGAGGCTGGGTGAGCTACCGCCGTTCCGTGTCGAGCAGCAGGTCCGCCTCCCGTTGCAACGCGTCACGGTCCCAGGTGACCACCGCTCCGGGGACGGCGTCCGGCAGGACGTCCTCCATGTAGCGCAGCTTGCGCCACCGCAGGCCGTACACCGCCAGCGCGATCTGGGCGACGCCCAGGACGACGATCATGAGCGCCATGCCCCGGCCGGGCCCGGTGCCCAGCACGGCGCCCGCGGTCCCGCTCAGCCAGCCGCCCTCGCGCATCGCCGGTTCGAAGAACGCGTCGGCGAGCCGACCGGCGCAGAGGTAGCCGAGCGGTTCCGTGAGGTTCGCGATCATGCGGTTGCTGGCCAGGATCCGGCCCTGGAGCTCCATCCCGACCTTCGTCTGGATCATGGTCTGCCAGTGGCCGTTGAGCAGCGCGAGCGAGGCGGCGATGGCCGCCAGTCCCACGGCCAGGAACAACGCCGAGGGCAGCAGACCCACCAGGATCATGCCGGCACCCGTCAGCAGGGTGAACCCCACCATCCCCGTGGCCCGCCGTTCGAACCCGCCCCAGAACGCCATGGCCACGCCCCCCGCGATCCCGCCCACGGCGCCGACCACGGAGGCGAGAGTCAGCGTTCCGGCGGACGCGAACGACAGCACCAGCGGCGGGGTGAGGGCGATGGCGAAACCGAGCATGAGGTTGAACGCCAGGAAGAAGGCGATCATCGCCACGAAGCTGGGACGCCGGGCGATGTAGCGGACGCCGTTGGAGATCTCCTTCCAGATCGTCTCCTCCCGCCTGCGGAACAGCGTGTCGGGGAACCGGACGACGAACAGCGTGAGCAGCGAGACGAACACCGTCGCCAGGTCCACCCAGAGCACGCCGCCGAGCCCGATCAGCACGATCAGCGCGCCGCCGAGCAGCGGTCCCCCGGCCTGGCTCAGCGCGACCAGGGCCTGGGTGACGCCGTTGGTCCGGCCGAGGTACTGCTTGGGGACCAGTTGCGTGGTCGCCGCCAGGTAGGCCGGCTGCTGGAAGGACCCCGCGATCGAGCTGAGACCCGTGGCGATGTAGAGATGCCACACCTCCAGCGACCCCGTGGCGTACATGACCAGGCAGAACCCGGTCCCGCAGACGGCCACCAGATCACCGGCGATCATCACCAGACGGCGGTTCCATCGATCCGCCGCCGCGCCCGCGAACGGCAGCACCAGCAGCGCGGGCAGCAGCCCGCAGACCAGGATGACGGAGAACTGCGTCGCGCTGCCCGTCTCCAGATACACCCACACCCCGAGGCCGAACGCCAGGGCCCTGGTGCCGAGCATGGAGACGAGCTGGCCGAGCGTGACGAGCAGGAATCCCCACAGGCCCGAAGCGGCCGACGGGACACTCGGCTTCTTCTCGGCGGGCGGCCGCTGTCGGCGCTCGAACCAGCGGGTGAGGATGGCGGCGAGCTCGGCGGCCTGGTGCTTGAGAAAGAAGTGCCCGGCGTCCGGGATCACCTCCAGCTCGGTGTCGGCGCACAGCAGATCCCACTCGCGGTGCCGTTCCTCATGGAACTCGGTGAGCCGGTCCCGCTCGCCGACCACGCTCAGCGCGTGCAGCGTGCGGGGACGGTCCGTCGCGTGGCAGTGCTCGGTGTAGAACTGTTCGGCCTGCCGGGAGTCGTGCCTGAGGGCGCGCAGGATGAACGCCTGCTCCTCCGGGTCCAGGCTGTCGGTGAGCCCGCCGATGCCGCGCAGCGTGTCGCGATAGAGGCGGTCGGATCGCCAGCGGTCGCTGGGCAGGAGCCTGGCCCACAGGTCGAAGAGCCGTCCCGGCAGGCGCGGCGCCGGGAACGCGCCCCCGAACACCACGCCGACGACGTCCCCGCCCCCTGCCTCCAGCCGCTGGGCGATGTCGAAGGCCAGCGCGGCGCCGAGGCAGTGGCCGTACACGATGACGGGGCCCTGGACGGTCGCGCGGATCTCGGCGACGCACCGGGCCGCCAGCGTGTCGAGCGGCTCCATCGGGGCCGACGGGTCGCCGAAGTCGTGTCCTGGCAGGTCGACGGCGAGCAGGGGGAACTCGGGCGGCAGGGCCCGGGCGAGTTCGCCGTAGGCGGCCGCGTTCCCGCCGCCGAAGGGCACCGCGACCACGGTGGCCGCCGTCGCCCTCGCCGGGGTCGCGCCTGGCAGCCGTACGAGGAGCCCGCCTCTGGGGTTTTCGCCCTTGAGCAGGTCCGCCAGCTCGCGGATCGTCGGGTGCTGGAAGATCGCCGCGACCCGCAACCCGTCCCCGATCTGCCGGGCCAGCCGCATGGCCGAGAAGGAGTCGCCGCCGAGCGCGAAGAAGTCGTCGTCGATCCCCACCTCCGCCAGTCCGAGCACCTCGCACCAGATCCCGGCCAGGCGCTCGTCGGCCCCGTCACGCGGTGGCGCCGACGGCCGGTCGCCCGCGATGCCGGGTCCCGGCTCGGGGAGCGCGCGCCAGTCGAGCTTCCCGTTCGGGGTGATCGGCAGCCGGTCCATCTCCACGAAGGCCGCGGGCACCATGTACGGCGGCAGCTTCGCGCGGGCGTACTCGTGCGGCGCCGCACCGTCCCCGCGCATGACGTAGTACGCCACCAGCCGGGCCCGCCCCTCCTCGTCGTGCCGGACCACGACGGCGGCGTCCCCGATGCCCGGATGCCCCCGCAGCACGGCCTCGACGTAGCCCGGCTCGACCCGGTACCCGCGGATCTTCACCTGCCGGTCCAGCCGCCCGAGGAACTCGAACACCCCGCTGGGCAGCAGCCGCCCCCGATCACCCGACCGGTACGCCAGGGCGCCCGCGTCGTACGGATCCCGGATGAACCCCTCCCCCTCGGACAGATACCCCCGGGCGACACCCGCGCCGCTGATCAGCAACTCCCCCGCCGCCCCCACGGGCACCGGGCGCAGCCGCGCGTCCACCACGCGCACCCGGACATTGTCGAGCGGACTCCCCAGAGGCACGACCGGCCCGCCACGACCGTCGCGCCCGGCCGGGACGCGGTGGGCGAGCACCGCGACCGTGGTCTCCGATGGCCCGTAGTTGTTCCAGATCGAACAGTCCGGCCGGACCTCGCGGACGGCGTCCACGAGCTCCCACGGGCACGCCTCCCCCGCGAGGACGAGGTAACGCGCCGGGACGACCGCCGCCAGCAGCCCCGCGTCGCGGACGGCCTGGAGGTGGCTCGGCACGAGCTTCATGAAGTCGATCGGATGTCGCCGGAAATATCCGGCCAACTGCTCGGGATCGACCGCCCACTCGTACGGCAGCACGTGCACGGTCCCGCCGGTGGCCAGCGCCCCGTACAGGTTCGTCAGCCCGAGATCGGCGGCGAGCGTGGACACGAGCGCGAAGTGCAGCTTCTCCGGCACCTCGAGGCGGGTGAGGATCGCGGTGAGGTAGTTGGTGAAGCTGCCGTGCTCGACCACGACCCCCTTCGGCCGCCCGGTGGATCCCGAGGTGAACACCACGTACATGGCCTCATCCCGGGCGATCCGCCGCCCCAGGTCCGTCCCGGGATGACCGGCCAGGATCGCGCCGATCTCCTCCAGCACCACGACCCGGACCGGCCCGTCAACCGAACCGGCCGTCTCGATCGCCGCGTGGTCGACTTCGGCGTGGGTCAGCAGCACCTTCGCGCCTGACTCGGCGATGACCGCCGTGAGGTGACTCGCGGGCGCCGCCGGATCGAGCGGCACGTACGCCGCCCCCGCCTTCTGCGCGGCCAGCATCGCGACGACATGGTCCACGGAGCGCTCGAACAGCAGGGCCACCAGGTCGCCGGGCCCCACCCCCTCGGCCACCAGGTGCCTGGCCAGCCGGTTCGCCCGCTCGTTCAGCTCGCCGTAGCCGGCCACGTCGTCGCGGCACCGGACCGCGTCCCGTCCGGGCTCGAGCGCCGCGTACGCCTCGAACCGGGCCAGCAGGGTCGCGGCCTCGTCGAAGTGCGGCAGGCCGACCGGCGCCGGCCGTACCGTCTCCAGATCCCCGGCCGGTGCGGCGGGCAGCGCGGCCATCGGCGCGTCCAGCCCGGTCAGGGGCGGACCGGCGAGCAGGGCGTCGACGACCTCGGCGAAGTGACCGCCGAGGCGCTCCACCAGCTCGCGCGACAGCAGCTCCGCCGCGTACGTCAGCGTGACCCGCAGCTCCCCCTCCGTCTCGACCACGGCGCAGGACAGGTCGAACCGGGCCCGCGCGTTCCCTGCCCGCAGCGGGGTCACGGCGAGGCCGGGCAGGTTCTCACCGAGGTCGGTGGCGGTGTGGTAGTTGAACATCACCTGGACGAGCTGACCCGCGCCGAGGTCCCGCTCAGGCGCCAGCTCCGCCACCAGCCGCTCGAACGGCAGCTCCTGATGGTCGTAGGCGTCCAGCGCCCGCTCGCCGACCCGCCGCACGAGTTCGCGGCAGGTCGGCGCCGGGCCCAGGTCGAGCCGGAGCGGCAGGGTGTTGATGAAGCAGCCCACCAGTTGCTCGGCCTCGGGGCGGTCCCGGCCGGAGACGGGCACGCCGACCACGACGTCCTCCGTGGCGCAGTGCCGGTGCAGGACGTACCCGAAGGCGGTGAGCAGGAGCACGAACGGGGTCACGGACGCTTCCCGCGCCACCTCGCGCAGGCGGCGGCAGGTCCGGCGGTCGAGCGTGAAGTCGAGCTCGGCGCCGCGGTCGGAGCGGATCGCGGGGCGGGGCCGGTCCAGCGGGAGTTCCAGGATGGGCGGCATGTCGGCCAGCCGCTCACGCCAGTGGTGGAGGTGGTCGCGTACGACGTCGTCGGTCAGGCGGTCGCGCTGCCAGGCGGCCACGTCGGCGTACTGGACCGGGAGCGGGGCGAGCTCGTGGCCGGCGTAGGCGTCGAAGAGGTCGCGGACGAGCTGCCGCGACGACCACGCGTCCGTCGCGATGTGGTGCGTGACGAGCAGCAACGCGTGGTCGTCGTCGGCCAGCCGGACGAGCGTGGCCCGCAGCGGGAACTCGCTGTCCAGACGAAAGGGGCATTCCGCCTGCGCGGCGAACACCTCCCGCACGGCGCCGGGCAACTCGGCCCGACCGGCGTCAGACGGCTCCACCCGGCCTACTTCGGACGACTCCGCCCGGGCCGCCGTGTCGGACGGCTCCACCCAGGGCGCCGTGTCGGACGGCTCCACCCGGGCCGTGTCGGACGGCTCGGCGGCCGCGTCAGGCCGGACGGCGGCGGTCAGGTCGATGACGTCGAGGGACGGGCCGTGGCCGGGTGGGGCCAGGACCAGTTCGGGTTCCGCGCCGTCGGATGAGCAGGTGGTGCGCAGGACCTCATGACGGTCCACCACCGTCGCCAGGGCTTCGCGCAGGGCCCCGGTATCCAGCGGACCGGTCAGCCGCATGGCCTGGACGACGTTGTAGGCAGGGCTGGCCGGGTCGAGGTTCTGCAGGAAGTGCAGGCGTCGCTGCGCGAACGACATGGGCAGCCGGCCGGTGGTCCGGTTCAGGCGCGGGATGGGGGCGGGCACGGCAGCGGTAAGGGTGGCCGCCAGGCGGCTCAGCCTGGCCCGCTGTTCGGGTGAGAGACGTGCCAGCCGTTCGGCCAGCGCGGTGGGCGTCATGCGGCGCCCCTCTCGTATCCATCCGTCAGGCTTCCCCGTCTATCCGGCATGCCGGAGACGTCCTGCTCGCCCACGTCGGAGAGGCCCTGAACGACCGCGACGGAGGGGTCCTCCATGACCGCGTCCAAGGCGTCCTGCTCGACGCTTTCCAGCAAGGCCAGCAGCTCGTCGGCGTCCATCGCCAGCAGTCGCCGGTCGGCTATCTCCCGGGCGATGGCGGTGACGGTGGCCGCGGCGAAGATGTCGCGCACCGACAGCGTGACGCCGAGGTCACGGCGGATGCGGGAGACGAGCTGCATCGCCGAGATGGAGTCGCCGCCGAGCGCGAAGAAGTCGTCGCCCGCGGAGACCGCGCCGGTCTCGAACAGCTCGGCCCACCGATCGGCCAGCCACCGCTCCACGTCACCGTCCGGAACGACAGGCCGTCGGTTGGGCTCCGGCGTCGTGATGGGTCGCGCGGCCGGCTCCATCGTGGGGGTTCCCGGAGACGCGCCGGGCCGGGCGAGCAGGCGCAGGGCCGTACGGTCGATCTTGCCGTTGGGGAGGGACGGGAGCTCGGCCAGCTCGACCAGTGCGGTGGGGATCATGGCGAGGGGAAGCATCGTGGTCAGGTCGCGCCGCAACGCGAGCAGGTCGAGGTCCCGGCCCTTCGCGGGGACGACGTACGCCGTCAGGCGGGCCCGCCCGGCCGACCGCTCCGCGGTCACGTGGACGTCGCTGACCGGCCCGCAGGCGCGGATCGCCGCGGCCACTTCGGCGGGGTGGATGCGTACGCCGTTCACCTTCAGCTCGTCGTCGGCCCGGCCGAGGACGACGAGTTCCCCGCCGTCGGACACGCGGCCGAGATCACCTGTGCGGTAGGCGGTGACGCCGCCGAGGTCGGCGAAGCGGGCCGCCGTCTGCTCGGGCATCCCCACGTAGCCGTGACCGGTGTGCGGGCTCACCAGGACGATCTCGCCCTCGGCCACCGGGTTCCGCAGCGCCGCGCGGACGAGAGGGGCGTCGAACGGCCCGGCCGGGTCGATGAGGCAGAAGCGCGTCTGCGGGACGGGCCCGCCCGCCGGGAGATCGCCGGTGAACCGCTCGGAGACGGGCAGCCGCTTCCAGATCTTGGGCAGCGTGGTCTCGGTGGTGCCGTACAGGTTGACGCGGGTGCGGGTGCCGGGGAACACGAGCTGCCACTCCTCCAGCAGGGCGGCGTCCAGCGGCTCCCCGGCGAAGAACACCGTCCGCACGGACTCGCACCGGGTACGGCCATGCCGCAGCCAGCCGCGGGCCACCGACGGCACCGCGTTGACGACGCTGACGCGGCTGTGCCGCAGCCAGGCCACGGTCGCCTCCGGCGAGTCGGCCTCGCGCAGGGCCGGGATGACCAGCGTCGCGCCGGCCCACAGCGGCAAGAAGACGTCGCGGACCGCAACGTCGAAGCTCAGCGCGGTCAGGAACGCGACCCGGTCCCCCGGCTCGACGCCGAACTCGGCGCACTGCCAGGCGAGGAACGAGGTCAGCGCGGCGGCCGAGCCCAGCACCGGCTTCGGCCGTCCGGTGGAACCGGAGGTGAAGAACACGTACGCCCCGTCGGCGACCGCAGCCGGGCCGGGCTCGCCGGAGCCGGGCTCGCCAGGGCTGGGCGGCTCCGCCGCGTCACGCGAGACCGCCCTGGGAATCGCCGCCGCGGGACGTGACAGCGTCCCGGGGATCGCCGCCGCGGAACGTGACAGCGCCCCGGGGATCGCCGCCGCGGAACGTGACAGCGCCCCCGGGATCGCCGCCACGTCACGCAGCACGATACCGGGCCTGATCAGGCCGAGCAGGGTCTCCTTGCGGCGGGCGGGCAGGTCGGGGTCGATGGGCACGGGAACGCCGTCGAGCGCCAGGACCGCCAGGAAGTCCACCACGAACTCGATGGACCTGCGCCGTTCGATCGCCGTGAACCGGCCCGGCCCCACCGCGCCGGACAGCGTTCCGCCGCGTTCCGCCATCTTCCCGGCGAGGGCCGCGTAGGTGAGTGATCGCGTGCCGCATTCCACTGCGACCTGCGTGGGCCTGGTTACGGCGTGCAGGTATATCCGATCGACAAGCCTGCGCTTCTCGGTCGAGGGCGTATATGCCCTGGTGTGCTCCGTCACCGCTCTCCTCAGGTGTCACGAGATATCTGGCCGCGCCATCGCGACCTCACCTGACAAGGCGTTCCAGGGTGTTCCAAGGCGGAGAGAGACTGTCATACCAGGGGATGATGAAGAGCGGCCTCAGGGTGGATGTTCGCCGGCGGCATCCGCGAGACCGTGGGAGCATGATTCGACTAGCCCGGACTGCCGCCGCGTTCGCCCTGATCGCTCTGCTCGCTTCGTGCGGGACAGCCACGACGGTCACCCCGGCGGTCCAGACGAGCCATGCTGGGGGGCATGGGGCCAAGGTCGCGCCGGTGGCCGCCCCGTTACGAAGCGACGAGCGCTTCGAGTCCCTGAAGATGGCCGAGCCCTACACGCCGAGCGGCCCCAACGGCGGCACCGACGACTACAGGTGCTTCATTATCGACCCCAAGCTGACCAAGCAGGCGTTCCTGACCGGAGCCCAGTTCCAGCCGCAAAACCCCGACATCGTGCACCACGCGATCTTCTTCAGGCTCGACCCCAAGCAGGCCGCGCAGGCCAAGGCGCTCGACGACAGCACCCCCGGTCAGGGCTGGACGTGCTTCGGCGACGCCAGCGTCGACGACGCCTCCTGGGTGGCGCACTGGGCGCCGGGCACCAACGAAAAGCTGCTGGATCCGCGCTACGGCTACGCGCTGCCGCCCGGCAGCAAGCTCGTCATGCAGATCCACTACAACACCCTGAACGCGGAGGGCCGCCCTGGCTCCGACCAGTCGAGCATCCGGCTACGGCTCACCGACAAGACCTTGGAGCCGCTGGAGACCGCGCTGTTCCCGGCACCGATCGAGCTGCCGTGCACACCGCAGGAGACCGGCCCCCTGTGTGACCGGGCCGCCGCCGTCAAGGACGTGGTGCGCAGGTTCGGTCCCGGGGCCGACGGGGAGGCGAATGGGCTGGCCAAGATGTGCGGGCCGCTCAAGCCGGGGCCGACGCAGCACTGCGACATCCCCATCCCGGGCAACGTGACGCTGCACGCGCTGGCCGGGCACATGCACCTGCTCGGGCGCTCCATCAAGGTCGAGCTCAATCCCGGCACGCCCAAGGCGCAGACGCTCCTGGACGTCCCGAAGTACGACTTCGACGACCAGGCGCTGCGTCTGCTCGCCAAGCCCGTCACGGTCAAGAAGGGCGACGTGGTGCGGGTGACCTGCACGCATGACGCCGCACTGCGCGCACAACTGCCGCAGTTGCAGAAGCTGCAGCCGCGCTACGTGGTCTGGGGCGCGGGGACCAGCGACGAGATGTGCCTGGGCATCGCCATCTGGTCGAAGGCCGCATAAGGGACCAAGGGCCGCGCAAGAGCGGGCCGCACGAGAGAAGGCCGCGCAAGAGCGGGCCTCGTAAGGCTCGAGGGCCGCACAAGGGGTGCAGGGCGCACGCATACCGCCAGGCCGGTGTGCGTGCGCCCTTGATCGGGGTCCGGGTCGGGGTCGGGGTCGGTCCGGGTCCGGGTCCGGGTCCGGGTCCGGGTCCGGGTCAGCCGAGCGTGATGCGGTCCACGTTGGGGCCGCCGCCTGCGGTCGTGGCGGTCAGGCGGATCGTGTTGGCCCCGGCCTGGAGGTTCACCGCGACCGTGCCGTCCGTCCAGGTGTCCCAGTTCGCCGTGGCCGGGAACGACTGGGTGGTCACCGCCGTGCCGTTCACCGCGACCTCCATCGGCCGGTCCACCGCCGTTCCGTTGGCGTACCGGATCGTCAGGGTGCCGGCGCCCGCGGCGGCGGCGGTGACGGCGAACTCGACGTACGAACCCACGAGGTTGTCGTAGTTGACGAAGCCGGTCCCGGTGAAGCCGGTGTGGTTGGACTCGGCCACGCCCTGCGAGATCGTCGCGTTCTCCGCTTGGTACTCGGTGCCGGCCGGGGTGGGGGCCGACACGTCGACGTAGTCCGCGTTCGGGCCGCCGTTGGCGGTGGTGGCCGTCATGCGGATGGTGTTGGATCCGGCGACCAGCGGCAGCGTGAACGTGGCCGTCGCCCAGGTGTCCCAGTTACCGGTGCCGGGGAAGTCGCGGGTCAGCGTGGTGCCGTTCGCGGTGATGGTCATCGGGCGGTTCACCGTCGTGCCGTTGGCGTACCTCAGGGTGACGTTGGCGTTGCCCGCCGCGGTGGCGTTGACGCCGAACTCGACGTACGAGCCGACGACGTTGTCGTAGTTGACGAAGCCGGTGCCCGAGTAGCCCGTGTGGTTGGACTCGACCACGCCCTGCGAGATCGTCGCGTCCTCCGCCTCGTAGTGGGGGCTCGCCGTGGTGGGCCGGGCGCGGATGAGGCGGGTCTCACCGGGGCGCAGGGTGGCGCTGTAGGAGGAGGCGACGGTGCCCTCGGAGCCGCCGGACCACAGGTTCGTGACGTCGGCGGGGCCGGTGAAGCCCACTTGCGACCAGGTGACGCTGACCGTGGAGTTGCCGGACGTGCCGGTGTTGTAGAGGGCGACGATGTAGTCGCCGTTCGACTCCCGTTTACGCCAGACCTGGTTGACACCACTGTTCACAACGCGCTGGGCGGCGACGCCGTCCTGGTCGACGGCGATGAGCCGGTCGTTGGTCAGCATGGCCAGGTCGGTCGAGGTGAGGGCGGTCAGGTCGGTGCCGAGCAGCAGCGGGCTGGAGATCATGGCCCAGTGCGTCATGTGGGTGCGCCGCTGGTCGGCGGTGAGGCCGACCTGGTCGCCGTTGCCGACCTCCAGCGAGTCGTAGTCGTTCCAGCCGCCGGGCCCGGCGTACTGCTGCCAGGAGGCCGCGGAGGTGAACCGGCTGGACACGTGCGACCAGTCGGTGAGCGGGAACCCGCTCCCGTTCGCCCCGGGACCGCAGTAGCACTCGACGTCGCCCTGGGTGCGCCAGCTGTTGGCCAGCCGCTTCCAGGTGGTGGCCTGGGCGATGGGCAGGTTGTTGGACAGGGCGAAGTTGATCGGCCGGCCGGTCTGGCGCAGCGCCTTGTCCCAGGCTTCGACGTCGGCGACCGTCGTCGCGTCCACGCCGTCGATCTTCAGGTAGTCGACGCCCCAGGAGGCCATCTGGTTCGCCCACGAGTTGATGAACAGCTGCGCGCCGGGGTGGGAGTAGTCGAGCCGGTACATGTTCTTGCAGTTGTAGTTCTTGTGCGTCTGCGAGGTGTCGGCGATGTCCTGCGCGTGGTAGGAGGTGCCCTCGATGGGCTTGTTGGCGGTGACGGCGTTCTTGGCGATGCCGGGCGTGACGTAGAAGCCGAACTTCAGGCCCTTGGCGTGTACGTAGTCGGCCAGCGCCTTGATCCCGCTGGGGAACTTGGCGGTGTCGACGGCCCACCGCCCGAAGCCGTCGACCTGGAAGCCGTTGGAGTCGCACTTCTGGAAGAAGTCGTCGAGGTTGATGTAGACGTAGCCGTGCGCGGCCAGGCCGCTGCTGACGAGCGCGTCGGCCTGGGCCTTCATTTTCGCCTCGTCGGGCCAGCGCCGCACGAAGCTCCAACTGCTCCATCCCATGGCGGGCCTGATCGACAGGCCGTTGTCGGACGCGACCGCGGGCTGAATATTCATGAATAAGCCCGCTAAAAGCACCGCGACCGCCGCGATTATCCCTCTCCGTCTCACGGGGTTTTTCTCCTTTGTTTTACGGCCGGCCCGGTGGGCGCCAAGCGCCGTGCGGGGCCGGGGTCTGTCCAGGGGAACGCTCCTCCGGTGGAGCCGGCGCGCCGCCGTTACGTGCGCCTTCTTGACCGTGGCTTCCGTTGGTGGCTTCCGTTGGTGCCGGCCACCGTGCGGTTGGTGCCAGCCACCTTGCCGTTGGTGCCGGCCACCGTGCGGGCGGTGCGCGTCCGCACGGCGGCCGGAGTTCAACCGATCGTGATCCGATCGAGGTTCGGGCCGCCGCCGGCCGTCGTGGCGGTGGCGCGGATGGTGTTGGCGCCCGCGTTCAGCGGCACCGTGATCGACTTGGTGACCCAGGTGTCCCAGTTGGTCGTCGCGTCGAAGGCGAGTTCGTCCGAGACGAGCGCGCCGTTGACCGTGATGTCCATCGGGCGGTTGGCCGTGGTGCCGTTGGCGAACCTCAGCGTCAGCGTGGCCTCCCCCGCCGACTCGGCGTTGGCCGTGAACTCGACGTACGAGCCGACCAGGTTGTCGTAGTTGACGAAGCCGGTGCCGGTGAAGCCGGTGTGGTTGGACTCGGCCACGCCCTGCGAGATCGTGGCGTCCTCGGCCTGGTAGTCGGTGGTGCCGCCACCGCCGCCAGGTGTCACGTCCACGTCGATGTAGTCGAGGTTGGGGTTGCCGTTGGCCGTGGTGGCGGTGGCCCGTAGCGTGTTGGCGCCCGCGGTGACCGGCACGGTGAAGGTGTCGACGGCCCAGGTGTCCCAGGTGCCGGTGCTGCCGTAGTCACGGCTGGCGAACACCGTCGTGCCGTTGACCGCGATCGCCGACGGGCGGTTCGTCGTCGTCCCGTTGGCGTACCCCATCTTGATCGTCGCCGTGCCGGCGGTGGCGGCGGTGAGAGACCACTGCAGATAGGAGCCGGCGGCGTTGTCGCCGTTGACGTAGCCCGTGCCGCTGTAACCCGGGTGCGAGTTCTCGAAGATGCCCTGCGAGATCGTCGCGTCCTCCGCCTCGTAGCGGCCGGGTGGCGGCGTCGTGCCGCCGCCGCCCGCGTAGTCGCCGCCGACCCAGGCCTCGTCCACCCGCCACCGCGAGACGCCGTGGTGGCCGGTCTTGGTGAGCCGCACGTACCGGTGGGTCGAGGCGGTCAGGTCGATGACCTGCACGCCGCGCGCGTTCGGCACGGTGCCGGTCTTGACCGCGCTGCCCCAGCTCGTCCCGTTGTCGCTGACGTACACCTGGTAACCGGAGATCCGCGCGGACCCGGACGACGGGTAGACCGTCGAGTCCTCACGCTGGTTGAACGCCAGGTACTGGATCCGCTTGGCCGAGCCGAGGTCGAAGGTCAGCGTCGCGGGTTCGGCGGCGTTGCTGTCCCAGTAGGTGAGGTAGTCGCCGTCACCGGCGGCCGAGGCGGCGTGCCCGCTGGTGGACGAGCCGGCCGACAGGGTGACGCCGCTGTGGATCCCCTCACGGCCGGAGGAGATGACCTTGAAGACCGTGTCGTACTGGTCCCACGAGGAGATGCCGCTCAGCGTCAGCGTGCCGCCCGCCTGCGTGAAGGTGACGGGGGCACCGGTGCGCAGGTTCGTCACCGAGCTGATCCGGTAGCCGTTGTCACGCAGCGACAGCGTGCTGCCGGACGGCGGCGTGACGACGTGGACGTAGTGCCGGTTGGGATCGTTCTTGGCGATCGTGGTCACGCCGTGGGCGCCGTTGTTCCAGAAGCCCGGTTTGAGCCCGCCGAACATGTAGCCGCCGCCCTCGGTGCCGCCGAGCGACTCCCAGATCTCCCCCAGATAGGTGTCGGCGAAGTTGTTGAAGCTCACCTGCTGGGCGGGGAACTTGCCGTTGACCATCGCGGTCTCGGCCATCAGCGCCTTCACCGACGATCCGGCGTTGGTGATGAGCCGGCCCAGCGTGAGCTTGCGGTCCACCGCCTGGTCCGACCCGCCGTACCACCAGGGGCCGCCGGTCGGCAGCTTGAAGTCGGCCTCGATCAGCCTCGGCAGCGCCGTGTAGACCGCCTGCGGGTAGTCGTAGGACGGCGTCATGCCGGTCTTCTGCTCGTTGCTGATCATGTCCATGATCGGCGTGTCTTCGTTGTTGTTCGAGATCGTCATGTCGGGGCGCTGCTGGTAGATCTTGGCGTAGAGGTTGTTGCTCTCCCAGTAGGCGTTGTCGTTGTCGATCCAGAACCCCGCCAGCTTCGGATAGCGCTGCATCTGCTCGAAGAACTGCAGGTAGCTGAACTCGCCGAACCCGTCACGCGTGGTCAGGTCCACGGTGTGGCCGACGTAGCTGGAGAAGGCCGAGGAGTTGAGCCAGTCGCCGGAGCTGAGCCCTTCGTTGTGCCACTGCGGGTCGTCGGTCATGTAGTTGATGACCTTCAGCCCCTGCGCGTCGGCCGCGTCGATCAGCTCGCCGAGGAAGTCCCGCGTCGTGCGGCACGAACCCGGGATCGACGACGGGTACGGCCTGGCGTAGCCGAGCCGGCTGTGGAAGGTGGCCAGCACGATGTACTGGGCGTGCAGCTTCTTGGCCTCGTTCACCCAGTAGGAGGCGCTCCAGCCGCCGTTGGTGACGTCGGCCTCCCAGCCGCTGCAACTGGTGTGCTGCGGCGAGGTGCGCTCGCCCCAGTGCAGGAAGACTCCGGAGATCGAGTTGCGCAGGAACGCCTGCCGCGGGTTCTGCAGGTCGGCCTGGGCGGGCAGAGCGGTGGGCAGGTCCGTGAGCAGGCCGAGCAGGAGAGCGAGTACGGCGAGCACCGCCGTACGCGACACACGCGGCTTCATACCAGGACCTCCAGGTAGTCGAGGTTGGGGCAGCCGTTCGCGGTGGCGCCGGTGACCCTGACGGTGTTCGCGCCCGCGACCAGGGTGGCGTTGACGCTCTTGCTCGCCCACGTGGTCCAGGCGCCGGTGCCGCCGAAGCTCAGCCCCGAGGCGACGACGACGCCGTTGACCGTGATGTCCATGGGGCGGTCGGCCGTGGTGCCATTGGCGTACCGGATGGTGAGGGTCGCGGGGCCGGCGGCGGACGCGGTGTGCGTCCACTGGACGTAACACCCGGCGGCGTTGTCGGTGTTGACGAAGCCGGTGCCGGAGAAGCCCGCGTGGTTGGACTCGACCACGCCCTGCGAGATCGTCGCGTTCTCCGCCTCCAAGCGGGTCGCGACGGCCGCCACCTGCTTGTACGCCCGCATGTTGGTCAGCAGCATGTAGCAGTTCTGCAGCGAGCCCGAGGTGTCGCCGAGCGAGCGGTAGATGCCCCACTTGGGACGGACCCGGTCACCGAGGAACGTGTCGCCGGTCTTGGTCGCGTCGACCAGCGTGGTGGCCCCGTCGCGCAGCACCCAGCGGACCGAGCCCGCGCCGCCGTCGCCGATCTTGATCTCGTACTCGGCGTCGATCCACTTGTTCTGCAGCGGCTCCAGGTTGGTCCGTCCGACCAGGATGTCCGGCTCGAAGATCTTGTGTTCGATGGTCTGCACCCCGTCCACCCGGCGCAGCGAGGTGACCGTGATGGGCAGAGTGCCGGTGCCCGGCATCTTGGTCTGGCTGATGTGGGTGAAGGTCGTGGTGGCCTTCAGCGAGCTCGGGATGAACATCGAGTACGTGACCCGCCACGTCTCGCCCTTCAGCCACTGCAGGTAGCCGCTCGGGTTACGGGTGCCGGTCACCTCCTGTCGCTGCCGGTCGGTCATCGAGTCGCGATCGACCGTGTGCATGTTGAAGCGGAAGTTGTTGCCCTCCGCGAAGATGTGCGGCTGACCCGCGGGGTGCGAGTCGGCGCGGTCGTCCTCGATGGTCTCGAACGCGCCGAGCCCGGCGGACGACGCTTCGGGGGCCCACATGAGCTGCCAGGCGGTCGCCGCCGAAGCCGGGCGGGCAGGCAGGTACGGGGTGAGAAGCGCGGCGCCCACGAGGGTCCCCAGCTGGCGTCGGGTGAGTTCCATGGCTTCCTATCCAATAGTGATCTTGTCGAGGTTGGGGCCCCCGTTGGCCGTCGTGGCGGTCGTCCTGATCGTGTTGGCCCCCGCGGTGAGCTGGACGGTGAGCGCGGCGGTCTGCCAGGTGTCCCAGTTCCCGGTGCCGGTGAAGTCGCGGGTCACGCCGGTGCCGTTGACCGCGATGGTCATCGGCCGGTTGACCGTGGTGCCGTTGGCGTAGCGGAGCGTCAGCGTGGCGCTGCCCGCCTGGGCGGCGGTCACGGCGAACTCCACGTACGAACCGGCGACGTTGTCGAAGTTGACGAAGCCGGTGCCGGTGAAGCCGGTGTGGTTCGACTCCACGACGCCCTGCGAGATCGTGGCGTCCTCGGCCTGGTAGTCGGTGCCTCCCCCCGAAGCGGTCGCCACGTCGATGTAGTCGATGTTCGGGTTGCCGCCCGCGGTCGTGGAGGTGGCCCGCAGCGTGTTGGCCCCGGCGTTGACCGGGACCGTGAAGGTGTCCGTGGCCCAGGTGTCCCACGTGCCGGTGCTCGCGTAGTCCCGGGCGGCGAACACCGTGTTGCCGTTGACCGCGATCGCCGACGGCCGGTTGGTCGTGGTGCCGTTGGCGTACCGCAGCTTGATCGTCGCCGTCCCCGCCGTGGTGATCGGGAAGGCCCACTCCACGTACGAACCGGACACGTTGTCGCCGTTGACGTAGCCCGTACCGCTGTAGCCGGTGTGGGAGTTCTCGAAGATGCCCTGCGAGATCGTCGCGTCCTCCGCCTCGTAGCGGCCCGGCGGCGGTGGCGTGTCCGTGCCCGGCAGGCCCCAGGCGGCGCCCGGCGTGGCGATCGGCACCGGCGCGATCACCAGGTCGGGGACCGCGCCCGCGTAGACGAGCACCTCGCGGTCCTTGGGCAGGGTGATGCCCAGCACGCCGCCACCCAGGTCCTGGACCGTGGCGGGAGCGCCGTCGTCGAGCACGGCGGTGACCGTGCCGCTCAGCCCGTGGTCGAGCTTGAGCGGCTCACCGGCCAGGCTCCTGACCCGGATGAAGCGGGTCGTGCCCGCCTGCCGTACCGCGGAGACGAGGAAGGCGCCCTGCGTACGGAAGTCGTGCAGCGTGACGTCCGGCCACGCCCCCGGGACGGCGGGGAAGACGCGGACGACGCCGCCCCAGCTCTGGCAGAGCAGGTCGTGGATCGACTGCGAGGCCGACAGCGGCGTCTCGATGACCGGCCCGGCCTCGGTGTAGTGGGTGTTGGCCCGGCACGGGTAGGAGGTCGAGGGGTCGAAGAACCTCAGCAGGTAGGACAGCGCCGTGTCGCCGCGCCGCATCATGGCGTACATGGAGGCGGCGCCGGTGTAGCTGTAGCCGCGGTGGGCGCCGGTCAGGGCGTGCCACCGGACGATCGACTTCTCGATCAGCGCGCGGTTCCCCGTCTGATCCCAGTTGACCAGGTAGAGGGGATAAATCATCAATAGGTGGGAGTAGTGGCGGTGGGACTGCGCGTACGGCGTGCTGCCGCCGATCATGTAGCCGTTCGTGTCCGTCGGGTACGCCACCAGCGTGCTGAGCACCTGCTGCCACCTGGTCTTCAGCGGATCATCGATGCCCAGGCGGGTCGCCGAGTCGAGCAGCGTCTGACAGCCCCACCTGATGAGGGCCAGGTCGTAGTTGGTGTCCTGCGGCGGGACCACGGGGTACTCGGGCGACAGCGTGCTCGGCAGGTGCAGCTTGCCGTCACTGCCGCTGGCCAGGAAGCGCAGGTAGTAGTTGATCGCCCGGCGCAGCAGCGGGAACAGCGTGTCCCGCAGCAGCGCGTCGTCCATCGTGTGCCGGTAGGACAGCCACACGTTGTGCAGCGCCCACGTCAGGTCGCCGACCTCGGCGCCGCTGCCCGGCGTGCCGACGCTCCGGTTGGCGAACATGTCAGAGCTGCGGCCCACGCCCGAGGAGTCACTCCGGTACGCGCTGGCCACGTTGGCGGTGAGCTGCGCCCGGTTCTGGTCCAGCGTGCTCGTGACCGAGTCGAGCTCCAGGTGGTTGGAGCCGTGGATGAGCCAGTACTCCAGTTGCACGTTGAGGTTCCACCACACGCCGGGCCACGGGGTGGGCTCCAGCCACGGCCCGGTCGTCGCCATCACCGGCGCGCCCGCGCGGGTGGCGGAGGCCACCTTGTAGAGCTGGATCCAGTGGAAGCTCTGCAGCCGCTGGTCCGGGATGGACACAAAGCTCTTGCGGTAGAAGGCGTGCCACCAGGTCCGGTGCGCCGCCCGCAGCGTGTCGTACGTGCCCGCGTTCTGGACCTTGCCGAGCGAGGTCGTCTCCGCCGCCGTGGTGGACGGGAAGCTGTGGGCGACCGACAGCAGCAGGAGGTTGCCGCTCTGCCGGTAGGCGGTGGCGGTCTGCCCTCCCCCGGCCAGCGCCTGGAGCACCTGCTTGACGTCGCCGGTGGTCTTGGTCGTCGAGGCCGGGTTGTGCGTGTAGCCGGACGGCGGGTCCTCCGACGCCTGCCTGGGGCTGTCGGCCACCTCCGGGTGGAACGTCCATCGGACCTGCTCACTGCCCGTGACCGAGGCGCTGGCCACGAACAGCTCGTCATGGATGAACGCGGTGAACGTGATCTTCCCCGAAGAGGTGGTGACGGTGCCGGTCAGCTCGGCGTCCCACAGGCTCAGCCGCCAGTCGACGGCGGTGATCGTACCGACGGGGTCGAGCGTGAGATGGCCGACCGGCAGCCTGCACGTGCCGAACCCGCTCCCGAACTCCGGCCGATGGTCCTGCACCCGGCCGTGCTGGGTGGTGAAGCGGATCTTGTTGGCGTCCGGCTCCTTGTAGATCATGCTGCCGAGCAGGCCGTCGCCCAGGAACGGGCCCTCGTGCCAGAGCGTGGGCAGCTTGGCCCACCGCAGGTCCTGCTCGCGCAGGAACGCGGCCCACTGGGCGTCCGAGGACATCCGGACGTCCAGCGTCCAGGGCGCCTCGGCATGAGCGGGGGCGGCGAGCGGGCCGGTCAGCGCCGCCACGGCCAGGGTGCCGAACGCGCCGCCCAGCACCGCCCGGCGCGTCGGCCCGCTCTCACCGCCGTCAGGTTCCATCACGCGAAATCTCCAGGTGGCTCGGGGGGGTGACAGGCGGCCGCGCCGAAGCGCGGCCGCCTGGTGAGGGGGCGTGCGTCACTGGATGTTGGAGCGCCTGATCACGTCGGCGCTACCGTCGCCGTTGTTGTCGGAGTTGGTGGAGCCGAACCAGATGGCGCTGGCGTTCGGCACCTTCTCCACCGCGCGGAGCCGGCCGTACGTCCCGTTGAAGTAGGAGTTGACCGTCGAGACGTTCTCGCCGTTGAGCACGATCCGCCACAGCCGCTCGCCGCGCAGCGCCGCCATGAACACGGTGTTGTTCACGATGGCGATGCCGCTCGGCGACGCCTCCGAGACGCTCCACGTGTACTTGGGGTTGGTCATGCCGGAGGTGCTGCAGGTGCCCTCACAGGTGGGCCAGCCGTAGTTCTTGCCCGGCTGGATCAGGTTGAGCTCGTCCCTGGAGGAGTTGCCCAGCTCCGACTCCCACAGCCGTCCGGCCGAGTCCCACGCGATGCCCTGCGGGTTGCGGTGGCCGTAGCTGTAGACGCGGGTGCTGAACGGGTTGCCCGGCGCGGCCGCGCCCGTCTTGGTGATGCGCAGGATCTTGCCGTTGAGCGAGCCGAGGTCCTGCGCGTTGCTGCTGGCCTGCGCGTCGCCCGCGGTGACGTACAGGTAGCCGTCAGGGCCGAACCTGATGCGGCCGCCGTTGTGGTAGCGGTTCTTGTCGATCATGCCCTGGAGGATCGCGCTGTAGCCGCTGAGCGTGGTGCCGTTGAAGTTCATCTTCGCGACGCGGTTGCCCTCGGAGGCGGTGTGCATGAAGAACACCTCCTGGTCGGTCGTGCCGTTCCAGGTGGGCGAGAAGTCGAGGCCCATCAGGCCGCCCTCGCCGTCGGTGGTCACGACGTTGGGCACGGTGCCGACCTGCGTCTTGGTGCCCGACGGGGTGATCTTGAACACCTTGAACGAGTCCCGCTCGGTGACCAGCGCGTACGAGCCGTCGGGCGCCCAGGAGATGTCCCAGGGGATGTCCCAGCCGCCGGCGATCGTGGTCGGCGTCTGCGGCACGGTGCCACAGCTACCGGTCGTGAACGACGCCGACGCCGTGCTCGGGGTGGAGAGCTGGTTGGCCGAGTCACGCGCGACGACGTCGAGCTGGTAGGTGTGCGCGCACTCCAGCGGCACGCTGGTGCTGGTCGCGGGCGGCGTACCGGTGACCGTCTGCAGCACGGTGCCGGTGGCGTGGTCGCGGACCAGGTAGGCGCGCACGCCGTTGTCGTCGGTCGAGGCGGTCCAGGTCGCGGTCGCCGAGGTGGGCTGCACGCCGGTCACCGTGGGCTGGCCGGGCTGCGACGGCGGGTCGTCCGCGGGCGCGGGCAGCGTGCGGCAGTTGGCCTCAGGGCTGCTCAGCGACACGTTCCCGGACGCGTCACGGGCGAACACCGAGATCTGGTACGCGAAGTCGGAGTTCAGCCCCGTCACCGTGTACGGCGTCGCGGGCGCGGTGGCGATCTGCGTGCCCTGATGGAAGATGTCGTACGCCACGACACCGACGTTGTCGGTCGACGTCGGCCAGGTCAGCCGGATGCTGTTGTAGGTGATGTCACTGCAGACCGGCTGACCCGGGGCGGTCGGCTTCTCGGTGTCACCAGGGCCGCTGACGCGCAGCCGGTCGAGGTTCGGCCCGCCGTTCGCGGTGGTCCCGGCGGCTCTGATCGTGTTGCCGCCGGCGTTCAGCGTGGCGTTGACGCTGATCTCCTGCCAGGTGGTCCACGCCCCGGTGCCGGGGAAGGACTGGCTGGCCACGACGGCCGTGCCGTTGACCGCGATGCTCATCGGCCGGTCGGTGGTCGTGCCGTTGGCGAAGCGGAACGTCAGGGTCTGCGGCCCGGTGGTCGCGGCGCTCACCGCGAACTCGACGTAGGAGCCGGCCACGTTGTCGTAGTTCACGAAGCCGGAGCCGGTGTACCCGGCGTGGTTGGACTCCACGACGCCCTGCGAGATCGTGCCGCTCTCCGCCTGGTAGTCGGTGAAGTTCGTGGAGGCGACCTCGGCCTCCAGGTAGTCCCAGTTCGGGTTCCCGCCCGCGCCGCTGGCGGTCGCCTTGATCGTGTTGTTGCCCGCGACGACCGGCGCGGTCAGCGTGACCGTCGCCCAGGTGTCCCAGTTCGTGGTGGCGTTGAACGCCCGGGCCGCGGCGACGACGGTGCCGTTGACCGCGATGTCGCTCGGCCGGTTGGCACTGGTGCCGTTGGCATAGCGGAAGGCCAGCGTGGCGGTGCCCGCGCTGGGCGCGTTGATCGTCCATTCGGTCGAGGATCCGGCGACGTTGTCGCCGTTGACGAAACCGGTGCCGGAGTAGCCGGTGTGGTTCGACTCCACGACACCTTGCGAGATCGTGGCGTTCTCCGCCTCGTATCGGATGGGCGCCGCGGCGGCCGGAGGGGCCACGACCGTCAGCGCACCGGCGAAGAGCGCGAGGACACCGGCGAGGACGCGGTACCTGCGTAAGTTCATCGATTCAACTCCTGCGGGGGGTGGTATCTCGGGCGAGAGATTGGAGCTTTTCATCGTGTTCCCACAAATAGTCACAACCGTCAACAGATTCTTGATCTTGGAACGCTCCAATCTTTAGGAAACTTTCCTAACGCCGCCCTCTTGCCGATCGGGCAAAGATCGGATGTCATACAGCCTGGACAGGCAGATATTCCGAATGTTTCGCTATGCATCAGGCGAAAGGTTGGATCTGTCGCTCGACCTATTCGGCGGTGCTCCCCGCATGAGGAGTGGTCGAGCGATATCACAGGTCAGAAGCCCACAGGTGAGACATAGGATGTCTTACCTGTGGTGCTCACCAGCGTCAGGAGAGTCGCGTGCCCCTCAGAAACCGACATCGAGTCATCGCCATAGTCGCCCTCGGTGCCTTGCTGGTCCAGCCCGTGCCCGCGGCCGTCGCCGCGGCCACACTCCACGAAGCCGAGAACGCCACCATCTCGCAAGGCGTCGTGGAGTCCAACCATGCCGGGTTCACCGGCACCGGTTTCGTCAACTATGACAACGTGACCGGCTCGTCGGTCGAATGGACGACCGACTCGCCCCAGGCCCGCCAGGTGCGGCTGGTCCTCCGCTACGCCAACGGCACCACCGCCGACCGGCCGATGAGCATCACGCTCAACGGCACGGCCATCGCGGCGAACCTGTCCTTCCCCGGCACCGGGGCGTGGACCACCTGGCGGACGGTGACGCTGCAGGCCTCGCTGGTCACCGGCCCGAACACCGTCAAGGCCACCGCCACGACCGCCAACGGCGGCCCGAACGTCGACTCGCTCACCGTCGACGACGGCACCTCGAGCGCGACCGACTGGTCCAAGGCCGTCATCGACTCCACGATGGCCCGCTTCACCCCCAGCTCACTGGGCGGCTGGGGCTACACGCAGGGGTTGTACCTGTGGGGGCAGTATCTGGTCTGGCAGCGCACCGGCGACGCCCGCTACCTCCAGTACATCAAGGACTGGGCCGACCGGTTCGTCGACAGCTCCGGCAACATCTCCAACAGCTTCGGCAACCTCGACAGCATGCAGTCGGGCAACGTCCTGCTCGCCCTGTACAAGGAGACGGGCCAGGCCCGTTACCGTACGGCCGCCACCAAGATCAGGAACCGGCTGAACACCTACCCGCGCACCTCCGACGGCGGCTGGTGGCACTCCACCTCCGACTCCCGGCAGGGCCAGCTCTGGGGCGACGGCGTCTACATGGTGGATCCGTTCCTGGCCCGCTACGGCGCCTGGGTCACGGCTGACACCTTCACCCGCACCGAGCCGGCCAAGCAGATCGAGGTCTACCACAGTCACCTGCGCCGCCCCTCGGGCACGGCCGCCGGGCTGCTGTACCACGCCTACGACGAGCCCGGCGGCCTGACCGCCTCCTGGGTGAAGCCGTCGCTGGGCAACACGAACGGGATCTCGTGGTGCCGGGCGATGGGCTGGTTCGGCATGGCCACCATCGACATCCTGGACCTCCTCCCGGCCGACCACCCGCGCCGGGCCGCGCTGATCGACATCCTGCGCGATCTGGTGCCCGCCTACGCCCGCTGGCAGGACCCGGCGACCGGCCGATGGTTCCAGGTGGTCACCGAGACGTCGAACTCCGCCAACTGGACCGAGACATCATGCTCGGCCATGTACACGTACACGATCTCGCGCGCCGTCGAACTCGGCTACGTCGACGCCTCGTACCGCGTCAACGCCGACCGGGGCTACCAGGGAGTACTGGACAAGGTGTCCCTCGGCCAGGACGGGCGGACGAACATCGTGGACATCAGCGAGGGCACGAACGCGAGCGACTCGCTGAGCTACTACTTCAACCGGGGGCGGCCGGTGAACGACTTCCACGGCCTGGGCGCCTTCTTGATCATGAACGAGCAGCTGATGCGAGTCGGCCCCGGCAACTGACTCTCGCGGCTCCACCTGGGACCGACGCAGCGCATGCGTCGGCCCCAGGGACCGGTCAGGCCTTGCCGCTCCTCTGAAGCGCCTTGGTGAGCTCTTCCTTGGTCATGGATGAGCGGCCCGGGACCTTGGCTTCCTGGGCTCGGTGGTACAGCTCCTCCTTGCTCAGTCCTCTGCGCTTCCGCGATTTGTTACCGTTCCCCACCGGAAGGCCGTGCTGGATCTCCTGTGCCTTGCGCTCGCTGAAGGCCCGGCCGAGCTCCTCCAGGCGCTCGCGAGGCACCGCCTTCTTGAGCGCCGGCAGGAGCTCGCTCTCCTCCTCCTGTACGTGGTGATCGACCGCCTGAACGAGCTCGGCCAGCAGGGTGTCGAACCGCGCCGTGTCGGGCTCGACGTCCAGGAGGTCGAGCAGCATCCGCTCGGCCTGGTGGTGTTCCTCCGCCCCTTCTCGGACCTGGTTCTTCTCGCTGGGGACGGTCTTGGCGATCTCCGGGTAGACCAGTTCCTCCTCTCCCCTGGAGTGGGCGACGAATTTGGCGGCCAGTTCGGCCAGGAGTGCGGGACGATCCTCGGTGTCCTTCTTGAGCCGGGCGAAAAGCCGCTCCACGTCGCGATGGTCTGCGGTGATCATGCTGATGACATCCAATGTCATGGCTCCCCCTCTTCTGGCTGCCCCCGGTACCCGGCGAGGACGGCCGTACGCGGAGTTGAAGGACAACGGAACAGCTGTTTGCGTTTCTTGGACACTGGCGGCGTCTGATAGATCCAGGCTTGTCGGGGTAGCGGGATGACTGCCGAGCAGTAGACGGGAGTCGCACATGAGCACAGTGGTGGGAAACTGGAAGATGGCGATCACCGACGGGTGCATGCCCGGCGACCAGCTCTATCTGTTCAACATCAGTCCCGGCAACGCCCACATCGAGCTCACGTTCTGCGCGGAGGGCGGGCAGCCGCTGGGCCCGTTCCGCCTACCCGTCCCCGCACACCGTACGCAGGCTCTGGCCCTGGAGGACCTGGTCGATCCTGACGCCCTGCCCCCGAGCCAGGTGTACTCCGTCGTGGTGGTCTCGGACATGCCGGTACTCGTTCAGCCGGACCCGGCGCGCCCGGACGTGCCGAAGCCTCGGCGAACAGCGGCCTGACAGATCGTCAAAGGCATGGCGGCGGGTACTGCTGGAACTCCAGAGGGACCACAGCCAACGCACCCCCCGATTCGCGGCAGATCTGGCCAACCGGATCAGAAGCGAGCGCAGTACGCCACACATGCGCATAGCCCACCGCAAAGGTGCTACCGACCAGCAGCGCGCCGTCGGCGCTGAATGACAGGTCCGGCGGAGAGGCCGCGGTCATCGAGTCGCCGATCTGGCGCCCGGTGCGGGTGTTCCAGAACCGGACGGTCTCGTCGCCTCCGGCGCTGGCGATGGTCCGGCCGTCGGGGGTGAAGGCCAGCGCGGTGATGGCGTCCCGGTGCCCGACCATCGGCGCGCCTTTCGGCGTCGCCGTGCGCACGTCCCACAGCCGGATCGTCCCGTCGAATCCTCCGCTGGCCAAGGTGGCGCCGTCCGGGCTGAAGGCGAGGGCGTCCACCAGACCGGTGTGACCGCGCAGGAGATCGGGCAGAGGCGCGCCGGCTCCGGCGGTCCAGAGCCGGATGGCCGAGCCCGTCGCCATGGCGATGGCCGTGGCGTCCGCGTTGACCGCCATGGCCGTCACGTTCTGTCCCAGGTGGTAATCGGTCGAGCGGCCGGAGCGCAGGTCCAGCACCCCCGCACCTTGCAAGTCCGTGGTGACGTAAGCGAAGAAGCTCCCGCCGGGGGTGAAGGCGGCCGGCGTGGTCGACAGGGTGTAATCCGCCTGATGCTCGGCGAGCACCTGGTGGGTGGCGGCGTCCCAGAGGCGGACCTTCGCATCCGCCGACGCCGTGGCCAGGCGCCGCCCGTCGGCGGACAGCCACACGCGAGCGACGTCCTTCAGCCTGATGTGCGAGCCGATCCGCTTGCCGCTCCGGGTGTCCCACAGCTGCGCTCCCAGGGAGGAACTCGCGGTGAGCAGACGGCTCCCGTCACCGCTCAGGGCGACCTGACCAACGCCGCCTCCCTCGATGCCGAGGCCGTCGATCACGGGTGGGATCACCGTCTGCCGTACGGTGAGATCCCAGCGGCGCAGGGTGCCATCGAGGCTGGAGCTGAGCAGCGTCCGGCCGTCCGGGCTGAAGGTCATGGCGCTGACGCCGGCGGTGAGGCCGGTGAGTGGCTGCCCGAGTTGCTCGGCCGACACGGGATCCCACAGCCGGATGACACCTTGCAGGTCTCCGACGGCGAGGATCGTCCCGTCACGGCTGAAGGCCAGGCTCGACGCCTGCGCGTCCTGGCGGGTGTAGGAGAGCTGGAATCGCCTGGTGGCGACGTCCCAGCTACGGACCTGGCCACGGGTCGTCGTGGTGACCAGGTATCGGCCGTTCGGGGTGAAGGCCAAGGCGTCGACCGAGGCCAGCGGCCCTTCGGTCTTGATCGGGGAGCCGCGCGAGCGCCCGGTCCGGGCGTTGAAGAACCGGATGTCGCCGTTTCGCCCGCCTGCCGCGATCATCTCGCCGTCCGGGCTGACGCCGATCGCCTTGACCTCGATCATCCCAGCCTCGGTGGGCGAACCGATCTTCTGGCCAGTACGGGCGTCCCAGCGCTGGATCTGATCGTCGGAGCTCCCGGTCACCAAGAGGTCGCCGTCGCGGCTGAGATCGGCAGCGGTGATACCGAAAGACCGGATGGCGACGTCGGGCGCGATGCCACGCCAGAGCTGGACGCTGTGGGGTCCCATTCCCGCGACCAATCGGCCGTCGCCGCTGATGGCGATCTTCTCGACGCCGTCCTGGACGCGCAGCGTCTGGATCCGGGCCAGCGTAGGCGCGTCCCGGATCTCCACTCCGTCGCTCACCCCGACGAGCACCGTACGGCCGTCGGGCGCGTAGAGCACGGAGGAGGGGCCCGACTCGACGTGCACGCTCGCCCGGCCGGGTCTGGAGACCGCGGCCCGCAGGGCGTGCTCGGCCTCGGCCGTGTCCGCGATCCGCCGCGCCATCACCGCCAGGCGTCGCGATCGCTCCGGATCGGCGTCCGCGATCCGCTCGCTGTCAGCCGCCCACTGCTTCGACAGCGCCAGATTCCGCTCGCTGGTCGCCCGGCCGGCCGACACGAACGCGACGCCTGCCGCCACCACGGAGATCGCCGCCAGCACCGCGAGCGCGCCCACGACCCGGCGCCGTACCCGGGCCCGTCTGGACTCCCACCGCAGCGACGTCTCGAGGAACTCCCGGGCGATGCCGGAGGCGGGCGGGTGGCGGCCCGGGTCGGCCGACCAGCTCTGGCTGGCCGCTTGCACGGTCGCCAGCTTGGTTCCCTGGTACAGCAGCGAGCTGTCCCGCTCGTACCGCTCCCACTCCTCCGCGCTCCTGGTGAGCTCGCCGAGCAGGATCCGGCCCGCGACGTCGTCCTCCAGCCACGACCGCAGGCGCGGCCATGCGTGCAACAGGACATCGTGCGAGAGCTCAAGGTCGTCCTCGGTGAGCACGAGCAGGCGTTTGCCGGTGAAGGCGGCCAGCGCAGGCGCCAGGTCCGTGCCCACCTCCGAGCGGCGCACCCTGCGCCGCGACAGCCTGCCGTCCGGCTGGACGGCGACCGCGCGCCTGACCAGGGCGCGGGCGAGAACCTGCTGATCGGGCGACAGCGCCGCGAAGGCGGCCTCCGCACTCGACTCGACCGCCGCCAGCACGCCGCCGCTCGTACCGTAGCCGCGCATGGTCAGCCGCTCGCCCTCGCGTGCCTCCCAGGCCAGCAACATCGCCTGCGACAACAAGGGCAGCGCGCCCACCTCATAGGCACCCGCCGCGGACGGCGTGCCGAGATCCTGCAACAGCAGATCGACCAGACCCGGCTCGATGTCCAGCCCCGCCGCGACCGCGGGCGCCGTGACGGCCCTGCGGAGCTCGGACTCGCGCATCGGACCGACGATGAACTGGGCGTCCGCCAGGATCTCCGCCAGCTCCGGATAGGCGGCGCAGTGCCCCCAGTAGTCACCGCGCACACCGAGGACGACCAGCACCTGCGGATCGGGATCGGTGACCGCGGCCAGGAGCGCGGTGACGAACGCCTGCCCCTGCTCGACGTCGCCGGCGAAGATCTCCTCGAACTGGTCGACCACCAGCACCAGCCGCGAGCCGGGCAGCCCGTACTCGCGCCGGTGAGCCAGCACCACCTGCCGGAAGATCAGGCCGGGCGAGCTCCGCAGCCCTTCGCGGACGGTCGAGGAGTCGCCACGGCCCAGCGCCGCCAGGTGGACGGCCAGCTCATCCAGGGGTGTCGACGTCGGCGTCAACATGAGCTGTGGCCACTCGTGTGAGCCCCGCACCGGCAGCAGCCCCCGGTCGATCGCCGGCAGCAACCCGGCGCGCAGCAGCGACGACTTGCCCGCCCCCGAAGCCCCCGTCACCGCCAGCAACGCCACTCCGGACAGCCGCTCGCCCAGCTTGGCGACCAGCGCCATGGTCATCCGCTCGCGGCCGTAGAAGATGTCGGCGTGCTCCTGCTGGAAGGGCCACAGCCCCCGGTACGGGCAGCCGCCGCTCCACCTCCCCGGCCCGCGAGGGGCTGGATCGGCATCGGCCAACCGGGCCAGGTCCTCCCGGATCCGCAGCAACTGGACCGCCGCTGCCCGCACCCGCGACCCGCGCCCGCACCCGCCCACCACCCGCCACATCCAGATATCGCCAAAGGAACGACCTTCGTTCCCACAGCGCTCAGTCCCTTGCGGGTGATCCTGGCGATACGGTTGGGCATCATGAGATCGGTCAACGTCATGATCGCGGCATCCCTCGTAGCCGTCCTCACAGGATGTGCCGGTGAAGCGGACGGATCAGCGACACCGCAGCGCCCCGCCCCGAGCGCCACCCAGACGCCCTCCCCGCAGGCGGCGGCCATGGGGGTGCCCGCGCCTGATGTCCGCATCCCCACCGACCCCGTCAAGCTGGCCAGTGCTCTGAAGGAGACGTCCACCGCGCTGAACGAGGCGATCGACGGCTGGACCAAGGGCTCACAGGAGCATCCGCCGCAGGACCTCGTACTGCTCTCTCTTCATCAGCAGCGCATCTACCGGGCGATGGCCAGGAACACGACCCTGACCCAGGGCGTCGTGAGGCGGCTGCCCAAGGGACTGGCCGCTGAGGCGCGCGACAACACCACGGCCATCGCGAAGCTGCTGTCCCTGGCCCATCCGATCAGCGCGGCGCAGCGCAAGCGGATGCGCCTGGCGGAGCCGCCACCCGCCAAGCCCTTGCGCGGCTACATGACGCGGGCCGAGAAGCGGTTCGGCGTCGAGTGGGAGGTCCTCGCGGCGATCATGCTCGTCGAGACGAAGTTCGGACGCGTCAGGTCGGCGAGCTCCAGCGGGGCACAAGGGCCCATGCAGTTCATGCCGGGCACGTGGCGGCAGTACGGGCTGGGCGGCGACGTCCACAACGCGCGTGACGCGGTGCTCGCCGCGGCCAACTACCTCAAGGCGTCGGGGGCGCCGCGAGACTACCGGCGTGCGGTGTTCGCCTACAACCACGACGCCCGGTACGTGGATGCCGTCCTCGCGCACGCCCGCCAGATCAAACGCGACTCGCGCAGCTTCTACGCCTACTACAACTGGCAGGTCTTCGTCCTGTCCGCCCAGGGCGACGTCCGCCTCACCGGCCCCCGCTGACCTTTTTCGGCTCTGGCCGCGACGCAGTTACTACGCCTGATCTCGGCGTACGTTTCTGCTCTCCAACATACAAGATCAGGATTCACCAAAGACAAGCGCGTGTCTGCGCGCCCCTTTGACCTCAGGCGTCGGCGATCCGCGCCGCCGAACGAAAAGCATGCCGACGAGTAATCACTGGCCGGAGACGCGCCCCATCTTGCCGCTGTAGACCAGTGCGAACCGGTCTGCCGGTACCACGATGTCTGCCGTCTCTACCTGCGTCTCCCCCGCGTAATACGTGCGCTGGATCGCCACCATAGAGCTATCCACCTCATCGACGACGTGCGCACGATGGCGCACTCAGCCGCGCCTGACCCGGACCTGCTGGACGCGTTCAGATGCTTCTACGTCTGGCGTGACCCTCTCGGCGGTTGGCGAGCAAGGCCGCTGCCCAAACTGGCCACCGAGGAGATCGCCTTAGCCTCACGGAGACCTCATGCTGCGGAGCGTACGAATTGGCCTGTCTCGCAGTTCATCCCGGGCTGGTTGTAGTCGCCCGCAGCCCCAGATGCGCATCGCCGGAGGGATGTGACAGGTCAGGCGGAAGGCCGAAGCCACCGCCCAGCTCGCCGTCACGCTCCCGTCCTGTGCCCATAGCTGCTCTACGTGATGAGCGCTGCACCACGCCAACGTCGGCCGCGTCGTGACCATCCGCCCTCACCACGACCTGCGGGCGGCCGCCGCCGACGGCCAAGACATTGTCAGAAGCGGGCGACATCCTCGACGTATCTGAGAATTTCCAACGCGACGACCCATACGATCACGACCACCGAGAAGGCCAGAACCTGGACCCGGAACTGCCTGCCGACCATTCCCGTCCGGGAGAACAAGCAGAAGCAGGCGAAGAGCAAAGCGGTGAAGGGAGGCAGAACGAGCGTCGCCTTCAAAAGATCGACGTACCACCCATCAGCACAAGTGCCACCACCGCATAACCCGGACAACACGACCTCGCTACAGCCGAAGAGCATGAGCAGGAGCATCATGCAAGAACCCGCCCCGGCCACGGCGATCCGCACACGGCGCTGCCGCCACCTGATCGAGAGCCGCCGACTGGGAGTACTCTTTGCTGTCATTCGCCGCCTCCGATGAACTCGTGGTTGTTACGCCGTCGTTCTGACACCGTCGCGACTACGGGCTCGAGCTTTCGAGGCTCATAAATAGCTGAACTCGAATTCCCAGGTGGGCACCCCGGAACCGCCGGACACAGGGGCGCCGTCCGACATCACCTCAACGACCGCATCGACGGTGCCGTGCGCGAACTTCTTCGTCAGCTCCGGAATCTGGCCGAACGGATCGAGTTCCTCGAAGGGCTCATCAAATCGCCAGCCTTCCCGCTGCATCACCGCCAGCGCATCCCGCACGTGCTGGACACCCGCCACTGTTACGACCACGCTGGCGCTCGGCGAGGGAATCAAGTCAGGGTCCGGTTCGAACTGGCAGTTATCCTCACGGTCGATGGCTGCGACCGAGTCCGCGGGGAACAACCGGGTCACGTCCCGCTCCAGCACAGGACGCTGCTGCGCCACGCGTATCTTGCACATTGTCAGATCCACCGCCGCGTACCCGTAGGCCAGGGTGAAGAACAGCGCCGCGACCGCTAAGACCGCGACCGCTATTTTGATCATGCTCACCGGCCTCAGCATGTCACCCCCGCCCCGGCCTCACCATCCAGTCAGGTCGAGTGGTGCAACTGCAGGCCCACCTATGTCCCGTGTCGCTCCCTTACAGCTTCAGGGGACTCGACAGCGTCGCCAGGCGGACGCCGTGCAGGCCACGGAGCGCGGGGAACGCAGGAACTCGGTCCAGAACGCCTGCTCGCCGACGGTCAGGCCGAGGACCTCGCGGTGGTCGCCGAACTCGTCCCTTCGGCCCGCAGAAGGCGACAACACTCAGGATGATGCTCCGTAGCGGGTGGCGATCGCGGCGGCGCGGTTGCGCAGGGAGTCGCGCAACCACTGCGGGGCCAGGGCTTCCGCGTTCGTGCTGAGCTGCCACAGCGCCCATTCGGCGTGTCTCGGATCTTGGAAGGTCACCTCCAGCCGCAGCCAGCCGTCTGAGTCGGCTTCTTCGGCCAGGACGGCCAGCGCGGTGCCCACCAGGTCCTCCCGCCGCACCGGGTTCACCCGTACCAGCACGGCAACTTGGTCACCGCCGGCCCGAAACCGCGTGCTGCGTTCCTGCCAGGCCCGGTCCAGATCGACCCGGTCTGGTCGCTGCGCGGGTTCGGCGAGTTCCTGGGCGGCCAAGACCCGGGACAGCCGGTAGGTGCGGTCCGCGCCAGACCTCATGGCCAGCAAGTAGCCCCGGTCTCGTATGGTGACCAGGCCGATCGGGTCCACCGTGCGCCACTTCGGGGTCTGGTCCATAGCCGCGTAGTGGATGCGTAGCTTGTGTCCGGCGAACACCGCGCGCAGGACCTCGGCCGCTATGGCGTCAGGCACCTCCTCAGCGGCCAGCCGACGCGAGAGGAGGTCGGTCTCCGGATCGATGAGCAATCGCTCGGCCGCGCCGGCCGCGGTGTCCCGATAGCTTTCGGGTAGCGCGTCAACCACCTTGAGCATCGCCGAAGCGAGCGCCGAGCCGAGGCCGAACGCCTGCGCGCCGCGCCGCGATCCGGCGACCAGCAGGGCAAGGGCCTCGTCGTGGTTCAGTCCGGTGAGCTCGGTCCGGAAACCGGGCAGCAACGCGAAACCACCGTGCCGGCCGCGTTCGGCGTAGACCGGGACTCCGGCCGCGGACAGCGCCTCGATGTCGCGCAGCACGGTGCGGGTGGATACCTCCAGCTCGCGGGCCAGCGCGGCCGCGGACAGCCGACCGTGCTGCCGCAGCAGCAGCACCAGCGAGACCAACCGGTCGGCGCGCATACGAGAACGTTACCGAAATACACGACACAGGATGTCGTGATTTGTTGGGAGGCTCATCGACGCAACCCAAAAAGATGGCGGCTACCGAGCCGATGGACGTACGTAATGTCGACGAATCGAATGGAGCTGATGTGGCGATGGAGCGAACAGCGGTCAACCCGTGGGCGTGGTCGGTGGAGATGGGGTACAACCAGGGTGAGATCGTCTCCGGGCACACCCGGACCCTGTACTGCGCCGGGCAGACCGCGATGAGCGGCGACGGCAAGCCCCAGCATGCCGATGACATGGCGGCGCAGTTGGCGCTGAGCCTCGACAACCTGGAGGCCGTGCTCGGCGAGGCCGGCATGTCCCTCGCGGACCTCGTCCGGCTCAACGTCTACACCACCGACGTCGATCGGCTCTTCGAGCACTACGGCGTGCTGGCTTCGCGGTTGGGCGCCGCCGGGGTGGCACCGTCCACCACGATGCTCGGGGTGACACGGCTGGCGATCCCCGACCTGATGGTCGAGCTTGAGGGGACCGCCGTCGCGTGATGCGACCTCGTGCCGCCTCCGGCAGGGCTGCCGGAGGCGGCACGAGTCTCGGCAAGTGGGTGATTTCCAGTGCTCAGAATGGTGACAATCGGCGTCTATGGCTTCGGCGGCGAGTCCTTCTTGCAACGACTGCGGCACGCGGACGTTCGTCTGCTGCTCGACGTACGCCAGCGCCGCGGCGCCCCGACCACCGAGTTGCGCCGGCTCCAGTACGCCGAGGATGACCGCCAAGGGGTCGGCAGGCGCTCGCGCCGCGAACTCGCCGCCGAGTACACCCGCCGCTACACCACCGAGATCCTCGACCACGCCGACCTCACGCCGATCGTGTCGGAACTGCCGAGCAGTGGGACCGCAGCGCTGCTCTGTGTCGAGCGCGACCCCGAGGCCTGCCACCGCTCGTTGCTCGCCCAGCGGCTGACCGAGCAGCACCACGTCACGATCGAACACCTGCGTCCGTGGACGACGGTCATCGATTTCTCGCAGGACGACCCCGAGATCCGCGAACGGCACTGCCCGGCGGCGGCAGGGCCGAGCAGCGCCGCCGGCCACCTGATCGGTTCGTCAACCGTGACGGCCTGACTGGCCTGTGACGGTCCGGTCCTGCTGTCGCCGCGCCACAGCACGGTGTAGGTGTACTCACCCGCCGGCGGTCTGTCCACGAAGGTGTACGAGCCCTTGCTGTCGATCCGCGCCGACCACCCGACGAAGCCGCTGCCATCGGCGGTGAGGATGCGCTGCACGGTGACCCGGGAGCCGCTCGGCACAGTGGTGCCCTCGACCTGAAACACGCCGCTGAACACCAGCGTCTCGCCTACGACCGCGCTCGTCGGCCCCGTCAGTGTCAGCGCTGTCCCGTACCTGACCGCGATTACAGAGACCGATGGAAGTCTTGAAGGGGTATGTATGTGACGAGGCGTCGCAGGCAGTTCTCGCCCGAGTTCGCGGAGAAGCCGTCCGCATCGACGTCGGGACGGACGCTCCCTCCTGACCCGCAGCCAGTAAGCGTCAACGAGAACGGGCGGGACTCCGTGAGGCTGGAGGCCCGCCCGTTACTACGATGTGTTCGGAGGCCGGTCCCAAATGCCGGTTTTATCGGACGGCTGCGAACGCCACAGCAGTGGTGGAGGCGATGGCCGTCGTCAGGACCACCATCAAGAGCACCGTGCCCAGCGGATTCTTCCTTGGGCGCGGCGGCTGGACGCGCTTGGCGCGGACGTAGGTCGCCGTGGGCTTGGGGGTTGGCTTGATCGTCGGTTCGGGTTTCGGTTTTGGGGTCGGCTTGGCGTGGACGGGCGGAGGTATGACGGTGGACACCCGGACGCGGTTAGGGGTCGGACGGGAGGTTGGCCGGGGAGTCGGCTTGGGTTTCGCGGGGCGGGGAGTGATCACGATCCGGACCCTGGGTGTCGCCTTTGGAGTGGCGACGGGTTGCGGGTTCAGGGTGACGCGGGGTTGTGGGTTCGGGATGGCTTGGGGCGGTGGGTTCACGGCCGGCGGCCCGCATCGTCCGATGTGTACGCTCACCAGCGGCACGTCCACACAGACGGCCACGTCGGCGCTCACGCTCACGGTCGAGTCGCCGGGCTCCGGGTCGGCCGCGGCGGGAGCGCCGGCGGACAGCGCCAGCAGCGTGCCCGCGAGGAGCAGCGGCATGCGCCAGGCTCCCACGGTCAGACGCCTCCGGATATCCGCGCGAACTCCTGCAGCGCGCTCTTGTACGCCTCAGGCTCCACGGCCAGCGGTCCGTTGAAGGCGTGGGAGATGTCCCAGGTGAGGTAGATGCCGAAGCCGAGCATCGCGGCCATCGCCACCACCGGCAGGATCGCCAGGCCGCGCGGCCGGGCCCCGGCCAGGAACGGGAACAGGACGACCAGCAGGCCGGTGATGATCGTCAGGGCCAGCAGTCCGTCAGGGGGCGCCGCGCCGGCGTCGGCGGTGCGCTGGGCGCGGGCGGCGGCGATCGCCGCGATGTGGTCGAGCACCGCGGTCCTGGCCTCCTTCTGATCCGTGGTCACCTGCAGCGCGTCGACGCGGGCCCGGAGCGCGTCGAGCCGCTCCGTGCCGACCGGGTCCATCGAGCCACGCTGCATGACGGGCCACTCGTCCTTGACGATGAACGTGACGTAGTCGCGCAGCCCTGCGCGCACCAAGGCGGGGGCGGTGCCGGGCAGGCCGGAGGCCGACCAGTAGGCCTCTATCGCGGCTTGGCTCTCTGTCTGCGTGTTCTGGGCGGCGGTGTCGGCGGTGGTCCATGGCACGATGATCGCGATGGCGAAGACCAGCAGGAACATGGCGGACAGCATCGCGCCCGCGTGCCCCGCCGACGGTCCGCCGGCGTCGTTGTCGTCGCTGCCCTTTTTCGCGAGCCTGAACAGCGTGGCGGCGACAGCTACCACGCCTACCGCGGCCATGGCCGCGATGATGTATTGCAGCATAAGGATCTCCCCAATCCCCACCAGACACTGAGCGTGACATTACTATCACAGATAGCACGGATACTCAGGGGATACATTGCGGTACAGGACGTCACCGATGGGTGTTGGCCGGGCGCGAAGGTGAGGTCACCGGTCAGTTCAGCACTGGAGAGCCGGATTCCTGATAAGTCCCGACTCGTAGGCTCTGCGGCTGGACGGATCGCCGATGAGATCATGGTGTGGGGAGAGAAATGTCCAGCCTGACTCTCCGTGTCATGAAATATCGGGACCATGGGCGGCGTGAACCTTCTCAACGGCCGCAGATTCGTGATGGTGAGTTCGACGGCGAGCGTGGTGGACCTGGAGCGGCCCACCGAGTTCGCCTACTGGGAGGCCGATGGGGTGGTGTGGGGCAGCTACACCGGCGACACCGTCACGCACGGCCGTTTCGTCGGCACCAGGGACGGCGACGTCGTCTCCATCGCCTACGCGCACGCGCTCAAGGCCGGCGGCAAGGCGGGCGGCCAGAGCAACAGCCGCATCGAGACCGACGCCGACGGCCGGCTGCGCCTCATAGAGGAGTTCCAGTTCGAGGGCGACGACACCCGGCACGTCAGCGTGTGCACGGAGGTCGTCACCACCTGACCAGCGCAAAAGACTGCCCGACCAACACGAAGGACCGCTCGGCCGGGCCGTCGGTGAAGCCGCCCGATGCCGGTCAGCCGTCTTTCCGCAGGGCGGCCCTGCCCTCCGCGGCGCCGACGAAGCGCATCTTGCCGAGCGGCACGTCGCCGGGGGCCTCCTGGGCCGCCCGCCGTACCGGACGGGCCTTGTCACGATCGCTGGGCAGCACGTACGGCCGCCTGAGCACCTCGTCCAGGATGAAGACCGTCTCGGTCGCCTTCACGGCCGGGATGTTGGCCAGCCGGTCGGTCACCATGGCGTGCACCTCGGCCACGTCCGACATCCGCACCTGGATCATCGCGTCGTGCTGGCCGGTGGTGATCGCGCAGTACTCGACCTCGGGCATCCTGGCCAGCTCCGCCCTGAACTGCTTCCACATCTGCTGCCGCACGGTCACGAAGATCAGCGCGGTGATGCCGAGCCCGGTCCTGACGTGGTCGATCTCGGCGGTGAACCGCTTGATCGCGCCGTCGGCGCGCAGCGCCTCGAAGCGGGTGTAGGCGTTGGCCCGGGAGATGCCCACCCGCTCGGCCAGTGCCGAGACCGAGATCCTGCCGTTCTCCCGCAGGACCTCGAGGATCTTCATATGCACGTCGTCGAGCTCGAGGCCGATGCCGATCCGTCCAGGTTGACCGCTAGCACTGGCACCATTTCTGGAAATTTCACTCATAGTTACCCCCGGCCCATTTATATACGTCTCAGCGACCGCACAGTGCCTGGACGTTCTGCCGGACAATCCTCGACATCTTTCGGCCAATCGTCCAACTGGAGGACTCAATGGCGACCCGCTCGCAGACGGCGGCTGTGCTGCTCGCCGGTGCACTTGCCCTAGCCGCCTGCGGAAGCGGCGGTTCCCAGACCCCCGCCGCCCAGGGTGGCGGCGGCAAGACCCTGGTGATCGACACGTCCTTCGACCTCAAGACGGCCGACCCCGGGCGCACGTACGAGCCGACGGGCCTTTTCGTGGAGAAGGCGATCTACGAGACGCTGCTCACCTTCGAGGGCGCCGACGTGACCAAGCCGGTCCCGGCGCTGGCCGAGTCGTACGAGCTGTCCAAGGACGGCAAGGTGCTCACGCTCAAGCTCAAGCAGGGCGCGACGTTCGCCGACGGCTCCCCCGTCACCGCGGACGACGTGGTGTTCTCGCTGACCCGGGTGCGTGACATGAAGGGCACCCCGTCGTTCCTGCTCGACGGCGTCGAGGTGGCCAAGGCCGACGACTCGACGGTCACGCTGACCTCCAAGGCGGCCAACCCCGCGCTGCCGTTCATCCTGCCCAACCCGGCGCTCGGCATCATCAACAGCAAGCTCGCCAAGCAGCACGGCGCGACCGCGGACCCGCAGGACAAGGCCGAGCAGTACCTGAACTCGGCGGCCGCCGGGTCGGGCCCGTACACGATCGAGTCGTTCAACGTGAGCAGCCAGGTCGTGCTGAAGGCGAACGCCAAGTACTACGGCACCAAGCCCGCCTACGACAAGGTCGTCATCCGCAACGTCGAGGCCGCCACCCAGAAGCTGAACGTCCAGCGTGGCGACAGCCAGGTGGCGCTCAACCTCTCGGGCGACCAGGTGACCGGCATGCCGGCGAACCTCCAGGTCAAGAAGACCGCCTCGGCCAACGTGATCTTCCTGCTGGCCAACCAGGACGACAAGGTCAGCAAGACCACGCCGAACGCCAAGTTCGTCGAGGCCGTGCGCAAGGGCGTCGACTACACGGGCCTGCTCGAACTGGCCGGTGAGGGCTCCACGCAGGCGCCCGGCGTGATCCCGTCGCAGCTGCTGGGCGCGCTGCCCGCCGACCAGGCGGCCAAGCGCGACGTCGAGGGCGCCAAGGCGGCCCTGGCCGCGAGCGGCGTGGCCAACCCCACGGTGAAGCTGGAGTACCCGAGCGAGCTGACCGTGAACGGCCTGTCGTTCCAGCCGCTGGCCGAGCGGATCCAGGCCAACCTCAAGGAGGTCGGCATCACGGTGGACCTGCAGCCCGCGCCGGTCACCACCGCGCTGGACAACTACCGCAACGGCAAGGAGGAGCTGGGCCTGTGGTACTGGGGCCCGGACTACCCGGACCCCAGCGACTACCTGGCCTTCCTGCCGGGCAAGACGGTGGGCCTGCGGGCCGGCTGGAAGGCCGGCGCGGCCAAGGAGATCGAGGCCGCGGGTGAGAAGGCCGCGATCGCGATCGGCGACGACGCGCGCAAGCAGGCGTACGCCGACGTGCAGACGAAGCTGAACGCCTCGGGCCCGTTCATCCCGCTGATCCAGCCGGGCCAGAACATCGTGACGGCCGCCTCGGTGACCGGCCTCGAGTACCACCCGGTCTGGACCGTCGACGTCGCCCGCCTGGGCGCGAAGTAAGCATGCCCGCCACGGACGACACGCCCCGCGCGCCCCGGCGGCGCGGGGCGCACCCCCTCGCCAGGTTCCTGATCCGGCGCATCCTCCTGGCGCTTCTGCTGGCCTGGGGCATCACGCTGGTGACGTTCGTGCTGACGAACCTGGTGCCCGGTGACCCGGTGGCCGCGAACCTGGGCCAGCGGGCCCTGGGCGACCCCGCCATCGTCGCGCAGTGGCGCTCCCAGCACGGTCTGGACAAGCCGCTGTGGGAGCAGTATCTGCTGCACCTCCAAGGCGTCGTCCACGGCGACCTCGGCACCAGCCAGCAGAGCCACCGGCCGGTGAGCCAGGACCTGGCCGAGTTCGTGCCGGCGACGCTGGAGCTGGCCGGGGCGGCGATCGTGGTCTCGCTCGTGCTCGGCGTGGCGTTCGGCGTGATCGCCGCGCTGCGCAGGGACCGGCTGTCGGACCACTTGCTGCGGGTGCTGAGCCTGATCGGCATCTCGGTGCCGACGTTCTGGCTGGCGCTGGTGGCGTTCTACGTGTTCTTCTACCGATTGCAGATCACCCCGGGCAGCGGCAGGGTCGACGCGGCGCTGGGCTCGGCCCCGGCCGTCACCGGTCTGCAGACCGTGGACGCGCTGCTCGCGGGCCGGTGGGACATCTTCGGCTCGGCCGTCGGCCACCTGATCACGCCCGCCCTCGTGCTGGCCCTGTACACGATCGGGCTGCTCACCCGCTTCACCCGCTCCGCCGTGCTGGAGGTGCTCGGCCAGGACTACGTGCGGGCCGCCAGGGCCAAGGGATTGCCCGGCCGGACGATCCTGTTCAGGTACGTGCTGCGCTCGGCGCTGGTGCCGATCATCACGGTCGCCGGCCTGGCGTTCGGCAGCCTGCTGTCCGGCACGGTCCTGGTCGAGGCGATCTTCGCCTGGCCGGGCGTCGGCCAGTACGCCTACAAGAGCGCCACCACCCTCGACCTGCCCGCCGTCATGGGCGTCGGGCTCGTGGTCGGCGTCGTGTACCTCGTCATCAACCTGATCGTGGACGTGCTGTACGGCGTCATCGATCCCCGAGTGAGGCTTCAGTGAAACGGGATCCCCTGGCCCGCAAGGGCCTGACCGGGCGGCTCCCCGAGGCGTGGCGGCAGCCGCTGGCCGTCGTCGGCGGCGTGATCGCGATCGTCTGGCTGGTGGTCGCGCTGGCCGCGCCGGTGCTCGCGCCGCACGACCCGCTGGCCCAGGACCTGCCGCGGCTGGCGGCCCCCGGGCCCGGTCACTGGTTCGGTACGGACCAGCTCGGCCGCGACATCCTCAGCCGGGTCATGCACGGCGCGCGGGTGTCGATCCCGCTGACGCTGATGCTGGTGGCGCTGTCGGTGCTGGTCGGCGGCCTGCTCGGCGCCTGCGCCGGATATTTCGGTCGATGGGTGGATGAGACGATCATGCGGGTGGCGGACCTGGTGTTCGCCTTCCCAACGGTCATCCTGGCCATGGTGGTGGCCGCGGCGCTCGGGGCCAGCCTGACCAACGCGGTGCTGGCCGTGCTCGTCGTGGCCTGGCCCGCCTACGCCCGCGTCACCCGCGGGCTGGTGCTGGGCGTGCGGGAGCGGGAGTTCGTCCTGAGCGGGCGGCTGCTGGGCTTCTCGGCCTGGCGCTCGCTGCGCGTGGACGTGCTGCCGAACGTGACGGGCCCGGTGCTCGTCCTGGCCACGCTCGACATCGGCACCGCGCTGCTGCTGCTGTCGGGGCTGTCGTTCCTCGGCCTCGGGGCCAAGCCGCCGTCCCCGGAGTGGGGCGCGATGGTGGCCTCCGGCGTGGAGGTCTTCGACAGCTGGTGGGTGGCCACCTTCCCCGGCCTGGCGATCCTGACCGTGGTGCTGGCCTTCAACTTCCTCGGCGACACGCTGCGGGACGCCCTCGATCCCCGTACGGCCCGCGCCATCAAGGAGCGTGCGCTGTGACCCTGGACATCACCGATCTGAAGGTGAGCATCGGCGGCAAGGAGATCCTGCGCGGCGTGGACCTGTCGCTCCAGGAGGGCCGGGTGCACGGGCTTGCGGGAGAGAGCGGGTCCGGCAAGACCATGACCGGGCTGGCCGTCCTGGGCCTGCTGCCGCACGGCTCACGGACCACGGGCAGCATCGCGCTCGGCGACCGTGAGCTGCTCACGCTGCGGCCGAAGGAGCTGAACCGGGTGCGTGGCGGCGAGGTGGCCATGGTCTTCCAGGACCCGGCAACGAGCCTGCACCCGATGCTGACCATCGGCAAGCAGCTCACCGAGCACATGCGCCACCACCTCGGCCTCGACAGGCGGGAGGCCCGGCGGCGGGCCGTCGAACTGCTCGGCAAGGTACGCATCCCCGGGGCCGAGGAGGCGTACGGGCGCTTCCCGCACCAGTTCTCCGGCGGCATGCGGCAGCGCATCGCGATCGCCATCGCGCTGGCCTGCTCGCCCAAGGTGCTGATCGCCGACGAGCCGACGACCGCACTGGACGTGACCGTGCAGGCGGGTGTGCTGCGGCTGCTGCGCGGGCTCTGCGACGAGCTGGGGCTGGCCGTGCTGCTCGTCACCCACGACCTGGGCGTCATGTCGGCGGTGGCGGACGAGGTCAGCGTGATGAAGGACGGCCTGGTCGTGGAGACGGGGCCACGCGGCCAGGTCCTGCGCGAGCCCGCCCACCCCTACACCCGCTCCCTGCTCGACTCACTGCCCGACGCAGAGCCCTCTCCTGGCCCCCGTTCGGAGGATTCATGACCCTGCTGGCGATCGACGATCTGGTCGTCGAGCACCGCTCCCCCGGGCGCCCGATCGTCCG
Organism: Nonomuraea sp. NPDC026600; assembly: GCF_040638335.1. Classification (NCBI taxonomy): domain Bacteria; kingdom Bacillati; phylum Actinomycetota; class Actinomycetes; order Streptosporangiales; family Streptosporangiaceae; genus Nonomuraea; species Nonomuraea sp. NPDC026600. The sequence goes on from NZ_JBEZYD010000001.1 coordinate 499,520, forward strand.
GGCGGTCGCGGGGGCGAGCCTGGCCGTCGGCCCCGGCGAGGTCGTCGGCCTGGTCGGCGAGTCCGGCTGCGGCAAGTCGACGCTGGCCCGCGCCGTCTGCGGGCTCAACCCGGTCACCGAGGGCTCGATCACCTTCGACGGGCAACCGGTCACGCCGCTCGGGCTGCGCAAGCGGAAGCTGACGGGCATCCAGATGGTGTTCCAGGACCCGTACGCGTCGCTGAACCCGCGCCGCCGCGTGGGCGACCAGATCGCCGACGGCCTCCGTACGTCAGGCGACACCGCCACCGCGCCCGCCGACCTGCTGGAACGCGTCGGGCTGCCGCGCGACTTCGCGGGCCGGCACCCGCACGAGTTCTCGGGCGGCCAGCGGCAGCGCATCGCGATCGCCAGGGCGCTGGCGGCCAGGCCCCGGCTGCTGATCGGCGACGAGCCCATCTCGGCGCTGGACGCGTCGGCCCAGTCGCAGGTCGCCACCCTGATGCGCGACCTGGCCGTGGACTCGGGGGCGGGGCTGCTGTTCATCAGCCACGACCTGTCAGTGGTGCGGCTGATCGCCGACCGGATCGCGGTCATGTACCTCGGCAAGATCGTCGAGGTCGGGAACACGGCCGAGGTGTGGGCGAACCCCCGGCACCCGTACACGCAGGCGCTGCTGCGCGCCATCCCCAAGCCCGACGGGCTGGGCGTGCTGCCCGCCGAGCTGCCCGGCGACGTGCCGGACCCGGCGCACCCGCCGCGGGGCTGCCGGTTCAACCCGCGCTGCCCGCTGGTCATGGACGTGTGCCGGGACAAGGAGCCCGACTTCGGACCGGTCGCCTGCTGGCTGCACGAGCCCGCGACGTGACCGAGCCCATCCTGGACGCCGTGCGGGCGGCCATGGTCGAGGCCGAGGTCGACGCCCTGGTGCTGCGGCCCTCCCCCGACTTCAGGTTCCTGGGCGGGCGGGGCGAGGGGTTCCTCGTCGTCACCCTGGACACGGCCGCCGAGACCGCCGATCCCGGCCCGCTCGTGCCCCGCGCGGCACGGCGGGTCGGCGTGGACCCCGAGATGCGGGTCCGCGAGCTGTTCGGGCTCACGATCGAGGCCGAGCTGGTACCGGCTACGGCCGTACTGGCCCCGCTGCGGCTGCGTAAGCGGCCGCACGAGATCGAAGCGGTCCAGCGTGCCGTCGTGGCCGCGGAATCGGTGCTCGGCCAGGCCCGCGAGCTGGCCTGGTTCGGCGCCACCGAGCGCGCGATGGCCGCTCGGCTGCGGCTGCTGCTGCTGGAGACCGGCTGCGAGGAGGTCCTGTCGCTGCGGATCGCGGCGGGCGAGCACACCGCCCGTCCCGCGCACCAGCCCGGCGGCCGGGTGATCAATCCCGGTGACGCGCTGCTGGTGTCGCTCTGCGGCCGATGGAACGGCTACTGCGCGGAGGTGGCGCGGGTGTTCGCCGTCGCCGAGCCGCCGGAGGACTTCGAGGCCATGTACTCGGTGGTACTCGCCGCGCGGGCCACCGCCCTCCGCTCGGCACGGCCGGCGGCCGCCGCCGAGAGCGTGGCCGGGGCGGTCAGGGACGTGATCGACGGCAGCGGGTACGGCCGGTTCGCCGCCGCCCACTTCGGCCGGGGCGTGGGGCTGGGCCACGATGAGGGCCCGCGCGTCGTGCCCGGTGACGACACTCCGCTGGAACCGGGGATGACCCTGTGCCTGGAGCCCGCGATCTACGTGCCGGACCTGTTCGGCGCCCGGGTGGCCGACGTGGTCGCCATGACGGCGGAGGGCCCGGTCTCCCTCGGCTCCGGCCACCACACCCTGCACGTCCTCGACCGCTGACGCCCCACACCGTGCACGCCGACCGCTGACGCCCTCCCGAGCCATCGGGCCTCGCACGTCCTCGGCGGCGAACGCGCAGGTAAGGGCCGTCCGTGAGCTCCGCCGGCCGCCCGTCTAGGCTGATTCCGGGGATCATCGGAGGGCGTCTTGGACCAGTTCGTGCTGCTCATGCTCATCGTGCTGGGCGCGCTGATCACGGTGCCGCTCGGCGACCGGCTCGGGTTGCCGCCGCCGGTTCTGATGACGCTGTTCGGCATCGTCCTGGCCCTGCTGCCGTTCGTGCCGGACGTGGACGTACCGCCCGACATCGTGCTGCCGTTGCTGCTGCCTCCCCTGCTGTACGCGGCGGTGCGGCGGACGTCGTGGCGGCAGTTCGCGGCGAACTGGCGGCCGATCTTCCTGCTCGCCGTGGCGCTGGTGTTCGTGACGACGGCGGTCGTGGCGGTGACGGCGCACGCGCTCATCCCGGGCCTGCCGATCGCGGCCGCGGCGGCGCTCGGCGCGCTGGTGGCGCCGCCCGACCCGGTGGCGGCCACGGCGGTGGCGGGCCGGCTGGGGCTGCCCAGACGGCTGGTGTCGCTGCTGGAGGGCGAGGGCCTGTTCAACGACGTGACGGCGATCGTGCTCTACAAGGTGGCGATCACGGCGGCGGTCACCGGCGTCTTCTGGTGGCCGGGCGCGCTGGGCGAGTTCGTGCTGTCGGCGGTGGTGGCGGTCGCGGTGGGTCTGGCGCTCGGCTGGCTGGCCGGCCGGCTGATGGCCGTGCTCGGCGACGCCACGCTACAGGTGGGGCTGTCGCTGCTGGTGCCGTTCGTCAGCTACGCGCTGGCCGACCGGTGGCACGGCTCGGGGGTGCTGGCCGTCCTGACCACGGCGTTCTACCTGAGCGAGCACATGTCGGACGCCGACGACGTGAAAGGCAGGTTCGCTTCGGCGACGTTCTGGCAGATCGTCGACACGCTCGTCACGGGGGTGGCGTTCGGGCTGATCGGGCTGGAGCTGCACACCGTGTTCGGCACGCTCGGCGGGCGGCTGGGCGAGGCGCTCGGCTGGAGCGCCGCCGTGGTGGGCGTCGTGGTGGTGGTACGGCTGCTCTGGCTGCTGCCCGCCTCCTGGGTGGCCAGGAAGACCCGCCGGGCCGGGGACGACGACTCGGAGGTGCCGGTGACCTGGCGCGAGACGGTCGTCATGTGGTGGGCGGGCATGCGCGGCGTCGCCACGGTGGCGCTCGCCCTGGCGCTCCCGCTGAAGACGGCCGACGGGTCGCCGTTCCCGCAGCGGCCGGTGCTGGTGATCATCGCGTTCGCGGTGATCCTGGCCACGCTGGTCGTCCAGGGGCTGACGCTGCCCTGGCTGGTGTCCAAGCTGGGCGTCAAGAGCGACACCGCGGCCGAGCGGGACCTGGAGCGGCGGCTGGCCATCAGCGCGGCGACCGCGGCCAGGCGGCGGCTCAAGGAGATCGACGAGGCCGAGGACCTGCCCGAGGAGGTGGTGGAGCTGCTCACCAGGCGGATGACGGACCTCGGCATGCGGATCAGCGCCGAGGCCGCCGACGCCGAGCGGCGCGCGGCCTACGAGAAACGCGCCGAGCGGGTCCGGACGGTCCGGCGGGTCGAGTCGGAGATGCTGTCGGCCGCCCGCCAGGCGGTGCTCGACGCGCGACGTGACCCGAGCGCCGACCCGGAGGTGGTCATCCGGGTGCTGCGCCTGCTCGACGCGCGGAGCCTGCGCTGACCCGCGCTCAGCCGCCGCCGGTTGGGCCCACGTGGGAAACCCGCTACGGCTGACCGTAGGGCTCGGCGACGAAGAACCCTCGCCTCTTGGTGGGCCGGCACGAATCCGGCCGCCCTCACTCTGGCGTACGGTCGCGGGTGACATCGACGACTCGGAGGGCCGGCAGGTTGATCGCGGTCAGGGAACTACAGGAGATCGCGGAGTTCGAGGGACTGTTCGCGCTGTTCGACGGCATCTGGCGGTTCGACCAAGGCGGGCAGCCGATCACGGTCGAGCTGATGCGGGCGCTGTCGCACGCGGGTGGCTACGTCGCGGGCGCCTTCGACGGCGACCGGCTGGCCGGCGGGTCCGTCGGGTTCCTGGCGGCGGGCAACGCGCTGCACTCCCACATCACCGGAGCGTCCGCCGGACGCGGGATCGGGTTCGAGCTCAAGCTGCACCAGCGCCGGTGGGCGCTGGAGCGCGGGCTGGAACGGGTCACCTGGACGTACGATCCACTGGTGCGCCGCAACGCCCATTTCAACCTGGCCAAGCTGGGCGCCCGGCCGCACGAGTACCTGCCCGGCTTCTACGGGACCATGGGGGACGAGATCAACCAGGGGGACGAGTCCGACCGGATGCTGGCCGTCTGGGATCTGTCCGCGCCGCATGTCGAGGTCCTGGCCAGGCGGCGGCCGCACCCCGTCCACGTGCCGCAGGACGCGGTGGTCGGCCTGGCCGACGACGGGGGCCGGCCGGTGCCGGGCCGTACGGACGCCGCGGTGGTGCTGGTGGCCGTGCCCGAGGACATCGAGGGGTTGCGCCGGGCCGACCCGGGAACGGCCAAGGCATGGCGTCATGCCGTACGGGACGTGCTGGGCGGTCTGATGGCCGAAGACCGTGTCGTCACCGGATTTCACCAGAAGTCCTCTTATGTAGTGGAGACATCGTGAAGATCACAGGAGTTGAGCTGCGGCGGATCGCGATGCCGCTGGTGGCGCCGTTCCGCACCTCGTTCGGCACCGAGACGGCCCGTGACGTGCTGCTGGTCCGGGTGGTGACGCCCGATGCCGAGGGCTGGGGTGAGTGTGTGGCCATGTCGGAGCCGCACTACTCCAGCGAGTACGTCGACGGCGCGGCCGAGGTGATCCGGCGCTTCATGCTGCCCGCCCTGCCCCGCACCCTCGACGCGAACGCCGTCGGCCGGGCCCTGGAGCCGATCAAGGGGCACCGGATGGCCAAGGCCGCCCTGGAGACGGCCGTGCTCGACGCCCAGCTCAGGGCGGCGGGCGAGTCGTTCGGCCGGTTCCTCGGCGCGGCCCGCGACCGGGTGCCGTGCGGCGTCTCCGTCGGCATCATGGACTCGATCCCGGAGCTGCTCGACGCCGTCGAGGGCTACCTCGACGAGGGCTACGTGCGGATCAAGCTGAAGATCGAGCCGGGCTGGGACGTGGCGCCGGTCAGGGCGGTGCGCGAGCGGTTCGGCGACGACGTGCTGCTCCAGGTGGACGCGAACGCCGCCTACACGCTCGTGGACGCCCGCCAGCTCGCCAAGCTCGACGACTTCGGCCTGCTGCTCATCGAGCAGCCCCTGGCCAACGACGACTTCGTCCAGCACGCCAAGCTGGCCACGCAGTTGAAGACGCCGATCTGCCTGGACGAGTCGATCGAGTCGGTCGAGCACGCCGCGGCCGCGATCGCGCTGGGCTCGTGCTCGATCGTCAACATCAAGCCCGGCCGGATCGGCGGCTACCTGGAGGCCCGCCGCATCCACGACCTGTGCCGGGCGAACGGGATCGCGGTGTGGTGCGGCGGCATGCTGGAGACCGGACTCGGCCGGGCCGCGAACGTGGCGCTGGCCGCGCTGCCCGGGTTCACGCTGCCGGGCGACACCTCGGGGTCGCGCCGCTACTTCGCCACCGACATCACCGAGCCGTTCGAGCTGAGCGACGGCCACCTGGCGGTGCCGACCGGGCCGGGGCTGGGCGTCGCGCCCATCCCGGCCGTGCTGGACGAGGTCACCACCGCCACCGAGTGGATCACCCTGTAAGCCTGGGTACCGCCTCCAGCAGGGCGCGCGTGTAGTCGTGGGCAGGCTCGCCGACGACCTGCTCGGTGGGTCCGGCCTCGACGACGCGGCCCTGGTGCATGACCGCGACGACGTCGGAGACGTACCGTACGACGGCCAGGTTGTGCGAGATGAACAGCATCGACAGCCCCAGCTCGTCGCGGAGTGAGCGCACCAGGTTGAGCACCGCGCCCTGGACGGACACGTCGAGCGCGCTGGTGATCTCGTCGGCGACGAGCAGATCGGGCGCGGCGCCGAGCGCCCTGGCGACGGCGACCCGCTGCCGCTGTCCGCCGGACAGCTCGCGCGGGTAGCGTCCGGCCAGGTTCGCGGGGAGCGAGACGAGCTCCAGCAGCCGCTCCACCTCGGCCCGCCGCCCCGCGCGGTCGCGTCCGCCTGGCCAACCAGCGCGGTCACGCCTGCCCGACCATCCCGTGCGGTCGCGTCCGCCCGTCCCTCCCGCGCGGTCCGGCCGCACCCCCTCCCCCACCGAGTCGCCGACCGTCATGCGCGGGTCCAGCGAGGCGTACGGGTCCTGGAACACCATCTGGACCTTCCGTGCCCCGTCGATCCGGCCCGTGTACGGCACCAGGCCGCTCACCGCTCTGGCCAGGGACGACTTGCCCGACCCCGACTCGCCGACCAGCCCGACGATCCGGCCAGGGGGGATCTCCAGCGTGACCCGGTCGACCGCGGTGAAGGCGCCGAAGCGCACGGTCAGGTCTTCGATGATCACTTGACCTCCCAGCAGGCCACGCGGCCCGCCTCGCCGTACGGGATGAGCGGGGGACGTTCGGCGGCGCAGCGAGCGGTCGCCAGGGCGCACCTGTCCGCGAAGGCGCAGCCGGGGCCCACGTCCGAGGGGGCGGGCTGGCGGCCGGGGATGCTCGCGAGGGGCCGGTCCCGGTCGGTGTCCATGTCGGGCAGGGAGGCGATGAGCGCCCGCGTGTACGGGTGCGCGGCCTCGGCGGCGAGCCGGGCGACGGGCAGTTCCTCCACGACCCGGCCCGCGTACATGACCATGACCCGGTCGCACAGCTCGCCCACCACGGCGATGTCGTGCGAGATGAACAGCGCGGCCGCGCCGCTCTCCTCGGTGACCTCGCGCAGCAGCCGCAGGATCTGCCGCTGTACGGTCACGTCGAGCGCGGTGGTCGGCTCGTCGGCGATGATCAGCCGCGGGGTGGCCATGAGGCCCATCGCGATCACCGCGCGCTGCCGCATGCCCCCGGACAGCTCGTGCGGGTGCTGCCGGGCACGCGCGGCCGGGTCGGGCAGGTGAACGTGCCCGAGCCGGTCCACGGCCCGCCGGTTCGCCTCGGCACGGCCGGCGCCCTGGTGCACGATGGCCACCTCGGCGAGCTGCCCGCCCACCCGGAGCGCCGGGTTGAGCGAGGCCATGGGGTCCTGGAACACCATGGCCAGCGCGGTGCCGAGCTCCTTGCCCGACAGCGTGGCGACGTCCCGGCCGCCGAGCAGCAGCCGCCCGTAGGTGACCGTGCCCGGGTAGGGGACGAGCCCGCCGATGGCCGCGGCGGTCAGGCTCTTGCCGCTGCCCGACTCCCCCACCAGGCCGACGATCTCGCCGGGCGCGATGCTCAGCGACAGCTCGCGTACGGGTGTCGCGCCGCCGGGGAACGCGATGGTCAGGCCCCTGACCTCCAGCACCGCGCCGGGGTCCGGCTCGCCGGGGTCGGGCGGCACCGCCGAAGTCCGCTTCTTCCCGGCCGGGGCGGTACGGGCGGCGGCCTTGGCCATGGCGTCGCCGAGCAGGTTGAACCCGATGCCCGCGAGCGCGACGGCCGCCGCCGGTCCGAGCGCGACCTCAGGCGTCACGTAGATGCGGGCGAACCCGTCGAACAGCAGCCTGCCCCAGTCGAAGGACGGCGGCTGCACGCCCAGGCCGAGGAACGACATCCCGGCCAGGCCGAGCAGGGCGCCGCCGAGCGACTGGGTGAGCTGCAGGATGAGCGGCTCGGCGATGTTGGGCAGCACGTGCCCGGTCAGGACGCGGCGGCGGGACACCCCGAGCATGCGGGCGGCCGAGACGTAGTCCGATCCGGCGACGGTGGCGGCCAGCGTCTGGGTGAGTCGGGCGAAACCGGGCGCGATGGCGACCCCGATGCCCAGGACCGCGCCGCGGGCGCCCAGTCCGCTGACGACCGCGGTGAACATGGCCAGCAGCAGCCCGGGGAAGGCGACCAGGGCGTTGACCGCGCCGGTGATCAGCCGTGCGGCCCGGCCGGGCAGCACGGACGGCAGGGCGCCGAGCACGATCCCGGCCAGGCCGCCGATGAGCGTGGCGGCCAGCGCCAGCGCCAGGGAGAACCGCCCGGCCACCAGCACCCTGGCGAGCAGGTCGCGGCCCAGGCTGTCGGTGCCGAGCGGATGGGCGGCGGACGCGCCCTGGAGGATGGCCGCCGCGTCGATGCGCTCGGCGGTGGCGCCCCAGAGGGGCGGGCCGACGACGGCCAGGGCGACCATGGCCGCGACCAGTGCGGCTCCGGCGACCGCGGCGGGCGTGCGGGGCAGGCGAGGCTTCACTCACGCCTCTCTGATCTTGGAGGTGGGGTCGAGCGCGGCCAGGGCCAGGTCGACGGCGAGGTTCACGACGAGCACGATCGCGCCGTAGACGAGGATGACGCCCTGGGCGACCGGATAGTCCTTCTGCGTGATCGACTCGACGATCTTCAGGCCGAGCCCCGGCCAGGCGAAGACGTACTCGACCAGCACGCTGCCCGCGATCAGCGCCGAGAGCAGCAGGCCGCCCAGCGTTAGGGTGGCGGTGAGCGTGTTGGGCAGCACGTGCCGGAGATAGAGGCGGGCGGCGGGCAGGCGTTTGGCGCGCGCCAGCCGTACGTAGTCGGAGCCCAGCTCGCGCAGCGTCTCCGCGCGGGAGATGCGGGCGATCATCGCGACCGGGCCGATCGCCAGGGCGAGAACGGGCAGCACGTACGAGGCCGCGCCCGCCCTGCCCGCGGGCGGGAACGCGCCCAGCCCGATGGCGAAGACGGTCACCAGCGCGATCGAGTACAGGAACTCGGGCACGGCGACGGCGGCGCCGGTCACGGTGGTGAAGGCGTACTCGGTGCCACGGTTCCGGCCGTTCTCGGTGCGGACCGCCGCCCACATGCCGAGCGGCACCGCCATCAGCAGCGCCACCGCGGTCGCCAGCAGGGCCAGGGCCAGCGTGTTGGGGAGCCGTCCGGCGACGATCTCACCGACCGGCTCACCCGACAGGAACGAGGTCCCGAAATTTCCGGACAGCACGTTGCCCGCGTAGGTGAGGAACTGCTCGGGGATCGAACGATCGAGCCCCAGCGCCGCCGTACGCGCCTGGACGAGCTCGATCGGCGCGGCCGGCCCGAGCGACGCCCGTACCGGGTCGCCCGGAATGAGGTGGATCATCGCGAAGGACGCGACGAGCAGCGCGGCGAGCGAGACGGCGAACCGCACGGCCTGCCGCACCACCCATCGCGGCCCGGACCCGCGTGACCGCACCCGGCGCGCGGGCCCGGCCTTGTGGAGATCGCGCACTCAGCCCCCCTGCGTGAGGCGGATCGAGGTCGGCACGACGTCCCCGGCCCTCATGGTGAACGTGGCGCCCTTGCCGGCGGCCAGGACGGTGTTCTCCACGACCGGCACCAGATCGCCGTTCTCGAACAGCGCCGACTCGGCCTCCAGCCACAGCTTGCAGCCTTCGGCCGACGGCATTCCCGAGGCTTGCGCGATGAGCGACTCGTAACGGGTGTTGGCCAGGTGGGCGAAGTTGGCGCCCTTGGGCGCGGCCGGTCCCGACAGGAAGCCGACGAGCTGGGTCGGCAGGGTGACGGCGATCGGCAGCCAGATGGCCTCCCAGTCCTGGGTGACGTTGAGCGACTCCGCCAGCTTGGCGTCGATGATGCCGTTCAGCTTCACCTCGACGCCGGCCTTCTTCCAGGCGGCGGCCAGGTACTCGGCCGCGGCCTGGATCCCGGGTCCCCTGGTGGTGGTGTAGACGTAGCGCAGCGTCAGCCGCTTGCCGTCCTTGACCCGGATGCCGTCGGCGCCCGCTCTCCACCCCGCCGCGTCCAGCGCCGCGCCGGCCGCGGCCTGGTCGTAGGCGGGCAGGTGGCCCGCGACCGTGTCGCCCTGGCAGGGCCGCGGGTCGAGGATGAGCCCGGTGGCGGGCCGGCCGGTGCCGCTGGCGGCGATCCCGGCCAGTTCCGTGAGGTTGACGGCCTGGGTGAGCGCCTTGCGTACGGCCGGGTCGTGGGTGGGCCGGTCGTCGCCCTGATGGTAGAAGAACTGGCCGTTCCCGAAGGGCAGGATGTTCTTGACGACTCCCGGGGTGGCCGCGACGCGGGCGCGGTCGGGGCCGTAGAAGGTGGCGCCGTTGAGCGTGCCGGAGACGAGCAGGTTGGCGGCGGTCTGCTCGTTGGGCACGATCTTCAGCGTGACCGTCTCGGGCAGGTCCTTGGCCGTGGTGCCGCCGGGACCCCAGACGTACTCCCTGCGGACCTTGAAGGTGTAGTGGTCGCCCGAGACCACCTCGGTGAGCCGGTAGGGGCCGGAGCCGGAGGTGCCGTGGGCGAGCACCGAGCGGTCCTTGACGCCCTTGCCGCACACGATGAACATCGTCTGGGTGCTCTCCAGGATGAAGCTGAAGGGCTTGGGCGTGGACAGGGTCACGGTGCCGGCCGCGTCGTCCGCCTTGGCCTTCATCCCGGTGGGCACGATAACGCCGTAGATGGGCGACTTGGTGGCGGGGTCGGCTACGTGGTTGAAGTTGTCGGCCACGTCGGAGGGGGTGAGCTTGGCGCCGTCGGAGCAGGTGGCGTCCCGGCGCAGCGTGAAGGTCACCGAGTCGGGCTTGACCTGCCACTTCTCGGCGAGCCCCGGGACGAGCTTACCGTCGGCGCCGGTGCCGACGAGCGTGTCGTACGCGAACGCGAGCACCTGGTTGGTGACCGACAGCAGGCCCATGGCGGGGTCGAGCACGCCGGGATCGGCGCTGATGGCGAAGGTGAACGTGCCGCCGGTGACGGGCGCGCCCGTCGTTGTGCCCGCCGTGCCGCCGCAGGCCGCGGCGAGCAGGGCCAGCGCGACAAGCGCCGCTGGTGTTCTCATGTGGGGCGCTCCAGGGGAGTGTGGTCCGGGGCACCACCCTCGCCGCTGGCCGTAGATCGTTCTTCGTGCCCGGCCACGAAAAGCGCGGCGGGCATGGTGCTAACGCCCGAAGATGCGCATCTGGAGCATGACGGTGAGCCGGGCGTCGGCGTCGGACAGGTCCAGTCCGCTGATCTCGGTGAGCCGCTTGAGCCGGTACCTGAACGTGTTGGCGTGCACGTGCACCTTCGCCGAGGCGGCGTTGACGTCGCCGAACGCGTCGAGGTAGGCCCGCAGCGTGGCGACCAGCTCGCTGCCGTGCTCGGCGTCGTGCTCGAGCAGCCGCTGGTAGGGGCCGGTCGGCGCCTGGTCCTCGGCGGCCGCCACGTCGGCGACCTGGAGCAGCAGCGACTCGAAGTGCACGGCCGTGTAACCGGCGACCTGGCCTGCCGCGCCCCGGGCGAGCAGCACGCGGAGCGCCCTGTCGGCGTCCGCACGCGACCTGGCGACCTGGGCGAGGCTGGCGGCCAGGCAGCCGACACCGATGCCGGCGGAGTGCCGCGGCCCGACCCTGGTCAGGAAGCTCTCGGCGACGCGTACGGCCCGCGCCTCCTCCTCACCGCCCGCCTGCAGCGGCAGCACGGCGTAGGCCACCGAGCCGACGAGCGCGGCGGCCGCCTTGGGATGGATGGCGCCGACGTGCAGCGCGAGCGCGTCGGCGAAGCGCTGCCGGTCACTCTCGCCACGCGCCGGGTCGTCGTCGGCGCCGTGCGCGAGCTGGGCGGCGAGCACGCACAGCCGGGCGGTGGCGATGCCGAGCCGCGCGGCGGCCTCGGGCGCGTCGGCCCCGCCCGCGAGCACAGTGGACAGCAGGTCGGTACGGAGCCGCCGCTGGGTGTCGGCCCCGGCCCGCTCACGCAGCAGTTGCAGCGCGACGATCTTGGCCGCGTCGGCGAGGGCGCGCTGCCGCTGGGCGGTGAGCGGCTCGCGGACGGCGACCCAGATCGAGCCGAGGATCTCGTCGCCCGTCCGCACGGCGATGGCCACCCGGTTGATGCTGCCGTCGTGGAGTTCGAGGTAAACGGGCCCGCGGCTCTGGTAGAGCTGCTTGAAGAAGCCGAGCTCGTCGAGCATCCGCTGGTAGCGCTCGGGCACCTGGCGGCCGAGCACGGTCTCGATCCGGCCCGGGTCGGCCTCGTGCTGCCGTTCGGAGTAGGCCAGCACCCGCGAGGATCTGTCCTCGATCGTGACGGGCGCGTCGAGCAGCGCGCAGACGGCGTTGGCCAGCGAGAACAGATCGCCCTGCGGCCCCTCCCCCGGCCCGGCCAGGTCGCCCTCCGCCAGCAGGGAGCGCACCAGTGCGGCGACCTGGGCCCAGGAGGCCGCCCTGGTGAGGCCGAGTACGGCCACGCCGGTCTCCAGCACGGTCGCGCGTACCTGCTCGTCCACGTCCACGGGCAGCTTGACCACCACGCCGGCCGCCCCCGGAGCCCGCGTCAGCAGCTCGCGGATCTCCGCCGTGCCGTGCACGCCGACCGCCAGCAGGATGCCTCCCGGCGGGACGATCAGCTCGTCGAGCGGGTCGAAGATGTGCACCCCGGTCACCTCGACGTCGAGGTCGCCCGGCGAGGCGGCCACGTCGATCACCGTGCTGCCCAGGTCGTGCAGGATCCGTCCGAGGCTGGCGCGTGGGCGGTCGTTCATCCACTCACCGTAGTCGGGTCCGGGATCGGCGTGCGGGCGGCCGTTCGCCCGCATGATCAGCTGATCTTCGGAGTGGCGCGCGCTCCCACATGGATGTACGGCGAGCCGTCCGCGAGCCGGTAGAACACGGCGGACATCCACTGCGGGTCCCCGTCCTGGCGGCCGACGAAGGTCACCTCGTCCACGGGGATCAGCTTCATCTCCATGGGGTCCTGGAGCGCCGCGAGAGCGCCGGTGGCCTCGCTGTATATCCACAGGTCGCCGTCGCGGACGGTCAGCGTGGCCCGGAACCCGGCCCGCTCGTACACGCCTGTGTACCCGTCCACCTCGACCTGGACGGGCGTCTCCGGCGGGCCGAGCCTGGGCGGCACGGTCAGTCCGTCGAGCTCGGCGAACAGCTCGGTGGCGACGGCGTGCGTGAACGCGCCGCTGTGCCCGCCGTTGGCGGTGACGCACACGATCGTGCCGGTGTCCGGTACGGCCCAGAGCATGGCGTGCTGGCCGATGGTGTTGCCGCCGTGGGAGATGACCTGGTGACCGTCCCACTCGTCGAGGATCCAGCCGATGCCCCACTGCTTGCCCAGCGCGTACGGGTTGGGGATGTCGACCTGCGGCTCCCACATGGCGCGCGGGCCGTCCAGGAGGCCGCCTTCGAGGTGGGCGCGGGCGAACGCGACCACGTCGGCGGGCCGCGAGCAGATGAGCCCGGCGGGCCCGGCCGAGCGCATGAGACCCCAGACGGAGGCGGTCTTGCCGTCGGCGTGGCCCATGGCGGCGCGGAAGCGCAGCACGTCCTCCGGCAGGGTCCAGGTGTGGGTGAGGCCGAGCGGTTCGACGATCTGCTCGCGCAGCACGTCGTCCCAGCGCTTGCCCTCCAGCTTCTCCAGGATGCGGCCGGCGATGCTGAAGCCGGAGTTGCAGTAGGACTGGGTGCCGCCGAGCGGGTGATTCTGGGCCAGGTCGGCGCAGGCCTGGACGTACTTCTCCACGCAGTCGTCGCCGCGGCCGGTGTCGAGGAACAGGTCGCCGTCGATGCCGCTGGTGTGGGAGAGCAGGTGCCTGACCGTGACGGCCTTGGTGACCTCCGGGTCCGCCACCCTGAACTCGGGCAGCACCTCGGCCACCGGCGTGTCGAGCGTCAGCCTGCCGCGCTCGATCTGCCGCATGAGCAGGGTCGCGGTCCACACCTTGGTGACGGAGCCGATCTGGAACAGCGAGTCGGGAGTCGCCTCGACACCGGTGTCCAGGTTGAGCGTCCCCGCGGCGAACTCGTGCACCTCGCCCCGGTGCAGGTAGGCCAGCGCGGCCCCCGGCACCTCGTGCTCGGCGATCAGCTCGGCGAGCCGGTGACCCATTGCTCCAGCCACGTGATGATCCTTTCGTTGAGGTCGTACCGGTGTGAGGGGCGTCCGTTGAGGAGGAACAGATGTGAGGCGTCCGGATAACGCACCAGCCGCACGGGTACGCCCTGCTCGCGCAGCGCGGCGAACCACTGCTCGGCCTGGCCCACGGGACAGCGGTCGTCGGCGTCGCCGTGCAGGAGCAGGGTGGGGGTGGTGACGCGGGCCACCTGGGCGATCGGCGACTGGGCCTGGAGGTCGCCCCGGCACTCGTACGCCTTGATCAGCGACCCGAAGTCGGACGTGCCCGCCATGCCGGCGAGGTCGCTCACGCAGCCGCCGGGGATCGCCGCCTTGAATCTGTCCGTCCTGGTCGACAGCCAGCACGCCATGTAGCCACCGTAGCTGTAACCGGCGACGGCCAGCCGATCAGGGTCGGCGACGCCGTCCGCCACCAGATCGTCGACGGCCGCGAGGAAGTCCTGCTCGTCGGCCAGCCCCCACGCTCCGACCGTGGCGGTGTAGAAGTCCTCGCCGTACCCGTCGCTGGCGCGCGGGTTGACCAGCAGGACGGTCCAGCCGTCGGCGGCGAGCCGCTGGTGGTAGAGGTGGGCGCCGTCGAAGGCGGGCGACCACGCGTTGTGCGGGCCGCCGTGCACGTCGAGCAGCAGCGGGCCGGGGCCGGTACGCCTCTCGTCACGCAGCACGAAGCCCTCGATGGTGGTGCCGTCGGGGGCGGTGAAGGTGCGGGGGCGCGGGGTGAACAGGTCCACGTCCGGGAGGGCGTGGTGGGTGAGGGGCTCGCCATCGAGGTAGACGTCGCCCGCACTTGCCGGGGAGGAGGCGATCCAGGCGACCCGGCCCGCGGCTGTGGAGATGCCGGACACCGTGAAGTCGCCATCGACGATCTTCTCGGCGGGCCCGCCCGGCGGCCCGACAGTCGGCTTATCGGTGGACCCGACCGCAGGCCCGACCTCGGGGCCGACCGCCAGCTTGCCGATAGGCCCGCTCATGGGTCGACCGACCGGGAGGCGGTACAGGTGCGTGCGGCCTTGGTCGCGGGCGCAGAACAGCAGGTCGTCGCCGAGCATCGCGGGGACGGCGCCGGGGTAGCCGGGGGCGCCGATCATGACGTTACGGTCGAGCCCGGTCACCACCTCGTCGAGCCCGCCGGGGCCGAGCGTGTACAGGCGAGTGTGGCCGACGACTTCACGCAGCCCGGCCACCATCAGCCGGTCGCCACCGCCACCGCCATCACCACCGACGCCACCGTGGCTGTCGCTGAGCCACCATGCGCCGGTGCAGATGACGTCTGGCCCGGTGAGCCGTTCCGGCTTGCCCGGTGCGGGGCCGGTGGCGTCGACCGCGTACACCGCGCTCTCCACCACCAGATCCCGGTCGGGCGCCATACTCGCCACGAACGCCAGCCGCCGCCCATCCGGCGACCACGACGGCTCCCCGGCGTGGAAGCCGCCCTCGGTCACCTGGACGGTTTCGCCCGTCGCCACGTCCGCCACGAACAGGTGCGTGGTCAGGCCGCGCAACAACCCGGTGCCGTCGGCCTTGTACTCCAGGGTGTCGGCGACCACCGGCGCGTTCGGGTCGAGCTCACCGTGCGGCCCTCCGTACGCGATGCGAGTGCCGTCGGGCGACCACACGGGCGCACCGGCACCGAGCGGCGCCGAGGTGAGCCGGCGCGGCTCGCCACCCTCCATCGGCAGCAGATGGATCTGAGCGCACCCATCGACGGGGCGCAGGAAGGCGAGCAGACGACCGTCGGGCGACCAGCGCGGCGTGCTGCCGGCGGCGAGGCGGCGCGGCTCGGCACCGGGGACGGCGAGCCAGATCTCGGCCCGGTTCTCGTCGGAGTCACGGTCGGCGGTGGTGAGCGTGTAGGCGACGGCGCCGCCATCGGGGCGCAGCCTCGGGTCGGATGGGACCGCGATGCGGTAGAGGTCGTCGAGGACGAGGCGTGGCATGACCGAACCGTAGGCCGGTCCAGGCCACGGCATCTTCGGCACATCCGACGAACGCCACCGCTCCCGTTGTGCGGAAGACCAAAGCTCACGTCGCACGCCCGTCTGGGCGCGAGATAAGAATCATTGACACCATGTCTGCTTTGTTTTACATTGACCAGTGTTAGCTTTTCTTTACATCTGATCCTTCGGGTTCGCGCACCAAGCGATGACGCAGGCGGCCCGCGCTCAACCACTGAGAAACATCACCATGCGCGCGAGGACACCGCCTCGCGGGCTCTGTTCCCTACGCCTGAAATCAGGGAGAAGTCATGCGCCTCGCCAGAACCGCCGGACTGTTCTATCTGATCGTCGCCGTCTTCGGCGGCTTCGCTCACCTCTATGTGCGCGCCAAGGTCTACGTGCCCGGCGACGCCACCACCACCGCGCACAACACCGTGGCGAACGCCGGCCTGGTCCGCGTCGGCTTCGTGGCCGATCTCGTGCAGGCCCCGTTCTTCCTGTTCGTGGCCATGACCCTGTACCTGCTCCTCAAGCACGTGAACAAGGACGTGGCCCGCGCGATGGTGACCTTCGTGGCCATCGCCGTGGCCATCACCTGCCTGAACATGGTTCATCAACTCGCGGCGCTCATCGTCGCCACCGAGGCCCCGTACGCGACCGCCCTCAGCCCTCAGGGGTCCGACGCGCTGGTGCTGCTCATGTTCGACCTCCATCACTACGGTTACCTCATCGCGCAGATCTTCTTCGGCCTGTGGCTGCTGCCGCTGGGCTATCTCGCCTACCGGTCGCGCATGTTCCCGCGCACGCTGGGAGTCCTCCTCGTCGCCGGGTGCGGCGGCTATCTCGTGGACGCGTTCGCGCTCTTCCTGACCCCGGATCTGGGAGCGGCTCTGAACCCGTTCGTCGTCGCACCGGCCGGAATCGCGGAGATCGTGATGCTTTTCTGGCTGCTGGTGAAGGGCGTGAAGACCCCGCCCTATCGCTCATCGGTACGTGTTCCGCGCGGGTCAGCCGCCTGAACGGGCCCGGCCCCCGGGTGTGGGCGACGGGCGCGTCGTGCGGCCTGGCTCACCCGCCCTTCGCAACGGCGTTCATGAGGTCTGCCGGGCGTGTGATCATCTTGTAGGCGCGGGCCAGATCGGCGACCCGCTGGAGTTCTGTCAGGTCCAGCCGGGCGGGATAGGAGCCGAGCGGGACGTCTGCCGCCATTGCCTTGGAGATCTTCGTGTAGCCGGGCAGCACGTTGCGCACCTGCTGGGGGTTGCTCGCGATCAGGCGCTGCGCCTTGACCAGCGCGCGCTGGAAGGCTGCCAGCGTGCGAGGGTGTCCGCGAATCCACTTGTCGGTAGCCATCATGCCCGCGCTGTACAGGTTCGCGGCCTCCCGGGGCATCGCGTCACTCACAATCCGCGTGATCCCGACCTCGCGGCCCAGAGTGATGAGAGGTTCGGTCATCAGGGCAGCGTCAACCTGCCCCTTGTCCATCGCGACGATCATGTCGGTATAGGGCACCTCGACCAGCAAGACGTCCCTCCACGATATTCCGGCCTGCTTCAGCATGGCTGCCAACACCAATGCCCCGAGCCCCGTGCGGCCCGCGATCGCGATCTTCTTGTGTTTGAGGTCGGCCACCGTCCTGATCTTCGATTTCGTCTTCACGGTGACCGCGAAGCTTCCTTGCGCGGCCTGGTGCAGGCTGGAGACGATCTTGAACTCTCCCACGCCTAACTCGTTCATCTTGAAGACTGTGGCGTAGTCGGTCTGCGCCAGATCCAGCGCGCCGCCTTCGACCTGGGGCACTGCGGCCGCCACGCTGGAGATGGGCCTCGGCTCCACCGTCAGCCCTTCCTCCTTGAAGTAGCCCTTGGCCAGGGCCACGTACACGGGCGCCGACTCCACGCTCTGTACCACGCCGACCCTGATGGTGGACTTCTCAGGCGGGCTGGACGGGCGGGCGGCGGCGCGCGGCTCCGCGGGCAGCGCACGTACCCCGACGGTGGCGGCGAGCACGGTGATCACGACCACCACGGCGGCGGTGAGCGCCATGAAGTTGCGCCGCCTGCGCTGATGGGCCTCGATCGCCCTGGCGCCCAGGTCGCGCTCCGGCATGTCGTCCGCGATGCGGCCGAGTTGCTCTCCGAGCCAGGTCATCGGCGTGCCTCCTCACTTTGGGCGTCCAGAACGGGCAGTTTCGGCGCCAGTTCTGGCGCCAGCACACGCAGGCGGGCCAGGGCGTGGTGCGCCTGGCTCTTCACGGTGCCGACGGAGCAGCCCATCAGGTCGGCGACGTCACGTTCTGTTCGATCCTCGTAGAAGCGCAGGACGACTACCGTGCGCTGCTTGGGCGTCAGCCGCATGAGCGCCTGACGCAGGACGATCCGCAGGACTGCGGAGTCCTCGGACGAGTAGGCGCGGTCGGGCGGCTCGGCGCTCGGCACCTCGTCGGAACCACGGCGCCGCCGCCACGAGATGTACTGGTTCACCATGGTCTTGCGCGCGTACGCGTCGAGGTGGTCGATGTGGCCTAACTTCGCCCACCGCCCGATCATGCGGACCAGCACACTCTGTACGAGGTCCTCTGCGAGGTGGACCTCTCCGGTGAGTAGGTAGGCCAGGCGCATCAACGGGCGTTGGTGGTCATCCACGAACGCCTGGAAACTGGCATCGCGATCCAACGTCTCTCCTCATGTCGATACCCCCCAGACGCTGTGGGCGCGGCGAAAGGTTGGCACTCCTGAGGTCGGATGGCCCGGAGGGGTCTCGCTCCTTCGCGACCTGGACCGTCAGGATGGAACGAACTGGAGTTCGGGCGGAGGAAAGGATCGTCCGCGCTGTGGGCAGGCCTTTACTCGGGTGCATGACCAGTACATCCGGCAGTTGGTCGCGGTTTCGGGCAAGTAGATCTCGGTACGGCCCATTCCTTGGCTTCGCTGCCAGGAACCTCCTGTCCGCGGCCTCTCGACCGTCTCGTGCCGTTACGCGGTCAGACCGTCTGGGCGCCCGGCTCGACGTGGGCATCCGGCCCTGGATAGACCAGCGTTTCGTGCTTCTCGTCGAGCCAGCGCACGTCATAGGGCGGCGAGCCGTCATCGTGGTGCAGAGCGACGATGACGCCGATGCGGCGTGCCTCCCCCAGGTGGGCGCTCTCGATGACCAACCGGTCCCCGACTGCTGCCTTCATGACTGCTCCCTTTCCGTCCTCGGCGGGTGTCGCGTCGCTGCCTGTGCCGTTCCAGCCATGCGACCCCCGTCTTTCCCCCTCACATCCAGTTGACCGACGCGCGCCCTTGGCTGCTAGAGGCCAACGTCCTCTCATTGCCAGGGGCCGAAGTCCTGTTTCACGGAACCGGGTACAACCGTGGCCAAGGACGGTTACCGGAGGAGATCGGGTCGGGTGGATGTCCGCAGGGCTTGCGGCGACGAGGCCCGGCGTGCCTTCACCGGCCGGCCGGAGTGGATGGGTCCTGGGCGCGCACCACCGCGACAGCGCACTGTGCGTGGTGCAAGACGCCACGGCTGACCGAGCCGAGGACGATCGACCTGATCGCGCTCCTGCCATGCGAGCCGATGACCAGCAGATCGGCCCGGTCGCCGGCGGCGGCGAGCGTCTTGACGGGGTGGGCGCACCGTACGTCCGTGATTACCTTGACCTGCGGGTATTTCTCTCGCCAGGAGGCCAGTTGATCGTCGGCGACGCGCTGATTGGTCTCACGCAGCGCTTCGAAGTCGCAAGAGAAGCCGGCGGCGAAGGCGAACGGCAGCGACCAGGCGTATACCGCCCGCAATGTGCTTCCGCGCAGCTCGGCCTGCCGGAAGGCGTAGGCCAGGGCGGGCTCGCACGCCGGGGAGCCATCGAGGCCGACGACGATCTCACCGTGCACCGCGGCGGGCCCGGGCCGGACGACGACCACCGGAACCGGCACCTGGCCTGCGACGTTCGTGCTGACAGAGCCGAGCACGGCCCCTGCGAAGCCACCCAGCCCTCTGCTACCGACCACCAGTTCGGTCGCGTCCCCGGCCTGCTCGCGGAGGGCGGCCGCCGGTGTTCCCCTGATCAGCTCGGTGCCCACCTCGACAGTAGGCTGCCGTCCGCGCGCGATCTCCTCGGCTTCCGCCAGGACCTTTCGCGCGTTCTCGATCAGCGCCTCGTCCCACTCAGGTGCGGGAATCTGCGGGACCTCGTGGGGCCACCCCTCCACCACAAAGACGCCACGCAGCGGCGCACGCATGCGAAAGGCGTCGTCGGCCGCCCATTCCACAGCATGGAATCCGGATGCCGAACCATCGACACCCACCACGATCAGATCAGACATCGCACATCCCCCTTATCCCATTTCAGCCCCTCTGCGGGTGGCCGAGCAGGGCCAGAAGTCCCAAAACTTGGAGATGATCGGCGGCTGGAAAAGATGGAGTCGGCGGCGAGCCCGGGCTGAATCAGCGGAGGGTCGCGTCGGCGAGGAACTGGGCGAAGCGCTGTGGCGTGCCGGCCTGGGCCCACATCGCGTGCTGCCGGTCGGCGCCCGTACCGCGACGGGCGAGGCAGTGGAGCAGCCGGGCGATCGGTTCGGGCTCCGGCAGGCGGTTCAGTACACCGTCCAGAAGGAGGCGGTGCGGCACCGTGCGCCCGGAGTACGGGTCGACAGCGTGCGCGTCGAGGCCGTGCCAGGCGGCGGCGCGCAGCTCCGCCGCGATCCGCCGGCTGCTGATGGCCTTGATCGGCACCCCACGTCTGTCGTCATCGATGGCCAGCGCGACCAAGGCCCGCGCCAGCCCGGCGATCAGGAGGGTGTCCTCGACCGTGAGGCAGGCGTCCATGATCCGCAACTCCACCGTGGGGTAGCGCGGCGACAGGCGCGCGTGGAAGTAGACACCGCGCTCGTCCAACGCGTCCCCCCGTAGGATCACGCGGCGTACGGCGGCGTCGTAGTCGCCCGCGGATCGCCACACCTGAGGGGGAACCGCCGAGGGCCAGCGGATCCACCGCAGATAGCGGCAGCTCGCCCAGCCGGTATCGCGGCCGTCGGCGACGGGGGAGTTCGCGCTGAGCGCCAACAGCGTCGCCAGGTAGGGCCGGAGCCGCGCCAGGACCCGTACGCCAAGTTCCCGTGAAGAGATACCGACATGCACATGGCAGGCGCAGGTGCCAGGGCCCGCGGCCAGGGAACCATAACGGGCGACCAATTGCAGATAGCGGGGATCGGCGGTGACCGGGCACAGGCCAGGGCCGTCCTGCAGCGCCATACCGGTGGCGACCAGGTGGCAGTCCAGCCTCGTCGCCGCGTCGGCGACCAGCCGCCGCGTCCACGCGAGTTCCTGCCCGACCTGCTCCAGATCCGTGCACACGCCGGTGACGGTCTCCAGTTGGCACCGCAGGAACTCGTACTTGACCCTCGGGTCGCCGCCGAGCAGCGTCAGGACCGCCTGCGCCCGGTCGACCGGGTGCCCGTCGGAGCGGTCCAGCAGGAGAAACTCCTCCTCGACCCCCAAGGTCAGTGTCGGGTTTCCGGAACGCTCCGCGGCCGTGGTGGACGTGCCGCCCGTTCTCATCGCAGCCTCCTGAAGATCAGGCCACTTGGGCTGACACTGGTCACTACCCCCGCCGACACTTGGGGTATCCCCTGTTCACAGGCGGACGACGAGCAGGGCGATGTCATCGCTGGCGCCGCTGCTGACGTGCAGGTCTGCCAGCAGGGTGTCGGCGAGGCGTTCGGGGTCGAGCCAGCCGGATCGGACGAGTGCGTCGGTCAGGAGTGCCAAGCCGACGTCGATGTCCCGGTCGCGGCGTTCGATGAGACCGTCGGTGTACAGGACGAGGGTGTCGCCGGGCGTGTAGGGCAGTTCGGCCTGAGGACGGGTGACATGTTCGGGACGAGCACCCAGCGGAGGGTCGGTGGCCTGGTCCAGCAGCGCACAGGAGCCGTCCAGGTGGTGGAGCAGGACGGGTGGCGGGTGGCCGGCGCTGCTGTAGGTGATGCGGCGCCTTCTGGTGTCGATCACGGCCTTGATCGCGGTGGTGGCCAGCGCCCCTTCGAGCGAACGGGCGTACAAGCCGAGCACTTCCAGTGCCGGGGCCGGCTCCTTCATGGCGCGGATCGCGGCGCTCAGCGCGCTGCGCAGCATCCCCATGGATGTGGCGGCTTCCAGGCCGTGACCCACGACGTCGCCGACCGCGACGGCAAAGCAGCCGTCTGGCAGGTCGACGACGTCATACCAGTCGCCGCAGACGTTCAAGGTTCCCACTGCGGGCAGGTAGCGCACCGCGATGTTGGGGTGAAGGTCCAGATCGGGACAGCGAAGCATGGCCTCCTGCAGGACGAGCGCGACCTGACGCTCAGTGGCGTGGGCCTGGCGGAGTTCCTCGTTCAGCTGTTGCAGTTCCTGTGCCCTGGAATAAAGTTCGGCCTTCATCTCCGCCTCCCGCCTCGTTGAGCGGCGGGCGGTGGTCCGCTGAGGACCGTAGGAATGGACGAACTCCGTCATGTCTTCGACCCGGTGGATGATCCACAACAGCGTCCCGTCCGGTGCCAGGACGGGGGTGTTGATCGGGGACCACCAGCGCTCCTCGAACGCTCCAGGACAACCGGCGAGGGGGATGTCGTACTTTTGCAGCGCCATCGTGTCCGGTTCGCGGTAGGCCAGCACCCGCTGCAGCGAGGCGTTCAAGTTCGTCACTCCGCTGGCGTTGGAATCCTCGGGGTTGTCAGGGAAGGCGTCGAAGATGTACTGCCCGATCAGGTTTTCGGCGGTGCGGCCGGTCGCGCGCAGGTAGGCCCCGTTCACATCGACGATCATCAGATCCGGGTCCAGCACCAGGCATGGTGACGGCGCGGCGGCGAACAGCGCCGCATGGTCGACCTGCGGCGTGGTCGGCTTTCGCATGCCCAGCCGACGAAAACTGGCGAGCCTACTCACGCTATCCACTCTATGAGGTGTTTTGCCTGGTCACCACGGGCAAGGTCCCTTGACGGCACTTCGGGCGTCGGGTGAAGCTAGTGGTCCGGTGGGATGCGGTAGACGGACACGTGGGAACGCGATTCGGCGGTGAAGTCGGCTCCGGCCCAGGCTGCGGAACAGCTCAGCCCGTCTGCTGTCATCGAACCTGAAGTGGTGCGAGACGACGTGCTGGCGCAGAACATCGTAGGTGTCCAGGCCGATGTAGCCGGGCTCGCAGTGGTAGACCGTGGCCTGCTGACCCGGTGGCAGCTTGCGCAATTCGGGCACCCAGAGCTCGATCACGAACCGGCCGCCCGGTGTGAGGTGGCGGGCGACGTTGCGGAAGCACGCAACCTGCTCGGCCTGGGTGAGCAGGTTGGAGATCGTGTTGAAGACCAAGTAGACGAGCGTGTACTTCCCCGGGGCGACGGCGGTCGCCATGTCGCCGACGATTCCGATCGCGAACTCGAGTGCCTGTCCGTCGCCCGCGAGCTCGGCGAGGCGGCCGACGGTCGGCTCCAAGACCTCGGACACGAACATCCCGGTGCCCGGCGTGTCGTAGCGCTGGGCGTGGCGCACGTCAAAGAGCGAGCGCGCGGACCACCTCCTCGTCCACGCCGATCCCCAGGCCGGGGCCGGTGGGCACGTGGGCGACGCCGTCGGCGATGGTGATGACCGGATCCGTGGCGTAAGGGCTGGTGATGAACTGCCGGCCGTTGAGGTCCACGGGCGTGTCCACGCCGAACGCGGCGAACAGGTGGAGTGAGGCGGCCAGCCCGATGTCGGACTCGGTGAGGCCGGAGCCCATGATCGCCAGGCCGCTGTCCTCTGCGAGCTGACACTGGCGCAGCGCCAGGGTCAGCCCGCCGCAGCGTTGCACCTTGGCGACGGCGATGTCGATGGCGTCGAGCCGGACGAACGTCGCCAGGTCGCTCGGGTGGCGCAGGCTCTCGTCCACGGCCACCGGGATGGGGCTGGCGTCACGCAGGCGGCGCAGGCCGACGATGTCGTTGGACGGAAGCGGCTGCTCGAAGACGGCGACGTCCAGGTCGGCCAGGCGCCTGGCCACCCGGAGCGCGGCGGCGGCCGTGTAACCCTGGTTGGCGTCCACCCAGAGAATGGCATCGGGGGCGGCGGCGCGCACCGCGGCCACGATGGCCACGTCCTCGTCCTCGGTGTGCAGGCCGAGCTTGACCTTGACGTGGCGATAGCCGTGCGCACGGCCCTCGGCCACCGAGTCCGCGGCCTCGGACGCCGACGCACCCGCCACGATCCAGGCCAGCTCGATGGTGTCGCGCCTGCGCCGGCCCCACAGCTCACCGAGGGACAGGCCCACGCTGCGGGCGAAGGCGTCGTGGCAGGCCACGTCGACCGCCGCGCGCGCCAGCGGCATGCCGATCGAGAAGCCCTTGCTGATGGTGCGGTCGAAGGTGCGGCAGAGCCCGTCCAGGTCCCACAGCGGGCGGCCGACGGCCGCCGGGGCCAGGTAGCCCTCGATGGTGGAGACGATGGACTCGGTGGTCTCGTACGTCCAGGAGGGGATCGGGGTGGCCTCGCCCCACCCGGTGGCGCCGTCGTCGGCCGTGACCTTCACCAGGACTCTGACTGCCGGGCGGCCGCCCTGGACGACGGACCCGCCCGCGACGGCGAAGTCGCGCAGCGAGGGCAGGCCCACGGTGAAGGTCTCGACGTGTGCTATCCGGTTCACGTGGCACGAACCCCTTCAGTACCATTCGGATTTGTCGACCAGATTGATCAGTTCTCGCCCGCTCACGAAGCGCCGGGCGTTCTCCAGCAGTACGGCGAAGCGTCGCTCGTCGGCGTGCGGCCCCACGCCGCCCACGTGCGGGGTGATGAGCACGTCGGGACGCCGCCAGAGCGGGTGATCGGCGGGAAGCGGTTCGGTCTCGAAGACGTCCAGGGCCGCGCCGGCCAGGTGCCCCGCGGACAGGGCGGCGGCGAGGTCGTCGAGCCGGACGGTGGGCCCGCGGCCGATGTTGACGATGTACGCGCCGGGCTTGGCCAGTGCCAGCCTCCGCGCGTCCAGCAGGCCCTCGGTGGCGGGGGTGTGCGGGATCGTCAGGATGACCAGGTCCGCCTCGGGAAGCAGCCGGTCGAGGGCGTCGGCCGGCAGTACCTCGGCGTAGCCCGGCACGGGGCCGCCGCGCCGGGCGTCCACGCCCACGACCCTGGTGCCGAACGCCGCCAGCAGCCTGCCGACCTCGGCCCCGACCGCGCCCACCCCCACCACCAGGGCGGTCGCCTCGCTCAGGGGGAGCACGGCGCCGGGGTCCCAGTCGGGTGCCCAGCGCGCGCGGGCCTGTTCGCGGACGTACCTGGGCAGGCCCCTGGCCAGCGCGAGCACCAGCGCCAGCGTGTGCGCGGCCACGTGATCGGTGTAGGTGTCACGCATGTTGGTGACCCGCACGGGGTGCGCGACGAGGGCCGGATGGTAGAACCCCGGAGGCGGCGCGGCCTGCGGGACCTGCAGCCAGCGCAGCCGCCCGGCGTGCGCCAGCAGGTCCGCGGGCAGGGTGCCGTAGGCGGCGTCGGCCTCCGCCAGCGCGTGCGCCGCCTCCTCGCGGGTCCGCGGCCGGAGCACGACGAGCTCCGGCACCGCCTCCCCCAGCCGATCCGGCCAGCCGTCGGTGGCCGGATCATGCGGCGGGAGCAGCACCAGGGTGGTGCTCACGCCCTTCTCGCCAGGCCGGACTCGCTGATCTCGTACAGCAGCGGCTCCCCCGCGACGTAGCGGGCGAGCTCTTCGGCCATGGTCTGCCCGTGGCGGCGCCGCTCGTGACCCAGGCTGCCCGCCACGTGCGGGGTGACGACGATGTTGGGCATCGTGAACAGCGGCGACCCGGCGACGGGCGGTTCCGGGTCGGTGACGTCGAGGACGGCGAACAGGTCGGTCCGCCGGCTCAGCACGTCCACGAGCGCGGCCTCGTCGACGAGGCCGCCGCGCGCCGAGTTGATCAGTGTGGCGTCGTGCTTCATCGACTCCAGCAGCTCGGTGCCGACCAGGCGCTCGGTCTCAGGGGTGAGCGGCGAGTGCAGGCTGACCACGTCGGATGTGGCGAACAGCTCCGCCAGGCCGACGAGACGCACGCCGAGTTCCTTGGCCTGTGCCGGGTCGGCGTACGGATCGTAGGCCTGTACGTCGAGGCGGTGGTGGGCGAGCAGCCGCGCCGTGGCCCGGCCCGTGGCGCCGAGCGAGACCAGGCCGACCGTCGCGCCGTAGGCCCCGATCTCGGGTCCGCGCGGAGCGGAGGCGGCGGCGGCGCGCGCGGCCAGCACGTAGCGCCAGCCGTGCTTGAGCGCGTAAAGGATCTGCGAGAGAACGAACTCGGCGACCGGCTCGGCGTTGGCGGCGGCCGCCGAGGTGACGCGCACTCCCGTGGCCCACATCTCCGGGGTGACCATCGGCTTGATGGAGCCCGCCCCGTACAGCACCAGCGACAGTTTGGGCGCGGCGGCAAGGAACTCGGCGTCCAGCTTGGGCGCCCCCCACCCGGTCACCAGCACCTCCAGGCCGGCCAGCACGTCAGGAGTGAGCCGGTCGCGGGTGAGCAGAGGCGAGTCGATGGCCAGGTGCCGCTCGATCGCGGCCCGGGCCTCCGGGCCGTAGACGTCGTCAAAACGGTTCGGGTCCATCACATACAGGCCGTTCAACATTGCTTCTCCTTCAAGCGAGCCGCCGCTCGCACGCTGGCCAGGCGGGCTGGTGAGCCGAGCCCGGCGTGGTAGTAACGTAGCTGCCGCGCGCCCGCGGCGATGAGGTCGGCGGCCAGGACCGGGGTCCGGGCGTGGCCGTCTTCCAGCACGGTGAGGTTGGCGACGAGGGGGGTTCCGGTGCGGCTCGCCGCGGCCTTCATCTGGGCCAGGGCCGCCTCTTCCTGGCCCCAGCACTTGAGCACGTACGCGTCGACCGGCGCGTCGAAGCCGGACAGGTCGATCCCCACGTCGGGGCCGGTGACCTGCGGGTCGTCGGTGGCCATGAGCAGCAGTTCGCGGCCGCCGGCCAGCGCCGCCACGGCGCGGACCAGGTCGGCGATGACCTGGCCGCGGTGATCGTAGAGGGCTTGGGCGCGCTCGCGGCCGAGTGCTTCGTCCAGGCTCGTCCCGGCCGGGACGCCCTGCTGGAGCTCTCCGTCCACGGCGGCGCGCACGTCGCGCGCCAGCTCCTCGACGTCCAGGCCGCGCCCGGCCAGCCCGGTCCGGCAGGCCGGGCAGAGGCAGAGGGACAGCAGCGCCCTGCCGCAGGCCGACAGGTAGGCGCCGGAGGTCTTCTCGTGGTGGCCGGCGTGCTCCATGCCCAGCCAGCCGCACGCCTCCAGCATCAGCGCGGGCACGTCGTACTGCTCGCAGACCTCGCGCACGAGGGTGAGCGCGTAGTCGTGCACGGCGGGCTGGGCGGGGCAGAGCGCGTGGGGGAAGGTCTCGCCGTAGGCGTTCGTGACGGTCAGGTCGGGCGCTTCGCGGCCCAGCACCGTGGAGTGCGTGAGCACCAGCCAGGCCTCGGCCCGCAGCCCGGCCCCGGCCAGCGCGGCCAGCGCCGTGCCGAACCTGTCCTCGTCGGGCACCCCCCAGCTCGGCGGGTGCGGCCGAAGCCGCCCGCGCCAGCGCTCGGGGCGCAGCCGGAAGTAGGCCGCCGCGTGGTCGGCCCGCACGATGCGGTGGCGCGGATGCCACGGGGTGGTGGCCCGGACCGAGTGGTAGGCGGCTTGCAGGGTCACCGTGCTCACGCCGAGATCGGCGATGCGCTCGGCCCCCGCCGGGTCGCCCACGATGTCCCAGGTATAGGCGAACACGCCGTGCCTCAATGTCACCCCTTGGTGGCGCCGGCCAGGCCGCGCGTGAAGTAGTTCTGGAAGAAAAGGAAGATCATCAGCATCGGCAGGAACGAGATCGTCATCCCGGCGGCGAACCCGGTCCAGTCGGTGGCGTGCTCGCCCTGGAAGGACAGCATCCCGACGGCGAGGTTCTGCAGGTCGGGCTGGCCGAGCGTGAACACCAGCGGGATGTTGAACTCGTTCCAGCTACTGATGAACTGGAAGATGACCACCACCGCGATGACCGGTTTGGCCAGCGGGAGAATGAGGCGGAACGTCTTGAGGAAGCCGGCCCCGTCGAGCTTGGCCGCCTCGAACAGATCGGTCGGGACGCTGGAGAAGAACCCGACGAACAGCAGCACGTACAGGGCGCCGGCGCCGCCGGACATGGCCAGGATGACCCCGGCCCGGGTGTTCAGCAGGCCGAGCTGCTCGATCAGCACGAACTGCGGGACGATGATCGAGGCGACCGGGATGAACAGCGTCCCCACGATCATCCGGTAGAGCAGGGTGCGGCCGGGGAACTCGTACCTGGCCAGCACGTAGCCGCACAGAGCGGCCTTGATCAGCTCGACGAGGGTCGAGGCGGCCGAGTAGAGCACCGTGTTGACGAAGTATCCGGAGAACCCGGCGTTGACCCAGGCCCGGACGAAGTTGTCGAAGTTCCACTGGTCGGGCACGAGGCTCGCGCCGCTGGTGAACATCCCGGCCTGGGTCTTGAACGCGGCCGAGATCGTCCACAGGAAGGGATAGACCCACACGAGCCCGACGACCAGCAGGATCGGCAGGGCGATGAGGTTGGCCCGCACGGCCTGGCTGCGCCCAGTGGGCTTGGTGGGCTTGGCGGGGTTGGTGATCGGCTTGGTGATCGTCGCCATCAGACGCCGTACTCCTTCCTGAGCCGCTGGGCCCGGCGGACCGCGACACCCTGGGCGGAGACCAGGACGAAGGCGATGACGGAGAACAGCAGCGCCGCGGCCGAGGCGTAGCCGTAGGCGAACGGCACCGTGCCGAAGGCGTTCTGGTAGATGAAGTAGGACACCATGTAGGTGCTGGTGCCGGGCCCGCCCGCGGTGAGCGTGACGACCAGGCCGAAGACGTGCATGGCGTTCACCAGGCCGAGCAGGGTGATGATCACCGCGACCGGCCTGATCATCGGCAGCGTGATGCGGGTGAGCTTCTTCCACTCGCTCGCGCCGTCGATGGCGGCCGCCTCGTAGACCTCCTCCGGCACGTTCTGCAGCGCCGCGATCCAGTAGATCATGTACTGGCCGAAGATCTGCCAGACGGAGACGAGCACCAGCACGAGCAGCGCGCTCCACCGGTTGGCGAACACGTCGAACCCCTCGTCGACCAGCCCGAGGTCGCGCAGGATCGCGTTCAGCGCGCCGTTGGACGGGTTGAGCAGGTACGTGAAGACCAGGCCCGCCATGGCGACGGGGATGATGAGCGGCGCGAAGAACATGGTCCGGAAGAACCGCTTGGCGCGCAGCCACTTGCGGGTGAGCAGGATCGCCGCCAGCAGCGAGATCGGCAGCTTGATGACGGTCGTCAGCAGAGCGAAGACCAGGGTGTTGACCACCGAGAGCCAGAACAGCGGATCGACCAGGATCGAGCCGTAGTTGCCGGCCCCGACGAACTGGTCGATCGGGCCGATGCCCGACCAGTCGAAGAAGGAGTAGTAGATGGTCGCGACCAGCGGCCAGATGGTGAAGCCGAGGTAGAGCAGGAGAAAGGGGGCCAGGAAGACGATCAGCCAGACCCTGTCGAGGCCGCGGACGCGCTCGCGGGAGTGATCGACGCGCTCGGGCGCACGCTTGGCGGGCGACCGGTCCCTGTCCGTCACCCTCTCCCTGCCGGGGGCGGGAGCGGTGGTTGTCATGGATGTCCTCACGAGGGAGCTTCACGAATAGGAGCTTCACGAAAAGGAGAAGGGGGCGCCGCCGGTTCGCGCGGCCGGCGGCGCCGTCCGGTCAGTTGCGGTACTTGTCGGAGGTGTAGTCCTTCATGTAGTCCCAGTCGGCGAAGGTGTAGCAGTCCATCGACACCTTCAGACCGCTGGCCGCCTCCTGTTTGAGCCCTTCCTCGAGGGCGGCCTGCCGCTGCTTGACGATGTCGGCGCCCACGGTCGCCAGCGACTGGCCGCTGTTCAGCGCCTCACCCATGGCCGCCCACTCCCCGTCGGGGTTCTTGGCCAGCGCGTTGACGTACGCCTTGGACTTGGCGATGTCGGGGCACTTGAGCAGGGGCACGGGAAGCTGGACCCGGTAGCCCGGCTGCCCGCCGATCTGCATGATCTGCTTGAGCGCCGGGTCGGTGACCATCTTCTGGTTGTCGACGTAGGCCAGCGTGCCGAAGGCGCTCTTGTAGTACTGCTTGACGAAGTAGCCGTTGGGGTCGGTCATCCACTGGACGAACGTCCACATGGCGTCGGGATGCTTGGTCTGCGAGCTGACCCAGTACTTGTTGCCGTCGTACTTACGGCCGGCCGCGCCGGTCGGCCCCTCGTCCGGGTTGACCCGCGGCGCCACCACGTACTTGTCGCTGCTGAAGCCCTGGCTGGCCCACACGCTCGGCACCCAGGTGCCGTCGAAGAAGATGCCGGACTGCCCGGCGGCGAACTGCTGGCGGGAGAAGTTCTTGTCGTTGGTGCCCGGCGCCAGGTACCCGGCCTTCTTGAGTTCCTGGAGGAAGGCGAAGGTCTTGACCTGCCCGGGCTCGGTCAGATCGAACTTGCCCGTCTTGTAGTCGAAGAACTCGTCCGTCGAGACGCTGCCGATCAGCCCGAACCAGGGCCGCTGCATGTCCACGCCCTTGGTGGGGGCGCCGATGCACTGCGCCTTGGTCTTGGCCTTGATCTGCGCGCAGGTGTTCTTGAGGTCGGTCCAGGTCTTGGGCGGGTTGTTGATGTCCAGCCCGGCCTCCTGGAAGACCTGCTTGTTGAGGAACATGTAGCCGGGGCCCCAGTACAGGTTCTCCGAGAACGGGAAACCGTACGTCTTCCCGTCCTGCACGTTGATGCCTTCCAGGAAGGACCCGTCCGGCCAGCGCTTGGTGAAGTCGGCTGGGACGGTCCCGCTCGGGTTGAGCGGGCGGATCCACTTCTGGTCAAGCAGCTGGGACAGCCCGGTCGCGTTCCAGTAGAACATGTCCGGCGCCTGGTTGCTCTGGAAGGCCAGCGGCAGGGTCTGCATGTAGTCGGCCTGGGTGATCGAGCGCCACTCGATCGTGATGTCGGGATGTTCCTTGGTGAACTGCTTGGCGATGTCCTTGTGGAAGTTCACCTGTTCGGCGGAGAAGTCCCAGATCTGGAGCTTGGTCTGCGAACCACCTCCGCTTCCGTTGCTCGAGGTGCCGCACGCCGTCACGAGCAGTGACGCCATGGATACGGCGATCATCGCGGCGGTCCAACGCCGATGAGAATTCATGGACCCTCCAAAGGAGGCGGAGGTCAGGGGTGCACGGGCGGCGGGTAAGCGCTTACCCGAGGGTGGGTCCGAGGGTAGCCCGCCTCATTACCGGATTCAAGGCTTGTGAGAAAGCGGTTTCAGGTCGATGCTCGGCTGTGAGGATCTGCCGACCGACAGCCTCCATGGCCAACCGACGCCCGACGCATGCGGGTTATCCAGGCATTTCTCAGCCGCATCGCATCGGGGAGGCCGCGAAGGGGTCGGCGCCTTGGAAGAAGTTCAACAAGCGCTTTCTGATTTTGGGAGTACGTGTGCGTCTGCTCGCCTTCACCAAGCCCTTCGGCTCCATCGACGCTGCCCGGCTGGCCGAGGCCGTGGCCTCGGTCGGCGCCGAGGGGGCGGACCTCCTCGTGCGCGACGGGCAGACGGTCGGCCCCGCCGACCCCGACGGCATCGCCGTCGTCGCCAAGGAGCTCGAGCGCCGCGGGCTCACCCTCGACATCGTCACCACCGACCTGCTCGACACCGGCGCCGACGCCGAACAGATCATCGCGGCCTGCGGCGAGAGCGGCGTCCCCCTCGTGCGGACGGGTTTCTACCGCTACGACCCCGCCGTCGGGTATGGCCGGGGGCTGGAGGAGTCCAAGGCCGCGCTGGCCCGCCTGGCCGACCTCGCCGCCCGGCACGGCGTGCGGCTGGCGCTCCAACTGCATCAGGGTACGATCCACCCATCCGCCGCGCTCGCCCTCGCACTCGCGGGCGACCGCGACGACGTGCGCGTCTACGCCGACCCCGGCAATCAGGTCAAGGAGGGCAGCGAGGCATGGGCGCTCAACTTCGATCTGCTGGGCGATCGGATGGCCTGCATGGGAGTGAAGAACGCCGTCTGGCGATCCACCGCGGACGGCTGGGTGTGCGAGTGGCAACCGTTCGCGGACGGGGGCGTGGTCCGCTGGCCGGAGATCATCTCTGGGTTGCGCGCACGCGACTACACCGGGCTGCTGTCGCTGCACGTCCACTACCCGGCGGCCGACCCGGTGGCGGCCGTACGGAGAGATCTGGATCATTTGCGCGGGCTGCTCGGCTGACGGGCATGCCACGGGGCTAGGAGGAGCGGGTGCGCAGTCTGCGGCAGGGTCGCCCGGCCCGGGTGACGATCAGCGACGTCGGGGCGGCGGCGGGGGTGTCGGCCTCGACGGTCTCCCGCGTGCTCAACGGCACGGCCAAGGTCGACCCCTCGCTGGCGGCGCGCGTCCACGACGCGGTCAGGCAACTGGGCTACCGGCCCAACGCCGCGGCGCAGGGGCTGGCCCGCGGGGAGTGGGGCACCATCGGCGTACTGGTCCCCGACCTGGCCAACCCCTACTTTCCCGAGGTGCTCAAGGCCGTCTCGGCCGTCGCCCACTCCCACGGGCGACGGGTCATGGTCATGGAGTCGGACGAGGACCCCTCGATCGAGCACGACCTGGTCGAGGACCTGATGCGCAGTTGCGACGGGGTGCTGCTCTGCTCCCCCCGCATGGAGCGCGCCGACCTGGTCGTCCTGACCGCCCGGGACCACCCGCTCGTCCTGCTCGACCGGATAGTCCCCGGCCTGGCCGCGCCCGCGGTCTCCGCCGACTTCTTCGGCGGGATGATGCTGATCTGCGGCCACCTGGCACAACTGGGCCACCGCCAGGTCGCCTACCTGAGCGGGCCCGAGGCGTCCTGGGCCAACGCCGAGCGGATCAGGGCGCTGGAGGCGGCCAAGGCGTTCGGCCTCTCCGTCACGATCCTGCCGTGCGGGTCCACCAGCAGCTGCGGGTACGCGGCCGCCGCCGAGGTGGCCGGCACCGGCGCCACCGCGCTCACCGCCTACAACGACCTGGTGGCTCTGGGGGCGGTGACCCGGATGCGCGAGCTCGGGGTGCGGGTTCCCGAGGAGCTGTCGGTGGTCGGGTTCGACGACATCGCGCTGGATCACGTGGCGCACACGGGCCTGACCACGGTGTCGACACCCCGGGGACAGCTCGGCAGGCAGGCGGCCGAGATGCTGGAGACCCTCATGACCGAGCGGCACGACGGGGAGCCGGTGTACCTGCCGATGGAACTGCACGTCCGCGACAGCACCGCGCCGCCCCGCGTGACGCGGGAACCGGCCGGGTGACCGTACGGCCAGGCGAAACCGGGCCGGGTGACCGTACGGTCGTGCGGGATCTGGCCGGGTGACCGTACGGTCGCACATTCCGCGGCCGGACAGCCGGGCTGTTGACAATCGAGGGCGGCGGCGGCAACCCTGTCTGTGAAAGCGCTTTCCCAGCAGAGGAGCTAGCCTGTGGACACCGACCACCGCGCAGGACAGCCTGGCAGCGACCGAGACGACCTGCGGCATCAGGTCCTGGACCTGGTAGCGCCGTTGATCTCCCGGTTCAGCCCGGGCAGGGGGCGGCTGCGGCTGGGGTTCAGCACGGCGCACTACGACCCGGCGGCCGCCGAGCTGGAAGCGTTTGCACGCCCGCTGTGGGGGCTGGCGCCGCTGGCGGCCGGCGGCGGGGCGTTCGATCACTGGGAGCTCTGGAGCGCCGGCCTCGCCGCCGGGACCGACCCCGAACACCCCGACTACTGGGGCGCGGCCTTCGACCGGAACCAGCGGCTGGTCGAGACCGCCGCCCTCGGCCTGGCGCTCGCCCTGGCCCCCGAGCAGATCTGGGACCCGCTGACCGGCCGGCAACGCGACACGGTGGCCGCCTGGCTGCGGCACGCGGTCACTGTTGAGCCGAACGACAACAACTGGCTGTTCTTCCCGGTCATGGTGGGCCTCGGGCTCGACCGCGTCGGGGTCTCCCACGACCACGACGCCAACAGGGCCAGGCTCGACCGGCTGGAGCAGTTCGACCTCGGACGCGGGTGGTACTCCGACGGGCCCAAGTGGCAGCGCGACTACTACATCCCGTTCGCCATGCACTACTACGGCCTCATCTACGCGGCGCTGGGCGACGACCCGGCCAGGGCCGAGCGCTTCCGCGAGCGGGCGGCGGCGTTCGCCCAGGACTTCCAGCACTGGTTCACCAGCGAGGGGGTCGCCGTCCCGTTCGGCAGGAGCCTGACCTACCGCTTCGCACAGTCGGCGTTCTGGGGGGCGCTGGCCTTCGCCGGGGTCGAGGCGCTGCCCTGGGAGGTGACCAAGGGACACCTGCTGCGGAACCTGCGCTGGTGGTCCCACCGGCCCATCCGCGATGCCTCCGGGCTGCTCACCATCGGTTACGGCTACCCCCAGCCGCACATGGCCGAGCAGTACAACGCGCCCGGCTCGCCGTACTGGGCCATGAAGGCGTTCCTGCCGCTCGCCCTGCCCGCGGAGCACCCGTTCTGGGCCGCCAAGGAGGCCGACGCTCCCCCGCTGCCCGAGGTCAGCACCCAGCCGGAGGCGGGCGTGGCGCTGCTGCGCTGCGAGGAGGGGCGGCACGTGGTGATGCTGAGCGCGGGGCAGCACGCCCCGTGGGCACGGCACGGCGCGGCCAAGTACGCCAAGTTCGCCTACTCCACGCGGTTCGGCTTCAGCGTGCCGGCCGGGACGCTGAAGCTGGAGCAGGGGGCCTTCGACAGCACGCTGGCGCTCAGCGAGGACGGCGAGCACTGGAGGCCGTGCGAGCTGCCGTACGACGTCTCCGCCTCGGACGGTGTCCTGTACGCGCGCTGGACTCCCTGGGACGACGTGGAGATCGAGACCTGGCTGGTGGCGCTGCCCCCGTGGCACGTGCGGGTGCACCGGATCAGAACCGGGCGGGCGCTGCGCACGGCCGAGGGCGCCTTCGCGGTCGACCGGGATTCGCCGCCCACCCGGGTCGACACCGGTCCCGGCCGGGCCAGGCTCGACTCGCCGCACGGCCTGTGCGCGATCGAGGACCTGCACGGCCGGCGGGAGGGGGAGCTGGTCGTGGCCCTGCCCGGCACCAATGTGTTCGCCCCGCGCACCACGATCCCCACGCTGAGGGGCGACCTGCCGCCCGGCGAACACCTGCTGGTCTGCGCGGTCATCGGCCTGGAGGGAGCGGGCTCGGCTTCGGCGGACGAAGACGGGTGGCCGGAGCCTCCCGCGTGGGATTCCATCGAGCCCATGCTCAGCCCGGCGCCCACACCATGAGGCCGGCTGCCGAAAGGATCCGGGAATATTGCGTTGCGTGGCGGCGCTGAGGGTCCCACTATGTTCCTCATGTTCAGGCACGATCACCTCGCGACGCCCGCCAACGCGGGCGCGTTCGAGCGTGCCTGCGACGGCCTGGAGCGCTGACCTCTTCCCGTAAGTCCTGTGGTGACCCGGCGGGGGGAGGTAGTCGGCCCGTGCGGGTCACAGCACATCCAGGACTTCAAGAGGAAGAACATCATGGCCAAGCAGGCCTATGTCCGCAGCAAGCCGCATCTCAACATCGGCACGATGGGCCACGTCGACCACGGCAAGACCACGCTGACCGCCGCGATCACCAAGGTGCTCGCGCAGCGGGGCCAGGCGACGTACACGCCGTTCGAGCGGATCGACCGCACGCCCGAGGAGGCCGTGCGCGGCATCACGATCAACATCTCGCATGTCGAGTACGAGACCGACACCAGGCACTACGCCCACGTGGACATGCCGGGCCACGCCGACTACGTGAAGAACATGATCACGGGGGCGGCGCAGCTCGACGGCGCGATCCTCGTCGTGTCCGCCCAGGACGGCATCATGCCGCAGACCAGGGAGCACGTGCTGCTCGCCCGGCGCGTCGGCGTCGAGCACCTGGTCGTCGCGGTCAACAAGGCCGACGGCGCCGACCCGGAGCTGACCGACCTGGTCGAACTGGAGCTGCACGACCTGCTCGCCGAGCACGGCTACCGGGACGTCCCGATGGTCCGGGTCTCCGGGCTGCGGGCGCTGGACGGCGACCCCGAATGGACGGCGTCGATCGGCGCGCTGCTCCAGGCGGTCGACGACCACATCCCGGTGCCGGTGCGATACGTGGACGCGCCGTTCCTGATGCCGGTGGAGAACGTGCTCACGGTCACCGGCCGGGGCACGGTCGTCACGGGCGCCATCGAGCGCGGCACGGTCCGCGTGGGCGACTCGGTGGGCGTCGTCGGGTTCGACGACGCCCCCGGGACTGATGTCGGGTTCACCGCGGTGGTGACCGGGGTGGAGACGTTCGGCAAGACGATGGAGCGGGGTGAGGCGGGTGACAACGCCGCCGTACTGCTGCGCGGTGTCCGCCGCGACCAGGTGCGGCGGGGCATGGTGCTGGCCGCGCCCGGCAGCCAGCGGGCCCGCCGGTCGTTCACGGCCCGGATCTACCTCCTCACGCCCGAGGAGGGCGGCCGGCGCCGGCCGGTCGCGTCCGGTTACCGGCCGCAGTTCTACCTGCGCACCACCGACGTACCCGGCGAGCTGGTCCTGGACGACCCCGCCCAGCCGGGCGACACGGTCGAGGTGCGGGTCGAGCTGGGCAAGGCCGTCGCTCTGGAGCCGGGCCTCGGCTTCGCGATCCGCGAGGGCGGCCTGACGGTCGGCGCGGGCACGGTACTCGACGTACCCGCTTGACGCCGGTCGCGAGGTAGCCGCTCTTTGTGGCCTGCCCACAGTCGCTGTGGGCAGGCCATCTTGGCTTGATCGTTCCGTCAGTGGGGTTGGACGGGCGGCGAAGCCCACGCGTCAGCCCAAAATGACCGTGAGGTCGAACGTGCCCTGGTGAGGGATGCGAAGGGCATGGAAGCGGCGGCTGCCGTCGCGGAAGTAGCGCACGGTGCCGGCCGCGACGGTCGCCTGCAGAGGGGTGCCCCAGCGGAAACGGATCGTGGTGCGGCCCCGGCGCACGTCGAAGCCGTCGGCGGTGGCGGTGGTGGAGCCGCCGAACGTGGCCGGCGTGCCGTCGGTGAAGGTGAGGACGTCCTCGGGCTGGAGGACGAGGGGGATCTGCTCGGTGGCCGCGGCGTTCGCCGTGACCGTACGCCGGATCGTCCGGTGGGTGACCAGGACGTCCGTGGTGACGTTCGCGTTGCCGTACCGGATGCCGAGGGCGGCGGGGGCCCGGCCGCCGGTCCACTCGCTGCCGCCGGGGGCGCCACGGAAGTAGGCGGCCGGGAGGGGGCCGTTGGAGTCGGGCGCCTGGCCGGGGAAGACGGTGGACCAGCAGGCGTAGTTGTTGTCGTTGAGCCCGCAGATGATCGTGCCGGCCTCGGGATGCCACAGGAAGGTCAGGCCGGTGCGGGCGCGGGAGGCGCGGTCGCCGAAGTAGCCGCCCAGGTACAGGCCGGGCTTGCGGACGTACAGGAAGTCCTGGCCGCGGTCCCTGCGCAGCTCGACGAAGTCGTTCGAGCGCAGGTAGGGCAGGTCCGCGATGGCGGCGGCCCGCTGCCGCCGGGTGGGGAAGCGCTCGCCGTACAGGCCATGGGTGAGGATGCGCGGTGAGGTGTCCTGCTTGGCGAGCGGTGTCACCGGTTCGGTGGAGGCGGCCCAGGTGGCGCGGGCGTCGGCGAGGTCCTCGCGGGCGGTCATGAACGCCGACAGCAGCGGCACCTGGCGGGTGAACGTCCAGTTGAGCGCGGTCCTGTCGGGATCGGGCCGGACCTCGTCGTACCAGCGCGCGCTGGTGCGGGTGGACGGCGCGACGTTGACCAGGTACCCGGCGCCGTCGGGCTCGCGCAGCAGGTTGTAGGACAGGAAGCCGGTGAACTTGCGGGCCATGTCCACCAGGTGCGGGTCCTGGCTGTGGAGATAGGCGTCGGCCAGCTCGGGCAGCATGACCTCGAAGTTGTAGTTCATGTCGTGGCCGCCCTCCTCGTGGAAGAAGCCCGCGGAGCTCACGCCGGTCGCGGCGATCCTGGCGAACGCCTCGCGCAGGCTCGTGGCGAGCGCGGGATCGGGGTCGAGGCTGAGCGCGTGCGTGGCCCCGGCCAGGCCGGAGGCGGTCTGGTTGGCGTAGTTGAGGGGCTCCTGCCAGACGGTGCGGTTGGCGGGGTCGAGGAACCACGTCATCGTCGTCCGTAAGGCGGCGCTGATCTGGGTCTGCCGGGTGGGCAGCGCCCCGGTCGCGCGCAGGATCCGCAGCGTCTTGGCGAGGTAGCCGAGGCCGAACCCGGTGGGGGCCAGGCCGTGCTCGTTGCGGTTGTACTCGGGGAAGGAGCCGTCGGCGTGCTGGAGCGACAGGTAGTGGCCGAGCGCCGCGTCGAGCGCGGCCAGCAGGTTCGGGTCTCCGGAGTACGGGTTCCACGGGCGGGCGTTGGCGTAGAACCAGGCCAGCGTGAAGACGTGCTCCTGCACGCGGGCGTTGTACGGCGCCGCCGGCGAGCGCCACCAGCCGCCGGCGAAGAAGCCGGTGTCGTCCATGTCGTTGACCATGGGCGTGAGGGTGGCCAGGTACGGCGCGAAACGCTGCTCGTGGGGGGCGAACAACCTGCGGTCCAGACCTGGCAATGGCGCCACATCGGCGTAGGCGGTGCCGGGCATGAGCACGGGGACGGCCGGGAGCAGGGCGGCGGCGCGGAGGAGGGTGCGGCGAGAGAGCATTCGGCGAGAGAGCATGGTCAGCCTTTCAGACCGGTGTGCGCGAGCCCCTCGATGAACTGCCGCTGGGCCAGCACGAAGACGACCAGGATGGGCAGGGCGGTCATCGTCGCGGCCGAGAGCTGTACGTTCCACAGGGGCGAGCCGTAGGCGTCGACGAACTGGGTGAGCGCCTGCGGCAGGGTGAACTTCGACGGGGTGGACAGGAACACGATGGGTTCGAGGTAGAGGTTCCACGAGTGCAGGAACGTGAAGATGGCGACGGCGCCGAGCGCGGGCCTGGCCAGCGGCAACGCCACCCGGTAGAAGGTGCCGAAGCGGCCGAGCCCGTCGACCCTGGCGGCCTCCTCCAGCTCGCCGGGCAGCGTGATGAAGAACTGCCGCATGATGAACGTCGCCAGCACGCCGGGCGCGCCCAGGATCGGCACCAGGATCAGCGGCCAGTGCGTGTCGGTCAGCCCCGCCGTGTGGAACATCTGGAACAGCGGGACGATCGTCACCTCGCTGGGGATCAGCAGGCCGACGAGCACGACCAGGAAGAGCGCGTTCTGACCGGGGAAGCGGATGCGGGCGAAGGCGTAGCCGGCCATCGCGGCCACCGCCATCGTGCCGGCGGTCACCACCGCCGCGATGTAGAGGCTGTTGAGATACTGCTGCCCGAACGGCTGCAGCTCGAAGACCCGGCCGTAGGTGGAGAAGTCGAACCTGGAGGGCACCAGCGCGGGCGGGAAGGCGAAGATGTCGCTGATCGGCTTCACCGACGAGGTGACCATCCACCAGGTCGGGAACACGAACGGCACGCACAACACGCACATCAGCCCGTACAGCGCGAGCTTGACCCTACGACTCATGGAAGACCCACTTCCGGCGCAGCCGCCACTGCAGCAGTGTCAGCGCCGCGACGATCAGGAACAGCAGGACCGACAGGGTGGCGCCGTAGCCGAGGTGCCGGAACTGGAAGGCCTGCTGGTACAGGTAGTAGACGAGGACCGTGGTGGACATGCCGGGCCCGCCCTGGGTGAGCACGGCGATCTGGGCGAACACCTGCAGCGACCCGACCACGGTGATGATCGAGGTGAGCAGGATCGTCGGGCTGATCTGCGGCACCGTGATGCGCCGGAAGCGGGTCCAGGCGCCGGCGCCGTCGAGCTGCGCGGCCTCGTAGAGCTGGCGCGGCACGCCCTGGAGCGCCGCCAGGAACAGGACCATGTTGAGCCCCACGTTCTTGACGACCTGGACGACGATGACCGACAGCAGGGCGGTGGTCTCGCCGCGCAGCCAGTTGGGGCCCTCGACGCCCGCCAGGCCGAGCACGCCGTTGACGCCGCCGTCCTGCTGGAGCAGGAACTGCCAGACGATCGTCCAGGCGACCAGCGACACCAGCACCGGCGAGAAGAACAGCGTGCGGAAGAACGTGGTGCCGCGTAGCCGCTGGTTGAGCAGGATGGCCAGGGTGAGGGCGAGGGTGAGGTTGAGCACGACCAGACCGGCCGAGAAGAGCGCGGTGCTGGTCAGCACCTGCCCCATCTTCGGGTCGGCGAGCAGCTTGGCGTAGTTCTCGGCGCCGGCGTACTCGAACGTGCCCGCCAGCACGTTCCACTCCTGGAAGCTGTAGTAGACGACC
Source organism: Nonomuraea sp. NPDC026600 (assembly GCF_040638335.1). Lineage (NCBI taxonomy): Bacteria > Bacillati > Actinomycetota > Actinomycetes > Streptosporangiales > Streptosporangiaceae > Nonomuraea > Nonomuraea sp. NPDC026600. Next base: position 539,539 of record NZ_JBEZYD010000001.1, read on the forward strand.
AGGCCGAGCGGCAGCAGGACGAACAGCACGCTGCCCACGAGTTGCGGGGAGATCAGCAGGTAGCCGACGAGGGCGTCGCGCCGGGGGACGGTCCAGAAGGTGCGGGGCCGGGTGGCGGCGCGCACGGCCACCCGGTCGCGGAGGTCCGTCGCCGCCATGTCATCCGCCCAGCAGTGGCTGGATCTTCGCGCACACGCCGTCCAGCACCGCCTTGACGTCGGCGTCCGGCTTCCACAGCGGGTCGAGGGCGGCCCTGGCGGTCTGCGCGAGCTCGGCCTGACCGGCGTGGCTGGGCTTGACCACGCCCTTCTGGATGCCGTCGATCACCACTTCCTGGAGCTGCTCGCCGTTCAGCATGGGGCTGGTCTTGGCCATGGTGTCGGCGGTCAGCAGCGAGCCGCGCGCGGGTGGGAAGTACGCGGCGAGCTTGGCGGCGTTGGCGGCGTTGGCGAAGTAGGCGAGGAAGTCGGTGGCCTGCTGGGCCCGGGGCGACTTCTTCAGCACGCCGATCCCGGCCTGGCCGATGACCGCGTACTTGCCCTTCGGCCCGGCGGGCAGCGGCACCAGGTCCCACTTGAACGTCGCGTCCTTCAGCATGGCGGCGCGGGAGATCTGGGCGACGGCCATCGCGGTGTCGCCGGAGAAGAAGTCGACGGCGGTGCCCGGCCCCGGCATGGACTTGTCGGTGAAGATCGCCTTGTGCACGAACGTCATGGCCTCGACCATCTCGGGCGCGTTGAACTGGCAGGTGCCGCCGTCGTCGCTCCACGCCTTGGCGCCCCAGCCCTGCCAGACGGTGGCGAGGTTGTCCCAGGCCTTGTAGTCGAAGTTGAGGATGGTCAGGCCGTTCTTGCCCTTCGCCGCGATGGCCTTGTTGATCTCGTTGGCGTGCTCCCAGTCCCACTGGCCGGCCTTCATCAGCTCGCGCGGCGGCTTCTGGCCCGCGGCCTTGACCAGGTCGGTGTTGACGAAGACGCCGAAGGGCGAGGTGGAGAACGGGTAGGCGTACAGCTCTCCGTCACGCTCCCACAGCCGGGTGGCGGCCGGGACCAGCTCGCCCACGTTCTCGATCTTGCTCTTGAGCGGGACGAGGGCGCCGGAGCCGACGAAGTCCGGGGCGGAGTTCTCCAGGATCCACGCCAGGTCGGGGGGGTTGCCGCCGGCGATCTGCGTGGTCAGCGTGGTCGTGTAGTTCTCGAACGGGATGGGGTCGAAGGTGATCTTCCCGACCTGCGGGTGGGACTTGCGGTACTCGGCGGCGATCTCGTTGAACAGCTTCAGGTGGGCCTCGTTGGAGGTCCAGATCGACATGCGCAGCGGCTGCGGGCCCTGCGCGGCCGGCGCGGTGCCGCCGCCGCAGGCGGTGGTCACGAGGAGGGCGGTCAGCGAGAGGGCCGCCAGTTTCCCGGGTGCTTTCATGGGGGTTTCTCCTTTTGCCGTCGATGACGCTTCAGTAACCGGTGACGTCGGGCCAGCGCAGCTCCACGCCGTCGCGGACGAGCCGGTGCTGGAAGTCGGCCAGGAGCCGGTCGTCAGCGCGCACGGCGTGCGGCGTGGTGGCGCGGTCCAGGCAGAAGGCGGCGAGCGCGCCGGCCGCCTCGCCGACGTTCCACTCCACCGGATGCAGGCGGTAGGCGCCGTTGGTGATGTGGGTGGTGCCGATGTTCTTGCCGGCTGGCAGCAGGTTGGTCATCCGCTGCGGGATCAGCGCCCCGAGGGGGATCTCGAACGGGGAGCAGGCGACGTCGATGTAGTTGTCGCCGCCGGTCGACGGGTGCAGGTCGATGCGGTACATGCCCACGCCCACGGAGTCGTGATAGGAGACGGCGCCCTTGTCGCCGCGTATCGCCACCGACAGGTCCTGTTCGGCGACGGTGGTCAGGGCCCGGATGCGCCGGGACTCGCGGATGTAGGGGGCCTGGGCGAGTCCGTCGGCGCTGCCGGTGACGTCGCCGCGCGGCCGCAGGCCCGGGTATCCGGTGCCGCCGTCGTGGCGGGGGGCCTCGGTCTGCAGCCAGTACAGCACCGACAGGGACAGCTCGCGGGCGGCCGCCAGGTGCCGGTCGGCGTCCGGCACGTCGATGACCGGACCCTCCAGGTAGTCGATCATCGGCCAGTTGACCAGGGTGATGTCGCTGGCGTAGGCGCCCTGCGTGAAGTTGCGGCGCGCGGCGATCCTGCGGAAGGTCCACAGGTTGGCGTCGCCCGGGTTGACGCGCTGGTCGGCCTCGACGAGCTGGGGGTCGTCGTCGGGATTGGGGGTGAAGGAACGTTCCATGATCGCGAGAGTGCGCGGGTTGGGGCACCGCCACGACAGCAGCTTGTCGCCCCAGAAGGGCGGCTCGTACGCTCGCCAGAAGTCGTAGGAGGCGGGCCGGTCGATCGTGTGGTCACCGTCGACGTGGTCGACCGCGAAGCAGACGGAGACGGCCTGCATGTTCAGCGGCTGCGCCTCGGCGGGCGCGCTCGGCTCGCCTGTTTCGGACTGCGACTCGAATCCGGTGACGTACTCGGTGCCCGTCAGGGGCAGCAGTTCGCCGGTCTCGGTCGCGTCCAGCACGTACGGCGCGCGCAGCACGATCTGCTCGGCGTCATTGTCACGATGTGCCAGCCGTACCGAAGTGACGCGGTCGCCATCCACCTCCGCGCCCACCGGCCGGTACGGCTGCAGCACCCGTAACCGGCCCGAGCCCCGGTAGGGGGCGAGCATCGCCTCGATCACCGCGACCGCGACCCTGGGCTCGTGGCACAGGCGGCTCACGTGACCGGCTCCCGGGTTGAACTCCCGCTGCGCCCGCGCCCGTTCGGTGAGCGGGTAGTGGTCGCGGTAGTACTGCCGGATGCCTTCGCGCAGGGTCCGATAGCTCGCCGTGACACCGAACCGCTCCACCCAGGAGTGCTCGTCGGGCGGGACGGCCTGACTGGTGAGCTGGCCGCCGAGCCAGTCGTGTTCCTCCGTGAGGACCACCGTGCGGCCGGCCCGCAGCAGGGCCAGCGCGGCGGCGACGCCACCCAGCCCGCCGCCGACGATGACCGCGTCTGCCGATATCTCAACCACGTAGGGATCTCCTGTCATATTCCGGATGCCGGAGCCAGCGTGCTGCCGGCGATCAGCTCGCAGGGCAGCAGTTCTTGTGGGGTCCCGCCGGTCTCCAGCACTCCGGCCAGCAGTTGTACGGCTCTGTGGCCCATCTCGCGCCTGGGGATGCGGAATCCCGTGAAGTCGGTGTCGGCCTCGACGGGCCGGGTGAACGCGCCCAGGGTGAGGATGGACAGGTCGCGGGGAATCTCCATGTCGCGCTCCCTGGCCGCTCTGGCGAGCGCGACGCAGTCGGCGTGCTCCTCGACGAAGACCGCCGTCACCCCGGCCGCGACCAGGTCCTCCAGAGGTGCCTCGGGCGGGAGGTGGCGGCCGTCGGCGCCGTTGGCCGCCACACCCTCCTGGAACCCGCGCAGGCGGTCGGCCCTGGACTCGCCGCCCGTGCCCGCCCCGACATAGGCCAGCCGCCGATGGCCGAGGGCCACCGCCCGCTCGACCAGTGCCCGGACCGCCGGTGGGTAGTCGGCTCCCACGTACGGCACCGGCCCGCCCGCGTCGTCGCGGCGGCCGACGGAGACGAACGGGATCCCTTCCGCCAGCAGCCGGGCCAGGTCGTCACGGTCGACCGTACGGCCCAGCAGCAGGCAGCCGTCGGCCAGCCGCACGCGGCTCTCCTCGTTGAAGATCTGCCGTCGCGCCCCCGAGACCGCCCTGGCGCTGGTGAACAGCAGCAGGTCGCAGCCGATCTCCTCGGCGCACTCCTCGATGCCGACCAGGAACGGGTGGTAGAAGTCGGCGCTCTCGGTGGGGAAGACCGCCTCGTAGGTGAACACGCCGAGGATGCGGTTGCGGCCGTCGGCGAGCCGCCGCGCGGCGGGATCGGCCACGTAGCCGGTCTCCTTGATCACCCGCAGGACCCTTTCGCGGGTCTCGGGGGCGATCCGCACCTCGGCGTCGCCGCGCTTGTTGAGCACGAGGGACACCGTTGTCTGGCTCACGCCGGCCATCTTGGCGATGTCCTGCTGCGTGAGACGTCGGCCCGGGCCGGTCACCGTCTGTGTTCTCCCATGATTCGGCAATGCGCATTAGCAAGTTGGTAGGGCCTTATCTTTCGCACGGCACCCCGTGCTGTCAAGAGTGGATTTCCCGGTGATAATTCGCATTAGCATCTTGACACGGCGTTCCGCCTGGGGAGAGCGTGTGAATCCGCACCGCGACGCAGCGTGAAGGAGTCGAAGTGGACACTCCCCAGCCATTGATCCGACGGCGGACCGTGTTACTGGGCGCGGCGGCGGGCGTGGCCGCAGGCCTGAGCCTCGGACCGGCCGCGAGCGCGGCGGCGGGCCCGGCCGGGATGCCGACCTACCGGTACCTGCGCGACGCGCTGGCCCTGCCGCTCAGCCACAACCCGACGGGGGAGTTCATCTTCCCCTGCATCAGAGGGGTGTACGACAAGCTCAGCGATCCCCGAGCGCGCTACTACCTCTACTACGCCCCGCATGAGGAGCCGGGCGGCATCTGCGTGGCCTTCGCCAACTCCCTGACCGGCCCCTTCAACGACTACTCGGGCAACCCGCTCATCGACAACCACCTGCCGACCGCCACGGTCTCACACGTGTCCTCACCTCACGTGACCTGGGACGCCGCCACCCGGCAGTTCTTCTGCTACTTCCACGGCGAGAACTACACCACGCGCGTGGCCCGCTCCACCGACGGCGTCACCTTCACCGACGAGACCCCGATCCTGAGCACCCGCCTGGTGCCCGGCACCTCCGAGACCTCCTACGCGCGGGTCTTCGAGCATGCGCTGCCCGGCCGGAACAACAAGTACGTGATGACCTTCATGGGGGTGCGCAACGGCCGCCGCATCTTCTACGGCTGGTCGCCCAACGGCTGGGACGGCTGGCAGTTCAGCGCGACCCCGCTGGTGAACCCCGAACCCGACGGCCTGACCGACATCTCCGGCGCCACCCTCGTCAAACGCAACGGAACCACCTACGTGGCCTACCACGGAAACGACGGCATGATGCGGATCACCGAGGTCGGCAACGCGTTCGACAAGGAGACGCACCTCGGCGTCTTCCACTCCCCGATCGCCTCGGACAACGGCAGGGTGGCGGCGCCGTCGTTCGGCACCCAGGACGGTGTGTCGTACATGTTCTACGAGGCGGGGCCGCGACTGAACGCACGCATCTGCATCGCCCGGGCTGTCTGACATTCGCGATTCACACTCTGAGTACTTGCCGTCACCGCCGGTATACGTGATGCTTACTGACCTCTTGAGCTAATCGGCGGAAAGCTCCCAGAACGCGTCATTCGTGCGGAGGGAGCGGCAACCAGAGAGGTAGTACGTCCCCGTGACCCGTGGCACGTGGCCCCAGCAGCCCACCGAAGTACCAGCGCCGACGTCCATAGAACCGCTGCTGACCAGGGACTACGACGCCGATCCCGCGCTCGTGCACGAACGCCTGCGCGCCAAGTACGGACCGGTCGCCCCGGTCGATCTCCTCGGGGTGCCGGTCTGGTTCGTCCTCGGCTATGAGGACGTGCTGCGCGTCCTGCAGAACTCGGGCGGCATCTGGAGCAAGCATGTGGACCGGTGGCACGCCTACGTGGAGGGCCGGGTACCGGCGGACTGGCCCCTGCTCCCCGTCTTCCAGGTCAACAGCTCGGCATTCCAGGAGGGCACCGCGCAGCACGAGTTGCGGGCCGCGTGGACCAGCGCGCTCGTACCGTTCCAGGAACCGTCCCAAGCGCAGGCGAAGAAGTTGGAACACGCCATCGTGCGCTACGCCGACGACCTCCTCGACGTGCTGGCGGAAGGCGGCTCCACCGGATGGGCGGACCTGGCCGCGCAGTACGCGCGGCCGCTCCCGCTGATGGTCGCCAACCGCCTGCTCGGCTTCACCGCGGCGCGCGGCGAGGACGTGGTGATGGACATCTGGCGGATGATCGACGCCGGGCCCGACGCGCCCGCGGCGTTCGAGCGCCTGTACGCCGCCATGAGGGAACTCGCGGCCACCAAGCGCGACCATCCCGGAGACGACCTGCCCTCCTACATGATCCAGGCCAAGCCGGACTTCACCCTGGACGAGCTGGCCCGCGAGCTCCTCATGCTGCCCGGCCTGCTGGACTTCACCGCCAGCCTCGTCTGCAACGTGGTCGTCGAGGTCATCTCCAACCCGGATGTCCGCGAGAGCCTGTCGGTGGGATCCATCGACGAGACGGTGAACCGGGTCGCCCTGCTCAATCCGCCGATGGCCAACCTGACCTTCCGCTTCCCGATGACGGACGTGAAACTGGGCAACTACACGATCGCCGCCGGCGATCCGGTGATGCTCTCCGTCGCGGCCGCCCACGCCGACCCACGGTTCGCCGGGGCGATCGATCGCCAGGCCATCCGCAGCACCCGCGCACACATGGCATGGGGAGCGGGACCACACAGCTGCCTGGGCCAACGGCTGGCGACCCAGATCACCATCATCGCCGTACGCCGACTCTTCGACCGATTCTCCAAGATCAAGCTCGCACTTCCAGCCGACCAGCTGCCCTGGCGCCCATCCCCCTTCATGCGAGCGCTGCGGTCCCTGCCCGTCCAGTACCAACTCGCCGCCGACCACATCCACGCACCTACCACCGGTCCCGCCGACGCGCAGCCGTCCCCAGCGGACGAGGCCGCCGGACAACCGGCACCCCGTTCCCCACTATGGAACTTCCTGCGCGGGCTGCGTCGCCCACGATAAGGAGCCGAGCCGAGTCACCTCATCTGCGGGGCCCGGTGAACGCGACCCGCACGGACCGCAGCATCTGCGCCACGGTCCGGCACAGGCCGACCGCGTAAGGCCTCGACGACCACCTCGAACACCACGTCCTCGCAGCGGACAACGGTGCGACGCCCGAGTAGTGGCTGCAGTGCCTCAGCCTGTCGGCGAAGCGTCATCTTCGATACGTTCAAAAATATCCGCGTCGGTCTCACGCTGCCACTCGGGAAGATACTCCCAATCGGCCACATAAGACGGCTTTGGAGTTTCAATGTGCTTATAGATTTGAGCGATCCAGCACAGGGCCACGAAACGGCCTCTCTGTTCGCGGGTCAGCTTCGCGGTGCTGCCAGCGCTGATCTCGACGAAGGTCCGCACTTGGCTGTAGACGGCGGCAGCAGCTTCACGTTCCCATTCGGGCGTCTCCTCCCAAGGAGTGACGTAGGACGGCTTGGGTTCGCCAGGGTAGTGCTTGTTCACCCCGGCGATCCAGGCCTCGCGGAAAGTGCGACCCGGCTCGTCTGCCGCAGACTGCATCATGATCCTCTCGATGGTGGGCGGGAGCCGACAGGCGGGTGATACATTCGCTGTTCAGCTCTCTTTGTACGCCCGCACGCCGACCGATCAAGCTCTATGGGCATCCGTTAGCCTAATAGCTCCCGGCGCAGGGACATACGCGTTCAGCCTTCTCGGCCCGGTTTTGCTGAGTACAGATGTACACCGTCCTCAACCTGCGGTCGGACGTTCTCCCCCTTTTTGATGCATTCACCGACGCCTACGAGCTTGCTCCAGCAGGTGTTGTATCGGGCCTACCTGTCGCCGCTTACTCCGGCACCGGGTCGCGGCCCGCATCATCCCATGCCCAAAAGCCTTGCGGAAGGCACGGGAGCCTGATCGACGTCCGGCAAACGTCATTTCGTTCACGCGGCGGCGAGGGCGCCTGGGACGGGATGGGGAGTTCGAACCACACCGCGCGCCCGAACCACCGCCGTCTGACGCCCCATGTCGCGGCCAGGGCCTCCACGATGTGCAGGCCACGGCCGCTGGTCTCGCTGAGGTCGTTGCGGAGGCGTGGCCTCGACCACCATCCCTGGTCCATCACCTCGACGCGGACCCGTCGGGGGTCCAGCCGCATGCGGACCCGGAACGATCCGCGTCTCCATCGGCCGGAGATCGTGTGCTTTATGGCATTGGCCGAAAGTTCGGTGGCCAGGAGGCGCAGATTATCCAGGAGATCTTCGTCCTCGGCGGTCTCGGGACGTTCGACAACGAGCCACCGCGTCGCATAAATCCGTACATCACTCATAATGTCCGGACGACCGGGAAACCTCATATCGCCGACCATCCGCATGTCAAGCGCTGCCATTTTTCGCCACCTTTTGTCCCAAACATCCACTTCCCCGCATATGCCAGCAAAGATCTCGCCAGCCCCTGCCATATAGACGGCGGCCTACTATCTGCCGCCAACCACTTCACAACGCTGCTCGCAACGAGCTACTTGTGTGCGAGAAAAGTCCCAGAGCGGTCCCAGACTTTCACTGGCACTAAACCAGAAAGCTGGAATGGACCTGGCGCAGGGAGCAGTGATGCCACCACTTAAAGAGCTGGACCCGACCGCCAGCCCAACAGCGCGTTTCGGCGCGGAACTACGTAAATACCGACTCGCCGCAAATTTGACTCAGAGCCAGCTCGCCGACCGCATTGGCTACAGCAAAAGCCGCATCGGCAACGTGGAGCGCGGCGACGAGAATCCCACACGCGAATTGATAGAGCTCTGCGAAAAGGCGCTCGGCCTGGAGGGTGCGTTGCTCACCTACTGGCCGGCCATCAGCGGCAAGGGCATGCCTGACTGGTATCGGCAGTGGCCGCCGATCGAGCGGAAGGCAGATCAGATCATCAGCGTCGCCCCGCTGATCGTGCCAGGGCTGGCGCAGACCGAGGAGTACGCTCGCGCGATCTTCTCCGGGGAACCGGACGCGACGCCTCAACAGGTGGAGGAGGCAGTCCACGCCCGCTTGGAACGGCAGGCCATCTTTGTCCGGCCCGAGCCGCCCCAATACCTCGCCGTCATCGACGAAAGCATCCTGTATCGTCCGATTGGAGACGGTTCTGTGACCCGTCGCCAGCTGGAACATCTGATCGTCATGGCCGAGAACAACTGGTTCAGCGTCCAACTCGTCCCGTACGAGGCCTCGTGTACGGCAGTGCTGGTGGGCCCGGTTGTCTTGGCGCAGGAGAACGGAGTGCCGATCGCCGCGTACGTCGAATCAGCCCTTCACGGTCGCGTCGTCGACAAACCCGAAGAGATCAAACGGCTCGTGGCCAGGCTCGAATGCGTGCGTAAGGCGGCGCTCCCCGAGTACCTCTCAATGCAGCGCATCAAGGGGAGAGTTGCAGCGTGGAGCTGAGCGAAAGAATCACCAGGGAGATCGCGGATCCAGCAGGATGGATCACCGCATCAAGTGGCCAGGGCGGCGAGTGCCTGGAGGCCAAGCACCTGTCCGACGGCCGCGTCGCCCTGCGCGACACGGAGCAGCCCGACATCCAGCCGTGGGTCCTCCGCCGGGCCGTCTGGGACAAGTTCATAAACGGCGCGAAGAACGGCCTGTTCGACTGACCACGAGGCCCCGGCGCTCCGCCCGGGGCCGTCGTGTCCCGTCAGGTGCGGGTTCCGGTGGCGAATCGGACCGTGCGGGGTAGCACGAACGTCTTGTACGCCAGGGCGTCTTCCAGGGCCGCCCTGGCCTCCCGGTGCAGGTATTCGGGGATGGTCTCCAGGGAGGCGCGGCGGGCGGCCGACCACAGCCAGTCCCATACCTGCCCGGCCTCGACGATCACCTCGAACACCACGTCCTCGCAGCGGACCCCGTCCAGGCCGCCCTCTGTTAGCAGCTCGGTCAGTTCCTCGGCCGTGCTGAGGGTGCGGTGGAAGGGGGCGGTGCCCGCGGCTGTGGTGAACGGGGCCAGGGCCCGCGCCACCAGGCCGAGCAGCTCGGTTTCGGCCGGGCTCGCCTGGGCCAGCAGGCTGGCGGCCAGCCGGCCGCCGGGCCGGAGCAGGCCGGTCATGGAGCGTACGGCGGTCAGCGGGTCGGGCAGGAAGTACAGCATCATCCCGGCCAGGACGACGTCGAACCGCTCCCCGGGCAGGAGTTGCTCGGCCCGTTCGGCGTCACCCTGGAGGACTGTGGCGTGGGTCAGGCCGTGCCGTTCGATCTCGGCGGCGGTGGCGGCGACCATCCCCGGCGCGAGGTCCAGCCCGACCACCCGGCCGGTCGGCCCGACCGCTCCGGCCGCCGGGACGAGCGAGGCGCCGGTGCCGCATCCGGCGTCCAGTACCCGGTCGCCCGGCTCCGGGGCGGCCTGTCGTACCAGCTCGGCGGCCACGGGGGCGAAGAACGGCACGCCGACCTGTTCGTAGGTGCCGGACGCGCGGTCGAACACACCGGCCATGTACTGCTTGGCATCCAAGACGTCTCCTTGCGGCAGCGGGGGGTTGTGGCAGAGCAGAAAGGGATTCGCGGTGGGCTGGGGGCTGGCGGTGGCGGGGAACGGCAGGCGCGCGGGACCAGCCCGGGGACTCGGCACACGACCGTCCCGGGCCCTCGGCCCCGGCCCATCAGACCCCGGCCCGTCGGGCTGATGGCCGTCAGACCCCGGGCCATCCAACCCGGGGCCGTCAAACCGACGGCTATCAGGCCCCGGGCCGTCAGACGTTGGATGGTCCAGCGGGGTCGAAGCGGAGGCGGAAGGTGACCGGCCGCGCCTGGAGCTCGTACTGCGGCAGAGTGGCCGGGCCGCACGACGCGGTGCCCACCCCGTGCTGGGCGAGGTCCAGGTTGACGTGCACCCGGTCACCCGGCTTCAGGTCGGGCCGGTGGCGGGCCGCCTCCAGTTCCGCGGTGGTCCAGCGGCGGGCGGTCAGGCCGAAGACCGGGTCGCCCGTCACCCTGATGCCCCCGGACGGGCTGGTCAGCTCGGCCCACCGGACATCTGCCCGGTGCCCGTTCTCCTGCGGGTAGACGTACGGCGTCTGCAGGTCCTCCACGGTGGCGGACCAGCGGCCGACCCTGGCGGCCATGCCGGTGTCGGGGTACGCCTCGCCGGGGCCCCTGCCGAACCAGGTGACGTCGCCGAACGCAGCAGGCAGCGCCATGACGACGCCGAGCCTCGGGAGGGGTTCGGTCCAGTCGCCGTCCGGCTCGACGTCCACCGTCAGCTCCAGCCCGCCGTCTGTCGCCACCCATCGGTAGACGACGTGCAGGCCCAGGTCGGTGGCCGCCGGTGCGACCCTGGCGCGTACGGTGAGCCCGTCGCCGGTCTCTATGGCGTCCACCCGGTGGGTGAGCCGGTGCAGGCCGAGGTTCCGCCACCGGTCCGCCAGACCGCCGTAGGTGTCGTTGTCGATCGGCGCCCGCCACAGATCCAGCCGCGGCCCCTCGACCTCGATCCCGAACAGGCGGGTGAGCCGCCCGGTAGCGGGGTCGAAGTCCAAGCCCGCCACAGCTCCGGAGCCCGAGCTCGCCGTAGCTCCGGAGCCCGAGTCCGCCACAGCCCCCGCGCCTCCGGCCTCGGATGCCGGGCGAGCCTGTTCCTGGACGCCAGATGCCAGGCTCTCCCCGGATTCAGGTGACAGACGGGTCTGGCCCCAGGCCACCTCGTGGCCCGCATCGGCCCATGGCTGGTCGGCGGCGAGCACGGCCCGTACCGTCAGCCAGCGCTCCCCCTCCCCGGCAGGCAGGTCGGGCAGCTTGACCTCGCCCCCCGCCGCGGGCACGTCGAGCGGGAACTCGGCGACCGGCACGCCCTCCTCCTCGACCACCGCGACGAATCCCAGGTGCGACAGGTCGCGGTATCCGTGGTGGTTCGCCACCCGCACGACCTGCTCCGCGAACTCGAACCGGACCGGCTCGAACACCTTCTTCAGGTCCAGCAGCCCCGGCGAGGGCGTCCGGTCGGGGAACAGCAGCCCGTCGATCACGAAGTTCCCGTCGTGCACCGGCTCGCCGTAGTCGCCGCCGTACGCGTACTCGAACGACGGGTGGGCCAGCCCGTGATCGATCCACTCCCAGATGAACCCGCCGGCCAGCCGCGGGTACCGCTCGAACAGCTCCTGGTAGTCGGCCAGGCCGCCGGGCCCGTTACCCATCGCGTGGGCGTACTCGCACTGCAGGAACGGCATCGCCCGCCGCCGCGCGTCCAGTTCGGGGTCGGACAGCGGCTCCTCCACCCCCTGCCCGATGGCCTCAACCTCGGCATGCGAGGCGTACATCCGCGAGTACACGTCGGTGTCGGCGCAGGAACGGTCGCCCTCGTAGTGGATCGGCCGCGACGGGTCGCGCTGCCGGGTCCAGTCGGCCATGACGGCCAGGTTGCGGCCGACTCCGGCCTCGTTGCCGAGGGACCACATGATCACGCTCGGGTGGTTCTTGTCGCGTTCGACCGTGCGGCGCATCCGGTCCAGCAACGCCTCGGCCCAGCGCGGGTCGTCCGTGGGGTTGGCGCGCCAGCCGACCTCGCCGAAGCCGTGCGTCTCCAGGTCGCACTCGTCGATCACCCAGAGACCCAGCTCGTCGCAGAGGTCGAGGAAGTCGGGGTGCGGCGGGTAGTGGCTGGTCCTGACCGCGTTGACGTTGTGGCGCTTCATCAGCAGGACGTCGGCGCGCATGGTCTCGTACGGTACGGCGCGGCCGTGCTCGGGGTGGAACTCGTGCCGGTTCACGCCCTTGAACAGCAGGGGACGGCCGTTGGCCAGCAGCACCCCGTCCTCGATGGAGATCGTCCGGAACCCGACGCGCACCCGTACGGACTCGTCGGGCAGCGTGACGACTGCCTCGTACAGGCGGGGCGTCTCAGCCGTCCACGGCTCGGCGTCGACGGTGATCTCGGTGCCGGGCGCCAGGTCGGCGATGCCGAGCTCCGCGATGGCGAGCCGTCCGGGGCCGTCGAAGCTCAGCGTGCCGTGACCGTCGGCATAGGAGGCGTGGACGAAGACGTCGGCGGCCGAGCGGGTCAGCGACACGTCCCGGAAGATGCCGGGCAGCCACCACATGTCCTGGTCTTCCAGGTAGGAGGCGGCCGACCACTGGTGAACGCGGACGGCGAGCACGTTGCGGCCCGGCACCAGCCACGGTCCGGCGTCGAACTCGACCGGCAGGCGGCTGCCGGTCGAGAAGCCCAGCTCGTGGCCGTTCAGCCAGACCCTGGCGAAGGACTCCACGCCCTCGAACCGCAGCCGCCCGCCGGTCCAGCCCTCGGGCAGGTCGAAGGTGCGGCGGTGGTCGCCGGTCGGGTTCTCGTTCGGCACGTGCGGCGGGTCGACGGGGAAGGGGTAGACGACGTTGGTGTAGGCGGGCGAGCCGTGCCCGTGCAGTTGCCAGTGCGACGGCACCGGCAGGGAGTCCCAGGCCGAGTCGTCGTAGCCGGGGTCGGCGAAGTCGTCGGGCAGGTTCGCGCTCGGCGAGAGGCGGAAGCGCCAGTCGCCGTTCAGGTCGAAGGAACGGGCGTCAGAACGGAGTGCGGCCCTGGGGTCGAGGCGACCCGAACCAGGGGCGAAGTTTTCGAGATCCATCGTCGATGAGCCTAAAGGTTCTGGGCGGTTTCGTCAGCGATGAGTTTCGTGTCCGTACTGCTCAGCCCGAGTCTGCGCCGGTTCACCTGCTTGTTCTCCTGCCGGAGCTCGCGGACGGTCCTGGCCACGAACCGCAGCAGTGCCGGGCGATCGGTGCCGGGGCGCAGCAGCGCTCGGGCCGTCCAACCGGCGAGGCGCGGCGTGGTGAGCGCCTCGGCCGGGCGGATGATCCGGGAGTAGACGTCGAGGAAACGGGTCATCAGGGCGGGGTCGGCGCGCAGGGCGCGATGCATCTCGACGTCGAGCGGGCCGACCGGGTCCGCGCGGCCGGTGCGGTCGGTCCAGTAGAACGCCTCCAGGCACTCCCGGTCCCGCCGCCGCTCCCACTCCGCGAGCACCGCATCCGTACCGCCCATACCACCAGAAACGCCGGTATTGACAGGACCCGAACCGTCGGGCAGGCCCGCGAGCGACTCCCCCAGGAGGCGGCCGAAACGGAGGGCGTCGCGAATGCCCTGCGCGGTGACCGGGTCCTTGAAGTGCCCGGCGTCTCCGACCAGCGCCCATCCCGGCCCCGCCGACACCCGGAAGTACGACTCCAGCCCCGCCGCGCCGAACACGCGAGACCGCCGCGCACACCCCCGCAACCGCTCCCCCAAACCCGGCAACAGCTCATCGATCGTCCTGTCGTACTCCTTCTCGGGATATTTCCGGAAATTGGCGGCGCGTGCGTCCGGCGGCATCAGCAGCACCAACGTCAGCCCACCGTCGCACGGAAAGGCGGTCCCCAGCTCCGCCCCCTGCCGCCACTGCGACGCGACCGCCCGCAGCGCCTCGTGCGGATCATCGAAGTAGGCGTAGTAGCAGGCCCGTCCGTCCCTCCGGCTCAGGTACGGGTCAGCCGCCCCGACGAGACGGGCCACCGTGGACCGCCGGCCGTCGGCCCCGACGACGACCGGCGCGCGCAGCGCGTAGGAGCGCCCGCCTCGCTCGTTCACCTCGACCCCGGCGACCCGCCCCTCGGCGGAGAGCAGCCCGGTCACCCGGGTCCCCTCACGCACCTCCGCCCCCGCCGACCGGGCGGTCTCCACGAGCGCCAGATCCAGCCCGGCCCGCCGGACGCACATCGCGTACGAGATACCGTCGACGGCGCTGTACCCGCCGGCGGCCCGCACGCCCGGGATATCGACGGAGGCCAGCGGCAGCCGGGGCGCCCCCAGCGCCGCCACCCGGTCCAGCGCGCCGAGCCGGGCGAGCTCGGCCAGGCCGCCCGGCCACATGAGGTGGGTGGAGATCGTCGGCGAGGGGAAACGCGCGGAGTCGACCGCGATGACCTTTCGCCCCGCCTTCGCCAGGGCGATGGCGGCGGCCGACCCCGCACACCTGGCGCCGACGATCACGACGTCAGCGTCCGTCGCGGCCACCGAGCGCCGCGCACGTCCCTCGGTCGCGGCCACCGGACGTGGCGAAAGCCCCTCCGTCATGGCCATCGGGTGTCGCGGATGTCCCACTTGTTGGGCAGGCCGAGCCGGTACCGCAGCTTGTCCTCGGCCTTGTCCAGCTCGAACAGCGGCGAGCGGTAGAGCTGATGCACCGAACACCGCGCCGCGCTGGACCCGGCGGCGTCCAGCAGGGCGTTGACCGCCTGGCGGGCCCCCTGGTTCGCGCCTTCCATGGTGGTGACGTTGATCGGCGTGCGGACCCAGTCCCCGGCCAGGAACAGGTTCGGGATGGCGGTCCTGGAGTCGGGCCGGTCGCTCCAGGAGCCGGGGTGCTGGATGAACAGCGGCTCGTCGTTCGTGCCGCTCTGGATCGCCGGGTCGAGGAACCAGGAGTGGAGCAGGTCGTCGGTGACCTCGGGGATGTGGGCCTTGATCTCGCTCCAGGCCTCGGTGGCGATCTCCTGCGGCGTGCAGTCCTTGGCCTGCTTGCCGTTGAACGTGCCCGGCGTGAACCAGTCGGAGATGATCGTGGACAGGCAGTCCTTGACGGTGCCGTCGCCGTACGTCGAGAAGTCGCGGTTCCAGAACTGGGCCTGGCTGATCGAGGTGACGGCCCAGGCGGAGTCGACGTAGTTGACGTGGCCGGGGGTCAGCGGCAGCTCCTTCTTGAGGTAGAACATCAGGCCGTTCATCCAGTCCTGCCGCAGCCGGGCGATCCCGGCCAGCCTGGGGTCGGCGGCGACCAGCGCGGGCGTGATGAGCCGGGTGGCGCGCTCCGACGGCATGGCGACGATGAACCAGTCGGCGCTGATCGTCCCCGCGGCCCCGGCCGTCGCCCCGATGATCCGCCCGCCGGACAGGGTGAGGCCGTCCACGGTCCAGCCGACGTTGAACTGGACGCCCTTCGAGCGGAGGTAGGCCACCCACGGGTCGATCCACATCTCGCTGGTGGCACCGTCGAGCACCCGGTCGATCGATCCGCCGGGCTCGTTGCCGAGGCCGAGGGCGCTCCACAGCGTCGCCTCGCCGACCAGGCCGATCGAGTGGGTGCTGGCGTCCTTGGACTTGGTGGCCGCGAGGTTGCGTACGGTGCCGTCGGCGACGATCTTGTTGTACTCGTCGGAGAACCAGTCGGCCCGGATGAAGTCGGCCCAGGTGATGCGGTCCCACTGGCCGAGGCGCCGTTCGTCGCTGCTGGTGGCGTACACGGCGATCTTCTGCGCGAAGAACGACGCCTCGGTCAGCGAGATCTTGTAGACGGTCTGCAGACCGGAGATCAGCGTCGAGATGAGGCTGCCGAGCGAGTAGATGCTGGGGTTGGTCGGCAGGGGGAACGGGAAGGGCGCGGTCAGGTCAGGGCGGTCCTGGCGGGCCAGCAGGTAGGAGGTGGCGCGGGTCAGGTTGCCCCAGCAGCCCTGGGCGTTGCCGGGGAACGGAATGCGCCGCATCGTGTCGGTGAGGTCGAAGTAGAAGCCGGGGAAGAAGCGGAAGCCGTGCTCGCCGGGTAACCCGCCGGGCGCCTCGATGCTGCGGGCCTTGCCGCCCAGGGCCTTGCGCTCGTACACGGTGACCTCGAAGCCGCGTTCGATCAGCTCGTGCGCGGCCGACAGCCCGGCCACACCGCCGCCCAGGACGGCCACCCGCTTCCCCGGCGCCTGCGCGGCGCCCAGGACGCCGACGGTCGCGGCCGCTGCGGTGATCTTGAAGAAGTCTCTGCGCGTCCCCTCACTCATGTCGCCTCCAAGGCGTGAGGTGGCTTTGCAGAGATTCGTAACACGTTGTTGGCGCTCCGCCAATAGGGATTGACGGAGCGCCAACCGGGAAAAAATCCGGCGTGGAACGGATGGACCCCGACGACCGCCGGCAGCAGATCCTGGACCGCGCGCGGACGATGTTCCGCGAGCGTCCCTACGGGGAGGTGTCCAACACCGAGATCGCGGCCGCGGCCGGGGTCAGCCGGGGGCTGCTCAACCACTACTTCGGCACCAAGCGCGAGCTCTATCTGGCGGCGGTGGCCGAGCTGCTGAGCGTGCCGCCGGTGCCGGTGCCCGAGTACGTCGAGGGCGCGAGCGTGCGCGACCGGGTCTGCGAGAGCGTCCACGGCTGGCTGGAGCTGCTCGAACGCAACCAGGAGACCTGGCTGGCCGCCCTGGGCACGGGCGGCGACCCCGAGCTGGAGCGGATCGTCGACGCGGCCAGGGAGCGGGTGGTGGACCACATCATCGAGGTGGTCGGCCTCGGGCCGGTGGCCCGGTCACGGCCGGAGGTGCGCGGGATGCTGCGCGGGTTCAGCGGCATGGCGGAGGCCACCTCGTCGGAGTGGCTCAGGCGCGGGCGGCTGACCCGGCGTCAGGTGCACGTGTTCCTGGAGGAGGCGCTGGTCGGGCTGCTCGTCGACATCATCCCGCGCGTGCTGGACGACCCCCCGCCGTGAGATATCCGGCCAGCAGCGCCTCGGCCGTGGCCGCCACGGCGTCCTCGCGCGGCAGGAAGTCCGGGCTGTGCAACCCGGCGCCGGTGTCGACGCCGACGAACATCATCAACGACGGCATCACCGACGCGTAGGCCGCGAAGTCGTCCGCGCCGCACGAGCGCAGCTCCTCGGTGACCGTCCAGCCCTGGTGCCGCAGCAGTTCCCCGCTCTGTACGGCCAGCGCGGGGTCGTTGGCGAGCACCGGCTCGCCCAGCAGCACGCGCACCTCGCCGTGGCAGCCGTGCGCCCTGGCCACGTCCTCGGCCACCTGGGTGAACCGGTCGTGCAGGCCGCGGCGCCACGACTCGGACATGGTCCGCAGCGTCCCCCTGGCCACGGCCTCGCCGGGGATGGCGTTCGGCGCCGTACCGGCGTTGACCATGCCGAACGTGACCACGGTGGGCACCATCGGGTCGGCGGCCCGGCTGACCAGTTGCTGGGCGGCCACGATGATCTGGGACATGGCGACGACCGGGTCGCGGGCCAGGTGGGGGTAGGCGGCGTGGCCCTCGGCACCCCTGACGGTCAGCTCGAACTCGTCGGCCGAGGCGTTGACCGCGCCCGGCGTGCAGGACATCACGCCGGAGGCGAGCACGGGCTGGACGTGCGCACCGATCATGGCCCGTACCTGGTGGCGGTCGAGCACGCCGGACTCGACCACGTCGAAGGCGCCGGAGGGGTTCGTCTCCTCGCGCGGCTGCAGCACCACGACCAGCGGCGCGACGGCGTCCCAGCTCCAGTAGGCCGTCTTCTCGGGGGAATCCACGCCCTCGTCCACAGCGGCGCGGACCTTCGAGACCGCGCGGGCCAGGGCGACGACGGCGGCCAGGTGCACGTCGTGGCCGCAGGCGTGCATGGCGCCGTTCGTGGCGGCCCAGCGGACGCTGGTGCGCTCGGCGATCGGCAGCGCGTCGAGCTCCCCGCGCACGCCGACCGCGGGGCCGGGGCCGCCGATCCTGATCACGGCGCCGGTGCCGGCCACGTACTCCACGAGGCCGCCCGACAGCGCGTCGAGCACCCGCTTGAGCGTCGGCCCCTCCTTGCCCGACACGCACGGCTGCGCGTGCAGCTCCCGTCTGAGCTCCGCGGCCGCGGGCAGCTCGGCCCGCAGCGCCTCGCGCAGCAGTTCCCCCGGACTCACTCACGTACTCCCCTCGTCACTCCTGTCTCCCCCGCCTGCCCATTCCTCCGCGTTCCTCACGTTCCCGGGCCCAGGTCGTACACGCGGCGGGCGTTCTCGGCCCCCACCATGGTCGCCACCCGCACCGCCTGCGCGGCCGACCACTCGCCGTCGGCCACGAGGCCGCCGAGCACCCGCCCCATCGCCCGCCGCCACAGCTCGGCCCCGAGATGGTGCAGCTCGGCGGGCCCCCAGGCGTCGGAGGAGAAGAGGATCTTGGCGAACGGCGCCAGCTCCAGGCTCTCCGCCACCAGCCCGGCGCTGCGCGCGCCGGTGTAGGTGACGCCCAGGCCCACGTCGAAGTACACGTTCGGATAGGCCTGGGCGAGGAACCCGGCCTGCCGCTGGTACGGGTAGCAGTGCAGCAACAGCAGCGGCACCCCCGTCGGCTCCGCCAGCTCGATCAGCCCGCGCAGCAGCAGCGGATCCGACCGGCGCAGGTCGACGTCGGGATCGCCGAAGCCGGTGTGGAACTGCAGGGGCAGCCCGAGCTCGAGACCGGCCCAGATGATGTGGCGCAGCAGCACCGGGTCCCGGAGCCGGCCGCCCTCCGCCAGCCACCGGCCCGCCGCCTCGGCCACCTCGTCCGGGCCCGGCGGCGCGGGGTCGAAGTCGAGGCCGTGGCGGTAGGCGGCGATGGTCTTCAGGCCGCGGGCCGTGCGGGCGCGTTCGTGCAGCGCCTCGGCGAACCGTCCGGCGAACCCGGCCGCGTCACCGCCGGCGACCTGCTCGGCCACCGACTCCAGACGGACGATCTCGTCGGCGGGCTTGCCGCTGGCCTCGGCCATGCCCGCCGGGCTGAGGATCTCCTCGCCCCGGTAGCCGGTCTCGACGAGGAAGTGGCCCACCCCACCGGCCGCCAGCAGCCGCCTGTTGACCTCGGCCGCGCCCAGCCTGGCCCGCCTGGCCAGGTATTCCTCGGGCGTGGCGTACGGGTCGAGGCCGAGTACCGGCGCGCAGTGGCGCAGGATCGCGTGGCCGCTCTGGGAGTCGAACTGGGTCATCCAGTGCGGCACCGGCCGGTCCGACTCGGTGATCAGCTCCTCGAACGCGGTGCGCGTCAGGTCGCGCGCGGTGGCTCCATGCACGTGGTGGTCGACCAGGGCGAGCCGTTCGATGGTCTCCACGAGGTCGGTCATTCCCCCATTGTGGGGGTCACCCTTCTGAGGTGACCCCCACCGCCTGAGGTCAGGCGGCCGCGGTGGCCGTCAGGCCGCCGCGTTGGCCGTCAGCGCGACCGTCGCCTGGCGGGTGACGCCGCTGACCGTCAGCGCGACCGTCACCTGCCCCTTCCGCAGCGCCGTGAGCGTCCCCGTCGCGGGGTCGAACACGGCGACGTCCCAGGGCTTGGCGCTCTGCCGCGAGCCGATGTGCAGGTTCGGCGAGCCCGACCACGCCACGGACACCGGGTAGGCGGCGGGCACCACCCGGGTGCCCTGCGTGAGCGTGGCCGTCACGGCCGCCGCCTTGCCGACCTGCACGCTCGTGGGGGCCGTGAGCGTGAGGTCGTCCACGTGCGGCCGGACCTGGGCGCCGAGCCAGTCGGGCGCGTCGGCGAACCAGTTGCGCTTGACGTGCTCGGCCTCCTTGGCGCTCACCGGGTCCACGCCCCACAGCGACCAGCCGGTGAAGCCGCCGTCGTCGGCCGCGGTAGCCGGGTTCTTGCCGGAGTTGCCGTTGATGAAGTACGGCACCGCGTCGACGTGCGCGGCGTTGAACGTGCCGACGTGGGCCCCGATGTAGGCGGCGCCCTTGCCGGTGCTCCGCTGGAAGTCGGCCAGCCAGCCCTCGACCAGCGCGGCCTCCTTGCGGTCGCCGAGCTGGCTGCCCTTGCCGGGCGTGGGGTCACGCGGCGGCACGTGGAACAGCACCGCCACCGAGCCGACCGCCGCGTCACGGGCCGCCGCGTCGAGCTGGGCACGGAGCAGGGCGACCTGGTCGAAGCCGCCGCCCCGGAGGTTCAGCCGGGAGGTGTCGAGCGTGACGAACCGCGTGCCCTTGTGGTCGAACGTCTGGTAGGTGTCGCCGAAGACGGCCTTGAAGTTGTCGATCTTGCCGCCCATCACCTCGTGGTTGCCCGGGATGTAGTGGTACGGCAGCGTCCCGCCGAGCTCCTCGTCGAGGATCTTCTTGGCCAGCGCGAAGTCCTCGGGTGACGCCTCGTCCACCAGGTCACCGTTGATCAGCAGGAAGTCCGGCTTGGCGGCCTTGATCTCCCGCAGCGTACGGCGGGCGTTCTTGACGATGTCGCTGTCCGGGTCGCGGGCGACGAACTGGGCGTCCGACATGACGGCGAACCGCCACGGCATCCTGGCCACGTCGGGCTTGACGACCGGGTCGGCGACCTTCTCGGCGGGCGGCGCCGTCACCGACGGCGGCACCTTGGCCACCAGGCCGTCGATGAGGATCTCGTTGGTGTACTTCTGGTCGGCCTTGGTCTCGGCCACGTAGAAGCGCCGCAGCTTGAGCGGGTAGCTGATGCCGGGCGGCACGGCGAACTCGACGTACTTCCAGCCGGTCCAGGTCATGTACGGGCCGCGCAGGATCTGCGACTGCCCCTGGCCGTCGTAGAACTCCAGGCTGGGCCACTCGCCCTTGCCGGTGGAGTTGATCCACAGGCCGAACGCCTGCGGCTGCCCCGCCACCTCGATCTGCTGCGGCGGGCCGGCGTAGGCGGCGCGGGTCGCGGTGGACTGGGTGAAGTCGTAGGACAGCTTGAGCCCGCCCCCGCTCTGGCCGGGCGCGGCCGACAGCGAGCCGGTGGCCCGGGCGGCGGCGAAGTTCCACTGGGCCGCGTCCTCGAAGTCGGCGACCGGCCTGTCCTCGAAACCCACGGTGACCGGCACGGCGGTGCTGATCTTGCCGACCTTGGCGGTGATCAGCCCGGCCGTGGTCGCCTTCTTGGACTTGACGGTGAAGTAGCCCTGGTCGGCGGGCGTCACCTCGAAGGCGTCGTGGTCGTAGTCGAGGGTGAGGTCGGCCGGTTCGATGGGCGCGGTGTTGCCGTTGTGGTCGTAGCCGACGACGCCGAACGTGGCCGTGCCGTCCGTGCCGGCCAGGCCGACCCGGTCCACGGTGGTGCCGAGGCGCCGCAGCGGCTGCAGCACGGTGAGCTCCAGCGTGCCCTTGGCGCCGCCGCGGGAGGCGGTGACCGTCGTCTGGCCGGGGAGCAGGGCATGGAATCTGCCGTCGCGGATGACTCCGTGGACCGCCGGCTCGGCGCGCCAGGACGGGGTCCCGGCCGCCGGGCCGTACGTCTCGTCGTAGCCGGCGGCGGTCAGCCGCCGCGTGAGGCCGGGGAAGACGCGGTCGGGGCGGCCACCGGCGACGGGGGCGGCGCCGGGCGCCTTGGCGGGGTCGCCGGCCGTCTCCAGCCAGAAGCCCTTGAGCCTTCCGCTGCCCTCGGGGGCGAACAGGGCCAGCCCGTTCGGCACGTGGCGCTCGCCACCGTCGGACGGGCTGTTCTCGACCTGGACGTCGGCGGAGCCGGGCTCGCGGGCGAGCATGGTGGAGGAGCCGCCGCCGTCGAGGTTGAGCGCGTTCGCGGCGCCGAGCTCGACCATCATCGCGGCCAGCTCGTTGAGCGTGACGCCGCGGCTGTCGGCCTGGCGGCCGTCCACGGTCAGCAGGTACATCTTCCTGCCGTCGGCGGAGAAGCCGACCGCGGTGCGCGGGTGCGCGGCCGGGTCGGTGGAGTTCTGCGCGGCGCCGTCCTTGACCAGGACGTAGTTGCCGCCGACCGCGGCCTTGACCGCCTTGCCGTCCGACGCCTTCGGCTGGTACTTCACGTCGACCTTGTCGCCGGACTTCAATCCGGCCAGGGCCGCGGCTCCGGCGTCGCGGCCGAGCAGGATCGTGGTGCCCGCCGGGATCGGGCCGGTGCCGGGCGCCTGCCGTACCGCCGAGACCACCCCGTCCACCAGCTCGACCTCGGTCACGGCGGTGGCGCCCTCGACGGCGCGGGCCCGGTTGTAGGAGCCCCACAGCGGCGTGAACTGGCCGATGCCGCCCGCCTGGACGATCTGGTTGAACTGGGTGAGCGTGATCGGCGCGCCGCCCGCGGGGGTGGCGGTGCCCTCGAAGTACATGTTCAGCACCCGTCCGAGGCCGTCGCCGGTGATCGCGACGGCCTTGTCATGGCCGGAGGCGGGCGACTGGACGAGCGCGCCGTTCTGGATGCCGATGCCCAGGGCGGCGCCGGAGCTGTTGATGTCGAAGAAGTCGCCGTTGACGGCGGCGACGGCGTGGGCCCGTTTGGCGGGCCCGGACAACGGCTCGGTCTTGGACACCTCGCCGGAGTAGACGTAGTCGGCCTTCGCGGCGCCCAGATCGGCGGTGACGGCGTCGGCCCGCAGCCAGCCGAGCTCGTCGTAGCGGTCGAACGAGGTCAGCGAGATGCCGGGGGCCACCGGCCGGGTCTTCTTGGCCGTCTCCAGCTGCTTGCCGGTGACGGCCTGGGTCAGCAGCGTGGAGGGGGGCGGGTAGGACGACGCCTTGAGCGCGTCCTCGACGGGGGGTTGGGGATCTGCCTGCGCGGGCGCGGCGATCCCTAAGACGAGCGCGGCCGCGGCGGCCGCGTAGCGGAGGGTGTGCACGACCGAACTCAATCGTTCGTGGTTATAACTTTCAAGACTTGACGGTGAACTAAAGAAAAATTTCAGCCTGTACGCACTGTGGGGCCTCTGTTATCCGAGGTGCGTCTGCGGCGGCAGGGTAGTCACATAGAGCTCCAAAACCACCCATCACTGGCGTTGCGCCTCTCATCGGCGCAGACTGGAAAGACGGCGATCCCGTAGAGCAGCACCTGTGGAGCAGTGGAGCACCCGTGGACAATCAGCTTGATCACATGCCGGTTCTGTCACGCGGCAGGCATCGCAACCCGAAGCGCGGCGCCTGTTTCATGGAACTGGCGTCCTACCTAGCCGGAGAGCGGTGGAGTGACCACCCGGCCTGCACGCACCCTCTGCTGGCCGCACTCGCCCGCTTGGTCAACGACAACACCAGCGACGCGAACCGGGGCCGGCTCGTGCGCCTCGTCCCCTCGATCATCGACCTGGCCTCCGACGACCTCCGGGTGGACGCCCGCATCGCGCTGCGGTGCGCGACGACCGCGCTGCCGGTCTCCGCGGCCGAACGTCAGCTCGCGCTCGCGGTGTCGGTCCTGGCGGCCGAGGAGATGCTGGCCCGGCTCGACGGCGGCCCGTCGGATCAGCAGAGCTCGGGCCGGTTCGGCTCGATCCCGTTCGGCTCCGGCCCGTTCAGCTCGGTCCCGTTGAGCGAGGAGAGCCAGCTCGCGATGGCGCAGGTCCCGCACGCGGCGGAGCAGGCCAGGCGCTTCAGCCGCGCCGCCCGGATCACGGAGAAGGGTTTCCGCAGGTACGCCGCCCCGAACGCGGTGCAGCTCTCGGTGGTGGGCATCGTCCAGGCGTGCATCTCCGACCCGGACACCCTGCTGCGCAACCTGCTGACGGGCGTCATCGCCGACTGCACGGCCCTGATCCGCGGCACGGCCGCCGAGACCCCGCGCCTCGCCACCCCCACCCGCGTCTGACCGCCCGCTGGGGAGGCGCCCCGCCTCCCCACCGGCTCAGGCGTCGAGCAGCTCGGCCGGATCGAACGACGCGGCGAACGGCTCCGAGATCGTCAACCCCTCCCCCGCCCCGGCCCGAGCGGTCACCTCGTAGTCGCGCTCACGACGAAGCTCCCGTCGATCAACTCGATGCGCTCCCCGGAGTCGGGCAGCTTGAGCCAGTCATCGACGGTGTAACCGGCAGCGTGGGCCAGCGGGACCCTGGGTCAAGCGCCGCCGGTCGCCGCGCCACCCTCACCGATGTGGATCCGCGCTGAGCTCGGCTCCCGGAGCGGGGTGGAGCGGCGGGGTGGCGCGGGCGTAGGCGGTGGTCGACTCGGCCGGGGTCATGTAGGAGCGGAACAGTCCGGCGGGGTCGTAGACGGCGCGGATCTTCTCCAGACGGATGGCGTTCTCCGGGCTGAGGCCGTGGTCGAAGCGGTCGGCCACGTTGTTGTCGGAGAACTGCAGGCCCTGGGACAGGTGCTGGATCTCGCTGAGTGTGCCGTGAACCCACCGCTCGCGGCCGAGGTCGTCCGCCGGGTCGGTCCAGCCGGAGTTCGGGGAGAGATACACCTTGGCCTGGGAGGACCAGCACGCGCGAGGGGTGGTGGGGTGGTGTCCCCAGAGCATCCACAGGACGAAGTCGTTGTCTCCGGGGATCGTGTCGAGCATCCGGCGGGCGGCGCCGAGGATCTCGCTCGCCGGTCCGCCCGCCCAAATGCCGTCGAGCGCCCAGCGCAGCCCGGCGGGGGTGAGGCGGTCGGCGATGTCGTACAGCTCCACGATCGAGGTTTCCCGGTTGACCGTCGCGCGGATGGCCCGGTCGCGGAAGGGGATCTGTTCGAGAGACTCAAGGAGGTCCTCGCCCGTCTCCTCAGTGCAGAACGCGGTCGCGGTCAGGGACGCGGCGTGCACGCCGAGACCCGGTGTGAAGCCGACCTTCGCCGAGATCTCCACGGCCGGTGACAGCGTCTCCAGATTGTCGTACGACCACCGCAGCAGCTCGTCCCGCAGCTCCAGCGGATAGGTGTGCACGGTCCGGAGGATCTTGGTGGCGCGCGGATGGACGTCGAGGTAGAACCGGGTGACGACGCCGAAGAAACCGGGGCCGCTGCCGCGCGCCGCCCAGAGCAGGTCGGGGTGGTTGTCGTCGTCGGCGTGCACGAGTTCGCCGTCGGCGAGGACCACGTCGATCGCCCGGATGCTCAGGCAGGCGGGGCCCCAATAGCGGGAGTTCCAGCCATACCCGCCGCCGAGGATGAAGCCGCCGATGCCCACGGTGGGCGCGTGCCCGGTGGGGAAGAACAGGCCGTGCTCGTACAGGAGGTCGTTGAGTGCCGGCCCCTTGACCGCCGGCCCCACCGCGGCGACTCGACCGGGGACGTCCAGCTCGATGTCCTGGAGGCGCGACAGGTCGATCAGCAGCCCGCCATCACGCACGCCGTTGCCGACCCAGCTGTGGCCGCCCGACCGGATGCCGACCCGCAGCCCTTCGGCCAGGGCCAGCCGGACCGCCCGGACCACGTCGTCCTCGGTTTCGGCCATGACGATGACGTCAGGGTAACGGTCGGGCTTGCGGGCGTTCCATACCGCGTCGAGCCGCGCCTGCTCGTAACCGATCTCGCCCCGCCGCAGTACGCTGCCCGGAGCATGGTCGGTCATCGGATCGGACAAGGCGCCTCCTTGGTTGAAGACGGACATAGCGCATGATGAGTACCGGAACCTGGACTGTACTGTCGACACTAAGCCGCGTCAACGTTGGTAAAGCCGCCTCTCTCCTGTTTGACCGTAAGATGCTGTCGACAGTAGGTTCAGCTCGTATCGGTGGAGAGTTGTGAGCTCACGTACGCGCGCGGTCGTGCGTAAGCTCCGATGTGACGGCGCGAGCGCGATGGCGGGGAGACGGCGATGGGGCAGAGGCTGAGCCAGATCGACGACGTGCGCGAGCCGGACGCGGAGCAATCGGGAGAGCCGGTCTCCGGGCAGACGGCGGAGCCCGTCCCCAATCGGGCCACCGAGCTGGTCCGCCTGCTGAAACTGACCGAGCGGCGCGAGCCCGCGGTGATCGAGGTGGCCACCTGGGTGGGGCTGGGCATCATCGAGGGCCGCCTGCGGCCCGGCGAGGATCTCAACAGCGTCGAGTTGTCGCATCGCTTCAACAGCAGCCGGACCCCGGTCCGCGAGGCGCTCATGCTGCTGGAGCAGGAGGGCCTCGTCGAGATACGGGCCCGCCGCAGGCCGCGCGTGGCCGCCTTCACGCCGCAGCGGGTGCGGGAGATCTATTACGTGCGCGGGCATCTGCTGGGGCTGGTCGGCCAGTTGGTGGCCGAGCATGCCTCCGACGACGACCTTGCCGACCTGCGCGAGCGCCTCGGCGAGATGCAGGAGCGTGCGGATGCCGGCGACATCGACGACTACTTCTGGCGACATGTCGCGCTACAGGAGCGGATGACGGATATCGGCGGCAACGAGACCTTGAAGGGCATTCTCGACTCGCTGGCCCTGCGCACCCTCATCCTGCGCCACGCCAGCCTCGCCCAGCCGGGCCGCCTGCGGGCCAGCGTCGCCGACCAGGTGCGCATCATCGAGGCGATCGAGCAGCGCGACGGCGAACTGGCCGCCATGCTGCTCCTGCGGGCGACGCACGCGGCACTCGCCGCCATCGAGGCGGGCGGCTGGTCGGAGCGGAGCACGAGCGACGAGGACGGCTGACCCTCCAAGCGATCGGCGAACGGGGACCGCGGTCAGAAGCCGAAGAATTCGGCAGGGTTGTCCACGAGCAGCCGGGTGAGCAGGTCACGCCCGGGAGCGATCTCGGCGAGCAGGTCGACGAGCAGTCCGTCGTCGGGGGCGTCGCCGGCGATGTTGGGATGGGGGAAGTCCGTGCCCCACAGCACCCGTTCGGGGCAGTGCCGCACCAGCAGAGCGGCGAGGGCGACCGCGTCGGCGTACGGGGGGCCCTGCATGGAGACTCGGTCGATACCGCTGACCTTGACCCACACGTTGCCCGAGTCGAGGAGCGCGCGCAGCGTGCGGACCGCATGGCCGTCGAGGCCCTCGGAGATGTCGACACGGCCCATGTGGTCGATGACGACCGGGGCGGAGAACGACTCGATCAGCGCGCGATGCTCGACGACGCCGCTGCCTTGGACGTGGATCTCGGCGTGCCAGCCGAAGTCCGCGACCCGGCCCGCCACCCGTGCGATCTCGTCCGTGGTGGGCGGCCGGCGCAGGTGGGGCAGGAAGTTCAGCCGGAAGCCGCGGACCCCGGCCTGGTGCAGCCGCTCGATCTCCGCGGCGGCCGTCGTCTCTCCGATCAGGGCGACTCCCCGCAACCGGCCGCCGCCCGCGGCGAGCGTGTCGAGCAGCACGGTATGGTCCGAGCCGTTGCACGCCGACTGCACGACCACCGCCCGGGTCAGGCCGAGATGCTCGTGGAGCGCCGCGACCTTCTCCTTGGGGACGTCCACGGGGGTGAACGCGCGATCAGGGGCGTAGGGGAAGACGTCGCCGGGGCCGAAGACATGGCAGTGCGCGTCGCAACTGTCCGGTGGGAGCACGATGGACGGCTTCCGCGGCGCGGGATGTGGCGGCGGGTTGCCGGGCGAAGGCGTGAAGACCGGCGCGGACAGCTCGGTGGCCGCCAAGGCCCGCTGCGTGGACGCGGTCGGGCGCTCAGTCACAGCGGGCCGTCATTCCGCCGTCGACCACGATCTCCGTGCCCGTGACGAAGCGGGCCTCGTCGGAGGCCAGGAAGAGCGCGGCGAACGCGGTGTCGCGGCCGTCGCCCATGAAGCCGAGCGGGATGCGTGCCTGCCGTTGCGCCAGCAGTTTCCCGACGTCGCCCCCAGCCCGCTGGCCCGCCAGCCGCGCTTCGACCATCGGCGTGTGCAACTGGCCGGGCACCACCGTGTTGACCCGGATGCCGGCCGGGGCGTACTGCACCGCCGTCACTCGCGAGAACTGGATGATCCCCGCCTTCGCCGCGGCGTACCCCACCTGCGCCGCGCCGGTCCACCGCAGGCCGGAGGCCGAGGCCGTGTTGACGATCGCCCCGCCTCCGCCTGCCGCCATGACCGGGATGACATGACGGCACGCGAGGAAGACGCTGGTCAGGTTGACGTCGAGCTGCGACTGCCAGTCTTCCGGGCTCAGCTCGGCCGCACCGCCCGGTCTCGACCCGCCGATGTTGTTGATCAGGATGTCGACCCGGCCCGCCTGCTCGACGACGGCGGCGACCAGCGCGGCGATGTCGGCCTCGGCGGTGAGGTCGGCCAGGCGGGTCACGGCGGTGCCGCCCTCGTCACGGATCTGCCGCGCGGTGACGTCGAGCGACTCCTCGTCGCGGTCGGCGAGGAAGACGGTCGCCCCCTCCCGCGCGAAGATCACGGCGGTGGCCCTGCCGTTGCCCCAGCCGGGCCCGGCGCTGCCCGCACCACCGATGATCGCGATCTTGCCCGCCAGCCGGCCGCTCATCGGGGCATCCGCGCGGACGCCGGAGATCCGACCCGCAGGGCGACCAGAAACCTGGACACCATGTTGTACGCCGCGACCGTGGCTGTCAGCTCGACCAACTCCTTCTCGGTGAAGTGGGGACGTAGCGCGTCGAAAACCTCATCCGAGACGTGCACGTTGATCGTCACGGCGTCGGCGTAGGCGATCGCCAAGCGCTGGGCCTCGCTGAAGACCGAATCGAGGACCCGATCGCGGAGCGGACCGGATACCGAGCCGGGGATGGGGACGGCCATCCGCTTGACGGCATCGAGTTGCGCGTCGTTCAGACCGGCACGGCGCGCGTCGGGCTCGTGCGCCTCCCACTCGTAGTCCGCCCGGTTGAGCACCGCGATCCGCAGGATCACCAGCTCGCGGATCATGTCCGGCAGACTCATACGCCGCCGGACGGCCCCGAGAAAGCTGTTCCAGCCGTCGGCGAGCTGCGGGCTGTGCAGGAGCATCTCGTCCAGCGGGTGAAGGGGGCCGCCGCGTCGCGCCCGTATCCGCGCGGCGATCTCGTCGGTCCCTTCCGTGCCGGGAAGGCGTGCCACTCGGATTCCTCTCGTTCGATTCTCGGCTTGCGCCGATAGTTCTAGCCTAGTGTCGACAGAATGTAAATCTTTCTCGCCGATCCGGGCTAGTACTCCCCTCCTTCGTGGCTACAGTTGCTGATAGTGTCGACATACCAACGTGGAGGGCAGAGGCAGTCATGCCAGATCGACTCACCGGAAAGATCGCGCTCGTGACCGGTATCGGGGCCGGGATCGGGCGTGGGATAGCGCTCCGGTTCGCGGCGGAGGGCGCCACCGTCATCGGCTGCGACATCGACCCCGAATCGGCCGAGGCGACAGTCGAGAAGGCGCGCGCGGACGGCTTGGAGATCACCTCGATCCACCCGATCGACCTGACCAGGCCCGCCGACGCCACCCGGTTCGCCGGCGCCGCCGCCGTGTACGGCCGGGCCGACGTCCTCGTCAACGCCGGGGCGATCGCACCCCACATGGCGCCGATCGACGAGATGGACTTCGAGACCCAGTGGCGGCCGACCATCGCCGGTGAGGTCGACCTGGTGTTCCTCGCCTGCCAGGCCGCGTGGCCACACCTCGTCGCCGGCGGACGGGCGTCGATCATCAACTTCGCCTCGGTCAACTCCTTCCGTGGCAGCCGCCAGCTGGCGATGGTCGCGCACTGCGCGGGCAAGGGCGCCGTGCTGGCCATGACCCGGCAACTCGCCGTCGAAGGCGGGCCGTATGGGATCAGGGCCAACACGATCGCGCCCGGCCTGGTACGAACCTCCGCCACCGCGGCGGCCGGGGCCACCACGGGCGGACTGTCGGAGACGATCGTCTCCCGGACCCTGCTCGGCCGGCTCGGCACGCCCGACGACATCGCCTGGCTCGCGGTGTACCTGGCATCCGACGAGTCGGGCTGGGTGACCGGGTCCAACTTCACCGTTGACGGCGGCGTCACCGCCGCCTGACACGCCCCGTCTTTGGAGGACGTCTGTGGATAAACCACCCGTTTTCACCGCCGACGAGATCGCCCGCTTCCGGGCCGAGCTTGCCGACAAGCGCGTGCCCGGGGCGTACGAACCAGGCCGCTGGTCGGTGAGCCCGCTCAATCGCGACCCAGCCGTCGCCGGGCCGCTCCCTGGCGAGATCCGGCTGCGGGACGCGACGCTGCGCTCGGTCGAGACGCTGCCCGGGGTGGTGGCCACTGACGAGGCCAAGGCGGACTACCTGCGACGACTCGTCCGGGCCGGCGTGGGCGAGGTGGTCACGGCCGGGGTCGCCGGGCGGGCCGACGACGCGCTGAAAGCCGAGGTCGGCGTGCTGAAGGAGGAGAACCCGGATTGCCGGGCGGTCTGCCCGCTGCTGTTCACCCCGGCCGACATCGACCGCGCCTGGCGGGCCGGATACGACGCCGCGCAGATCTGGGTGCAGGGATTCGGCGAGATGTCGCTCATCTACCAGCGCGTCTACGGCCAGGCGTGGAACGGCGAGGAGTGGCGCACCGACAAGACCCCGCGCGACCGGGCCGCCGTGCTGCGCCGCGCCGTCCCGCTGATCGAGCACGCACGGTCACGAGGTCTGGACGTCGCCGCGCCCATGTTGATGGTGTCCTATCTGACCGACGAGATGCTTCAGGAGTCCGCCGAGGTCCTCACCGGCGCGGGCGCCACCGAGCTGACGCTCTTCGACGGGCCGGGCGCGATGAGCCCTGAGGCGTTCGCCCATCTCGTCCGCCGCACGAAGGAGCTCGCCCCCGGGACGCGGGTGGGCCTGCACCCGCACAACACCTTCGGCCTCGCCGTCGCCTGCGCCGTGTCGGCGGCCCGGGCCGGCGCCGACGTCATCGAGCTGTCGGTGAACGGCTACTGCGGCGGCCCCGGCAACGCCGACCTCGCCGCCACCGCCGTCGCGTTCGAGGTCCTGTACGGCGTGCGCACCGGGATCCGTACCGAGCACCTCACGGCCCTGGCCCGGGCGGGCGAGGCCCTCACCGGCTACCGTGTCGCCTGGAACCATCCCGTGACCGGCACCGACGCGTTCAGCTGGGGCGGCATGGACCTCATCACGCAGGAGACGACCGTCGACCCGCTGCTGCACAACTGCCTGGAGCCGGCCCTGGTCGGCAACGAGCGCAAGGTCCCCTTCACCTTGGACAGCGGCGGCTACACTCTCGTCGACAAGCTCGAACGCCTCGGCGTCGAGGTCACCCACGAGCAGGCCGACCGGGTCCTGGCGGCCGCCCGGCAGACCATGATCGCGGAGGGTCGTCTCCTGACCGACGCCGAGCTCGCCGCCATCGCCAAGACGATCATCTCCTGACCGGCCTGGCCTGCCCCGTGCCGAGTCAGCCCGTGCCGAGTCAGATGGGGCGGGGCAGGTCGTCGAGAAGGCGCATCGCGTCGAGACGGTCGGTCGTGCCACGGGAGATCCCGGTGTCGCCGAAGACGAGCACCGGCGACGTGTCGCCCCCGGTGAAGACGTCCCAGACGGGCAGCGTGCCGCCGTTCGGGTCGGCGTGCGTCGCGAAGCGCGCCCAGGCGTCGCCCATCGCCGCGGCCAGCTCACGGTCGGCGTCCTGCCAGGGCCACGCCAGCCGGTGCAGGTTGTCCCCGGTGTACGGCAGCTCGGCCGTGTGGAAGACGCCGTAGCCCGGCCTGCCGTCGGGGGGCGAGGCCAGGTCGAGACCGGCGGGCAGCGGAGGCGTGCGGGCGAAGCGGTACACCCAGGTGGGCGCGCCCGTGGTCGCGGCGTGCGTCGTGGCCCAGCGCCAGACGGGGTACACGAACCGGCTCTCCCCCGTGAACAGCCGCGCCGACCGGGCGGCCTCGACCGGGTCGCCGGTGGGATAGACCCCGGCGAAGCCCGCGGCGGGGCGGGCGGCCACGTCGGCGGCGGCGAGGTCCGCGGCGAGCCGGGCGGCCACGTCGGTGGCGGCGCCGGGACGGGTGTAGACGCTGCCCTCGTCGGTGTTGGAGCCGACCAGCAGGGGCACCGGGTGCTGGCCGCCCGCCTCGAACACGTGCTGGGTGTCGCGGACCAGCACCCGCCCGTCGACGACCGGGCCGAAGTGGCCCTTGAGGATCAGCTCCACACCGGAAACACGGCGCAGCCCCGCCAGGTCGCGTCCGCCGAACTCGGCGGCGTACCGCATCCCTTGCTCCTGCGCCGCGGCCTGGTCCGGCATCGGGCCTTCGGCCCGGTAGATCCCGGCGGCGCTCTGCCCGATCGCGGCGCGGAACAGCGAGCGGGTCCCCGGCGCGGCCATCAGGTGGCAGATGTGGGCCGCTCCGGCGGAGTTTCCCGCGACCGTGACCTTCGCCGGGTCGCCGCCGAAGGCCGCGATGTTGTCGCGCACCCAGGTCAGGGCGGCGACGATGTCGAGCAGGCCGTAGTTTCCCGAGGCGCCGTGCTCGTCCTCCGCGGCGAGTTCCGGGTGGGCCAGGAAGCCCAGGGCGCCCAGCCGATAGTTGAGCGTCACGACGACGACGCCGCGACCGGCGATCGCCCGTCCGTCGTGGATGTCCTGCGACCCGTGGCCGTAGCGGTTGCCGCCGCCGTGGAGCCATACCATCACCGGCAGCGCGGCGGATCGGGACGGCTCCGGTGTCCACACGTTGGCGTACAGGCAGTCCTCGCTGATCATCAAGGGCCGGCGGTCGTTGAAGTTGACCTGGTAGATGATCGAGTCGCGGGGCGGCTGGGACTGGAGGGGGGCCGGGCCGAACTCCAGCGCCGGACGCTCCCCGTCCCAGGGATCCGGCCGCCGCGGTGGCCGCCATCGCCAGGATCCGACCGGGGGCGCGCCGAACGGGACGCCGCGGAAGATCGCGACCCCGTCCTCCCACCGTCCGAGCAGCCGCCCGGTCTCGATCGAGGCGCGGGGCCCCGCGCCGGCACCGCCGTCGCCGGTCATGCGCCCTCGAAGATCTGGGCATGGGTGGTGCGCCCGGTCGGGGCCTTGTGGAAGCGGCCGTCCTTCATGATGGCGACGAGGCGGTCACGGTCTTGCAGGATGCCGATGTCGTCGAGGGGGTCGCCGTCGACGAGCACGAGGTCGGCCAGGTAGCCCTCACGGATCAGGCCCAGTTCGCCGGCCATGCCCATGATCTGCCCGCCGTACAGGGTGGCCGCCCGCAACGCCTCGGCGGGGGTGAATCCGAACCACTCGACGAACAGCCGCAGGTCACGGGTGTTGCGTCCGACCGGGTTCCAAGGGAAGCCGTAGTCACCGCCGGGCAGCACCCGCACGCCCCTGCGGACCAGTTCGGGGACGACCTCCTTGATCGCGCTCGCGGTCGGCTCGACTTCCATGCCCTCCTCGGGCTCGGCGCCGCTCTCGTACAGGTTGGCGTAGACGATCCCCGGGGTGGGAGCGACGAAGATCCGGTCGCGGGCTGCCTCCAGGAGGTCGAGCGCCTCCTCGTCGGCGAACGTGCAGTGGTAGACCGCCCGGATTCCGTGCCGGACCGCCATCTTGATCGACTCGGCGGCATGGGCATGGGCGGTGAGCCAGATCCCGCGGTCGCGGGCGACCTCGGCGGCGACGGCCACCTCCTCCTCGGTGAACTGCACGATCCGGGAGGTGCCCGCGACCACCGCGCTCTCGCCGGAGAGCGACAGCTTGACGATGTCGACCCCGAGGTCGGCCATCTGGCCGACGAACCGGCGGATCGACTCGGGGTCGGACGCGCGGTGTTCGACGCCGGGGAAGTCGTACACCCCGGGAGCGACCATGCCGGCGCTGCCCTCCCACGACGCCGCCCTGAGGCGCGGTCCGGGCATCCAGCCCTCGCCGAAGGCCTTGCGCGCGGCGATCTCGGTGCGCGGCAGCCGGTTGCCACCGGAGTAGGCGCTGGTGATCCCCGAGTCCAGCAGCACCCGCCCGGCGTGCGCCACCAGCAGTGCCTTCTCCTCGTCGGGCTCGTCACGCCTGGGCGAACGGTGCTCGATCGTCGAGCCGAACCCGAGGTGTGCGTGGGCGTCGACGAGCCCGGGGATCAGTGTGGCACCGGCCCCGTCGACCACCCGGGCACCGGCCCGCCGACCGGCCGGCACGTGGCCGGCGACGACGGCGACGCGATTGCCGGTGACGAGCACCTCGCCGGGGAAGGGATCGCGCCCCGTACCGTCGAAGATCTGTACGTCGGTGAAGAGGGTGTCGTCGGGCACCGGCATCGCTGTCTGCTCCTGGTGTGTGTGCGTCATCGGTGGGCGGAGGCTCCGGACGCGGCCCGGAAGGTGTGCCGCATCTCCCCGAGGCCCTCGATCCTGCTGACCAGTACGTCGCCGGGCGCGAGGAACCGTTGCGGGGTGCGCCGGTTGCCGACGCCGGCGGGCGTACCGGTGAAGATCAGATCACCGGGGAACAGCGGGCAGATCGCGCTGAGGAAGGCCACCAGCCTGGGCACCGGGAAGATCATGTTCGACGTGCGGTCGTGCTGGACGACCATGTCCGACAGCTCGCAGGTGAGCTCCAGGTCGTCGCGGTCGGCCACCTCGTCGAGGCTGACGAGGGCCGGGCCGACCGGGCCGAACCCGGGAAAGGACTTGCCGAGGGAGAACTGCGGGGGCCGGCCGGCGAGCTGGACGATCCGCTCGGACAGGTCCTGCCCGACGCTCAGCGCCACGACGGGATCCCATCCGTTCTCCACGGGCACTCGGTAGGCGGTCCGGCCGACGACGGCGACCATCTCCAGTTCCCAGTCGACGTTGCCCTCCGGCAGCCCGATCGTGATGGCCGGCCCGGTGAGGCAGCTCGGGAACTTGGTGAACACCAGCGGCTCGGCAGGCTCGGCGTACCCCGCCTCGGCGGTGTGCGGGCGGTAGTTCAGCGCGATCGCGAAGACCTGCCTGGGGTTCGGCACCGGGGTGAGCAGGTCGGCTTCGTCGTAGGGCCGCGCGGCTGCCGGATCCAGGCTCGCCGACCATTCGAGCAGGTCGTCCCACTGGTCGAACAACCTGTCCGGGTCGGCGGCGAAACGGCCGCCGCTGACGGCCGCCACGTCCGCGGCCCGGCCGTCCGCGGTCAGCAGCACCAGGCGGCCGGCCAGGTTCGCGATCCTCACCCGCGGATCACACCCACTGCTCGGCGGGCGGAGCGTCGGTGCCGTGAGCTTCTCGCCACGACACCACCCGGTTGCGCAGCACGCCCAGGCCTTCGATCTCGGCCTCCACCACGTCGCCGGGCTTGAGATAGTTGGCGAAGGGATCGTCCGTACTGGCTGCCACACCGGCGATGGTACCGGTGGTGATGAGGTCACCGGCGCTGTAGACCTGCGGCGAGTGGTAGGCCACCAGCTGCGGGATCGACACCGACAGCCGCGAGGTGCTCGACTTCTGCCGCACATCGCCGTTGACCCGCAGCTCCATGTCCAGATTGTGCGGGTCGCCGATTTCGTCGGCGGTGACGATGTACGGCCCGATGGGACAGAAGGTGTCGATGGCCTTGGAGAAGGAGAACACCCCCGACTGCATCTCCCTGCGCTGGATGTCCCGCGCGGTGATGTCGTTGAAGATCAGGTAGCCGGCGATGTGCTCGACGGCCTGCTCGGCGGTGAAGAACCTGCCCGGACGGCCGATCACCACGGCCAGCTCCAGCTCGTAGTCCAGCTCGCGGGTCAGATTGTCCGGGTAGACGATCGCGTCCTCCGGCCCGATGATCGCATCGACGTTCTGGAAGAACACGATGCCCTTGTTGACCGGATGCGACCAGTCGACCCGGACCAGGTCCTCATGATGCTCACGGAAGTTGCCCGCAGTGTGGAAGAACTTCTTGGGCACGATCGGCGCGCGCAACCGCACCTCGGACAGCCGGAACCGGCGCCCGGTCTCCTCGACCGCACCATCACGTTCGAAGTACTCGCGCATCGACGCGACATCGAACTCGACGACGTCCTCTTCGGCGATCCGGCCGACGAGACCATCGTCGAACGTCACCAGCTTCATCTGTCCTCCGTTAGTAAATGTCGACACTTATCCTCTCTAGGGCCCTCCGGCCATGTCAAGCCAGGACCCGTACGCGAGCGTAAGATGAGGACCGAAGACCGCTATGGACATCGCCAATCGGGTGGACTAGCGTCCCTTTCGCTCTCATGACACCAATTTTCACATTCCCGCAGGCGAAGCGGCGAGGAGGTCTTAGTGTCGACATGGCTGGGGCTCGGCGGACGGCACGCAGTGGTCGCCGGGGCGGGCGGGATCGGGGGCGCGGTCGCCCTCGCGCTGGCGGACGCCGGGGCGGAGGTGGTCGTCCTCGACATCGACGAGACAGGGCTCGCGAAGATCGAGCGCCCGTCGGCGGAAGGGTCGGGGGGGATCTCCGGGCTGGCCGCCGACCTCACCTCTCCCGCCGCCTGCCGTGCCGCGCTCGGCGAGGCGGCCGGGCGTCTGGGTGGCCTCGAGGTGTTCGTGCACGCCGTCGGGGCGAACGATCGCCGGCCGGTCCTCGACGTCACCGACGAGACCTGGGAGAAGATCGTCACGATCAATCTCAGCAGCGGCTTCTGGCTCGGCCAGGCCGCGGGCGCCCTGATGGTGCCACGCGGCTACGGCCGGATCGTCTTCCTCTCCTCGGTCTCGGGACTGCTGGCGCACAAGGATCACTCCCCCTACGCCGCCACGAAGGGCGGGATCAATCAGCTGATGCGCGTCATGGCACGCGAGTGGGCCGCCTCCGGTGTCACCGTCAACGCCGTCGCCCCGGGCTACGTCGAGACCGACCTGACCCGGGCGTACCTCGCCAAGCCCGGAATGCGCGAGTCGATGGAGTCCCTCGTGCCCGCCGGGCACCTCGGCACCCCCGAGGACCTCACCGGGCCCGTGCTGTTCCTCGCCTCCCAGCAGGCATCCTTCGTCACCGGCCACGTCCTGTACGTCGACGGCGGCCGCACCCTCGTCTGACCAGACCACCCACTGCCATCCAGGAGACAGCATGACCACCCCCGTATCTGGGCGTTTCGCCGGCAAGACCGTGCTCGTCACCGGCGCCGGCACCGGCTTCGGCGCGGAGATCGCCGTACGCGCCGCCCAGGAGGGCGCCGACGTCGCCATCCATTACCGCAGCTCGCGCGTGGGCGCGGAGGCCACCGCCGAACGCGTGACCGCGCTCGGACGCAAGGCGATCATCGTCCAGGCCGACATCGCCGAGCGCGACCAGATCACCAGGATGGCCGACGAGGTGTGGTCGCACTTCGGCCGCGTCGACGCCGCCTTCAACAACGTCGGAGACGTCGCCCGCGACCAGATGTCCTGGCGCGACATCACCGAGGAGTCGATCGACCATGTCCTGGCCGTGGACATCAAGGGCACCCTGCTCTGCACCCACGAGTTCGGCGCCCGCATGCTGGACCAGGGCGGCGGCTCCATCGTCAACATCGGCTCGACCGTGGTGGCCCGCGGCAGCGCCCGCGCCCCGCAGTACGCCGCCGCCAAGTACGGCATCATCGGCCTGACCAAGTCCTACGCGCACGCCTTCGCGCCGCTGGTCCGGGTCAACGTCTTCGCCCCCGGCTTCATCGAGACCGAGGCGACCCTCGGCCGTGAGGACTGGAAGAACGGGCGCGGCGACCAGCTCCGCAAGGCCACCCCGATGGGACGCATCCCCGGTCCCGCCGAACTCGCCGGCACCGCCCTGTTCCTGGCCACCGAGGATGCCGGGCACATCACCGGCGGCTTCCTCGTCGCCGACGGCGGCTACAACATGATCGGCGCCTGACCCGCTCAGCATGGAGGACCCGGTGACACGACTGACCGTCGAAGACCGCATCGAGATCGAAGAGCTGATCTCACGACTCTGTCACGCCCTCGACTTCAGCAGGCCAGAGGACTTCGTGGCCGTCTTCGTGCCGCACGGCGCGTTCCAGGCGAGGACCTCGGCCAGGTCGGGCGGTGCGGTCCGGTTCCGCCACGAGGGCCACGACCGGCTCCGGGCCTTCGCCGATGCCGCCGCCGCCAAGCGCGGCGGCCTCGGCCGGCACTGGACCGGCAACCTCGTCGTGCGGGGCGTTCCCGGCGGCGCCGAGGCCACGTCGTACGTCATGTTCCTGGAGATCGACCCCGGGACCGGACAGCGGACGATCCCGCTCTCCGGCGTCCACCACGACGTCTTCAGCCGTACGGAGGCGGGCTGGCGCTTCGTCGAACGCACCATCGTCGCCGACTTCTGAGCGGCGGCGTGCGGGGCTGCGTCACTTACGGTCGATCAGCTCGATGAGGTTGCCGTAGGGGTCGGCGACGAAGCAGACACGGGCGCCCGGGCGGGGAGAGGGGCCGGGTTCCATCCGGACGGTGGCACCGGCGCCGAGGAGGCGGGCGAACTCGGCGTCGACGTCTTCGACGCACAGGCAGATGTGCCCATAGCCGAGCGTGCCCGCGGCGGCGAGGGCGCTGTCCGGGGCGGGACCGGGCCCGGCGCCGGGGCGATGCAGCAGCTCGATGCGGTAGCCGCTCTCGTGCAGGAGCATCACGCCGCGCAGGTCGGTGCCCGCGACCGCGAAGGCGGGGGCCGGGGTGAGGTCGAGGGTGTCGCAGTACCACTCGGTCGCGGCTTCGAGGTCGGGTACGGAAATCCCGACATGGTCGAAACGAATCTTCTGCCTGCTCATGGTGAACCACCTGTCGTCTGATCAGAAGGAGTACATGTCATGGTGGCCGCGGAACGTACCCGTAGCGTCGTCAGGTACGACGGCGTCGCCATCGACGTGATCTCGCAGGGACGGGGACCGGTCGTGCTGCTGGCGCCGTCACTCGGGCGGGGGGCGGAGGACTTCGACGCCGTGGCGGCGGAGCTGGCGGCGCGGGGATTCCGGGTCCTCCGACCGCAGCCGCGCGGCGCCGGGGCCTCGGCCGGGCCCATGACGGGGCTGAGCTACCGAGACTGGGCGGCCGACCTCGCCGCCGTGATCGCGGCCGAGCGGGCCGGTCCGGCCGTCCTGGTCGGGCACGCGGCGGGCAGCCGGTACGCCCGAGCGGCGGCGGCCTACCACCCGGAACTCGTCCGCGGCGTGGTGGTCGCCGCGGCGTCGGCCGATCGGCCTCCCCCCGCGGACCTCGCGGCGGCACTCACCGACAGCGCGGACGCCTGCCTGGCGGACGACCGGCGGCTGGCGGCGCTCCGCGTCGCCTTCTTCGCGACGGGAAGCGACCCATCGCCATGGTTGCGGGGCTGGTTTCCCACGACCCATCGGGCGCAGCGTGCGAGCGTCGAAAGCGACGGCTGGCACTCCGGCGGCCGGGTGCCCCTGCTGGACCTCATCGCCGGGCGCGACCCCTGGCGGCCGCCCGCCACCTGGTCCGAGCTCCAGGAGACGCTGGGCGACCGGGTCTCCACGGCCGTGATTCCCCAGGCCGCCCACGCGCTCTTCCCCGAGAGGCCCCGGCAGGTCGTCCAGGCCGTGGCCGCCTGGATTCGCACGCTCTGACAGACCTGGTAGCGGCCGCCCGCACGAAGCCCCCACGGGTAGCGGCCGCCCGAACAGCGCCCTCATGGGTAGCGGCCGCCCGCACGGCGCTTTCATGGGTAACGGCCGCCCGCACGGCGCGCTCATGGGCGGACCGGTGACGCCACTCCCGGCCGTACGGACGAATCGTTCCGGCCGCGAATGCGGGTCAGGACGCGCGTGCGCAGCTCGGCGAATCGGGGGTCGGCGCGGGTTTCGATCTGGTCGCGTCTGGCGCCGAGGTCCACGTCGAGGTCGTCGACGACGGTCGCGGGCTTACCGCCGAGGACGATCACGCGGTCACCGAGGTAGACGGCCTCGTCGATGTCGTGGGTGACGACGACGATCGAGATGCCCAGTTGCTCGCGCAGGGTCAGCGCGAGGTCCTCCAGGTCGAACCTCGCCTGGGCGTCGACCGAGCCGAAGGGCTCGTCCATGAGCAGTACCGGCGACTCGTAGGCGATGGCCCGGGCGATGGCCACCCGCTGCTGCATGCCGCCCGACAACTGCCAGGGGTACTTGTCGCCCACATCCGCCAGCCCCACCGCGTCGAGGCTCTCGTCGGCGCGGCGACGCCGGACGTCCCGCTTGACGCCAAGGCCCTGGAGAGGGAAGGCGACGTTGTCCCGGACCCTCATCCACGGCATCAACGAGCCCCGGTAGTCCTGGAACACGACGGCGATCTCGGCCAGGGGTTCGGTGACGGCCCGGTCGCCGTATCGGACGGTGCCCGATGTCGGCCGCATCAGGCCCGACAGGCAGCGCAACAGCGTCGTCTTGCCCGCGCCGGAGGGGCCCACGATGCACACGAACTCGCCCGGTTCGACACGGAGGGACAGCCCGGCCAGCACGTGATGCGCGGCGCCGGCGTGGCCGTAGGACTTGGAGACGTCCTCGACGATCAGTGCGGCGCGCTCGTGGCCGACGGCGGAGCTGCTGGGACGCAGGTTCATGAGACCTCGTTCTGGTCGGCGTTCTGGTCGGCATGCTGTGCGGCGTCGTGGCCGGAGCTGTGGTCGGCGCGCGGGCGGGCGGCCCGCCGGGCCCGTGGTGGGCGCTGGAAGTACCAGCCGAGCAGTGCGTGCTCGCAGACGAGGAGGAGCAGGCTCAGGCTGTAGCCGAGGATGCCGATCAGGATCGTACCGGCCCAGGTGTCGGTCACCTGGAAGCTCGACCCGCTGCGCAGGATGAAGTTGCCGAGCCCGACCGGCGAACCGTAGATCTCGCTGACCACCATCAGGACGACCGCCACCGACAGCGCGATCCGCACGCCGGCGAAGATCTGCGGCAGCGCTCCGGGCAGCACGACCTTCAGCAGGCGCAGCCGCCAGGGGATGCGGTAGCTCCGCGCGCTCTCCCGTACGGCGGGGTTGATGCCGTGCACGCCGCTGATGGTGTTGAGCAGGATCGGCCACACCGAGCCGATGAAGATCAG
This sequence comes from Nonomuraea sp. NPDC026600, assembly GCF_040638335.1. Classification (NCBI taxonomy): domain Bacteria; kingdom Bacillati; phylum Actinomycetota; class Actinomycetes; order Streptosporangiales; family Streptosporangiaceae; genus Nonomuraea; species Nonomuraea sp. NPDC026600. The sequence continues at coordinate 580,452 of NZ_JBEZYD010000001.1, forward strand.
TAGTACCTTCGGCGCCGCGCCGATGCCGAGGGTCAGGATGATGACGGGCACGAAGGCGACGGTGGGGGTGGCCCGGGCGAAGTCGAGCAACGGAGCGGTCGCCCGCCGCAGACGGTCGTACTCGCCGATCACCGCGCCCAGGCCGACGCCGACCACGGTCGCGATGACGGTCCCGAGGGCGATGTTGCGCAGGCTGAAGACGAGGTCGCCCTTGAGGTCCCCCTCCGTGAGGCCCGTCCAGAGCGCTCCGGCCATCTCCGAAAGCGGCGGGAAGTAGAAGCTGCCGCTCCTCGCTGTGGCCACCCACAGGACGGCGACCACCATCACCGGCAGCCAGAGCTGCTTGAGGAAGGACCTGACGAGGCCGCTGGACACGATATGCATTCTCCTCACCTCGGTTTACCCGCCTCAGCCCGCCTGCGCCGGGGGGCGCCAGCGCAGCAGCCTGGCCTCCACGGCACCTGACAGCCGATTGATGGAGTACCCGATCACGGCCGCCGTGATGATGTAGCCGTAGGCGGCGGGCGAGTTGCCGCTCTGCTGTTCCTCGGTGACCATGTGGCCGATGCCGGGCAGGATGGTCAGGATCTCCACACCGATCGCCACCAGCACCGAGGTCGTCGCGGCCAGCCGCAGACCGGTCATGATCGAGGGGAGGGCGCTCGGCAGGATCACGCGGCGGAAGCGGAGCAGCCGCGGAATCCGGTAGCCGCGGACGGTCTCCTGGATCATCGGCTCCACGCCGCGAGCGCCGTACTGCGCCTGCAGGAAGATCGGGAAGACACAGGCGATGAACACGACCGTGGCCTTCATCCCCGATGTCGACCCGAGCACCAGCAGGAAGACCGGTAGCAGAGCGATGACGGGGAACGACCTGAGCACGTCCACCAGCAGCCGTGACGACTGCTCGACGGCGGCGTAGGTCCCGGTCACCAGGCCGAGCGGGACGCCGATCACGACGGCCGCCGCGAGCCCGGCCACCGCGCCGCGCAGAGTGTCGCCGAGCGCGCCCCAGAACTCGCCCGTGCCCGCCATGGCGACCAGTTCTCCCGCCACCGCGCGCGGGCCGGGCAGCGCGCTCGCGCTCACCATGCCCACGGCGCTGACCAGGGTCCAGACCGCGAGTACGAGCAGGAAACAGAGAAGCTGAAGCCATCTGGTCTTGTCACGGCCGTCGCCGGCCTTCGAGCCCCGCACGGACTCGTAGGCCGGCGCGGATCCTCGGCCGGTTGATGTCGCCATCAGTCGCCGCCTTGATATCGATGTCGGTGTGCCGTGCTGACGCCGTTGTGCCGTCGGCTCAACTGGAGGTCGTGGTGGTCGGGGCCTTTTCCCAGTAGAGGGAATCCTCAGCGGGTGCCGACTTGATCAGGCCGAAGGCGACCATCGAGGTGATGACCGTCGAGAAGGCCTTCGTGTTGATCTCTTTGCTGAAGATCTGGATGGTCCGCTTGGCGATGTAGTCGGCGGGCAGCTTGGTGTACTTGGTGTCGACCGCGCGCACGGCGTCGGGGTGGGAGTTGGCGTAGTCGATTCCCTTGGCCACCGCGCCGATGAACTTCTCCGCCACGGCGGGGTTCTTGGCCAGGAATTCGGTGCTGGAGAAGATCAGCGACTGGGGCAGGCCCGGCAGCGCGTTCGTCCCCTCGCCGAGGGCGCGCATGCCGGCGGCCTTGCCCGCGTCGTAGAACGTGGCGAAGGTGTAGGCGGCGTCGACCTTGCCCGACGCCACGGCGTCGATCAGGGACGTCGTCGGCAGCGCGACGAACTTGATCGTGCCGGGGTCGGCGCCCGCCTCCTTGGCCGAGTACTCGCAGATGAACTGGAGCGTGCCCCCCAGGGCGGGCAGGCCGATGGTCTTGCCGCCGACGTCGGCGAAGGTCTTGATCGGGCTGTCGGCCTTGACCAGCAGGCCGTCGGAGGGCGGGGTCTTGGTCGTGGAAGCCTGAAGCTGGGTGACGATCCTGACCGGCAGCTTCTGGGCTGCCGCCTTGAGGAATCCGGAGCCGTCGGTCATCGCGAACTGGGCCTCGCCGTTGGCCACCGAGGGCGCGTTCTGCGAGGTGTCCGCGGCCCCTGGCTTGATCGTGACGTTGAGGCCGGCCTCCTTGAAGAAGTTCTGGTCCTGCGCGATGAAGAGCGGCTCGAAGGTCGATCCGGTCGAGCGCAGGACCGTGACCGACGTCAGCCCGCCCGCGTCGGTCTTCACCTCGGAGCCGGCCGCGCCGCAGGCGGCGAGGACGGTGACCGCTGCGAGGACCGCCGCAGCAGGGCGGAGGCTACCGAGGATGGGGCGGAGGACAATGCTCCGTGACGACATTTGTGCTCCCTTGTCAACGCGTTGTCGCGGTGGTTCGGCGAGGGCTTCGACCGTGGCGAGTAACCAGCGGCAACGTGGCCGAAACATACTGTCGACATTTGCCCCCGTCAAGGCTTTGGCGGCAATCGACCCGAATCCTGTCGACACTCCCCTTGCGAGCGAGCGGTCGAACGGCCTCGGGATCGCGGCCCACCTCTGTCCCGATCCCCCTCAGATAGCCCTCTGCCATCGCCTTTAGAGTAAGAGCGAAGGTTTCGGCGAAGGCCGCGATCCGTCGGCCGACATGTGGTGAGCGGACCCTCGGTTTCTCTTCCACTTCGAAGGGTTGACCCGCATTACTGTCGACACTATGTTGCGAAGGGCGATGCAAGGGAGATCCTCCATGACCACCAAGGCCGGCGCCCCGACGCTCCCCCCGCAGGCATGGGCCCACCGCCAGGGGAAAATCGACATGCGACCGCTCGAACCCGGCGACTGGAGTGCCGGAGCACTCGCCGCTCGGGCCCAGATCACCGAGGCGTTCAACCGATTCGCCACCGCGCACGACGAGGCCCGGGTCGACGTGGTCGTCTCGTGCTTCACCGAGGACACCGTCTTCGAGGTCGCCCAGGGCAGTGCGGAGCCGTTCACCCGCTTCACCGGCCGGGCCGAGCTGTTCGACCGGCTCACCCGGATCATCGCCGAGCAGAGCGACCAGCGCAGGCATGTGATGGGCAACATCCTCGTCGAACGGCTCGACCTGGCCGAGGGCACCGCCGCCGCGCTCGCCTTCAGCGTGGTGACCGTGGCGGCCGACGGGCTCACCCTCGGCGCGAGCGTGATCTACACGGCCGAGCTGCGGCGGGAGGACGACGGCTGCTGGCGTTTCGGGTACTTCTTCATCGGCATGGACTCCTACTCCGGTGAGCGGCCGAAAGCCGGCGAGAAGTGACCACGGGCACCGCGGGGATCGGGAGGAGCGAGTTCACCGGCCGCCTGGTGGGCCGCGACGACCCCGGCTACGAGCGAGTGCGCCGTGCCGCCATCTGGAACGCCCGGCGCCCGGACCGCTTTCCCGACCTCATCCTGCTCGCCGCCGACGAGGCCGACGTCGCCAGGGGCGTACGGCTGGCGGCGGAGCGCGGGATGCGGGTGGGCATCCGCTCCGGCGGGCACAGCTGGATCGCCAACGGCGTACGGAACGGTGGCCTGCTCATCGACCTGTCCCGGCTGACGGAGATCAGGTTCGACGAGGCGACCGGGCTCGTCGCGCTGGGACCCGCCGCTCGCGGTGCCGCCGTCGACGCCGCCCTCGCGCCATTCGGCCGTTTCTTCCCCACCGGGCACGCGCCGAGCGTCGGCGTCGGCGGATTCCTCCTCGGCGGCGGGTACGGCTGGAACTCCCGCGTGCACGGGCCGGCCTGCCTCAGCATCGAGGCGGTCGACGTGGTCACCGCGGCCGGTGAGATCGTGCGCGCTGACGCCGACGAGCACCCGGGCCTGCTGTGGGCCGCCAGAGGCTGCGGACCCGGCTTCTTCGGCGTGGCCACCCGCTTCCATGTCCGTACGTACCGGCGACCGCCGATCCATCGGGCGGTCCGGACCTACCCGCTCGATCGGCTCGACGAGGTGGTGACCTGGTCGCAGGACACGGCCCCGTGGCTGCCCGCGCCGCTGGAGATCGCCATCAAGATCGGCGCCCCACCCGGGGAAGCGGAGAAAGTGATCACGATCGTCGGCACCGCGTTCGGCGAGGACGGCGCGGCACTGCTCGGCGCCCTCGCCGACGCTCCCTTCGCCGCGCGTACCGGCGACGGGTCACCGTCCTCGCCCATCACCATGGCGGAGCTCTACGAGGAGTCGGGAAGGTGGTCGGAGGCCGGCCTGCGCTGGGCGGTCGACGGGATCTGGACCGACGGCCCGACCGACGGCGTGGTCGCGGGTACGCGGGCGATGGTCGAGGCGATCCCCGGCTCCGGCTCATTCGTGTTCATCCTGCCCTGGGGCGCCTACCGGGCAGGTGTCCCGGCCGCCTGGTCGGTGCAGGCGGCCAATTATGTCTCCCCGGTGGCGGCATGGACGGACCCGGCCCTCGACGACCAGCACCGCGCGTGGGTGACGGACACCACCAAGGCGATGGAGCCGGTGTCGCGCGGCGTCCAGTTCAGCGACGCCGATCCCGCCTCCCGCCCCGGCCCGGGCCTGTCAGCGCGATCCCAGACCCGGTTGGCCGCCCTTCGCCGCCGTTACGACCCCAACCGCGTCTTCACCTCGTACTTGACCGCCGCCGACCTGTGACCGGCCTCCGCCGAAGCATCCCGCACACATGTTCGCACCCCGCTGCTCCGCCGCAGGTCAGGGAAGCCTCCCCTTCGTTGCGGATCATCGTGACTTCTGCCTAAATTTCGTACTAAGGCGTTATTGAAGCGGAGGACTTTCATGACCATCGAGCTCGACCGGCCGTACTCTCCCGAGAGGCACCACAGCCACCGAGACGTGACCGGCGGCTGGCTGCGGCCGGCGGTGTTCGGGGCGATGGACGGACTCGTGTCCAATTTCGCATTGATCGCCGGAGTTGTTGGGGCGGCGGGCGCGGGACGGGGCGCGGTGCTCGCCGGGTGCGCCGGGTTGATCGCGGGGGCGTGTTCGATGGCCGCCGGCGAGTACACGTCCGTGAAGTCGCAGACGGAGCTGATGCGGGCCGAGATCGCCGTGGAGCGTCGTGAGCTGGCCCGCGACCCCGGGGGGGAGCTGGCGGAGCTGACCGCGATCTACCGGGCCCGCGGGCTGGACGCCGAGCTGGCGGGGCGGGTGGCGGCGGGGCTGTCGGCCGACCCCGAGCAGGCGTTGCGCGTGCATGTGCGTGAAGAGCTGGGCGTCGATCCCGACGACCTGCCGTCGCCGTACGTCGCGGCCGGGTCGTCGTTCGGCGCGTTCGCGGCCGGGGCGCTGGTGCCGCTGGTGCCGTTCCTGTTCGGGGCGTCGGGGTTGGCGGTGGCGCTGGTGCTGAGCCTGGTGGCGCTGTTCGGGTTCGGTGCGGCGGTGGCGCGGATGACGGCCCGCCCGTGGTGGCTGGGCGGCCTGCGCCAGCTCGCGCTGGGCGTCGGGGCCGCCGCCGTGACGTTCGGCCTGGGCCACCTGCTCGGCGTCACCGTCTCATAAGCGGCCCCGACGACCGAAGATCAGCGCTTGCGGCTTTTCTTGAGGATCGCCCGGATGGTCAGCAGCAGCACGACGGCCACGATCTGGCCGCCGATGACGATGCGAGTGACGTCGACCGCCGGCTGCCAGCGGACGTCGCCGTCCTTGACCACGTACACCCCGGCGGGGATGGCGCCATAGCCGAATCCGCCACCGCTGCCTTCGCCGCCGGGCATGGCGTCCGGCCCCGAGGAGGCCTCCTGTCTGCCCATGCCGCCGCCACCGCCCTGGACGATCCGGGCGACGGGGATGACCGTGACGTCTCCCTGTTGGATCGGGTCGCCGAAGACCCGCTTGACGGTCACGGCGTCCTTCGAGCGCTCCACTAATTCCATGAAGTTCATTCCCACATGCTGGCCCTAGACCCGGCGCAGCACCACCATCTCGCTGCGATAGTCGGGGCCGGAGTGGAACCACGTGGACAGGGTGAGCCCGTGGTGCATCAGCGTGGCCCCGTGCCAGGAGCCGTCGGAGCCCGCGTAGACGGCCGACGGGTCGAGCCCGGCCAGCCGCAGCCGCCGGGGCGGCTGCTTGTCCAGCGCGAACGGGTTGTAGGCGAGCACGACCACCTGGTCGCCGAGCGTGTACTGGACGGCGGAGGCGCTCTCGCCCGGCGTCCCGGCCAGCCGGTGCAGCGTTCCGTGCTGGATCACCGGCCGGACCGCCTTGTAGTCGGCGATGAGCCGCCTGGCCTCGTCGAGCTCCGCGGCGCTCCATCGGGTGAGGTCGCCGCCGACGCCGAGCGTGCCCGCCATGGCCACGTGGAAGCGGTAGCGCAGCGGCACCTCCCGGTGGGTGATCGGGTTGGGGCTGTCGGTCACCCAGCACGACATGGCGCTCGCCGGGTAGAGGTAGGAGAAGCCCCGCTGGATCACCTGCCGGTCGCGGGCGTCGGTGTTGTCGGAGGTCCACACCTGGTCCGTACGGTGCAGCATGCCGAAGTCGGCCCGGCCGCCACCGCCCGAGCAGGATTCGATCCGGAGCCCCGGATGGCGCCTGCGCAGCTCGTCCATGATCGCGTAGACGCCTCGGGTGTGCTCGATCCAGAGCAGGTCGCCGCCCTCGGCCCAGCCCGCCTGGCTGAAGCTGCGGTTCATGTCCCACTTGAGGTAGTCCAGGCCGTACTCGCGGACGAGCTGGTCGAGCCAGCCGAGCGCCCACTGACGTACGTCGTCGCGGGCGTAGTTGAGCACGAGCTGGTTGCGCATGGTGTCGCGGCGGCGTTCCGGGTAGTGCAGCACCCAGTCGGGGTTCTTCCGGTACAGGTCGCTGTCGGGGTTGACCATCTCGGGCTCGACCCAGAGCCCGGCGCGCAGGCCGAGGTCGTGCACGCCCTGGAAGAGGGGGCGCAGGCCGTCCGGGAAGCGCTCGGGGTTGGGCCACCAGTCGCCGAGCCCGCGCGTGTCGTCGGTGCGGGCGCCGAACCAGCCGTCGTCCACCACGAACAGCTCCACGCCGAGATCGGCGGCGCGCTGGGCCAGATCGAGCTGGCCCAGCTCGGTGACGTCGAACCCGGTGGCCTCCCACGAGTTGTACAGGACGGGCCGTTCCTCGCCGGGCGTGGGCAGGACGTGCTTGCGGGCGTAGTCGTGCCAGGCCCGGCTGGCGGCGCCGTACCCGCCGGCCGTGTGCAGGCCGAGCGCGGACGGGGTGCGCAGCGACGCGCCGGGGCCGAGCGGCCAGGTGAGGCCCTCGTGGCCGAATCCGGCGCTCACCGCCACGTCGCCTTCGGGGCGGCGCTGCGTGGTGAGCCGCCACGAGCCGCTCCAGGCGAGCGCGATGCTCCAGAGGTCGCCGGTGTCCTCGGTGGCGTCGCCGAGCATGATCCACGGGTTGGCCTTGTGCGAGGTGGTGCCGGTCCTGCTGCCGAACGTGGTCTCCCCCGCCGGCAGCTCGCCGCTCTGGAGGTGCGTCTCGCGGCCCCATCCGCCGGCGGCGCCGGTGTAGCGGAAGCCCGCCTGTTCGGGGATCACCCAGCTGCCCGAGTCGAGCCGGCGCAGGCGTACGGGCGCCGCCGACTCGTTGGTGACGCTCACCCAGCGCTCGACGACGTCGCAGTCGTCGTGGACCCGCACGTGCAGGCCCACCCGGAGGCCGTAGGCGTGGTCGCGCAGGACCACCTCCATCTCGTTCTCCCCGAGGACGGCGTCGTCGAAGCCGAGCTCGACGGAGCGGATCTCGCCCTCGTAGACGGCCTGGAGCGAGGGCACGCCCCAGCGCCGGCCGCCGTCGACGGGCAGCAGCTCCGACGCGTCGTCGGGGTCGAGGAAGCCGGTGACGATCCAGCCGGGGACATGCTCGGCGACCTGGCCGAAGGCCGCGGCGGGTAGCCGCGGCCCCCAGTACCACTGCACGACGCGGGTGTCCTCGCCGGATTCGACGCCGAAGACATAGGAGGTATTACGGGTGAGTGCCGCCCAAGTGTGCTCGTGGGCCGGAACAGGGATGAGGGGCATGCCTGTGATCGTCGGACCTATCGGCCCCGCCGTCAATGCCACCCACCGGTCCCGGCCCGCGCGGGATCAGTCGAAGGAGGTCGAGATCTCGTGCCACCCGCCGGGCGCGATCTTCTCGGCCTCCTTGGGCCCCCAGCTGCCCTTCGGGTACGGCAGCGGCCGGTCCGGCAGGTCGAGGATCGGCTGGACGATCCGCCACGACTCCTCCACCAGGTCGAACCGGGCGAACCGCCGGGGATCGCCACTCACCGCGTCGGTCAGGATCCGCTGGTAGGCGGCCTCCAGCGGCCCGAACACCTTGGTGAAGTCGACGCTCACCGGCACCACCCGGGTCCGTTGCTGGCCGGGCTCCTTGGCCAGCACGTCGAACGTCACCCCGGCGTCCGGCTGCAGCCGGAACCTGACCAGGTTGGGGCTCAGGTGCGGGTCGTCCTCGAACAGCGTGACCGGCGGCTTGCGCAGCTCGGCGACGATCTCCAGGTCGGTCACCGGCAGCGCCTTGCCGGAGCGGATGCAGAACGGCACCCCGGCCCACCGCCAGTTGTCGATGTAGGCGCGCAGCGCGACGAACGTCTCGGTCGTCGAGTCCTTCTTGACGCCCTTGGTGTCGAGGTAGCCCTCGTACTGGCCGCGGACCACGTCGGCGGGCGTGACGGCCTGGACGGCGCGCAGCACCCGCCACTTCTCGTCCAACTGGGCGCGGGCGTCCTTGGACGGCGGCGGGTCCATGGCCAGGATGGCGAGGAGTTGCATCAGGTGGTTCTGGACGACGTCGCGGATCGCGCCGTTGGCGTCGTAGAAGGCGCCCCGGTCGGCCACGTCGAAGTCCTCGGCCATGGTGATCTGGATGCTGCGGATGTAGTTGCGGTTCCAGATGGGTTCGAGCAGCATGTTGGCGAACCTGAACACCATGAGGTCCTCGACCGGCTCCTTGCCCAGGAAGTGGTCGACCCGGCGCAGGTGGTCCTCGTCGAAATACTTCAGCAGCTCGGCGTTGAGCGCCCGGGCCGACTCCAGGTCGCTGCCGAACGGCTTCTCCACGACGAGCCTGGCGTCTCTGTTGAGGCCCTCCCCGGCCAGGCCCTCGGCCACGGCCGTGAAGAACGCGGGCGGCACCGCCAGGTAGTGGACCAGGAACCCCTTGCCCGCCACCTCCTCGCGCAGCCGGGCGAACGTGGCGGAGTCGCGGTAGTCGCCCGCCACCAGCCGCAGGTTGCCCGCCAGCTTCTCGAACGCCGCGTCGCGCGCGCCGCCGCACGCCGCGCGGGCGTGCTCGCGCAGCCCGTCGAGGTCCAGGTCGGTCTTGGCCACCCCGATGATCGGCAGATCGAGCTCGCCTCTGGCGGTGAGCTGGTAGAGGGCGGGCAGGAGCATCTTGCGCGCGAGGTCGCCGGTGATGCCGAACAGGACGAGCGCACCCGCGCCCTTGATCACCTTCACCTCAGACGCGCCTTCCGCGCAGCTCGCGGTAGCGCCGGACGAGCCGTTCGGTGGAGGCGTCCGGGAAGTCGCCCGGCGGTTCCTCCGAGGTGAGCGCGGGCGCCAGGTCGAGCGCCATCTTCTTGCCCAGCTCGACGCCCCACTGGTCGAAGGAGTCGATGCCCCAGATGGTGCCCTCGACGAACGTCATGTGCTCGTACAACGCGACGAGCTGGCCGAGCGTGGAGGGGGTGAGCTTGGTGGCCAGGATCGTGGAGGTGGGCCGGTTGCCGGGCATCACCTTGTGCGGCACGACCTCGGCGGGCGTGCCCTCGCCGGCGATCTCCTCGGCCGTCTTGCCGAACGCCAGCGCCGAGGTCTGCGCGAGCAGGTTCGCGGTGAGCAGGTCGTGCATGCCCTCCCGGTCCTCGTACGGCTCGGCGAACCCGATGAAGTCGGCGGGCACCAGCCGGGTGCCCTGGTGCAGCAGCTGGTAGAAGGCGTGCTGGCCGTTGGTGCCCGGCTCGCCCCAGAAGATCTCGCCCGTGTCGGTCGTGACGGGCGTGCCGTCGGCGCGGACGGACTTGCCGTTGGACTCCATGGTGAGCTGCTGCAGGTAGGCGGGGAAGCGGTGCAGCCGCTGGCTGTAGGGCAGGACGGCCCGGGTCTGGGCGCCGAAGAAGTCGGTGTACCAGACACCGAGCAGCCCGAGCAGCACCGGCATGTTGGCCTTGAACGGCGCGGTGCGGAAGTGCTGGTCCATGCTGTGGAACCCGGCGAGCATCTCGCGGAACCGCTCGGGCCCGATCGCGATCATCAGCGACAGGCCGATGGCGCCGTCGTAGGAGTAGCGCCCGCCGACCCAGTCCCAGAAGCCGAACATGTTCGCGGTGTCGATGCCGAAGCCGGCGACCTTCTCGGCGTTGGTCGAGACGGCCACGAAGTGCTGGGACACGGCGTCCTCGCCGAGCGCGCCGACCAGCCACTGGCGGGCGACCTTGGCGTTGGTGAGCGTCTCCAGGGTGGTGAATGTCTTGGAGCTGACCACGAACAGCGTGCTCGCCGGGTCCAGCCCGGCCAGGTTGCCGGCGATGTCGGCCGGGTCGATGTTGGACACGAACCTGGCCGCGATGCCGGCGTCGGCGTAGTCGCGCAGCGCCTCATAAGCCATGGCCGGGCCGAGGTCGGAGCCGCCGATGCCGATGTTGACCACGGTGGTGATCGGCCGGCCGGTGGCGCCCGTCCAGTCCCGCGAGCGGACCCGGTCGGCGAAGGCGCTCATCTTGTCGAGCACGGCGTGCACGTCGGCGACGACGTCCTGGCCGTCGACCTCCAGCTTGGCGTCCCGGCCCATGCGCAGTGCGGTGTGCAGGACGGCCCGGTCCTCGCTGACGTTGATGTGCTCGCCCCGGAACATCGCGTCGATCCGGTCGCGCAGCCCGGCTCGCTCCGCCAACTGGACGAGGAGGTCGATCGTCTCGTCCGTGGCGCGATGCTTGGCGTAGTCGAGGTAGAGATCACCGGCGGTCAGCGTCATCCGCTCGGCGCGGCCGGGATCCTCCGCGAACAGCTCGCGCAAATGCTTGCCCGCCAGCTCCCCGTGGTGCTTGTCCAGTGCCGCCCACTCCTGGCTCTGGGTGATGTCGCCGCCCACTCTTCCTCCTGATGCCGTCAAGCCGATCACATTAGTCCCGTACCCGGGAAGATATCGCGCGGGACTCCAGGTCAGTGGGATTCCCTGCCCACGGCGTCCCCACTCGAACCTGTGAGGAAGTCCAGGTCGACGCCCTTGTCGGCCTGCATGACGTGGTCGATGTACAGGCGCTCCCAGCCGCGCGGGGGCGCCGCGTATCCGTTCACGACCGGCTCCCTGGCGGCCAGCTCGGCGGCGGGGATGTCCACGTCGAGGCGCCTGGCCGCGACGTCGAGGACGATCGGGTCGCCGGTCCGCACCCGGGCGAGCGGCCCGCCGGCCGCCGCCTCCGGCGCGGTGTGCAGCACGACCGTGCCGTACGCGGTGCCGCTCATCCGGGCGTCGCTGATGCGGACCATGTCGCGCACGCCCTTGGCCAGCAGTTTCGCGGGCAGCGGCAGGTTGCCGACCTCGGGCATGCCCGGGTAGCCCTTGGGCCCGCAGCCGCGCAGCACCAGCACCGACGTCTCGTCGACGTCCAGGTCCGGCGAGTCGAGCCGGGCCTTGAGGTCCTCGACGCTGTCGAACACGACCGCCCGGCCGCGGTGGCTCAGCAGTTCGGGCGAGGCGGCGGCGGGCTTGATCACCGCGCCGTCCGGCGCGAGGTTGCCGCGCAGCACCGCGATCCCGGCATCGGGCAGCAGCGGGTCGGCGCGCCGGCGGATGACGGTCTCGTCCCAGATCTCCGCGCCAGCGAGGTGCGTCACGAGCGGCCGGCCGCTGACGGTCAGCGCCGCCGGGTCGAGCAGGTCCTCGACCTCCTTCAGTACGGCCGCCAGCCCGCCCGCCCTGAACAGGTCGTCCATCAGGTGCCGCCCCGCGGGCTGGAGGTCGGCCAGCAGCGGCACCCCGCGGCCGGTCCGGTCGAAGTCGTCCAGCTCCAGCTCGACGCCGAGGCGCCCGGCGATGGCCAGCAGGTGCACGACGGCGTTCGTGGAGCCGCCGATCGCGGCCAGCGTCACGATCGCGTTGAGGAACGATCCCCTGGTCATCACCTGGCTCGGCCGGCGCTCCTCCTTCACCAGCTCGACTGCGAGGCCGCCGGTCTCGTGGGCGCGTTCGAGCAGCCTGCTGTCGGGGGCGGGCGTGCCCGCCGTGCCGGGGAGCGTCATGCCGAGGGCCTCGGCCATGCAGGCCATGGTGGAGGCGGTGCCCATCGTGTTGCAGTGGCCGCGGCTGCGGATCATCGACGACTCCGAGCGCAGGAACGCCTCGCCGGAGAGCGTCCCCGCGCGTACCTCCTCGCTGAGCCGCCACACGTCGGTGCCGCAGCCGAGGGGGACGCCGCGGAAGTGGCCGGTCAGCATCGGGCCGCCGGGCACCACCACGGCGGGCAGGTCCACCGAGGCGGCGGCCATCAGCAGCGCCGGGATGGTCTTGTCGCAGCCGCCGAGCAGGACAACGCCGTCGATCGGGTTGGCGCGCAGCATCTCCTCGGTGGCCATGGCGGCCAGGTTGCGCCAGAGCATCGCGGTGGGCCGGACGTTCGTCTCGCCGAGGGAGACGACGGGCAGGTTGAGCGGGACGCCACCGGCCGCCCACACACCCTGTTTGACGCTGTCGGCCACCTCGTCGAGGTGGGAGTTGCACGGGGTGAGGTCGGAGGCGGTGTTCGCGATCGCGATGTGCGGACGGTCCCCGTCGAACGCGGCGTCCGGCAGGCCGCGGCGCATCCAGGCGCGATGGATATAGGAGTTGCGGTCATTGCCCGAGTACCAGCGCGAGCTGCGGAGCGACATGCCCTCATCCTGGCATCCCGCCATTTGACCATGAAACCGGCGGCCCGTGCAGGGGCACGGGCCGCCGGGGGCGTGATCTCACCGGCCGCCGGAGCGTGAGATCACGATCCAGGGTGGATACATCTCTAAAGGCGTTCCATCCTGTTCCATCCCGTTCCATTCACGCCGGGTGATAGCTACATCGCACCCCCGTCTGTACGGCGGCGCGCAGCCGCTCCTCGATGACCGGATCGGCCTCGCCGATGCGCACCAGGGCCCGCCTGATGGCCTTGCCCACGGCGATCCTGGCCCGCTCCTCGCTGCCCGCGAACTGGCGCGCCCGCCCGGCCAGCCCGGTGGCGGCGGCCAGCTCGTCGATCAGCCAGTCGCGCTCGGCCCGCAGCGTGGCGGCCCGCTGCAGATCGTTCATCGCCTCCAGTTCGTCGATCTCGGCCTGCAGCCCGGCCAGCCGCCGCTTGTAGGTCTGCCTGGCCTGCTCGTCCAGCACCGGCTGGGCGGACTCGGCGGCGTCGCTCGCCGCCGCGCCCGCGGCCAGGTCCACGGCCGGGATCTCGCGACCGGGGTTGGCCAGCAGGGTCGCCAGGTGGGCCATCCCGACGACGTGCTCGACGAGCACGGACCGGCCGTCCAGCTCGATCCGCCACTTGCGGCCGCGCCGTACGCAGACGACCTCCGCCGGTGGCATCGGACAGTCGGCGGGCAGCGCCATGCCCATCGACGCGGCCTCCTGCCGGGCCAGCGCCAGGATCCTGCGCGACTCCTCGGTCCCGCGCAGGGCCTGGCCGAGCCGCAGGCGGGAGAGCGCGACGGCGGGCCAGTGCCCCAGCGCGAGGTTCTCGTGCACGGCGGCCCGCAGGTGGGCGATCGCCTTGTCGGTCTCGCCGCAGGTCAGCATGGCCACGCCGAGAGGATGGTGAACCGAGCCGAGGCAGGTGACACCCAGGCTGACGACGACGGGCAGCCGCTCGAAGGGGCGGAGCACGTCGTAGATCTCGGCCGCCGTGGCGGCGTCGCCGAGCAGGTACGCCGCCTCGATCCCGCCGTACATCGAGATGAGCCAGGTACTGGAGCGCGGCAGCACCGTGAGGTCCTGACCGCGCAGCCGGGCCAGCGCGCCCGCCGCCAGCCGCCGCTCCCCCGCGGTGGCCGCGGACACCGCGAGCACCGCCAGCAACGACCTGTCCACCTCACTGAGATCCGGCGAGTTGACCATGTCCGTCACCATCGGGACGAGTTCGGCGACACGTCCCTGGAACCAGCGGATGGCCGCGATCTGACCCGCGTACCAGCCCGCGCTGTCGATGTCACCTGCGGCCGCTCCCCGATCGGCGCAGGTGCCGGCCATCGCCTCGGCCTCGGACAGCCGGCCGCCCCTGATGCTGAGCATGACCTCCATCGCGTCCACGACGAACCCGACCGCCAGGTGGTCCTCCTTGGACAGCAGCCCGCGTAGTTCCACCAGCGCCCGCTCGGCGTGCGGGTCGGCGGCCAGCACCAGGTCCACGGTCCGCCAGAGCAGGCCCATCAGCAGATCGCCGCGGCGCCCGGTCCTCTGCGCCTCCTCGATCAGCTCCTGGGCCAGCGCCAGGCGTAAGGCGCCGTGCTCGGGCCCCAGAACGCAGTGGTGGGCCAGGCTCAGCGCCTCGGCCAGCGCGACGGGGTCGCCGGCCCGCCTGGCCTCCTCGACCATGGCCAGGATCCTGTCGTACCCGCCACTGCGGTAGTCGTCCTCGCCGGCCAGCCGTACCCGCAGCCGTAACGCCAGCGAGGACTTTGGTCCGACCAGCGCCAGAGCCTGGCGCTGACGGGTGCGCACCACGGCCGCCTCGGCCGCGGTCCGATGCTCGTGCACCCACAGGCCGCCCAGCCCGAGCGCGGCCCGCGCCATTCCGTCCGTGTCACCCTGCTGTTCGGCCTCCTGATAAGCGACGTCGAACCACCGGCGGGCCGCCCGCAGGCTGCCCTCCACATACAGTGCGTGCTCTCCTGACAGCAACGACATCTCGATGCCGTCGTGTACGGCCAATCCCCGCGATCCGCCCATAGGCGTCCTCCGCACCCCGTTGTGGCAGCACGCGTTCCATGCGTACTTCCAGCGACTGCGGCCCCCCATCGCTATGACGGATGCTAACCGAATGAGGTTCAACTAGGTGACATCAAATTCAACTAAATTAGCTCAGGAGATTTTCATGGCGATCCGTACGGCGGTGCCGCCCGGTCCGGTGGTGATGGCCACGCGGTCGGCCAGGCGGCGCATCACCCATATTCCCCAGCCGCCGGGCGTCGCGGGCACGGGCGGATCGGGCTTCGCGAGATAGCGGGACGGCAGGCCGGGGCCGGAGTCGCGGACCTCGCAGAGCAGGGTCACGCCCTCGCGCCACAGGCGGAGCCGCCCACGGCCGCCTCCGTGGAGGAGCACGTTGGCCACCGCCTCGTTCACCACGATCACCAGGTCGGCGGCACGTTCACCGCGCAGGCCGTGCTCGTCCGCGAGCCTGAGCGCGGCCAGGCGCGCCCGCGCCAAGTCGCTCTCGGTGAAATCCATCGCGAACGCGTCCATCGTGCGGAGCCCCCTTGACCTCTCGGTCCGCCGGCACAACCTCACTTCTGCCACAGGAAGCGACTTCTAATCTGGTTGAGCGGCGTTTCTGGAGGAATCAGCAAAGACATGGACCGAATAGACGCTTACTGGCGCGCGGCGAACTATCTGTCGGTGGGCCAGATATATCTGCTGGACAATCCACTACTAACGACGCCATTGACCCCAGAGCACATCAAACCCCGTCTTCTGGGCCATTGGGGCACCACACCTGGACTGAACTTCTGCTTCGCCCATCTGAACCGGGTCATCCGCGAACGCGACCAGGACCTCATCTACATCGCCGGCCCAGGCCACGGCGGTCCCGCCGCGGTGGCGCACGCCTGGCTGGAGGGCACCTACTCCGAGCGCTATCCGGACGTCTCTCAGGACGCGGCCGGGATGCGGCGGCTGTTCCGGCAGTTCTCCTTCCCGGGCGGCATCCCGAGCCATGTCGCCCCGGAGACGCCCGGCTCCATCCACGAGGGCGGCGAGCTGGGCTACTCCCTCGCGCACGCCTACGGCGCCGCCTTCGACAACCCCGGCCTGGTCGTGGCCTGCGTCGTGGGCGACGGCGAGGCCGAGACCGGCCCCCTGGCCGCGAGCTGGCACTCCAACAAGCTCCTCGACCCGGCCCGCGACGGCGCGGTGCTGCCGATCCTGCACCTGAACGGCTACAAGATCGCCAACCCGACCGTGCTGGCCAGGATCCCGGAGAAGGACCTGATCGCCCTGATGGAGGGGTACGGCCACCGCCCCCACCTGGTCGGCCCCGACCACCAGGAGATGGCCGACACGCTCGACACCGTCTTCGACCAGATCACCGACTACCAGCAGGGCCGCTCCGACCGGCTCCCCATGATCATCCTGCGCACGCCGAAGGGCTGGACCGGGCCCGGCGTCGTGGACGGGCTGCCGGTGGAGGGCACCTGGCGGGCCCACCAGGTGCCGCTGGCCAACGTGCGGGAGAACCCCGAGCACCTGGCGATGCTGGAAGAGTGGATGCGCTCCTACCGTCCCGGGGAGCTGTTCGACGGCGACGGCCGCCCGGTGGCGTCGATCCTGGAGACGGTGCCGCCGGGCATCCGCAGGATGAGCGCCAACCCGCACACCAACGGCGGCGAACTGCTCGAACCGCTGCGGCTGCCCGACTTCCGCGAGTCGGCCATCGACGTCAAGTCGCCCGCCACCCAGTTCAGCGAGCCCACCCGGGTGCTCGGCAGGCTGCTGCGCGACGTGATCGTCGCCAACCCGCGTACGTTCCGCCTGATGGGGCCGGACGAGACCGCGTCCAACCGGCTGTCGGCCGTGTTCGAGGTCACCGACCGGGCCTGGAACGCCCGCCTCGAACCGACCGACGAGAACCTGGCCCCCGGCGGCCGGGTGATGGAAGTGCTGAGCGAGCACCTGTGCCAGGGCTGGCTGGAGGGCTACCTGCTGACCGGCCGGCACGGGCTGTTCAACTGCTACGAGGCGTTCATCCACATCATCGACGCCATGTTCAACCAGCACGCCAAGTGGCTGGAGTCCGCCCAGAAGATCCCCTGGCGCCTGCCGGTGGCCTCTCTGAACTACCTGCTGTCCTCGCACGTCTGGCGGCAGGACCACAACGGCTTCTCCCACCAGGACCCCGGCTTCCTGGACGTCGTGGTCAACAAGAAGGCGTCCGTGGTGCGCGTCTACCTGCCGCCGGACGCCAACACGCTGCTGTCGGTCGGCGACCACTGCCTGCGCTCGCGCGACTACATCAACGTCATCGTGGCCGGAAAACAGCCGGTGCTCGACCTGTTCACCATGGACCAGGCCGTCGCCCACTGCACCCGCGGCCTCGGTATCCTGCCCTGGGCCTCCAACGACCAGGGCGACGACCCCGACGTGGTGCTCGCCTGCGCCGGCGACGTCCCCACCCTGGAGACCCTGGCCGCCGCCGCCCTGCTCCACGAGCACCTGCCCGAGCTACGCGTACGCGTCATCAACGTCGTCGACCTGATGCGCCTGCAACCGCCGTCAGAACACCCGCACGGCCTGCCTGACGCCGAATACGACGCCCTGTTCACCACCGACAAACCGGTCATCTTCAACTTCCACGGCTACCCCTCCCTCATCCACCGGCTCACCTACCGCCGCAACGGCCACGCCAACCTGCACGTCCGCGGCTACAAGGAGGAAGGCACCACCACCACGCCCTTCGACATGGCCATGCTCAACGACATCGACCGCTTCCACCTGGTCATGGACGTCATCGACCGGGTGCCGGGGCTCGGCAGCAGCGCGGCTCACCTCCGCCAGTCGATGACGGACACGCGCCTGCGCGCCCGTGCCCACACCCGTGAGCACGGCGAGGACGCGCCCGACATCCGGGAGTGGACATGGCCGGACAGATTCTCGTCCTGAACACCGGCTCCTCCTCCATCAAGTACGAGCTGGTGGACGTGGAGTCGCGGGCCCGCCCGGCCAGGGGGCTGGTGGAGCGGATCGGCGAGGAGGAGGGGCGGCTGACGCATCACGCCGGGGACGGCCCGCCGTACGAGCGGAAGGAGCGGTTCGGCGATCACGCGCAGGGGCTGGCCGCCATGCTGGCGGCCTTCGCCGACGCGGGGCCCGCGCTCGATCCGGTGGCGGTGGGGCATCGGGTGGTGCACGGAGGGACCCGTTTCCGGGAGGCGGTCCTGGTGGACGACGGCGTGATCAGCGCCATCGGCGACCTGTCGCCGCTCGCGCCGCTGCACAATCCGGTGAACCTCACCGGCATCCGGGTGGCCCGCGAGGCCTTTCCCGGGGTGCCGCAGGTGGCCGTGTTCGACACCGCCTTCCACCGGACGCTGCCGCCCGAGGCGTACACCTACGCCGTCCCGCTCGACTGGCGTGACCGGCTCGGCGTGCGGCGGTACGGCTTCCACGGCACCTCCTGCGCCTACGTGTCGGCGCGGGCGGCGGCGCTGCTGGAGCGCGATCCGGCGCGGACGAACCTGATCGTGCTGCACCTCGGCAACGGCGCGAGCGCCACCGCGATCGAGGGCGGCCGCAGCGTCGACACCTCCATGGGGCTGACGCCGCTGGAGGGGCTGGTCATGGGCACCCGGTCCGGCGACGTGGACCCCGCGCTGCCCGGCTACCTGGCCCGCGCGGGCGGCATGGACGTCGCGCGGACGGAGGAGGACCTGTCGCGCCGCAGCGGCCTGCTCGCGCTCGCCGGCACCGGCGACATGCGAGAGGCCCGGCACCGCGCCGGCGAGGGCGACGAGCGGGCGCGGCTCGCGCTGGACATCTACGGCCGCCGGATCAGGAAGTACATCGGGGCCTACTACGCGCTGCTCGGCCGGGTGGACGCGATCGTGTTCACGGGCGGCGTCGGCGAGCACGACCCGGCCACCCGCGCCTCGGCGCTGGCCGGGCTGCATCGCCTCGGCATCACCCTGGACCCCACGCGCAACGAAGCCGCCGAGACGGGCGAGCGGTGGGTGTCCACGCCGGAGTCGGAGGTGGCGGTGCTGGTCGTGCCCACGGACGAGGAATGGGAGATCGCCCGCGAGGCGCTCGCACTGATCCGTCTGTGATCTGTTCCGCCGCCGGAGGACGGCCGGACGCTCTTGACGGTGGGCTCGAACGACTCGGCGCTCTCCTGCGTGGACCAGCCGAGCAGATCGCATAGGATCGGCAGCGCCCGCTGCCGCGGCGGCAGATGCTGGATCGCCCCTATGACGGCCAGCTCGATTGTCTCGCACTCGATGACCTGTTCCGCCGCATCCAGCAGCTGATCGGGCACGGCTGCACCGTCGAGGTGGGCGGGAAATCCCGGCCCGCTCGCCGAAGTCCTGGAGCCCCAAACCCGTCATGTCCCGCGGAACGTATCTCCTGACCTCGGCGAGTCGCGGAGGTAGGGCCAGCCCTACCTCCAAGACGGGTGACAGCAGGACTTCGCGATCTCGGTTATCCCGAAATGCTAATAGTGAACGATCAGCAATCGAGTCTGGAGCATCGGAGAATCTGTGACTGACGTGAGCACTACTCGCGCCGCCACGGCCTCGGAAGAGAGGGGGAGCGACTTCGCCCGCCTGTCACGCCGGGTCGCCCAGGCGGGCCTCATGGAACGACGACCCGTCTACTACGCCGCGCGGATCAGCGTGGTGACAGGCCTCTTCGCGGCGGGCTGGGTGGCGTTCGCCCTGGTAGGCGACTCCTGGTGGCAGCTTCTGGTCGCGGTGTTCCTCGCGGCGACGTTCGGCCAGGTGGCCCTGCTGGCGCACGACCTGGCCCACGGGCAGGTGTTCCCGTCCCGGCGCCACAGCGCGATCGCGGGCCTGCTGGTCGGCAACCTCGGCATCGGGCTCAGCTACGGGTGGTGGCAGGACAAGCACACCCGCCATCACACCAACCCCAACCACGAAGACCACGACCCCGATGTCGCGCCCGACATCCTGCTCTGGTCGGAGAAGCAGGCCGAGGCCAGCCGGGGACTGCCGAGGCTCGTCGGCCGCTACCAGGCGTTCCTGTTCTTCCCGTTGCTGACCCTGGAGGGCCTCAACCTGCACATCTCCAGCGTCCGGGGACTGCGCCGCGAGGGACTCAAGAACCGGACGGCCGAAGGGTTGCTGCTGCTCGCGCACTTCGTCGTCTACCTGGGTGGCGTGTTCGCGGTCCTGCCTTTCGGGAAGGCGCTGCTGTTCCTGGTCGTGCACCAGGCTTGTTTCGGCGTTTACCTGGGGTGCACGTTCGCCCCCAACCACAAGGGCATGCCGGTGCTCACCGCCGAGGACGAGCTGGACTTCCTCCGCCGTCAGGTGATCACCTCCCGCAACGTACGCGGGGGCCGGGTGGTCAACACGGCGCTGGGCGGGCTCAACTACCAGATCGAGCACCACCTGTTCCCCGGCATGCCGACCCCCAACCTGCGCAAGGCGCAACCGCTGGTGCGGGAGCACTGCGAGTCGCTGGGGGTGGCCTACGTCGAGTGCGGCCTGCTGGCCTCCTGGGGGCAGGCGATGCGGCACCTCCACGAGGTCGGCGCGTCTCTACGGACTCGCCCCTAAAGAAGGCGCGGGCCGGACGCCGCCACCTCTCGCAGCGCCCGGCCCGTACGGACGCCGCCCGGCGCCCGAGCGCCGGGCGGGCTCACCGTGCGTCCGGCTCTCAAGGCCCGTCGCCGTAGCGCCGGAGCTCGTGGAAGAAGCCGTCCACGAAGAGCGCCGTGCCGTCGTGTACGGCGCGCTCGTACACGTACGCGGCGGTCAGACGACCAGGAGTGCCTTGCTGGGGTCCATGCGGGCCGCGCGGAGCGCGGGCAGCAGCCCGGCGGCGGCGCCGATGAGGACGGTGACCCCCAGCCCGCCGCTCCAGGCGAGCGCCGGGATGACGACGGCCCAGTCCTGCGTCGTCGCGTACACGGCGGTGGCGATCACCCCCGCACCGATGCCGACCACCCCGCCGATCAGCGAGAGGAAGACCGACTCGGACAGGAACTGGGCGCGGATGCTGCCCTTGGTGGCGCCCAGCGCCCGGCGCAGCCCGATCTCGCTCCGCCGTTCGAGCACCGAGATGACCATGATGTTGGCCACCCCGACGGCGCCGACGAGCAGAGCGACCGCGCCGAGACCCAGGAACAGGACGTTGAACGCGGACTCGGCCGCGGCCTGGGCGACGAGGGCAGCCGACGGCTGGCTGACCGAGACCTCGTTCGGAGCCTGCGGGTTGGCGGTGCCGGCGAGCTTGCTCCACACCGAGGTGACCTGGATGGTCTCGGCCCGGAGATAGACGGTGGAAGGATGGCCGTCGAAGCCGAAATACTGCTGCGCCACCGGGTAGCCGACGAACACCGAGGCGTCGATGCTCGGGGTGAGCACGGCGGAGTTGAGGACCCCGGCCACGTAGAACCACTGACCGCCGGATCCGGTCTGGTTGAGCCAGATCCGTTCGGTCGGCCAGATGCGATCGATGCCCAGATACCGCGCGGCGGCGGCGCCGAGCACCACGACCGGCTGGGACTCCGTGGCGGCGTTGAGGAAGCGGCCCCGCGCGAGGGTGACGCCCAGGGTGGCCGGCATGTCGAGGCTCGCCGCGTTCACCGACAGGCCGTTGGTGTCGACGGAGGGGATGTCGGGGTGACGGTAGACGTTGACGTCCTTCACCTGGCCGATGTGCCCGACGGACTCGACGTGCGCCATCCGCCTGATCATCCCGGGCGCCGTCGTGGGCAGTTCGGCGTCGTGATCCTGACCGCCCTCGCGACCTCGCTGATGGCGCCGCACATGCTGCGGTACGCCGTCCGGCACAGCGCCGTCACCGCCCGGGAGAAGGAGCGGAAGCGCCTCATCGTGGCCGGATGACCGGCCGCCGGTAAGGTTGGCGCGGGCGGGCGGCAGAGGCGGTCGGGTGATGCGGGTCGGGGTGGCCAGGGAGGTCGCGCGGCGGTGGGTGGCCGAGGTCGGGGCCGGGCTGCCGGGGTTCGGTGGGGCCTTTCTGACCGGCTCGGTGTTGTGGTCGCCGGAGGACGCGGTTCTGGCCGCCAGCTCCGATGTGGACGTGATGGTGGTGCTGGACGTCGCGGAGCCGCCGGTCAAGCCCGGCAAGATGCGATATAGCGGCGTGTTGTTGGAAATTTCGTTCATGTCGGCCGAGCGGGTGGCGTCGGCGGACGGTGTCCTGGGCGACTACCACCTGGCGGGCAGCTTCCACCTGCCCGGGGTGCTGGCCGATCCGAGCGGGCGGCTGGCCGCTCTGCATGAGGTGGTGGCCCGCGAGTTCGCCGACCGGCGGCGGGTGCTCCAGCGGTGTGGCGCCGCGATGGACGGCGTGCGTCGCGCGATCGCCGCCATGGACGAGGCGGCGCCGCCGGCCGACCAGGTGATGTCATGGCTGTTCGGCACGGGGATCACGACCCATGTGCTGCTCGTCGCCGGGCTGCGGAACCCCACGGTGCGCCGACGGTATGAGGCCGTACGGGAGCTGCTGGCCGTACGAGGGATGCTTGATCACCACGAGGCGCTGCTGGAGCTGCTCGGATGCGCGGGGATGGGGGCGGCGCGCGTGGAGCGGCACCTGGGGGTGCTGGAGAAGGTGTTCGACGCGGCCAAGGACGTCCGGGTGCCGTCGTACCCGTTCTCGTCGGACATCAGCCAGGCGGCCCGGCCGCTGTCGATCGACGGCAGCCGGGAGCTCATCGCGCGCGGGTCGCCTCGGGAGGCGGTCTTCTGGCTGGTGGCGACGTACGCGCGGTGCCTGAAGAAGCTGTCACTGGCGGGGGTGTCCGGTGAGCCGTACGAGGAGGGGTTCCGGGAGTTGCTCGCGGATCTCGGCGCCGAGACGTTCGCGGACCGGCGGCGGCGCGGGCAGCGCGTACTGGACGCCCTGCCCGGCCTGTGGCACACCGCCGAGACCCTCGCACCCGCCTGAACCTCACCAGCCGAAGCGTGCGACCGCCTGCCACCGGCTCGGTCGCCCGCATGGTGGTGCGCGCGTCAGAGGCCGTACTCCTCCAGGAGGCGCAGCCAGATCTCACTGACCGTGGGGAAGGACGGGACCGCGTGCCAGAGCCGGTCGAGTGGCACCTCGGCGGTGACCGCGATCGTCGCCGCGTGCAGCAGCTCCGCCGCGCCGGGGCCGGCCAGCGTGACGCCCAGCAGCACCCGCCGCTCCTCGTCCACGACCGCCTTGGCCCGGCCGCGGTAGCCGTCACCCAGGAGGTAGGCCCCCGAGACCTTGCCCAGGTCGTATTCGACCACCCGCACCGGGAACCCGGCCTCGCGGGCGGCGGCCTCGGTGCGGCCGACCGCGCAGATCTGCGGGTCCGTGAACACCACCTGCGGCGCCCCGTACCCGTCCGCTATGTCGCGCATCGCGGGGCGAGTGTCGTCGCCGCCCTTGGCGCGCGCCGCGATGACGTCGCCGCAGGCCCGCGCCTGGTACTTGCCCATGTGCGTGAGCAGCGCGCGGCCGTTGACGTCGCCGACCGCGTACAGCCAGCCGCCCTCGACGGCCGTCGCCCGCATGCTGTCGTCGACCTCGACGGAGCGGCCGCCCGGCAGGCCGACGGTGTCGAGCCCGAGGCCGGCGGTGGCGGGCACCCGGCCGGTGGCCACCAGCAGTTCGTCGGCCTCCAGCGGCGGGCCCTCGGACAGGTGCACGGTGACCTTGCCGCCGGGCTCCGGCCGCTCGACGCGTACGACGCCCGTGTGGGTCCGCACGTCGATCCCCGCGCCGGCGAACGACTCGGCCAGCAGCTCACCGGCGAACGGCTCCAGCTTGGAGAGCAGCGACCCGCCGCGTATCACGACCGTGGTCTGCCGCGCGCCGAGCCCGTGCATGGCCTGCGCCATCTCACAGGCGACGACTCCGCCACCGAGCACGACCAGCCGCTCCGGCACCGCCTTGGTGGCCGTGACCTCGTGGCTGGTCCAGGGCTTCGCCTCGGCCAGCCCCGGAATCGGGGGGATCATGGCGGTGCTGCCGGTGGCCAGCACGACGGCGTGCCGCGCGGTCAGCACGCGTTCTGGGCCGCCGTCTCGCATGGTCACCCGCACCCGCTTGACACCGTCGAGCCGCCCCCTGCCCCGTACGAACTCGATGGGCACGCCCTCGATCCACCCGACCTGCCCCGAGTCGTCGAAATGCGACACCGCCTCGTCGCGCCGGGCGAGCACCTCGCTCACCTCGATCGGGCCGAGCGACAGGCCCGGCACCCGGCTCACCTCGGCCGCCAGATCCACCGGGCGCAGCAGGGCCTTGCTCGGGATGCAGGCCCAGTAGGAGCATTCGCCGCCGGCCAGGCGGTCCTCCACGATGGCGGCGGTCAGGCCGCCGCGCACGGCTCTGGCAGCGGCGTTCTCGCCGGCAGGACCGGCGCCGATCACTATGACGTCGAACTCGTCGGTCATGCCTACCTCTCCCATAACGCCCGCCACGCTGTCGCGGCTCTTCCCAGCAGTCTCCCACCGGTGCCCTTCGAACGTCGCTGAGGGAGGTTGGCCCGGCTCAGTTCTGCTCGGGTACCGCTCCGGGCTGCCGGTCATGTATCGCTCCGGGCGGCCAGTTCTGCTCGGACGCCGTACCGGGCGGGTTGGCGATGACGAGCATCTCGCTGCCGCCGAAGTCGCCGACCACCCGGAACCCGGTCTGTACGAGGATCGTGCGCAGGGCGAGTTGTACGGCGGTACGGATGGTCTCGTACTTCACCGTGTCGGCTTTGGCGAGATCGGGAGAGGCCTCCCACGAGACGACCACACCGCGACCGGGCTCGTGCCGGAGGCTGAGACCGCCGTCACCCGGCGTCCCGGACGGCCCGTTCGATCCGGACGGCTTCGGTGGCTCGACGGTGAATCCCGCGTTCGTTAACTCTTGCCGGATGAGATGTTCCAGGTTCGCTGGGTCGTACCGTGCGGGGTTCACCTCGTCCTGCTGCCCTCACACCGCCCTCTCATGCGGACTCCCAGCTCGGGGTCACGGACGTAGTCCGGCCAGGGTGACGGCGACCAGGCGGCCCATCGCGTCGTGACCGGGGGCGGCGCCGGCCGCCGTGAGGGCGTGCAGGCAGTAGTCGGCCAGTTCATCGGCCGGTACGTCGTCGCGCACGTCACCCGCCTGAGCGGCCTCGGTGAGCAGGTCTTGGATGAAGTCGCGTAGCCGTCGCCGCGCCCGGTCGACGTGTTCGTCGCGGTGCAGCAGTGTGGCGAGTTCGCCGCCGTGGTGGGCCGCCGCTGAGTGGTGCTGGATCCGCGCGTAGGTCCGCAGGACGGCTCGCAGGCGTACGAGGGCCGGGTCGGCGGGGTCGGCGGCGGCGGCGAGCTGGTCGAGGTGCGTGGTGATCTGACGTTCGTGCCAGGCGGTGAGGACGGCGTGGGCGTCGGGGAAGTACTTGTACAGCGTCGCCCGGCCGATACCGGCCCGCTCGGCGATCTGCGACATCGTCAACGCGACCAGCCCGTGCTCCGCCACCAGCTTGGCCATGGCGTCCAAGGCCGCGTCCCGCACCGCGGCGCGATGCTTGTCGATCGTCTCGTTCCACAACTTGGGCACGCCGTCGATCGTACATCCCGTTAATGTCCGATACATAGTGACATTGACAGAGACAGGATGTATCGATAAATCTGATGTCGGCAGAACGCCACCCCGGCGACCAGAAGGAATCAGATGCCGACCCTGAAAGCCCAGATCGAGACCGAGCGTGCCGGCCGGTATCTCGTCCAGTTCTGCAAGCACGCCGCCGCCATGGGCCGTGGCGGCGGCCACACGCCGCGCATGCACCTGCGCGGCATGATGGACCGCCGCGAGTTGCAGGTAACCGCCGAATGGTCCGACACCGACGGGACCGTCACCTTCACCCCGTGGGGCCGGTGCACGCTCGCCGCCGAGGCCGGCGCCCTTACGCTGCTCGTCGAGGCGGCCGACGAAGACGGCCTACGTCAGATCCAGGACATCGTCAGCCGGGACTTCGAGCGCTTCAGCCGCCGCGACCCGCTGACCGTGACCTGGCATCGGCCCGAGACCTCCGACGCCGCTCCGGAGATCGGCGCGCCGACACCCACACGCCGGCGAGGCCCGCTGCGCGCCAACCTCCAGGCGATCCTGCTCGCGGCGGCCGTGGTCGTGATCATCGGCCTGCATGTCGGGCTGGCCGGCACCGTCGTGGCGAACTCGGCGTGGACCGGCATGGCCGCCAACGTCGTCGTGGCGCTCGTCGTACTGAAGGTCGCGTTCATCGCCCTGGCCCGCTTCGGCCTCCGGCGCCGCAAGGCCGCCAAGACGCGCGACGGCAACTGAAGGGAGGCCACGTCACGCGGTCACCATCGGGGCGGTCAGCCTGCGGAGCGCGGTGGCCGGTGATCACCTCAGTGTGGACACGCCCCACAGTTCGGCGATGCGTCCGTCTCGCACCCGGAAGATCTCCAACATCGTCGGGGGACCCTGCGCGACGGCGTCGGCCGGGATCCCGCGCAGGGTCGTGCGGACGGCGACCTTGTCCCCGTCGATGAGCATGTCCTCGACGACCACCTGGACGTCGGGGAACCTCTCGTGGAACCGTGTCCACGCTCGGGTGACGCTTCCGGCGCCGGTGGTGCCCAGCGGATGGCTGATGAAATCCGCCGAGAAGATCTCCTCGGCGGCCCCGAAGTCCTGGGTGTTGAACGCCTCGTACATGCGCCGCCCAACGGCTCTTACGTCGTCGATCATGTGCTCTTTCCTGTCTCAGAGCGGGCTGTCGGCCCGCCGGCCGGGTCGATGCCGGCCATGGTGGCGCGCAGGCGCTCCAGGGCACTCAGGACGATCTCCCGCTCGTGCGCGGAGATGCCGTCGAGCAGCCGCACCTGGTAGTCCTGATGAGAACGCTCGAGGTCGGCGGCCGCTCGTTCGCCGGCGGATGTCAGGCTGGCCAGGGTGTAACGGTTGTCCGCCGGATCGATGCGCCGGCCGACCATCCCCTCGGCCTCGAACTCCTTGATCAGCCGGGTGACACTCGCCCCGTCGAGAGACAGAGCCTGACGCAGATCGCTGTGACTGGTCTCCCCGTTCCTCCACAGCCGCATCAGCAGCTGGAGCCTGGACGAACTCATCCCCACATGCCGCGCGAACGCCTGGCGCATCTCGGCGCAGGCACCGCCCAACTCACGGAAGAACCGATCCTCAGAAGTCTCCACGCCTGATCTTTCTGCCGTCGGAGCGATAACTCCTACTCTTTCTACCAACAACTCTTGATGCCATCAAGAGTATGCGCCGTCAAGAATTCCGACACTCAGGAGGCCACCGACACGGCATGGCGCACCGACGCGGGATCCGCGGCCAGCGCGAGCAGGCAGTGGGCCACATCGGCGCGGGTCGTACTGAGGCCGCCCCTGAGGTTGATGTCCCACGCCGTGCGGTAACGGCCCCGTCGCCCGCAGCCGCCGCTCGGCTTCGCGCAGGTCGGCGTAGGAGTGCCTGAAGAGCCGCTGCACGATGAGCGGCTTGACCACATACCGGACGAACATCCCGTCGCCGGATTCTCAGAGCGGCGAGACCCAGATCGGGACGGGAGTTCGTGGCGGCGGGAGACCGCGACAAGGCGAGGCACCGAGGGTGGGCACAGCCTCCTACGCGCGGACGTCGAAGCCCAGTGCGGTGGCCACCACGGTCGCCTGGAAGGAGTCGATGATCGCCTTCTTCAGCGTGACCGTCGACGGATCCAGGTCGGACAGGTCGCTGCCCCGCAGGTCGCAGCCCGTGAGGTCGGCGCCGTTGAGCCACGCCCCCGAAAGGTCGCACCGTAACACCTCGGCCTTCTCCAGCCGGGCGCCCGTCAGGTCGGCCTCGCGGAGGCGTACCCCGTGAAAAGCGCTGCCCCGCAGGTCGGCGCCGGGCAGGCCGGTGAACGACCAGTCGCCGCCCTCGACCTTCAGCAGCCCGTAGGAGCAGCCGTCGAACATGCTGCCCGTCAGCTTGCACGCCTTGAACGTCGCGTCGAAGAACGAGCAGCGCGAGAACGTGCAGTTGAGGAACATCGCGTCCTCGTGCACGGACACGTTGAAACGGACGTTGCTGAACGTGCACTCCTCGAAGACGGAGCCGCTGTTCGTCAACTCCGTCATGTCCACATCGACGAACAGGACCTGATGGTAGGTCTCCTGCGCCAGGTCGCGGCCGTCCCAGTCGGCCGATCGGATCGCCGTGCCGGTCGGGGACGCGGGACGGCCGCGTTTGCGGTCGGCCATCATCCGGCGACCCCCGTTCGCTCGTTGACGACCACGGGCAGCTCCCTCTGTGCCTTGCGCGGTCGCTCCTCCCGCGTCCTCGCGAGCCTCCCACGCGCCACCGACAGAATCCGTCCCGGCCCGCGTACGGGCGTGGCCGGTCACCCTCAGGTAGTCAGCTCTCAGGTGATCAGCGCTTCTCCAGGGACTGGTCCCGGCAGCCGGTCGGTGCGTTCACCGGGTTGCAGCGGGCGACCGCCCCACCGGGCAGTTCGGCCGTGTAGTCGCTGCCGTGCCTCGCCGACAGGCCGACCACGGGGAAGTCGGTGCTGACCATCTGCGCCCCGCTGTCGAGGGCGGCTCGCAGGCGGCTCGTGTCGCCCGAGCGGGCCTCGGTGAACGGTACGTCGGAGCGGGTGCGGACGTAGTAGCCGCGCCGGACGAGGTCCTGGATCTGGGCGGTGTTGTCGCCCTGCGGCTCGTTCCAGCCGACGAACGCGGCGTCGGCGCGGCCGGGGCGGGAGTTGGTGAACAGCACCCTGCCCTCCAGGCTGGGCCGGTCGGTCAGGTACGGGCCCTGGATCTCCGTCGCCTGGTTGTCCATGAAGAACATCACCTTGCCGCGTGACGACGACAGCTCGGGCCAGCCGTACTGGAGCACCGATTGTTCCAGCGTCTTGCCGGGGCGGCGCACGTTGTCCGGGGCGATGAGGCGGCCGGCCGGGAAGATGGAGCGGATCTCGGCGTCGAGCGCGTCCAGCAGGGCGGTGTCCCACTTCGGGCTCTTGGCGCCGCCGAGGGCCTCCTTGGCCGGGTCCGTGCTCTTCAGTTCGGTCAGGATCGTCAGCGGTACGTGTCCGGGGTGCGCGTCGGACCACTCCCGCACCTGGCGCAGGCAGGTGACCAGGGTGGAGCAGTTGGTGCCGTAGTCGTGGTCGGCCCAGTGGAGCACCTTGAAGCCGGGTTCCCGCAGCGCGGGGTCGGCCAGCGGCGGGAGGCCGGCGTCGCGGCGGACGAGCGGGGCGGTGTAGAGGCCGCCCTTCGGGTCGGGGAACACATCGAGTTCGATGCCGCGCACGTGCTGGTCCTGGAACTGGCGCGGGAGCGCGGGGTGGGAGAACTGGAGGTTCCACCAGTTGGCATCGGTTTTGCGCTGGACATCCTTCTCGGCGTCGGTCAGTTCCCGGTGGTAGCTGTTGTGCGTGGCCATGGTCTGGATGTGGTTGATCCGCAGCGGCCCGCGACCCGCCGCCGCTGCGGCGGCGGTTGCGGCAGTCTGCCCAGCATGAACCGCAGTATCAGCGGCGGGTACGGCGGAGGCGGCGGGCGGTCCGGCCAGGGAGGTGGCGGCCAGCAGACCGGCGGTGATCAGGGCGGGGGCGCGGCGCATGGGGCTCCTAGTGTTCGTGATGTGACGGGAGAGACCGTCTGAGGGCCGGGTTAACTCCCGATCATGAAATATCCGAACAAGCCAAGAAAAATGCGTAAACGTCGTGATTTGCCGCTTATATCGCGCAGATTTACCCTGCGAAGTCACGGGGCGCAACGAGAGGAGCGACCGCGGTTCACGCTTCCTGATCGGTGGGCCGTTCCCGGCGGCAACGCTCCTGCGACGCCCGGGTCTTGGGGTGGTTCTCGCCCAGTACTCGCAGGCGGCGCTGCCACGTGTCCTCGTCCAGGGCCCTCGCCGCCTCGTGCTCGCCCAGTCCGTCCAGGCTGAAGGCGAGGGCGGCGGCCTCTTGCAGGGTGTCGGGGTGGTCCTCGCCGAGCGTCCGCCGGTACCGCAGGAGGGTGTCCTCCCGAAGAGCCCGCGCCCCCTCGTAGTCCCGGGCGTCGTACATGCTGATCGCGAGATTCCCGGCCGCGCGCAGAGTGACCGGGTGGTCGTGGCCGAGCGCCTCCCGGTTCAGCCGCAGCGTCTCCTCCATCAGATCCCGGGCCGCCTCGGGCTCCCCGACGCTTTTGAGGGTCGCGGCCAGGTTGCCGGCGACGTTCCGGGTGTCAGGGTGGGCCTCGCCCAGTGTCCTGCGGAGCCGGGGCAGGATGTCCTCCCACAGGGTCCGGGCCTCCTCGGACCGGCCGCCGCCGAAGAGACAGCCGGCAAGCCTGTTGGCCATGGCCAGGGTGTCCCGGTGGTCCTCACCGAGAGCGGCGGCCCAGTCGCGGTGGATCGGGCGCGCGATGTTCACCCCGAGTTGGTGCTGCTCCGACAGGTAGAAGAAGCGCACGACGCGCACGAGGAGCGCCCGGAACCGTTCGGACTCGTAGCTCGTGAAGTCCGGTCGGCTGAGGAGGGTCCGCACTTGAGGGACGAGCCTTCGGTAGTCGTCCCAGGAGCCCGGGCCATCGGGATCGGTCACCCGCATGGCGGCGTCCAGAGCCAGTACGGCGCGGTAGAGATCCCCGGAACCGCCGGCCCAAGGGCCGTCCTGGCGTGCGGCCGGTCCGGCGTCACCGGCCGGGATCCGGGCCGGGGCTTCGAAGGGTCGGGGCCGCGCGGGCATCTGGGACGGCTGGGTCTGCTCGGATTCGAGGCGGAGTGCCGGGCAACCGGGCTGGTGGCCGATGAATCCGCAGCCCGAATGGAGGGGGGACGGATCGTGGCCGGAATAGAGCGCGGCGATGGGATACGCCTCGAACGGCCGGCCGTTGTCGTTGATGACGAGAGTGCCGTCGTATTCCGCGCACTCCCAGTCGAGTTCGATCTGCCAGCGGACCTCGTCGGTTCTCACAACGGCTTCGAAGCGGAACTGCTCCACGTCGGTGGCGCTGATCGTGAACGGAAAGTCCTCGCCTTCGGCATTCAGCCGCGGCGGATCGACGTCCAGCTCGGTCTTGAAGTACCGGGGCACGATGGTCTGGCCCAGCCGGGGTATGAGACAGGCCGGCCGGGGATGCCGACGGGACAGCACGACGACCCGGGCAGCGTGCAGAACCACCGCCCGCGCCGTGCGAGCCTGCAGCGTGACGACATAGAGCGTCCCACTGGGCGCCATGGCCTTCGGCGGGTCGGCATCCACCACCAGGTCCGCCAAGGTCGAACCGGGTCCGCGCCGCACCCGGACGATGACCGGGTTCTGCAGATCGCTCGGCGCGTCGCGCGTGCCCTGGTGGAAGTGCACGCCGTCGTGGATGACACCCGCCTGGACGACATTGCCGTAGTACCCGTCACAGATCGCGTTGCTGAAAGGAATGGGTTCGCTCTTGCCGCCCATGACATCACCCATCTCCCGCGGCCCACGGAGTGCTTCACGGAGGAGCATAAGCGGGCCACGCGTTTCCATGGGTCGGTCACTTCGCTACTCAGGTAGCGAGACAAGGGTCAGTGCCCGGCGTGCTCCTGGGGCTTGGCCACCACCCAGGCCCGGGCGGAGCCCACCTGACGCTCCAGGTCGGTGAGGAGGGCGGCCAGGTTCTCGTGGTCCATGTACGCGGTCTGCTCGATGCTCGATCGGTGTGTCTCCACCTGCCCCGCCAGGCTGTTGATCTTGCTCAGGGTGTCGCTGAGGTCCCGACTTTCCTGCTGGTTCAGATCGCACATGCCTTAACAGTAAATTCAGCCCCTCAGGCCGTACATATGTCCGGCAAGTAGGTTGTGCGTGCCCGAAGGCTGGAAGGATGGGCGCATGCGCCTCGCCCGAGCCATCGTCTTCGCGGTGGTGTGTGCCGCCGTTTCGGCGGCTGGGCATGCCTTCGCGGGTGGCGGGGCGGTCGCGCCCGGCGTCATGGTGGCGGGCGGGTTCGGCGCGCTCGCCCTGGCGTACGTTCTGAGCGGGCGCGAGCGTGGCCCCGAGGTGGTGCTCGGCGCCACGGTGGGGACGCAGGCAGCGCTGCACAAGCTGTTCGAGCTGACCGCGCCCGGCACCGGGCACGCGCATTTCGCCGTGGGCATGGCGCTGGTCCATCTGACGATCGCCGTGCTGACGGGCTGGTGGCTGCATCGGGGCGAGAGCGCGCTCTGGCTCATGCTGCGCCTGTCGGGGCGGCCCCGGCTCGCCCTGCCGCGGCCGTTCCGCGCGATTCCCGCGATCGCCCCGGCTCCGGTACGGCCGGCGCCGGCTCGGCGGGCGCCGCTCAGGCCGTCGATCACCGGCCGGATCGCGACCGCGGAGCCACGGAGAGGACCTCCCACGAGGGGAGACACCGAATCGCCAACAAAGCTTCCCTCGTCATGGAGTCCATTTTGTCTTCCCTTTTTCGCAGAACCCTTGTGGCGGTGATCGGGTGCGGGCTGTTCCTGACCGTCACCGCGCCCGCCGCCCTTGCCCACGACAGCCTCAAGAGCAGTTCACCCGCCAAGGGCGCCACCGTGTCCGGCGTCGAGACGATCGAGCTGGAGTACTCCTCCCGCGTCCGCTTCCCGCTGGTGGTGCTGCGCACCGCCGCCGGCCAGACGATCAAGCTCGGCGAGCCGCAGGCCGACGGCCCCAAGGTGCGGACCGCCGTGCCCGGCCCGCTGGCGGGCGGCTCGTACGTCATCGCCTGGCGGGTGGTCTCGTCCGACGGCCACCCGATCGAGGGCGAGATCCCCTTCACCGTGAAGGGCACCTCGTCCAGCTCGACGACGCCCGAGACGGCGGCTGCCACGACGGCACCCGCCGTCTCGGCGCAGACCTCCCGACCTGCCGCTGCGGCGCAGGGCGGGGGCGGCATCCCCGGCTGGCTCTGGGCCGGACTCGCCGCGCTGGTCGTACTCGGCCTGGCGATCTGGCTGCTGTCCAGACGGACGGCCGGCCCCGACGAACCCGCCGGGCAGCCGGACGCTCCAAGGGCTCCGTAGCCGGATCGCCCGGCATCAGGGCACCAGCCACCCCAGCACGGGCGTCGACTGCAGGAACACCAGCACGCACAGGATGAGCAGCAACACGGCGCTCCAGCCGATCACCCGGCGGAACAGGTTGCCCTCCTCCCCCACCAGGCCGACCGCGGCGGTGCCGATGGCCAGGTTCTGCGGCGAGATCATCTTGCCCATCACCCCGCCGGAGCTGTTGGCCGCGCCGAACAGCTCCGGCGGGATGTTCAGCTGGCCCGCCGCGGTGGTCTGGAGCTTGGCGAACAGGGCGTTGGCGCCCGCGTCCGTACCGGTGATCGCGACGCCGAACCAGCCGACGACCGGTGACAGGAAGGCGAACAACGCGCCCGCGCCCGCCAGGAACAGTCCGAGCGTCTGGATCTGCCCCGAGAACTGCATCACGAAGGCCAGGGCGAAGACCGACAGGATGGTGACGATGGCCCAGCCGAACTGCCGGATCGTCGCCCCATAGGTGGCCAGCGCCGAGGCCGGGCTGATCCGCAGCACCAGGAGCGTGAGCAGCCCGGAGACGAACAGCAGCGTCCCTGGGTGCGCGGCCCACGGCAGTTCGTAGACCACCGGCACCGCCTTGCCCGCCGGGTTCACCAGGTCGAACCCGGGCCAGGCCGGCTTGACGGTGAAACCGGCGAGGTAGGCCTTGATCGCGGGGATCTGCGCGATGGAGAACAGCGCGATGATGATCGCGTACGGGGCGAAGGCCGCGAGCTTGTCGCCGGTGGTGTCGCCGCCGGGGCGGCCGTGGACGCGGACGAACACGGGGTCGTCCACGGACCCGCCCGCGATCGGCGTGGGGCGCGGCGCGAACCCGACCGTCTCGGCCGGCTTCCAGATCTTGCCGAACGCGACCAGCACGATCGCCGAGACCAGGGCCGCCGCGATGTCCGTGAGCAGGTAGTTGACCTGCGACATCAGGATCTGTGTGGCGCCGAAGCTGAGCCCGGCGACGAGCGCGGCGGGCCACGCCTGGCGCAGGCCGCGCCGCCCGTCGGCGACGTAGACCAGAATGAACGGCACGAGCAGCGCGATGAACGCGGTCTGCCGGCCCGCCATCGCGCCGAACGGCTCGGGCGGCAGCTCGGTGACGCTGCCCAGGATCGTGATCGGGTTGCCCATGCCGCCGAAGGCGACGGGCGCGGTGTTGGCGATGAGCGCGATGACCGCGGCGCGCATCGGCTCGAAGCCGAGCGCGATGAGCATGACCGCGCAGATGGCGATCGGCGAGCCACCGCCGGCCAGAGCCTCGATGAGCGCGCCGAAGGAGAACGCGATGACGATCGCGGTGATCCGCTTGTCGTCGCTGATGCCCTGGAAGGCCCGGCGCAGTACGGCGAAATGGCCGCTGCGCTCGGTCATCTTGTAGATCCAGATGGCGTTGAAGGTGATCCACAGGATCAGCAACACCGCCCTGGCCGCGCCGTACACGGCGGAGTCGAGTGCCTGGGCGATCGGCATGCCGTACGCGAACGGCAGGACCGCGATCAGGAAGCCGACGACCAGGCCGGAGATGCCCGCCCAGTGCGCCTTCCACTTGAAGACGCCCAGCAACACCAGCACCGCGAGCAGGGGCAGGGCGGCCAGGAGGGCGGACAGCCATAAGGAGCCGGTGGGGTTGAAGTTCTGCTGGTACACCGAGCGCCTCCGGGGGTTAGGCGTTCCATTGGATAGAACAGTGTTCCGTGTCTAGGATCGTAGGACGCGGAACAACCGGAGGGAAGAGATGGAAATACGGCATGCCACCGCACCCGACCAGATCCGCCACTTCGGCACTGCGGAGCTCCGCGCCCGCTACCTCGTCGAGGGCCTGTTCGGGCCGGAGGTGGACGGCGTCTACACGCATCAGGACCGGATGGTCGTCGCCGGGGTGCGGCCGAGCGGGAAGGCGCGGCTGACGGCGTTCGACGCGCTGCGGTCGGAGCACTTCCTGGAGCGCCGCGAGCTGGGTGTGATCAACATCGGGGAGACGGGCACCGTGGAGGTCGACGGCGTGCCGTACGAGCTGGACCCCAAGGACTGCCTGTACGTCGGCAGGGGCGCGCGCGAGGTGACGTTCGAGCGCGGCACGTTCTACCTGGTCTCCGCCCCCGCGCACGAGACGTTCCCGACCACGCACGCGCGGCTGAAGGACGTGGATCCGGTACGGCTCGGCAGCGCCGGCGGCTCGAACGACCGGACCATCTACAAGTACATCCACCTCGACGGCATCCGCAGCTGCCAGCTCGTCATGGGCGTGACCGTGCTGGAGCCCGGCAGCATGTGGAACACCATGCCGTGCCACACCCACGACCGCCGTACCGAGGTCTACCTGTACTTCGACCTGCCGCGCGACGAGCGGGTCGTGCACCTGATGGGCCGCCCCGACGAGACCCGCAACCTGGTCGTGGCCAACGAGCAGGCGGTGATCTCGCCGAGCTGGTCGGTGCACTGCGGGTTCGGCACCCGCAGCTACGCGTTCGTGTGGGCGATGGCCGGGGAGAACCAGGCGTTCGACGACATGGACCAGGTCGCGATCACCGAGATGCGGTGACGGATGGAGCTGTTCTCTTTGACCGGCCGGACTGCGCTGGTCACCGGGGCGCGGTCGGGGATCGGCCGGGCGATCGCGGTCGGCCTCGCGCGGGCCGGGGCCGACCTGATCCTGCACGGCCACCGCGACGACCTCGACGAGACCGAGCGCCAGGTGAAGCTGCTCGGGAGCGACGTACGCAAGCTCGTCCTCGATCTGAGCGACCCGGCCGCGATCAGGCCCGCGCTGGAGCCGATCCTGGCCCGGAGCGAGGTGGACATCCTGGTCAACAACGCGGGCACGATCAGCCGGGGCTCGACCAGCCTGGACGACTGGCGCCGGGTGATGGCGATCAACCTCGACGCCGGGTACGTGTTCGGCCAGGCGCTGCTGGAGCACGGCGCCACGAAGGTCATCTCGATCGCGTCGCTGCTGTCGTTCCAGGGCGGCATCAACGTGGCCTCCTACGCGGCGGCCAAGCACGCGGTGGCCGGGCTGACCAAGGCGCTGTCCAACGAGTGGGCGCCGCGTGGCGCGCAGGTCAACGCCATCGCCCCCGGCTACATCGCCACCGACAACACCACGGCCCTGCGGCAGGACGCGCGGCGCGAGCAGGAGATCAGGTCGCGGATCCCGGCCGGGCGCTGGGGCGAGCCCGCGGACCTGGCGGGCGCGGCCGTCTTCCTCGCCTCGCGCGCCTCCGACTACGTCACGGGCCACATACTGGTCGTGGACGGCGGCTGGCTGGCCCGCTGAGTATGCTTGATCGGGTGGACCACCGGCCGAGCACCGCTATCGACAAGGCGCTCTGGGTGCTGGAGGCCCTCGCCGAGCACGAGAGCGTGACCAAGATCGCGACGGCGACGGGCCTGCCCAAGTCGACGACCCACCGCATCCTGCAGTCGCTGGCCGAGCACGGCTTCGCCCGGCCCGACGGCACCGGCGGCTACCTGCCGGGCCCCAAGATCCTCACGCTGGCCGGCCGGATGCTGGCCCGCTTCGATCCGGTACGCCAGGCCTCGCCGGTGCTGCAGCGCCTGCACGACCAGACCGGCTACACCGTGCACCTGGCCGTGCTCAACGGCGACGAGGCCGTCTACGCCGCCAAGCTGGAGGGGCGCAAGCCCTACCAGATGCCCTCGCGTGTCGGCATGTCGCTGTGGCTGCACACCAGCGCGATCGGCAAGGCGATGCTCGCGGCCATGTCCGACGACGAGGTGGCGGGCATCACCACCCGCACCGGGCTGACCAGGCGCACGCCCGCCACGATCACCACCCAGGCCGCGCTCCGCCGCCACCTGGCGCGGGTGCGCGAGTGCGGCTTCGCGATCGACGACGAGGAGAACGAGGCGGGCATCCGCTGCGTCGGCGCGGCCGTGTTCGACCACACCGGGCACGTGGTGGCCGGGGTGAGCATCTCGACGCTGACCCACGAGCTGTCGGTCGACGACGCGCAGGAGCTGGGACCGCTGGTCGCGGGCACCGCCCACGAGGTCTCCCGCACCCTCGGCGCGCCGCTGGAGCTGCCTACCGCCTAAGCGGCCCGGTGCTGCCCGTACAACCGGCCCCTAAGCGGCCCGGTGCTGCTCGTACAACTGGCCGAGGCGATCGATGCGCCAGAGCTGGCCGAGCACGACCAGCGTCGCGCCGAACACGGCGGGCCACACCGCCAGTGCGACCAGCCCCCAGGCCAGCAGCGCGAACCCGGCCGAGCCCACCGCGATGAGCAGGCGCTGCACCTTACGGTGGTCGCCGGTCACCAGCGACCGATCCTGCAGCCACATCTTCTCGCCGTAGATGCCTTTGGCCGCCCAGCTCGACGGCCGTTCGATCGCCGGGAAGGCGTGCGGGTTGACGATCAGCCAGACGACGACCAGCGCCACGGGCACCAGCGACCACCAGCCGATCCACGTCCGGCTCCAGATGGCCAGCATCATCAGCGGGATCGCGGCGAACCTGGTCCAGACGCTCCACGGGTTGGCGTGCCGCTTCCACGCCTCGTCGGTCATGCCCGCGGCCTGCGCGTATCTCTTCAGCACACTCATACGATGAGCCCCCTTGCCAGCGCGTTGATGGTGGCGTCGAGCACCTGCTCGAAGTCGGGTCCGTACCTGTCGCGGTTGACCACCAGCAGGCCCGCGGTGCGCAGCACGCCCATCAGCACCTCGGGCGGGACGTCCGCGACGATCACGCCGTCGCTCTGCCCCTGGGCCAGGTAGTCGATCAGCGGCGTCATCAGGTGCGGGGTGACCCGGGCGAGCTCCTCGGGGCCGACCCTGCGGGCCACCGCCTCCAGCTCGTCGGGGCGGGTGAGCAGCCGCCGGTAGAACGGGTCGGTGGTGAGCGCCTCGACCATGCCCCGCATGAGGCCGGCCAGCGCCTGCACGCTGGGCGGCCGGTCGAGCGCGGCGGCGAGCAGCTTGCCCATCAGCGGCGCCCGGCGGACCATGACCTCCTTGTAGAGCTCCTCCTTCGACTCGAAGAACGCGTAGAAGCTGCCTTTCGCGATGCCCGAGGGGGCGACCAGCTCGTCGAGCGAGGTCTTCTTCAGCCCCTGGGCCGCGAAGAGCTCTTCGGCGGTGTCGAGCAGCCGCGCGGTGATGCGCGCCCGGTCGTCCGCCGTGAACGCCACGGCCATGTGAATCCCTATGACTGGTTCGGATATTCAGTCATAGCTTAGCACCAGGCGGGTGTGCCGCTTGGCGATGACGGCCACCCCGTCCGGCGCGGGGCCCGGGTAGGCGTCTATGCGCAGGTCGCCGGCCTCCGGGCGGCCCGCCGCGTCCCACGCCTGGACGTGCGCGGCCAGCTGCGCCGCCAGCGCGGCCCCGTCTGGCCCGTATCCGCGGACCAGCAGTTCCTGCCCTGCCCCGCCGGGCCCGTATCCGCGGGTGAGCAGCTCCGTCCCTGCCGCCAGTACGGCCAGGCCGTCCGGGTCGGCGAGGCCCACCGTCATGCCGTACCCCTGGGTGGTCACCGGGGCCCACGGCAGCCGCCCGGTCAACGCGCACCAGCGGGGCTCGTGCGTCGCCAGCCACAAGCTGATCCCGCTGCCTATCAGCGACAGCCGCGACAGCGGCGGCACGCCGGCGGCCACCTCGGCGGCGGGGCCGTCCAGCATCGCCACGACGTCGCCCACCTCGCGCGGTTCCGGCAGCGTGAGCACCAGGTCGGCCTCGCCGTCCAGCATCAGCATGACCTCGGGCCCGGCGGAGGGCCCGCGCATGCGCATGAAGCCGCACGGCTCCACCGACCGGCTGGACCAGTGGTCACCTGCGTACTCCATGGCCACCGACACCTGCACGCCGCGCAGGTCGAGCGGCACCACGAGCCTGCCGCCCGGCGCCAGCTGCGCCAGCCAGGCCGGGGAAAGGTCCCACACGCCGACGGTGGCGATCACCCGGTCGTACGGCGCCGCCTCCGGGAAGCCGGCCGCGCCGTCGGCGCACGCGACCACCACCTCGGGGTACCCGGCGTCGTCGAGATGCCGCCGGGCCGCCGCGGCCACGTCGGCGTCGATGTCGAGGCTGACCACGCGGCCCTGCGGCCCGGCCAGGTGCGCGAGCAGGGCGGCGTTGTAGCCGGTGCCCGCGCCGATCTCCAGCACCCGCCCGCCGGGCCGGACGTCGAGCTGGTCGAGCATGATGCCCATGATCGCGGGCTGCGAGGAGGAGCTGATCGGCCGGCCCTCCTCGTCGCGTTTGGTGACGATGGGCTCATCCCGGTAGGCCGCCGCCGGGTCTGATTCCGGCACGAAGAGATGGCGCGGGACCAGGCGGAAGGCCTCCGCCACCCGCCCGCTCATCTCCCCGCGTTCCAGCAGCTGGGCGACCATGGCCGCGCGGTGCTCGTCGAACTCCATATCCGACATGATCCCCGCGACCCCCGCAGAATGCCGGTAAAGAATTCAAGTCAGGGGGTTTGACCCGCTCGATGAGGGAAGGGCAGGCAGTTCATGTACGTCGATCGTGAGGAGGAGCCGTAGTGCTCACCCTGACAACTAACGCAGCTCAGGCGATTCGTGACTTGACCGCGTCCGCCCCTGAGCCCGCTCAGAGCGGCATCCGCATCTCGTCCCAGGGCGAGGGCGCGAACTCGCTGACCCTGTCTCTGGCGACCGCGCCGGAGCCGGCCGACGAGGTCGTCGAGGCCGAGGGCGCGCGTGTGTACCTCGACCCGGTGGCCGCCACCGTCCTGGAGGACAAGTCTCTGGACGCGGGAGCGGACGACCAGGGCTCCGTGTCCTTCCTGGTGACCGACCAGCCCGTCTAGACGGGCCCTGTCGGCCTGGCGGCCGGCCAGGCCGGCCCGAACGGACCATCACTGGTCCGGTACGACCGGATGTATCGGACGTACCGGACCAGCGGTCTGTCAGCCGTCGGCGAGCAGCTTGTGCAGGTAGCGGATCTGCTCCTCGCTCTGGAAGCCGCCGCCGCCCTCGTGCCCGTTCCACGGCCAGACGCTGATCTCCTTGGGCCCGCGCCAGTGGTTGTAGGCCGCGAAGACCGTGGACGGCGGGCAGATCTGGTCCATCAGCGCCACCGAGTAGAGCGCGGGCACCTGTCCGCGGGCGGCGAAGTTCAGGCCGTCGAAGTACGACAGCGTCCGGAAAACCTGCTCGGCGCTCTCCCGCCGGGTGGACAGGAAGCGGACGATCTCCTGGTACGGGTCCTTGTCGGTGATCTCCACGGCCCGGCGGAAGTGCGTCAGGAACGGCACGTCGATCAGCGCCGCCTTGATCGACGGGTGCAGCGCGGCGGCCGCCTGGGCGATGCCGCCACCCTGGCTGCCGCCCGAGGCGACGATCCGCGAGGCATCCACAGCCGGGTGCGCGGCGGCCACGTCGACCGCCCGGACCGCGTCGGTGAAGACCCGACGGTAGTAGTACTGGTCGGGGTCGAGGATGCCGCGGGTCATCATGCCGGGGGCCTGGGCGTTGTCGCCGCCGTACGGGTCGCCGGTGACTCCGGGGCTACCCGGGTTCGCACCGCCGTGACCCCGGGTCTCCATCACGAACACCGCGTAACCCACGGCGGGCCAGACCAGGTGATCCTTCGGGAAGCCGCGGCCGCCGCTGTAGCCGATGTAGTGCATCACGCACGGCACCGGCCCCTCCACGCCACGCGGCACCAGGAACCAGCCATTGATCCGATGACCGCCCCAGCCCGCGAAGGAGACGTCGTACACGTCGACCGAGGCGAGCGGCAGGTCGTAGCGGGTGAACTCGGCCGCCGAGTCGAACTCGCGCGCCTCCGCCAGCGTGCGCGTCCAGAACTCGTCGAAGTCGGCGGGCTCGTCACGGTCGGGGAGGTAGGAGTTGAGCTGCTCAAGCGGCAGATCGAACAGGGCCACGTAGGTCTCCAGCCTTGTAGAGGTTGGAGCTATTTCATCGTATTGATAGGTGTTCGCGCTATTTTGGGCCCCTCTACGGGGTTGACTGTGCTTTGACGGAGTGGTCCCATCTCCAGTTGTTAGGAAGCCTTCCTAACGAATTCGGCAGAAGGGCCAGCCGTGCACTTTCCAGCTCGGGCTCGCTTACGCCCGCTGATCCTGCTTCCCCTCCTCACCCTCCTCGCCGCCGGCCTGACCGCGCTGCCCGCGCGGGCGGCCACGGTCCGCTACGAGGCCGAGAACGCCACCATCAGTCAGGGCGTGGTCGAGGCCAACCACACCGGCTTCTCCGGCACCGGCTTCGTCAACGGCGACAACGTCGTGGGCCCCTACACCGAGTGGACGGTCAACGCCCCCTCGGCGGGCACCGCGACAC
Source organism: Nonomuraea sp. NPDC026600 (assembly GCF_040638335.1). Lineage (NCBI taxonomy): Bacteria > Bacillati > Actinomycetota > Actinomycetes > Streptosporangiales > Streptosporangiaceae > Nonomuraea > Nonomuraea sp. NPDC026600. Next base: position 621,576 of record NZ_JBEZYD010000001.1, read on the forward strand.
TGGCCATCCGCTACTCCAACGGCACCACCTCGGCCCGCACCGCGGACGTCTCGGTGAACGGCACCGTCGTCTCGGCCGGCCGCTCCTTCGGCACCACCGCCAACTGGAACACCTGGGCCACCTCCACGCTGACCGCGACACTCACCGCGGGTGACAACAAGATCCGCGTCACCTCGGCGAACGCCGGCGGCAACCCGAACCTCGACTACCTGGAGGCCACGGTCGCCGACGCCCCCGCCACCGAGTACCAGGCGGAGGCGGCCACCCTGTCGGAGGCCAGCGTGGCGACCAACCACACCGGCTACACCGGCACCGGCTTCGTCGACTACGTCAACGCCGTCGGCGGGTACATCGAGTGGAGCGTCAGCGTGGCCGACGCGGGCACCCACACCCTGACCTTCCGGTACGCCAACGGCACCACGGTGACGCGGCCGATGGACATCGCCGTCAACGGCTCCGTGGCCGCCACCGGCGTGAATTTCGCCAGTACCACCAACTGGGACACCTGGGCCGACGGCCAGGTCACGGTCACCCTGAACGCCGGAGTCAACACGATCCGCGCGACCGGCACCTCCGCCAACGGCGGCCCGAACGTGGACCGGCTGTCCGTCAGCGGCTCCGGCGGCCCGGACGGGCAGGCGCCCAGTGTGCCCGCGAGTCCCCGCGTGACCGGCACCTCGGCCGGCAGCATCTCGCTGGCCTGGAACGACTCCTCCGACAACGTCGGCGTGACCGGCTACAAGGTCTACGAGGGCACCACCGTGGTGGCCACCTCACCGACGGCCAGCGCCACGATCAACGGCCTGACCTCCGGCTCCACGCACAGCTACACGGTCACCGCCGTGGACGCGGCCGGCAACGAGTCCGGCCACAGCGCCACGGTCACCGGCACCGCCACCGGCGGCACCACCGGGCCCACGGCCGACCAGCTCCTGGCCAAGGTCACGGCGTGCAGCCAGATCTCCAACGGCAAGTACAAGACCGACTCCGACGTCAGCACGGCGACGGTGGCGGTGTGCGAGAAGACCGGCGCGGTGTTCTGGAAGGGGGACATGGACATCGACTGCGACGGCGTCCGTACGACGCAGTGCAACGAGGACACCGACTGCTGCTTCCTGCCAGAGACGTTCTGCGAGACCAGCGCCGGCGGCCCGCTCAACGCGGCGCAGCTCGCCTACATGGTGGTGCCCAGCCCCAGCAGCACGTGGGACTACCGGACCAAGGGCATCGGCTGCGGGACGGTGGTGGCGATCGTCTACAACGGCCAAGTGGAGTACGCCGTCATGGGTGATACCGGGCCGACGGGCATCATCGGCGAGGCGTCGTACCGTACGGCCGCCGACCTGGGCATCAACCCGGACCCGAGCAACGGCGGCACCGACAGCGGTGTCACCTACATCGTGTTCACCGGGTCGGGCACCAAGGTGTCGACGGTCGAGAACCACACCCAGGCCGTGAACCTGGGCAGGACGCTCGCCCAGCAGTTCCTCAGCAACAACTGAACCCGCCCGGCCGGGGTGGGGCGTCCGGGTGATCCGGACCTCCATCCCGGCCTCCTGGCCGCCGCTCGCCGATTCACCCTCCCGTACAGGTGGTTTGAGCTAGTTTCGGCCTGTGCGTTCTTTTGCCAGACGAGCCGGTCGGCTGCTGACCGGGCTCGGGATCCTGGCACTCTCCCCGATCCCGGGCCTGGCGGCGCTGGCCGGCATGGCGATGCTCGGCGCCAGGCCGGACGTCTTCACCGTGACGGGGCTCGCGGTGTTCGCGTCGGTGTTCTTCCTCGGCCTGCTGCTGTGCGTGCCGAGACCGCGCCCGGTCTGGGGGCGCTGGCTGCGGGCCCTGGTCGTCCTGTCGGTGGAGGCCGCCGTGGTCTGGCAGGTCGCGGCCGCCACCCTGCACGCGCCGCCGGGCGGGCCCGCGCCGCTGGAGCCGGTGGCCGGTCAGCGGGAATGGCGGCTGGCGACCGGCTCTGAGCTGGCCTACGTACGGCTGGCGCCCAAGCGGGTCACGCGGCCGGAGCCGGTGGTGTTCCTGCACGGCGGGCCCGGACTGGCCGACCTCGCGGGCGACTCGGCGTTCTTCGCCGGGCTGGCCGCCGACGGCTACACGGTGTACGTCTACGACCAGCTCGGCGCGGGCCGGTCCGCCCGGCTGGCGGACCCGCGCGGGTACGGCCTGCCCCGCGACGTGGCCGACCTGGAGGCGGTACGGCAGGAGATCGGCGCCCAGCGGCTCATCCTCATCGGCCAGGACTACGGCGCCCGGCTGGCCGCGGCCTACCTGGCGGAGCATCCCGACCAGGTCGCCAAGGCCGTCTTCGCCGCCCCCGCCGCCCTCGACCGCCCGCGGGCCGCCGCCCCCTTCACCGGCCCGGAGGTTCTCTCACCCCGTCTGCTCGCGGTCTACACACTCCTGAGATCGAATCCCCAGGCCGCCCATGCCTTCGCCGGAGACCGCGAACTCGAGCACGACCACGCCGGCGGCTACGCCCGGCTGGCCGAGCGCACCGCCCCCACCGGCCTGCGGCAGAGCCTGGCCGCCTCGCCGGTCCCGGCCCTGATCGTCAAAGGCGCCCGCGACCGGCAGGAGTGGTCGACCGTGGACGGCTACCGCGCCGCCCTCCCCCGGGCGGGGGTCGCCTACCTGGCGGACGGCTCGTACCGGGGCAAGCCCTACCTGAGCACCCTGCGCACCTTCCTGGCCGGCCGCCCGGTGCGTACGTACGACGGCGGCGGCCCGCCACCCGGCTACCTGGGCCCCCGCTGACGGCTCAGGCTCGGGGATCGCCCGTGGCGCAGTGTCCGGCCTTGGCACTCGCCACCTTCCACTCGGCGCCGGGGAACGGCGACATGAAGTGCGTCAGCAGGTCCACCGCGTAGTCGGGCACCTGCCCGCCGGGGTCGAGCAGCGACACCATCTGCGGGCCGTCCGCGCCGCGCAGCGTGATCGAGTTCGTGCCCTTGCCCGCGACGAAGCCCGGCTTCGCGTCGAGGGTCAGGCAGGCCAGCTGCACGCCCGCCGCGCTGATCGCCTGCTTGGCGCCGATCCGGCGCATCCGCTGGTCGTAGCGGCGCATGGCGAGCGAGGTGGCCGGGCCGATGCGGACCGTGTCGCGGAAGATGTCGCTGCCGAGCTTCCTGCTCAGCTTGACGTTCAGGTGGACGTCGGGGCGCAGGTTCACCCCGCTCGCGGCGAGGGCGAGGCGTCCGTAGTCGCCCTCGAAGCCGGGGGCGACGTAGCCCAGCGCGGGCGGCGCCTTCATGCCGAACGGGATCTTGCCCGGCCTGACGCGCAGCCACGCCATCCGGCGGACGTCCAGCGACACGTCCTTGATCGTGCTCCTGCCGAGCCCGAAGTCGCCACCGACCTGGTAGGACAGGAAGCCCGTGGTGTACGGGATCTCCTTGCTGACCGCGATGCGCTGGCGCGCGACCGGGTCGATGGCGAGCCCGGCGCGCACCTGGATCCGCCCCGTCGGCACCGGCCTGGACACCAGGTCGAGCGACTGGTCGGGGTTGAGCCGCACGGTGGTGTCGGCGGCCAGGTCGGTGACGGCGAGCGACACGTCGCCCAGCTTCCCCTTCGGGTCGATCAGCCCGCCCTCCACGCCGAGGTAGCCGTCGAGCGTGTTGACGCCGCCCAGCGCCTTGTAGGTGACGGCGGGCATCCGCAGGTTCGCGCCGGACGCGTCCGCGTCCACGCCGAACCTGGCGGGCACGTCGCCGAAGCGCAGCTCGCCGGTGCCCGCCCCGTCCACGGTGACCTTCGCGCTGAGGCGCTTGACGGCCGCGGAGTTCGTCACCCGGATGCGGGTCTGCGCGCCATAACTGCCCTGTACGGCGACGGCGGCCGGGACCGGTTCGATGGCCACGTGCGCGCGGAGGTTGCCCGCCTCGGCCAGCAGGTCCAGCGAGCCGAGCGTGGCGGCCGGCTCGATCCGGTAGTTCGCCTGCACGGCGTTGCCCTGCGTCACGTCGAACGGGCCGACGGACATGCTGGTGATCTTGGAGGGCAGCCCGGTGAGCGTGGCCCGCGCCTTGATCGGCACCGGTGCCAGGATCGTGCTGGCCAGGTAGACGCCCAGCGAGCGGCGCTCGGGCGCGAATCCGGCGAACGTGAACGACTTCCTGGCCAGGTCCACCGTGACCTGGTCCGGCAGCCCCCGCACGTCGAGGTAGCCCTGGACGCCGAAGCAGCCGCGGTCCGTGCAGAAGGCACCCGGCGGGCAGCCGGGAGATCCGGCGACACAGCCGCCGTCCACCAGCGAGATGCCGCCGGGCACGGCCGGTGCGGCGGCCATGTTCTTGAGCGCGCCCGCCTTGCCGAGCCAGGCGCGGGCCGTCATGTCGAGCCGGGACCCCGAGTACGTCAGCGCGCCGCCGGCCGCCGAGACCGCGAAGCGGCCGGGCAGCGGTCCGAGCCTGCCGAGCAGCCCGAAGCGCAGGTCGCCCCGGGTGACGTCGGTGTCGAGGGCGAGCGTCTGCCGGGCCGCCTTGAAGTCGGCGGTGAACCCCTGCTCCCCCGGGCTGAACTCGACCGCCGACAGGCCCTTGACCCGCACACTCGCGTCGAGGTCGCCGGTGGCCTGGTCGTAGTGGGCGGCCAGGTGCGGTCCGGCGGGCGCCCTGGCGCCGTCGTGGTTGGTGAACGCCACGGCCGCCGAGCCGACCGGGCCCGACAGGCCGCGGAAGCGGTAGGCGTCGCCGTTCCAGGAGGCGTCGAAGCGGGCGGGCACGCCGGTCACCTCGGCGGCGGCGGTGATGTAGCGGCCCTGCGAGTTCGCGCGGGCCAGCGCGGAGACCGAGCGCACCGGGCCGTCCGAGGTCCAGGTCAGCGTCTTGGCGGCGGTGTCGGCCACCAGTTCGACGTGCTTGCGCACGCCGGACACCTCGGCCTGGACGTCCTCGCCCTGGGGCCTGGTGACGTACGCCTTGTTCGCGTAGATCCGCACCTTGCCCAGCGTGGAGGAGGAGGTGATGTCGACCGTCGAGCGCTCCCCCAGCTCCCAGGCGGCCTTGACGTCGTCGTGCACGCCCAGGATGGTGCCGTCGATCGTGGGCCCCGACCTGGTGTCGGCGTAGGCGGCCCTGACCTTGTCGATCACGCCGCTGGCCTGGTAGACGGCCTTCCGCGCGGCCGGGTCGAGCGTCACGTCGACCTTGGCGGGCGTGTTGGAGATCTCCAGCCTGGCCAGGCGGGTGCCGTCGATGCTGGCCGCGCCGAGGAAGGACCGGCCGCCGGCGTCGACCTCCAGGTGAGCGTGGGGCACCGAGCCGTACGTGACGTCGAAGCCGGACAGGCCCGTCAGCAGCCCGGACACGCCGACGGCGTCCCCGTTCTTGATCATCGTGACGTGGCCGCCACGCGGGCTGGAGATGGCGCCCTCGTCGCGCTGCAGCACGACCGCGAACCGGCCGATCTTCGAGCTGGAGGTGTGCGTCACGCGGTGCTCGGCCAGGTCGTTCACCAGGCGGACCTTGGCGGGCAGGCCGCTGATCTCGGCCCGCAGCACGGTCTTGGCGGCGGCCCGGTCGAAGTAGAGCAGCTTGGCCGAACCGGCCCGCGGGCGGCCCGAGTCGATGGTGAGGATCTGCTTGCCGTTCGCGGCGGTGTACGCGGCGGTCATGGACGGCGGGACGTCGCGGGCCTCGACGCTCGCCGCCCTGGCGAGAGCGCCGTCGCTGTAGACGTAGCTGTGCAGCTCGGCGTGGCGGATCGAGCTCGGGCTGCTGAAGCGAATCCGGGCGCCGTCCTTGCCCCGGGTCAGCGCGATCTTGGCCCTGGTCGGCATCTTGTCCAGCAGCGCCTGGGTGTAGCGGCTGCCGCTGACCGCCAGCGCGTCGAGCTTGGCGGGGGCCGAGCTGGTGACGTCCAGGGTGGTCGAGTCAAGGTTCACGTCCACCGAGAGCTTCTCGGTGGCCGGCGTCTGGCGCAGGCTCACCACGCTGCGGCCGGTCAGCCCGGCCACGATCGCGGCCGACGCGCCGGGGTCGGTACGCTCGACGCTCGCCTTCACCCGCTTGCCCGTGAGGTCGACGGTGAAGGTGCCCCAGTCGGAGCCGGACAGCGACGCGCCCCGGTGCAACCCGTCGAAGCCGACCGACACGCGGCCGTCATACTCCGCCCAGACCTGCGCCTTGAGGTTGGTGTCGGCGCCGGGCAGCCGCCTGACCGCGAAGCCGAGCCCGGCGGCCGAGTCCTGGGGACTGGCCGTGGGCACCAGGTCGGCGGCCAGGTCGGGCATGCCGTCGCCGGTCACATCGGCGGCGGCGGGCACCCCCACGGGCCGGGAGACCGAGCAGGAGACCGGTACGGCCTCGCTCTCCACGCAGAGCCGGTAGGACAGCGCGGACGCGACCTTCTGGGCGCCGAGCTTGTCGAACAGCCCCGCGGCCGGATTCTTCACCGCCAGCGTGGCCGCCTGACCGGTATCGGGCAGCAGCCGCTTCGGATCGGGCCGCCGCGCGCCGACGCGCTCGGCCGCCTCCGCGGTGATCTCGTTGACCAGCGTGGGCCCGGCGGGCGTCGTCACCTCCGGCGCCTGCGGGCCGACGCTCTCGGCGCTCGCGTCCCTGCGGGCCAGCGACGGCTCCAGCGGCACGGTCACGACCGCGGGCGCCGGTTGCCGCATGGCGGGCACGGGGCGGATCTTGGGCTTGGCCGCCTGTCTTTCCGACGGCTGCTCGTACGACGGCGTGGCCGCCTGCGCGGCGACGGGCACGGCCACCAGGGCCGCGCTGGTCATGGAAGCGGAAATGAGCACGCGCATGAGGGCGTGCCATGGATACCGCACGGAACACTTACCCCCGAAGCGGTGCGATTTATCCCAACAGCAACATAGGTCACAACCCGACCACACTTCATCACTTACCGTCAAACTGGGATTCGACATGGAACCCCAACCTCAGGAAATGTCCGGACGGATGTTCTGGTTCGGGCCAGGACTTCTCGGCGACGCAGGGGTGCAGACGGGCCACCGACACGTAGGCCGGCCAATCGGCGCCGGCGGCGGCGGCGGCGGCGATGAAGGCTCGCTCTCAGGGTGGTCTACAGGTCCGAGATGTCGTGGTGACGCCGGATGTGCGCCGCAAAGGCCCGCATGTATCCGGTCAGAAATTCGGCGGTGGACCGCACCTGGATGGCTCCCTCGTCGTCGATCAGTCCCTTGGTGAACTGGATGTAGGCCTCGGGCTGACCCAGCACCGGGGAGTTGGTGAAGGACAGGATGGTCTTGAGGTGCTGCTGTGCGACCGCGGTGGAGATCGGTCCGGGTGAGGTTCCGATGATCGCGGCCGGCTTGCCGTTCAGCACGTTGGCTCCATAGGGCCGGGTCGCCCAGTCGATGGCGTTCTTCAGCGCGCCCGGGATGGACCGGTTGTACTCCGGGGTGATGAACAGGAGAGCGTCGGAGGCTTTGATCGCGTCCTTGAACTCCTGGGCCACGACGGGGTAGTCCGCGTCGTGGTCGTGGCTGTACAAGGGCAGTTCGCCGATGGGGATCTCCGTGAGGCGGAGTTCCGGCGGCGCGAGACGGGTCAAAGCCAGAGCGAGCTTCCTGTTGATCGACTTCCGGGACAGGCTCCCGACGATGTAACCAACGGTGTAAGTCATTGCATTTTCCTCTCAAGGTATGAACTTGCCGCCGTCGACGTCGACGGTCTGGCCGGTGATGAAGTCGGCGTTGGAAGAGTCGAGAAAGACAACCGTGCCGACGAGGTCTTCGGGCTTCTGCTCGCGTCGCAGGGCGCGGGCGTTGCGCCGCGCTTCCGGGGGTTCAAGATCCTTCCCCTGTGGGCTAACCCTCGACGAACGTGACCGTCTCGTCGAGCGGCGCCCGGCCCGTACGGGCGTAACTCACCGTGGTGTCCTCGAACCCGATCGACATGCCACAGAAGAGGATGAGCTCGTCCGGGGGTGACAGGACCTCCGCGACGGTCTTGCGATACATCGACCACGCCATCTGCGGGCAACTGTGCAGCCCTTCGGCGCGGAGCAGCAGCATGACGGTCTGCAGATACATGCCGACGTCGGACCATTGGGGCAAGCCCAGGTCGCGGTCGATGTAGCAGAACAGGGCGGCGGGCGCGCCGTAACAGTTCCAGTTCGCGGAAGCGGCCCGCTGGCGCGCCTCCAAGTCGTCACGCGAAACACCGAGTGCGCCGTAGTGCTCCTGGCCGAAGGCGAACCGCCGCTCGCGGTACGGGGACTTCAGTGCGTGCGGGTACGTCTTGTACTCCCGCTCGTCCCAGGGGTCGCCCGCCGCCAGGCGCTCGCCGGCGCGCTTCTTGAGCTCGGCCAGCGGCTCGCCGGTCAGCACGTAGGCGCGCCATGGCTGGAGGTTCGATCCGGACGGCGACCACGCCGCGGCGGACAGCACGCGCTCCAGCACCTCCTTCGGGACCGGCCGGTCAGTGAATCCACGCACCGCCCGTCGGCTCGTGACCGCCTCATAGACGTCCAAGATCGCTAGCTCCTCACCTGCTCATCGCTCCTAATCTCGTTACGTTTACGACGGTATCATTTGCGATCGTATCATTCAATACAATCTGGCGAGATGCGCGTCACGTACATCGTGAGGAAGCTGAATCGCAAAGGAACCGACCACGAACGTCGCCGTCGTCTACTACCGCGCTACGGGAACAACTTCACGCCGGCCGACGCGGTACGCGCCGCCACAAGGGCCGGAGCCAGGTCCGCCTGTCTTCACCCTCGCCATCTCATGGGCGCGCGCTTACGCCCCACCGTCTGCGGGATAGGCGAACCGGGTCAACAGATCTCTCAGTTGCTCGAGCCCGCCGGGTTCCAGCCCGGCAACCAGGCGCTCAGCCAGCGGCTCCGCCGCCACATGGGCTGCATCGAAAAGCTCAACGCCCTTGGGCGTGATCTCCACCGCCCGCGCCCGCCGGTCCCCCGGAACGGGCTTGCGTACGGCCAGCCCCTTACGCTCCAGGTCGTCCACGACCCGCATGATTCCCGCCTTGTCCGACCCCGTCGCGGCCGCCAAGTCCCGCTGCACCGTCGGCCCGCGGTCGACCAGCACGATCAGCACGGCAAAATGCCGCAACTCAATGCCGAGCGGCCGAAGCGCGTCTGCCATCACCGTGGCCGCGCGCCAGTGCGCCTGGCGCAGCAGCAAGCCGAGAGCGAAAGGCGAGGCATCCCCGGGGCGGTCGGTCGCACGCGAGACGGTGGTTGCGTGAGGAACGTCGGCGCTCATGAACCTATGCTACCAGGCATAATTTCATTCGATACGGTATCAATTGAAATCAAATGCGGCTCGGCGGCCGGCCGCGACCCACGAACATTGATCGACCCCGATCAGTCACAGATGCTCGTCGTACGTCGCGTACCGGAGTGGATGTCACAAACAACGCCGCTGCCCGGTCTTGCTGCCGTAATGGTTTTTCGCGATGCGGCCAAAGGAGCACCATGCACTCAGCGGAGCGGCGGATCGCCACATCCGTCCTGGTCATCGGCACGGGAGGAGCCGGGCTGCGGGCCGCCATCGAACTGGCCGAGCGTGGGGTCGACGTTCTCGCGGTGGGTAAGCGGCCGAAGGCGGACGCGCACACTTCGCTCGCGGCGGGCGGCATCAATGCGGCGCTCGCCACGATGGACCCCAAGGACAGCTGGCAACAGCACGCGGCAGACACCCTCAAAGAGAGCTACCTCCTGGCCAACCCGCACACGGTGCGAATCGTCGCCGAGGGGGCCGCACACGGTATCGAAGACCTCCAGCGCTGGGGCATGCCGTTCGCCCGCGAAGAGGATGGGCGCATCTCGCAGCGCTTCTTCGGCGCCCACACCTACCGGCGCACCGCCTACGCAGGCGACTACACCGGACTCGAGATCCAGCGCACCCTGATCAACCGCGCGGCGCAGCTCAATGTCCCCATCCTCGACACCGTGTACATCACGCGCCTTCTTGAGCGCGACAACGCGGTCTTCGGCGCGTACGGGTTCGACCTGACCGATGGCAGCCGCTACGTCATCCATGCCGACGCGGTGATCCTGGCCGCCGGCGGCCACACCCGGATCTGGCGGCGCACCTCCTCCCGGCGTGATGAGAACACCGGCGACTCCTTCCGCCTCGCCGTCCTGGCCGGCTGCCGCATTCGCGACGCCGAGCTGGTGCAGTTCCACCCATCCGGTCTCATCGCACCCGAGAACGCGGCCGGCACCCTCGTTTCCGAAGCGGCACGAGGCGAGGGCGGAGTCCTGCGCAACCAGCTCGGCGAGCGATTCATGTCACGGTACGACCCAGAACGGATGGAGTTGTCCACGCGCGACCGCGTCTCGCTGGCCGCCTACACCGAGATCAAAGAAGGCCGCGGCACCCCGAACGGCGGCGTCTGGCTGGATGTGTCGCAGCTGCCGCGCGAGACGATCATGACGCGGTTGCCACGCGTCTACCAGACGCTCCTGGAACTGCAGATGCTCGACATCACCAAGGAACCGATCGAAGTCGCGCCGACCGCGCACTACTCGATGGGCGGGGTCTGGGTACGACCCGAGGACCACGGCACGGGGGTCGACGGCCTGTACGCGATCGGGGAGGCGGCCAGCGGCCTGCACGGCGCCAACCGTCTCGGCGGCAACTCACTCATCGAACTCCTCGTCTTCGGCCGCATCGTCGGGCAGGCGGCGGCCGAGTACTCGGCGGGCCTCGACGCCCAGCGCCGCTCGGCCGATGCGCTCGACGCGGCGCGGGCGGAGGTGAACGAACTCCTCGCCGCCGACGGCCCGGAGAATGTCCGTTCACTGCAGCGAGCCATCCGCGACATCATGACGGAGAATGCCGGCGTGGTGCGCGATGAGAGCGGCCTGCGCAACGGCCTGGCCGAACTCACCGCGGTAGAGGCGCGCATCGCCGACGCCGGCGTGCATCCGGACCTCGCCGGATTCCAGGACCTGGCCCACGCCTTCGACCTGAAGTCCGCGATGCTCGCCGCCCGCGCGACGGTCGAGACGGCACTTGAGCGTCGCGAGACCCGCGGCTGCCACAACCGTTCCGACTACCCCACGCTCGACCCCGCTCTGCAGGTCAACCTGGTGTGGTCCGGTCCCGGCTCGGTGGAGAAGGAGGCCATCCCCCCGATTCCGGTCGAGATCGCGGCGCTCATGCGCGAGGTCTCAACCGTCGGAAAACTCGTCGAGTAGCCGTCCCTGCCGAACAGCCGCTCAGGACTCCTTCGCGACGTAGGGGTGCAGGCGGGGCCACCAGCCCGGCACGGCCGCGCGGTATCTGTCGTACTCGGCGCCGAACAGCCTGTGCAGCGTCGGCTCCTCGTACCAGCGGACGAACGACACCACGGGAACCAGCACGACCAGGGCGTACACCAGCAACGACGGCTGCGCCAGCAGCAGCGCCTGCCCCAGGACGGCGACGAGGACGGCCACGTACATCGGGTTGCGCACGTGCCGGTAGAGGCCGCCGACGACCAGCCGCTCGGGCGGCGCGGCGGGCAAGGGGGTGCCCAGCCCCTCGACCACGAACCGGGTGAAGGCGTGGATCAGCACCGCGAGCCCGGCGAGCGCGAGCAGGCCGCCCGCCACCCTGATCGGGATCATGATCCCGCCGGGGAACGGGGTGTGCGCCTCCCAATGGGTGATCCACCACGGGACAAGGACGGCGACGGTGCCCGGAACGGCGGCGAAGAAGATCGCGCTTCCGACGGCCGCCGGTGTTCTGCGCATGGCTCACCTTCCATGCCGACAATTCACTATCTGATGAGTTTAGGACCGCCCCGGCGAGCCGTCAACGGGCCGGCACGCTAGATGCGGGATGGATCGTCACCCATGCCCCTTGGGCCCGCCATCGGCAACCCGCCGACCGACACGGAGCGGTCGTGGTTCGAGAAGCTCTGCAACGACGGCTACAGCGAGCGTTATCCGCAGACGACCACGATCAAGCTCGCTGCGACCGACTCGCCGGCCGTGACCGGCGAGCGCACCGCGGACAAGGTGTGTGCTTGCCTGGCCGGCGACCCGGGCCACATAGTGTCCTCCCACCTGGTCAACACCGAGTGGATCGAGGAGGCGATCCGCGACCACGGCAAGAAGTCGCCGTACGTCATCGCCAAGGTGCACGCGAAGTTCCCCAAGGGCGCCAAGGACCAGATCATCCCGTCCGACTGGGTGGACGCGGCTGCGGAGCAGGAGGAGCCGGAAGGGCCCGGCTGCGCGACTTGGGCCTGCCGGACGAGACCGACGAGTGGATGGTACGGCTCGGCGGCCCGCCATGGGCCCCACTCAAGCGATGATAGGGAATGATCCATTCCCTATCACATCTGCCCCCGCCTGTGTGCAGCCCATGGATCAACGATGAAAACAGCATCGGAGACCGGGTAACCCCGAGTTCGAGGGCGGCGATCGTCCAGGACGGGGATGTAGCCGAACTCCTCTTCCAGCGTTTCAGGCCCGGGTGATGCCTGGATCGCCTGACTGACCGGAGTTGTCACGGACCGCCGCCATCGGTGTGTGGCGGCGGTGCGGACGGTCAGCGCAGGGAGCGGAAGAACTCGCGCACGTCGGCGACGAACGGGCCGGGCTGTTCCAGGGCCAGGAAGTGCCCGCCGCGCTCGAATTCGGTCCAGTGCACGATGGTGTGATCGCGTTCGGCGAAGCGACGGATGGCGACATCCTGGGTAAGGGAGACCGCTACGCCGGTGGGCACGGTCCCGGGTTCGCGCGGCGCCCACGCCGATGGGTCATGGTGGGCCTCGTAGTAGTTGTGGGCCGAGGAGGCCCCGGTCTGTGTGAACCAGTAGATGCTGACGTCGGTGAGGAGGGCGTCACGGTCGACGGCGTCTTCGGGCAGGTCGGCGGCGCTGTCGGTCCATTCCTTGAACTTCTCCACGATCCAGGCGAGCTGGCCGGCCGGGGAGTCGTTCAGGCCGTGTCCCAAGGTCTGCGGACGGGTGCCCTGGATCTTGTCGTAGCCGCTCTGTTCCTGCTGCCAGTGCTCCAGGCGCGCCAGCCGCTCCTGTTCGGCCACGGTCAGGCCGTCCATCTCACCGTCGGCCCCGATCGGGAAGGTGACCAGGGCGTTGACGTGCACGCCGAGGACGTGCTCGGAATCTTGGCGACCCATGGCCGGAGCCACGAAGGCGCCGACGTCGCCGCCCTGCACACCGTAGCGGGAGTAGCCGAGCCGGTGCATCAGCTCGGCGAAAGCGTCGGCGATGCGACCCTGCGTCCAGCCCGCCTCGCGCAGCGGAGCGGAGAACCCAAACCCGGGCAGAGAAGGGATCACCAGGTCGAAGGCGTCGGCAGGGTTGCCGCCGTAGGAGCGCGGGTCGGTCAGGGGGCCGACGACGTCCAGGAACTCGGCGATCGAGCCGGGCCAGCCGTGGATCAGCATCAGCGGTGTCGCCTCGGCCTCGGCAGAGCGAATGTGCGCGAAGTGAATGGTCTGCCCGTCGATGTCGGTGGTGAACTGGGGCAACTCGTTCAGCCTGGCCTCGTGCTTGCGCCAGTCGTAGCCGTCGGCCCAGTAAGCGGCGAGTTGCCGCAGGTAACCGGTCGGGACGCCGCGGCTCCATCCCTGGCCACCGATCTCGCCGCTCCAGCGGGTACGGGCGAGTCGGTCTCGCAGGTCATCCAGCTCATCCTGCGGGATGTCGATGCGGAACGGGTTGATCATCGAACCATTCCTTCCAGAACAGAATATTTATATGAAGCTGGTGATCCGTTTTGTTTGCGATTCACCGCCCGTCTCAGAGGACGGGCTGACCTTTGGTTGCGAGGCATCAGTCATTTCATGCAGGTTGGTACCAAGACCCAAGCCGAGGCAGACCCCTTCCCGTGCGGGCGACGCCTGATGACCAGAAAGCGGAGAGCGAGTGAGTCTTTGGAAGCCGGGAGCTTTCGGGATGTTCGCCTGGTGTGCTTGAGAGTGGAGATTATGAGGATTCCACGACGTCGGCTATCCATGTAGCGCAGCACCACGTGCGCTCTTCGGATGGCGTGCTGAGGGAGATCTCACCTCCTGCGGTCACGAACGAAGCGCATGACCTGGCCGATCGGCTGGTGCCGCGGCGAATCTACGGTCTCCATGTCGTCGGCTCGACCGCAGCGGGCGCCTGACGAGGGAGGAAGCAGCGATATCGACTTCGTCGCTGCGGCGGACGGCGGCCCTGGCCAGTCCGGAGACACGCCCGCTCGCGCTCCCGCACAAGGTCGGCAACGTGCCGACGGCCTGGCGACCCTCATCGGGCCTGGCAGGCCACCCGGGGCACGATGAACGGCGTCTTCGTCGCGGCGAGCGATTTGGCGGCAAGCCAGCTCTTGAAGTGTTCGCTTTCCGTGCGGTTAGTCATCTGCGCGAACGCGGTGACGTGTCCGGACAGCGCGACCAGGCGCGGGCTGTGCTTAAGGATCTTCTTGATCGTTCAGCCTTCGCGCAGCGTCCCGTCGCCCTTGATGATCAGCTCGACATTGGGGCCACCCTGGCCGCATTGAGGGCCGTTGGGAAAGCGCCCTTGAGGGGTGACCTTGATCGCACGCTGGAGCACTGAACGGGATGCGGTGTCACGCAGGTCGAGCCGTACCTCCACAGGCTGCTTGGGTAAGCCTTCGACCGTGCCGAATCCGTTCTTGCCGCCGGTCGGGACCAGGCCTACCGAACAGGTGTCGCCCGAGCAGGTCTCCTCTCCGGCACGCGAGGACGGGTTGAGGGTGACGACGGCGGATTTGCAGCCTCCGTTCCAGCACACCTCCATCGAGACGGATTTGGCGTCGGCGGCAAACGGCGCTTCGACGGTCACGCCCACGCCGACAGGGGTACCTATCAGCGTGCAGTCCGCACCGGCTGAACAGCCCACGGAGAAACAGGTGAGCAGGATGGCGAGTAGCGAGAGTCGGCGCACACCCGCTAAGACGTGTGGTCGCCGCATCGGGTTCGAAGGCGGCGGCTTCTGCGCTCGATCTGCTTCCCTGCAGTGCCGGATCTCGCTCCTGAACGTAGCAGTGCCACGGTGACGGCGCTCAGCATGACAATGACGTGATCTCAGGCGGCCCACGCCAGCCCCCCACAGGGTCGGAGGTCTTCTCCCGCCGGTTTCACTATCGTCCTCGCCGTGCGACGGAGGGGGCGTAACCGTAGGTCTGACGGTAGAAGGCGGCGAACCGGCTCAGATGCACGAAACCCCAACGAAGCGCCACCTCTGTAACAGTTGTCCGGCTGCCTGTCTCCGCGATGTGGAGAAGATCGGCGTGAGCCCGGGCCAGCCGTACATTGCGCAGATAGGCCATGGGCGTCGTCTGCAAGTGTTCGCGGAAGCCCGATTGAAGGGTGCGGACGCTCACCCTGGCCGCAGCGGCGATATCTCTTACGGTGATCGGTTCAGCGGCGTGTTCTTCGCAGAAGCGGAGCGCGCGTCGAAGTGCCGCGGAGGTCGATGGGGCACTGGGCTCACCGAGGTCGGCAGAGTAGGTATGGGGCTGTGAGCCGAGCAGAGTGTGCAGCAAAAACTGCTCGAAATGGTGTTCGGCCAGAGATGAGGCCGCAAAGGGGAACGTTTCTCCTGCCGTAGCCGGGAGGGCAAGTGCGGTGAGTACTCGACTCAGAGGGCTCTCATCGATGACTTGCGGCTCGAAGTACATATCCCTTTTCGGAGCTTCACCGAGCTGATCCTCAAGGACCCGATCGATGAGCGCGTCAGGAACCTGGATGATCATGACATCGTGGTCGACGCTCCAGTTCATGTCGATGCGCTGCCGAGGGCCGATGATGGTAAGCGGTGCAGCGATATCCTGGCCACCGACCATTAGTCGTCCACCACCGGTCAACGGCACGTGAATGTTGTAGAAGTCGGGCAGCTCCGGTACTTCGACACGGATTTCCGCCCCGTACGCCAGCGTGTGCATGACGATGTTCCCGCGGTGTAGGAGTCTGTACCGGCCACCGTTTGGATGGGCGTTGATGACCTTGATGCCGTGCGGCGAAAAGTTCTGCGAGACCTGTGCTCGCATTTCCTCCACGCCGCCTTTGAACATCGAGGCCTGCGCGGATGGACTTGGAAGGTTTCCCAAGCTCTGTGATCTCAATTCATTCATGGCCTGGATCCTCCTGCTCCCGTAGGCTGGGCCTAGCCGATTGGCCGGACAAAGGTCTGTCAAAGCGATCTGGCTTGTGGAGCAGATCACTCCGGATCAGGATGTGGAATTGCGCGCCCGTCTACCCCGTAGGATCAGCACATCGTCTGCAGCGTCTTTCCACAGTACGGACTGGAGGGACGGATATGGAATATAAATCATTCGCCGCGACCGATATCAGGCGCGTATCGGGCAGGGCAGCTGACCTGATGGACCCAGCGTCCTTCGTCAAATACATGAGCACAACCCGGCGGATGGGACGGAGAATACGGATGTCTTCGTCTTCTCGCCCGTCAGGCCCGGATCGACGTTGCCGCAGTCCCAGGCCGAGGCGGCCGACACCCGCATAGCGCTCAACGCGCCGCACCACCGTTGATCACGGGTGACGATAAAGCCAACCACCAATGTCGTGACACCGGAATGTATGACCGGCCATAACTCCACAGATAAATCGTACGTTGTCCAGAACGCGCCGCCGGCCGCGCGGCACTCGGCGAGTGGCCATAGGCCCCATGACAACTATCCGTTGCAGACGATCCGGAATTTCTTCTATTCGCGCACCGTCGTCGCATCCGGGTGGATGGTGTCGGTGACGCGACCGCCTCCCCTATAGCGGTTGGGTAGCGCCCGGTGCTGATCCTGGTCCCGTAGCGGATTCTCTTGCCTGCCCTGTCTCCCGAGTCGAGGAGCGTGCATTTCTCCAGGTCCTGATCTGTGTCGCGTCGGCGTGGAGCACGTTTGTCGTGCGCCCACCGGCGTCAGGTAGTTGCTGGTCTCGACGATTGTGAAGGCGCAGGCATCCCCTGGCTCCGGTGGGCGTCACTCCGCCGCGCCCGCCGCAGGCTGGGCGGTTTCGCCGACGCCACGCCGGGCAGGCTCAGCCCGACGATTCCGGCGGTCGCGGCCATCATGCCCGCGGCCCAGCCGAGCGTGTTCGTGATGGTCATACTCTTCCCGTGTTTCTGAGTGTGCCCTGGACGGCGCGGATCACCGGCTATATCACCGCAACGCCCATTCCATCTTTGTTGAAGATATCGCAACAAATGATGTTATAAGGAGATGGCTCAAGGGTAAGGGTCTTCATCTCCGCAGCGCAATAAGTAAAGAGCCACTTCGAAAATGTCGAAAACGTTCATGCGGGGCTTGGCCCTGCTGGAGGTACACAGATTGAATGCGTAGAGTCTTAACCTCGTGACGGATAGCGCTCGGTGCGGTACGACCGTGGTATGCGGTATGGGCAGAGGGGTGGGTACACGCCCGCCGAGCAGGAACGGCGGGAGCGTGTACGGCTGCAGGCGGCCGAGTGGTTCGAGGCCGGGGAGTCGACCAAGACGGTCGCCGCGCGATTACGGGTGCACGAGCGGTCGGTGACGCGCTGGCGTAAGGCCTGGTTGAAGGGCGGGACGCAGGCGCTGCGCGCCAAAGGGCCGGCGTCGAAGGAGAAACTGTCGGCGCGGCAGTGGCAGCGACTGGAGGCCGAGCTGCGACGTGGACCGCTGGCCTGGGGGTGGAGGCAGCGGGCAGGCCGCCCGCCACCCGGGACGGCGGCGAAGAAGATCGCGCTTCCGACAGCCGCCGGTGTTCTGCGCATGGCTCACCTTCCATGCCATCAATTCACTAACTGATGAGTTAAGGACCGCCCCGGCGAGCCGTCAACGGGCCGGCACGCTAGATGAGCGCGTCTAGAAGGTGTTCGGCCTGGGCGAGGACGGCGGCGAGCGTCGCGGCCGGGTCGCCGGCGCGGGCGATGAGCATCCCGCCCTCGCACAAGGCCCCGAAGATCAGGTGCGCCCGGACCGTCACGTCGCCGGGCGCGATGCCACCTTGCTCGGCCGCCACCTCCAGGCCGGCGCGCAGCAGCTTGAGCGTGTGCTCGTACTCGATCTCCCGCACCCCGTCCCACCCCAGAACGGCGGGCCCGTCGAGCAGGACGATCCGCCGCACCTCCGGCCCGGCGCAGGCCCGCAGGAAGGCCAGCACGCCCAGCCGGACCGCCTCCCGGGGATCGCCGGCCCCGGCGGAGGCGGCGGCGATCAGCTCGGCCAGCCGCTCCTCCTGCCGCACGAACACAGCCCTGAACACATCGGCCTTCCCGGCGAAGTGGTGGTAGACCGCGCCCTTGGTCATACCGCTCTCGCGCGCGATGTCGTCGATCGAGGTCGCCGCGTAACCGTCCCTGCCGAACAGCCGCAGCGCGGTCTCGATCAGCTCGCCGGTCGTCACCCTGGTCCGCTCGGCCTGCGTCCGCCGCCCCACGCCCACGCCCACCTCTTTCGCCGCTCACCGCACTCAATCACACGGAAAACGCGTCGAGGAGCGGCGGGCCCGCTGGCTAGCGTGGGCGCGTGCACAGCTACCTGGAGACCGGCCGCCTGACCCTGCGCCCCCTCACCGAGGCCGACGCCGACGACCTCGTCGAGCTGCACAACGACCCTGACGTGATGCGCTACCTCAACGGCGGCAAGCCCACCCCGCGCGCGGTGATCGTCGGCGAGACCCTGCCCGCCTTCATCCGCGACGGCTACCTCTCCGCCGTCGAGCGGGAGACGGGCGAGTTCGTGGGCTGGTTCCACCTGCGGGCACCCAAGGGCGGCGCCGAGGACGAGCCCGAGCTGGGCTACCGGCTGCGCAAGATGTGCTGGGGCAAGGGATACGCCACGGAGGGCTCGCTGGCCCTCATCGACAAGGCGTTCGCCGAGCTGGGCACCCGCCGGGTCTTCGCCCGGACGATGACGGTGAACCGCGGCTCCCGGCGGGTGATGGAGAAGTGCGGGCTGCGCTTCGTCCGCACGTTCTTCGAGGACTGGCCGGACGTCATCGACGGCTCCGACCAGGGCGACGTGGAGTACGAGCTGGTCAGGCCGGATTGGGCGGCCCAGGCGAAGCGCTAAGCGCTAAGCGCTAAGCGCTAAGCGCTAAGCGCTAAGCGCTGAGGGCGCCCGCGGCCGGGCCCCGGCCGAGCAGCAGCGCGCCCAGCCACAGCACCGCCATCCCCACCGCGACCAGCGCCGAGTCGCGGCCGACGCCGAACATCGCCACGGCCATCACCACGACCCCGGCCGCGAGCACCACAGCGCTGAGCGAGGTGGCCCGCCGCAGCACCGCCATGATCCCGGCCAGCACCAGCAGCGCCACGAAGAACAGCTGGGCGCCCACCGAGTACACGACCAGGTCCACCCCCGGGTAACCCCGCACCTGGTCGAACACCGCCCGCATCGCCGCCCCGTCCGCCGAGGTGAACCCGGCCACCAGGTCGATGACGAGCTGGGCCACATTGGCCAGGACGCTGAACAGCGCCACCCCGGTCACCGCCCACACCGCCGCCTTCTGCCGGCGGGTCGCGGGCGCCGCCATCCGCCGCAGCTCCAGCACCATGACGCCGAACAGCAGGAATCCCAGCAGCCACACGGCATGCGCGGCCGTCCACCACGGACCGGGGACGAGGTCGCCGTCGATGGGACGCATGAGGAGCCAGCCGCCGAGGAACGCGGCGGGCCCGGCCGTGAAGGAGGCCCGGGCGAGGTTGTTGGTGGGGGTCATGACACCACGATCCCGCGCCGGCCCCACCCGCCTCATCGGTGATCACCCCTGACCTGTCCCTGGGAATCGCCGACGCCACCTCAGGGCAGACCTGGTGTACTGGTCAGACCAGTAGATAGGCTGGGTGGCATGACGGCATACGACGCGTTGTTCCGCCTCGATGGGCGGCGCGCTGTGGTGATCGGGTCCGGAAGCGGGATCGGGCGGGAGTCGGCGCTGGCGCTGGCCGCGCACGGAGCCGAGGTGGTCTGCGCGGACCTTGACCTCGCCGCCGCCGAGGAGACCGCGCGACGGTGCGGCGGGGCGGCGCGCGGAGTGGACGTCCTCGACGCCGAAGCCGTGCGGGCGCTCGCCGCCGAGGTGCCCGCCGACGTGGTGGTCTTCACCGCCGCCACGAACGTCCGCAAGCGGCTGCTCGACTACTCCGGCGAGGAGTTCGAGCGCGTCGTACGGCTGAACCTGCGGGCCTCCTTCGACGTGATCCGGGCGTTCGGGGCGGGCATGGTGGAACGCGGGCGCGGGTCGATCATCGGCTTCGCGTCGATCCGGGCGTCGGTGACGGAGCCCGGCCAGGGCGTCTACTCCGCCACCAAGGCGGGGCTGGTGCAGTTGCTGCGCACCGCCGCCGCCGAGTTCGGCCCGCATGGCGTGCGGGTCAACGCGGTCGCGCCCGGCGTGGTCGAGACGCCGCTGACCAGGCAGATCAAGGACAACCCCGCCTGGTACGACGCGTACGCCGCCAAGAGCGCCCTCGGCCGGTGGGCCCAGGCGGAGGAGATGGCGGGCGCCGTGGTCTACCTGGCGAGCGACGCGGCCAGCTTCGTCACCGGCTCCGTCCTGTACGTGGACGGCGGCTGGACCGCCGTGGACGGCCGCTTCGACCCGCCCAACTAACGTCCATCAAGGGCGGATGATCGCCATCCGGGTGACGGTGAGCTCCTCGATGGCGAACCGGGGCCCTTCCCGGCCGGCGCCCGAGTCCTTGACGCCGCCATAGGGCATGTTGTCCGCCCGGAACCCCGGCACCTCGTTGACCACCACTCCACCGGCCTCGATCCGGTCGATCGCGGCGAAGGCCGTGGCCAGCGAGCGGGTGAACACCGCGGCGTGCAGGCCATACCGGGAAGCGTTGACGGCGGCGAACGCGGCGTCCATGCCGGGCACCGAGCGTACGCACACCACCGGGCCGAAGATCTCCTCGTCCCAGGCGACGGCCCCGTCGGGCACGTCGGCGAGCACGGTGGGCGCGATGGCCCTCCCGTCGAGTTCGCCGCCGGTGACGAGCGTGGCGCCCGAGTCGCGTACCCAGCCGAGCACCCGCTCGGTCGCGGCCGGGTCGATCAGCGGCGCGACCCTGGTCCGAGGGTCGCGCGGATCGCCCACCACCACGTCCTTCATCCGCCCGGCCAGCAGCGACAGGAACTCCTCGCGCACCGGCTCCTCCACCAGCACCCGCTGCACCGAGATGCACGCCTGCCCGGAGGCGTAGTAGCCGCCCCGCACCACCGCCGCGGCGGCGGCCTCCAGGTCGGCGTCGGCCGCCACCACGAGGGCGGCGTTCGAGCCCAGCTCCAGCAGCACCTTGGTGGGCGCCGCGCTCCTCGCGATGGCGTGCCCGGCCGCCGCCGAGCCGGTGAACGACACGGCCCCGATCCGCCGGTCCTCGACCAGCGTCCTGCCCACCTCGACGTCGCCGGTGACGAGCTGCACCCCTGCCGGGGGCAGCGCGCCCGATTCGCGGAGCAGGTGCACGAGCCAGAGCGTCGCCAGGGGGGTCGCGGGCGCGGGCTTGACGATGACCGGGCAGCCCGCGGCCACCGCCGGGGCGATCTTGTGCGCGGCCAGCAGCAGCGGGTAGTTGAAGCCGGTGATCCCGACCACGACCCCGATCGGCCGCCGCGTCCAGAATCCGATCAGCCCCTCCCCCGACGGCAGCAGGTCCAGCGGCACGGTCTCACCGTGCAGCCGGGCCACCTCCTCGGCGGCGGTGAGGAGTGTGACGAGCGTCCGCGCCACCTCGACCTGGCAGTCGACCAGCGGTTTGCCGGTCTCCAGTACGAGCAGGCGCTCGAACTCCGCGCGCCGCGCGGCCAGGGCGTCGTGGGCGGCCATGAGCGCGGCGCGGCGGGCGTGCGAGGGGAGCGCGGCCATGCCGGGGGCGGCCTCCAGCGCGGCCTCTACGGCCTGCCTGGCCAGCGCGACCGTGCCGACGGGCGCGGCCGTCACCACCGAGCCGTCGTACGGGAAGATCACGTCGGTGGTGTCCGCGACCTCGACCCACCCGTCACCCACGGGCAGCCCGTCGGGCCAGTCCCCGGACCAGTCCTGAAATGTCACGCTACTTCCCCCAGGCGCTTGGAAACACATCTCGATAGGCGGGCGCGCCGTCGCGACCGGTGGCGGCGAGCATGGCGTGCGCCACGGCCCGGCTGAACACATCGGCCCCGGCGGCCAGCACGTCATGCAGCCCAGCGGCCCCAGGCGCGTTCCGCCCCGCGCCAACGGGCGCCGGGGCGCTCCCCGTGCCCGTGGGTGCCGAGGTGCTCCCCGCGCCCGTGGGTGCCGAAGTGCTCCCGGCGGCGCCTGCGAAGGCGGGGGCGCCGGGTGCGGTGGTCTCGGGGAAGGGGAGTGCGCAGGTGGACAGGCCGAAGATGGTGTCGCCGTCGACCATGGTGTGGGCGGGTCTGATCGCCCGGGCCAGCCCGTCGTGCGCCACACCGGCCAGTTTGCCGCACTGCGCCTTGGTGAGCGCCAGATCGGTGGCCACCACGCCGATCGTCGTGTTGAACGAGGTCACCGTGGCGCCCTGCCAGGCCGCCACCTCGTCCTCGCGGGGCTCGCGGAGGTGGTCGAACTCGCCGGGCAGCCCGTACCGGGTGCCGGACAGCCGCCCGCCCACCGGGTCGAGCACGGATCCGACGGCGTTGACGACGGCCATCGCCGCCACGGTGACCCCCGAGGGCAGGACGACACTGGCCGTACCGATGCCGCCGGCCAGCCCGCCCGCCACGGCGCCGGTACCCGCCCCGACCGACCCGCTCACCCACGGATCCGGGCCGTCCGACCCGCGCGCCCGCGGGTCCGGGCCGTGCGACCGGACGGCGGCGTCGTACGCCTCGGCGCCCAGCGAGCCGTCCGGGACCGCCCGGAACGCGCCGCCGCGTCCCAGGTCGTAGATGACGGCGGCGGGCACGATCGGCACCACGCCGCCCTCCACCGGGAAGCCGATCCCGGCGTCCGCCAGCCGCTCCATGACCCCGCAGGCCGCGCTGAGCCCGTACGCGCTGCCGCCGGTCAGGACGATGGCGTGCACCCGCTCCACCAGGTTGCGCGGATCGAGCAGCTCGGTCTCCCGGGTGCCGGGCGCGGCTCCCCGCACGTCCACCCCGGCCACCATGCCGCCGGGCGGCGCGAGCACGACGGTGGTCCCTGTGCGGTAGCCGCCGCCCACCCGCTGGGCATGCCCGACCCGCAGCCCGGCGACGTCGACCAGCGAGTTCGTCGCTCCGGCCGTCATGACGCGGACCGGGTGAGGAAGAGCCGGGCCGCCTCGGCGAACACGCGGGTGCAGCGCACGATCTCCGCCACCTCGACGTACTCGTCCGACTGGTGCGCGATCCACTTGCCGCCGGGCCCGTACACGACCGACGGGATCCCGCCCCAGTGCGTCAGCACGGTGCCGTCGGTGGAGCCGGGCACGCCGCCGTAGACGGGCGCGGAGCCCGTCACGTGCTGGTGCGCGGCGGCGAGCGCCACGACCACGGGGTCGGAGACGGGCACGTCCACCGGCGGCCGGTCCACCAGGATCGACACCTCGGCGGAGATCCCGTCGGAGGCGGCCAGCGCGGCCACCCGCTCGGCCACCACCTTGTGCTCCAGGCCGGGGATCGTCCGCACGTCGATGAACACCGATGCCGTCGCCGGGATGACGTTCACCTGCTCCTCGGTCCCGGCTCGCAGCACTGTCGGCGTCACGTACACCTCGCCGAGGTGCTCGTGCGCGGGGTGCAGCCCCTGCAGCTCCGTTTCCAGCGCCCGCAGCGCCACCAGCAGCGCTCCCACCGCCTGGATGGGGTTGCGGCCGTGCTGCGGCATCGCGCCGTGCGCCATCTTGCCGGTGAAGTCGACCCGTAGCCGCAGTGCGCCCTTGGCGACCGCGCAGATCTCCCCGGCCTCGGGCTCGGCGACGATGGCGCCGTCCACATCGGCGGCCAGGCCGGAGGCGACGAAGTGGTGGGCGCCGAGCATCAGCCCCTCCTCGTCGGCCAGCGCGCACACCTTGATCCGGCCGGGGAACGGGCCGGCGAGCTGCAGGGCGCGGGTGGCGTAGAGGGTGGCGGCCAGCCCCGACTTCATGTCCGCGCTGCCGCGCCCCCACAGCCGCCCGTCGCGGATCTCGCCGCCGAACGGGTCCACGGTCCACGTCGACAGGTCGCCCTCGGTGACCACGTCGGTGTGTCCCTCGAACATCAGCGTCGGCCCGTCGCCCCCGCCGCCCTCGACCACGGCCACCACGTTGGGCCGGCCGGGCGCGGCCTCGTCCACCACCGGCTCCCAGCCCCACTCGCGCATCTTGGCCGCGACCAGCTCGGCGGCGGGCCGCTCGGCCCGGCCGCGCGCCGGGTCGTTGGTGCTCGGGATGCGCACCAGCGCCTGGGTGAACTCCACGACCCCCTGCTCGTCGACCTCGATCACAGCAACCCCTCCAATGTCGGTACGGCCTGCAGCAGCGTCCGCGTGTAGGGATGCCGCGGCGCGGCCCAGACGTCGTCCACGGGCCCGGTCTCCACGATCGAGCCGTTGTTCATGACCGCGACGGTCTCGCAGACGTGCCGTACGACGGACAGATCGTGCGAGACGAAGACCAGCGTGAGGCCGAGCTCGTCGACCAGGTCGGCCAGCAGGTTGAGGATCTGGCCGCGGACCGACACGTCGAGGGCGCTGACCGGCTCGTCGGCGACCAGCACCTTGGGCCGGGGCGCGAGCGCGCGGGCGATGGCGATGCGCTGCCGCTGCCCGCCGGAGAACTGGTGCGGGTAGCGGTCGGCGGCCGAGGCGGGCAGGCCGACCGCGTCGAGCAGCTCGGTCACCCGGCCGCCGACCGGCTCGCCGAGCGCGACCAGGGGCTCGGCGACGAGGTCGCGCACCCGCATGCGAGGGTCGAGCGAGCTCATCGGGTCCTGGAAGACGATCTGGAGGCTGCGCCGCAGGAACTTCAGCGCCCGCTCCGGCCGGCCGGTGATCTCCTGGCCGTCGAAGCGGATCGACCCGCTGGTGGGCTGGTCGAGCGCGCACAGCAGGCGCAGCAGCGTCGACTTGCCGGAGCCCGACTCGCCGACGATGCCGAACCGCTCGCCCCGCCGTACGGTGAGCGACACCTCGCGCAGCGCGTGCACGGCCTCGCCCTGCCGGGCGAGCGAGGCGCGGGGACGGCGGTAGACGCGGGTGAGGTCGCGGGCCTCAATCAGCGGGGTGCCAGCATGCGTGGGCATGGCCGTCTCCTGTCAGGGCCGGTTCGGTCTCGCACTTCTCCGAGGCGTACGGGCAGCGGTTCCTGAACACGCACCCGTCGGGGAACCGCCCGGCGGCCGGGACGCTGCCCTTGATGGTGGGCAGCCGGGTGCCGCGCGGCGTCAGCTTGGAGGCGGCCAGCAGGCCCTCGGTGTAGCGGTGGCGGGGCCGGGCGAAGACCTCGCGGATCGGGCCGCTCTCGACGACCCGCCCGCCGTACATGACCAGGACCCGCTCGCACACGGCGGCGACCACGGCGAGGTCGTGGGTGATGAACAGCAGCGCGGGGGCGACCTCGGCGATGAGCTCCAGCATCTGCTTCTGCACGGTGACGTCGAGCGCGGTGGTGGGCTCGTCGCAGATGAGCAGGCCGGGCTCGTTGGCCAGGGCGATGGCGAGCATGACGCGCTGCCGCTGGCCGCCGGAGAGCTGGTGGGGGTAGGAGCGGGCGAGCTGTTCGGGGCGCGGGAGGCGGACCCGGTCGAGGAGTTCGACCGCGCGGGTGCGGGCCTCGGCGCGTGATCTGCCGTGCAGCGTCATGACCTCGGCGACCTGCGCGCCGACGCGCATGAGCGGGTTGAGCGCGGTCATCGGCTCTTGGAAGACCATCGACACCTCGCGCCCGCGCAGGTCCTTGATCCGCCCTTCCGGCACGCCGACCAGGTCGCGCTCGCCCAGCCGGGCCACACCGGAGGCACGCACGCCTTCGGGCAGCAGTCCCATCAGCGACAGCGCGGTCAGCGACTTGCCCGAGCCGGACTCCCCGATCAGGCCGACCCGCTCGCCGGGCGCGATGGCGAAGGACACCTCGCGGACCAGCTCCACCGCGTCGGCGCGGACGGTGAGCCCCTCAACGCTCAGCACGGATCCTCCTGAGCTTGGGGTCGAGATAGTCACGCAGCCCGTCGCCGAGGAGGTTGAACCCGAGTACGGCCAGCGCGATCGCCAGGCCCGGCCACAGGGCCAGGCGCGGGGTGGAGAAGAGCAGTTCCTGCGACTCCTGCAGCATGCGGCCCCACGACGGGATCGGCGGCCGGGTGCCGAAGCCGAGGAACGACAGCGCGGCCTCGGCCAGGATCGCGATGGCGAACGACACCGACGCCTGCACGATCAGCATCGAGCCGATGTTGGGCAGCACGTGCCGTACGGCTATCGCGGCGCGACGGCGCCCGGCGGCCCGGGCGGCGAGGATGTAGTCGGTCACCATGACCTGCATCGTGGCAGCCCTGGCCACGCGCGCGAAGGCAGGCACGGTGGCCACGCCGATGGCGATCATGGCGGTGAGCGTCCCGGCCCCGTAGACGGCGCCGAGCATGACGGCCAGCAGCAGCGCCGGGAAGGCGAACACGAGGTCGTTGACCCGCATGATCAGCTCAGACAACCAGCCGCGCGGCGTCATCCCGGCGATCACGCCGAGGGGTGTGCCGATCAGCGCCGCGATGCCGACGGCGACGATGCCCACGTAGAGCGTGGTGCGGGCGCCGACCATGAGCTGGCTGAGGGTGTCGCGGCCGAACTTGTCGGCGCCGAGGAGGTAGCCGCCGCCGGGTTCGCGCAGTTTGTTCGAAGCGTCGACGAGCGTGGGGTCGTGCGGCGTCCACACGAACGACACCAGCGCCGCCAGGACGACGATCCCGACCAGCACGGCCCCGGTGACCAGCCCGCCGTTGACCCGGCCCCTCATCGCAGCCTCGGATCGAGTACGGCGTAGGTCACGTCGACCACGAAGTTGATCAGCAGTACGGCCACCACCAGCACCATCACCACACCTTGGACGAGCAGCAGGTCACGCCCGGCGACCCCGTTCAGCAGCAGGTCGCCCAGCCCCGGGATGACGAACACCCGCTCGACCACGACCGCGCCGACGAGCAGCGTGGCCAGTTGCAGGCCGAGCACGGTGACCACGGGGATGGAGGCGTTGCGCAGGCCGTGCCGCCACAGGGCGCCCATCCGGCCCCGGCCCTTGGCGCGGGCGGTGCGCAGGTAGTCCTCGCGCATCACGTCGAGCACGGCGCTGCGGATGTACCTGGTCAGGACCGCGCCCTGCACCAGGCCGAGCGAGAGCCAGGGCAGCAGCAGGCCGAGCAGCCACGCGCGGGGGTCCTCGGTGATCGGCACGTAGCCGCCCGACGGCAGCGCCTGCGCCTTCACCGCGAAGACGAACACCAGCAGGATGCCGGCCAGGAACGCCGGGATCGCGATGCCGACCTGGCTGGCCGCGCTGATGGCCACGCCGAGGGGGTTGCGGTGGTGGACGGCGGCGAACGTGCCCGCGGGCACCGCGATGAGCAGCGCGATGACCATGCCGCCGAGCACCAGGACCGCCGTCACGCCCAAGCGGTCACCGATCTGCGGGCCGATGGGCGAGCTCGTCACATAGGAGGTGCCGAAGTCGCCCTGGATCAGCCCGCCGAACCAGTCGCCGAACTGGGCCAGCGGCGGCCGGTCGGTGCCGAACCGCGCGCGCAGCGCGGCCACCGCCTCGGGCGTCGCGTTGACGCCCAGCGCGATCTCGGCCGGGTCGCCGGGCAGCAGCGCCATGAAGGCGAAGACGGCCACCCCGGCGACGGCGGTGCTCGCGACGAGCACCGCCAGCCGCTTCAGCAGGTAAAGGATCACTGCTTGGCGAGGGCCGTGAAGTCGAAGGCCTCCGCGATACCGTTCTTCGGCAGCCCGGTGACGCCCTTCTTCGCCACGATCAGGTTGGGGAAGAGGAACAACCAGTCGGCCGCGGCGTCGTCGGACAGCAGCTTGGCGGCCTGCTTGAGGTCGTCGATCTGCTGCTGCTCGGTGCCCTCGTCGGCGGCGGCGAGCAGTTTGCCGTACTCCGGATTGTCGTAACGGAAGTAGTACGACTTGTCCGCAAAAATCCCCATATCGCGGGGCTCGACGTGGTTGATTATGGACATGTCGTAGTCGCCCTGCTTGAACACCACGTCCAGCCACCGGGCCGGGAACTCCAGCGGCTCGATGTCGGCCGTGATGCCCACCTGGGCGAGCTGGGACTTGACCACCTGCGCGCTCGCGACCGCGTAGGGAAGGTTCGGGATGCGCATCTTGACGTTGTACGTCTTGCCGCCGAGCAGCGCCTTGGCCTTGGCGGTGTCAAAGGGGAAGTCGCCGGTGCGGTCCTCGTACCAGGGGTCGGTGGGCGGCACCATCGAGCCGATCAGCTGGCCGCGGCCCGCCCAGGCGGTGTCGAGCAGCGCCTTGTGGTCGATGGCGTAGCGGACGGCCTGCCGCACCTTCTTGTCGTTGAACGGCGGGCGGCCGTTGTTCATCGACAGCACCACCTCGCCGTTCGTGGTGCCCTCGACCGTCTCGAAGCGGTTGGGGTCGGCGAACTGCTGGAGCGACTCGGGCGCCTGGACGCTGGAGATGACGTCGATGCCGCCGGTCAGCAGCGCGTTGTTCATCGCCGTGGCGTCCTTGAAGTACTTCAGCGTGACGGCCGAGAGCGTCGGCTTGGTGCCCCAGTACTTGGCGTTGGCGCCGAGCTGGATGGAGTCGCCGCGCTTCCACGAGCCGAGCTGGTAGGGGCCGGTGCCGACGGGCTTGTTGGCCAGGTCGGCGACGCCGGTGCGGCTGAACATCGCGCCGAGCCTGGTCGCCATCGAGTAGAGGAAGCCGTTGCTCGGGTGCTTGAGCGTCACGATGACGGTGGACTCGTCCTCCTTCTCGACCCTGTCCACCACGTCGAGCTGCGCCTTGATCTTGAGCTGCCAGTCCTTCTTCACCCGGTCCAGCGAGAAGATCACGTCGTCGGCGGTGAACGGGGCGCCGTTGGTGAACGTGACGCCCTTGCGCAGGGTGAAGGTATAGGTCTTGCGGTCGGCCGAGACATCCCACTTCTCGGCCAGCAGCGGCTGGATCTTGCCGTCCTGGTCCAGCTTGACCAGGCCCTCGTAGACGTTGACCAGCAGGGCCTGCGGGATCGCGGCGCCCTCGGTGGCGGTGAAGTCGAGGTTGGCCGGCTCGGCCACGAACCCGACCGCCAGTGAGTCGCTCTTGGCGGCCTGCCCGCCGGTGCCGCCCTTCGATCCGCCACTGCCGCCGCACGCGGCCGTGGCCAGCAGGAGACCGCCCACGGCGATCCAGGTGCCGATTCGCCTCATGTCTTACAGCCTCCTGGCTAGTGCACTGGTCGGACCAGTAGGCTACGCAGATTGCCAGTCCACGACGGCTCAGGTCAAGGGGGCTTCATGAGTGGTCCGCGGTTCGAGCCGGTGCGCACCGTACGTGCCTACGAGCGCATCGTGGAGCAGGTCGAGGAGGCCATCGAGAGCGGCGCGCTGTGTCCCGGCGAGCGGCTGCCGAGCGAGCGTGACCTCATGGGCCAGTTCTCGGTGAGCCGCTCGACCGTCCGCGAGGCGCTGCGGGTGCTGCAGGCACGCGGCCTGGTCAGGTCGCGGCCCGGCGACCCGCACGGCGCCGAGGTGCAGCCCTTCTCGCCCGCCGCACTGCACAAGTCGATGACCACACTGGCCCGGGTGGACGAGCTGTCACTCGGGGAGCTGGTGCAGTTCCGCATGGTGCTCGACGCCTCGGCCAACCTGCTGGCGGCCCGGCTGCGTACCGACGAGCAGCTCGCGGAGATGGACGCCGCCATCGCGGGCATGCGCGCGGCGGCGGAGGTGGGCTACGACGCCTTCAGCGCCGCCGACATCGCCTTCCACGACGCGGTGGCGCGGGCCAGCCGTAACAAGCTCATCCAGATCTGCACGGACGTGGTCCGCTCGATCGTCCTCGGCCTGGTCTCCGGCAAGATCGCCGCCGCCGCCGACCGGGAGGCGCTGATGCGGCAGAGCATCGGGCATCACGAGGAGGTGCTGGCCGCCGTCCGCGCCGGCGACGGCCTGCTGGCCGCCCGGCTGTCCCGGCAGACGATGTACGACTATTACGTGGGATACGTCCCGGTAGACGAGCGGCCCGCGCTGCGCGCACTACTGGAGTAGCCGGGGGTATCCAACCGTTCCTCTCAAACATCGATGGTGCAGGCGTCAGTGCGATCGAGCGAGTCCTATGGTCATGGGGCGAAGGCCTCGGAAGCCGGCGGCGGTGACGTGTGCCCGCCCGGTGTGGGCGACGCGTAAGCGGGAGTTGACGCCGGACGCGTCGTCGCAGTGGGCGGGGGCAATCACGAACACTGCGGCAGGCGGGAACGGCATTGCCAAGGCCCGCCGTCTGGCCAATGCTGGCCGGGCGGTCGGAGCGGGAGCGTGCACTGATCGGCGGCGTGCCGCCACCCTTACGGAACCACCGCAGCCCTAACGGCATCGACACGCCGCACGCGACAGCGGCCTCCTCGCTCGACAGCCCTTCAGCGATCAGCCGCCAGAACCGCTGCCGCTCCTCGCGCCGGCTTTCGGATCCGCCCTATTGACCTCAAGTCGCCTTGAGATTCTATCGTTCAGTTCCTGGCCGAGCGGAGCCTCCAGCCAACGAAAAGCCTGGTGAGGCACGAGAGGACGACGTCGATGGCACGACGAAGAACGACACTCAACAATCAAGATCCCCATTTCCGGCGGAGCCCTTTCGCGGGCGCCATGAAGGCGGCCCGGTCCACATCCCGACTTGGCGTCGCGGCCGTCACCGCTTCAATTCTCACCGCCTGCGGCGGCGCCACCGGCGTCGGCGACGCCGACAGGACGGAGCCTGGCGGGGTATCTCAGGACCTGACCAAGAAGGTGGCGGCCGATCCCTCGCTCGTCTCGCTCGTGCCCGACGTGGTCAAGTCCCGTGGCTCGCTGATCATGGTGACCGACGCGGAGTATGCGCCCAACGAGTTCGTCGACGCCGATGGCAAGACGCTCATCGGCTGGGACGTGGAGCTGGGCACGGCGATCGCGCGGAAGCTCGGCCTCCAACCGCAGTGGATAAACGGCCGATTCGATGGCATAATCCCCGGCCTGCAGGCCGGGAAGTTCGACCTGGGTATTTCTTCGTTCTCCGTTACCGCGGAGCGTGAAAAGGTGGTCGACTTCGTGACCTATTACCGCGCGCCGGGCACGGCGATGCTGGTGAAGAAAGGAAATCCCAAGGGGCTGGCGTTCGACGGCGACAAGGCGTGCGGAATCCGACTGTCCGCTTCGCAGGGCTCGATTCAGGTGGACGAGATAAAGAAGTATTCGGCCGCCTGCAAGGCCCACGGCAAGCCGGGGGTGCCCGGTGACGGCCAAGTGTACGTCGCCCAGAACGACGCCGTACTGGCACTGCAGAGCGACCGGACCGATGCGGTGCTGTCCGACACTCCGGTGGCTGCCTACTCGGCCAAGCAGGCGAACGACGCCTTTGAGATCGCCGCATACAACCACCAGGACTCGGCATACGGCATCGCTTTGGCCAAGAACGGACTCGCCAAGGCCGTGCAGGGCGCGATGAGGTCCCTGATCGCGGACGGCACTTACCGGAAACTGCTCGACAAGTGGGGGCAGTCCGGCGGCGCGATCACCGATCCGACGATCAACGGAATGAAGAGCTGATGTCGGTCACCTCCTCAGAGCGGATCGGGACGCCGCTGAAGACGATACCCGACCGGAACTTCGGACGTTGGGGCGCAGGCCTCGTCGTCGTCGGCGTCGCCATACTGGCCGGCTACTCTGTCATTACCAACCCGCGGTTCCGCTGGGACGTGGTCGGTGACTACTTCACCGCCGCGCAGATACTGGCCGGAATGCGCAACACCTTGCAGCTCACTGTCATCGCGATGGCGATCGGTGTCGCACTGGGAGTGGCACTCGCGATCATGCGGCAGTCCGGCAATCCATTCGTGTCAGGTGCAGCCTGGCTCTACGTGTGGTTCTTCCGGGGCACGCCACTGCTGGTGCAGCTCATTTTCTGGTACAACATCAGCGCGTTGTACCCGACGGTCTTCGGGTTGAACACCAACGACTTCATCAGCCCGCTGCTCGCGGCCATATTGGGGCTCGGCCTGAATGAAGCCGCGTACATGGCCGAGATCGTGCGCGGCGGCATTCTCTCGGTCGACCATGGTCAGACCGAGGCAGCGCAGGCACTCGGGATGTCTCGCCTCAAGATCTTGCGCCGGATCGTATTGCCCCAGGCGATGCGGGTCATCGTGCCGCCGACCGGTAACGAGGCGATCTCGATGCTCAAAACGACGTCCCTCGTCAGCGTGCTGGCCTACACGGAGCTACTCTACGCTACGCAGTTGATCTACTCGCGTACGTTCCAGACGATTCCCATGCTCATCGTCGCGAGCATTTGGTACATCATCGTCACATCTGTATTTACCACAGGCCAGTATTACCTGGAGCGGTACTTCGGACGCGGAGCCTCGTATCAGCCACGACAGACCCCAATGCAGCGTTTCGTACGCGCCTTCGGAGCCGCCCGATGATTCCTATGGTCAAGGCCGAACAGGTGTACAAGCACTTCGGCCGCTCGCCGGTCCTGAAGGGGATCGATCTGGCGGTCCGGAACGGCGAAGTGGTGTGCATCATCGGGCCGTCAGGATCCGGAAAGTCGACTTTTCTCCGGTGTATCAATCACCTCGAGAAGATCGATGGTGGCCAGTTGTGGGTCGACGGTGACCTGGTCGGCTACCGGCGGCGCGGCGCCGACCGGCGCCAGGTGATGCGCGAGAAGGAGGTCGCAGCCCAGCGCCGCCAGATCGGCATGGTGTTCCAGCGTTTCAACCTGTTTCCGCACATGACCGCCCTGGAGAACATCGCGGAAGCCCCGGTCCAGGTCAAGAGGGAATCCCGCGTTGCGGCACGCGATCGGGCGTTCGAGCTCCTGGAGCGTGTCGGACTCGCCGCCAAGGCGAAGAGCTACCCGGCACAGCTCTCCGGTGGGCAGCAACAGCGAGTGGCCATCGCCCGAGCACTGGCGATGGAACCCAAACTCATGCTCTTCGACGAGCCGACCTCTGCCCTCGACCCCGAGCTGGTAGGCGAGGTGCTCGACGTCATGCGCCAACTGGCGGCCGACGGCCTGACCATGGTCATCGTCACCCATGAGATCGGGTTCGCTCGCGAGGTATGCGACTCCATCGTATTCATGGACGACGGGGTGATCGTCGAGCAGGGAACTCCCGGCAAGGTGCTGAGCGATCCAACCTACGGGCGCACCCGGGAGTTCTTGTCCAAAGTCCTCTAGCGTCGCGCATTCGCAGGACGGCGATTCAGCTGGCCACCTGCCTGAAAGCACTTGGGGGAAATCGTCGCCGTCATCCTACGGCGAGTCCGCCGATGTCGGCGGCCGACTGCGAATTCATGATGCTGCAGCTCTTCTCTGAGAGACAGCCACATCCGATGCAGGAGGCCAGGTCGTCACGCAGCTTCTCCAGGAGCGAGATCCGCTTCTGGATCTGCAGGTGCCATTCCCGGCCCATTCGGTCCCAGTCACGTTTATTCGGCACCCGATTGTCCGGAAGGATGGCCAGCGCATCACGAATCTCTGACAGAGAGATACCCACCGCTCGGCCCGCCTGAATCACCGCAAGCCTACGCAACACGGTCCGTTCATAACGTCGCTGGTTGCCCGGAGTCCGCTGGGAGTCGATCAGACCCTGGGCTTCATAATAATGCAGCGTAGAGATAGGAAGGCCGCTCCGAGCGGAAACATCCCCGACCGCCAGCAGGGCTTTACGAACAGCCATCGACTTGACCTCAAGTTCACTCAAGGTTTTAACGTATAGGAACTCGGCAGCGGGAATCGATCTCAAAGTCGACACTGCACTAACAGGAGAAGCAATGACACAACGCGTGGTACGCCTGAACGATCAGGCGGCACCTAGGCCGACAACGAATCCGCTCAGCGAAACATCGACCCCTCCTGAAGCCGATCATGTCGGCGAGGAAGTGGACCTGGTCATCGTCGGAGCGGGACTCAGTGGGCTGGCGACAGCATACTACTACCAGCACCGATTCGGACCAACCGCCAGAATTCTCCTCCTCGACACCGCGGAGCACGTTGGAGGTATGACGAGGCGTATTGAGCTTGAGGTCGACGGCCATCGCCTCGTGACATACGGTGGCGCGGCAGCACTGAACGGGACGCGAAGCTGGGCAAGCCACGTCAGCAGGCGGTTTTTCGCCGATCTTGGTATCGATCTGTCGTCGGCACGACCAGATGATCAGGATCAAGCTTCGCCCTTCGCACTCCGGTCAAGTATTTTCTTCGATCGCGAGACTTACGGTGAATCGCGACTGGTCGTCGGTGATTGGCCGGCCGGTAACGTCGGCCCGTCGGACCGGGACCAAATCCTGAGGTGGGTCGGTCAGTTCCCCTATGCCCCGGAGCAAAAGGCCGCGATAGCCGATCTATGGCTCAGCGACCGGGTGACTCTAGGCCACCTCAATCCGGACACGAGACGTAACTACCTCGAACGGACCAGCTACCGTTCGTTCCTACGGAACGACTGGGGTCTCGACGCGGGAGCGGTAGATCTTTTCACACGGAGAACAATTGGAATCTTCGGTTCGCCGGCCGCGTGTGTTCCCGCACTCGAGTGCATGCGGGTAGGCCTCCCCGGCTTCAACGCCGTGGGGGTCGACGGACTCGACCGTTACCGCTGGCTCGACGAACCCGAGATCCGTTTCCCCGATGGGCTGGCGACGGTCGCGCGCTTGGCGCTCGAACGCATCGAGCCTGCAACCACAGGGGGGAGACTGGACGCCGAGACTCTCGACAGCCCTCGCAACAAGGTTCGTGTCCGACTGGCCAGCACCGTCGTACGCATTCAGAATGTCGACGACGGAGTCGAGGTCGACTATCTCCGGGACGGAGAGGTGTATCGAGTCCGGAGCGAGCACTGTGTCTACGCTGGCGCAGCACGCACACTTCCGGACATCCTGCCGGAGGTCGGCGACGAGCAGCGCCATTCGCTGTCACGTGTGGTCAAGCCGCCGATGTGCTACGTGAAGGTCGCTCTTCGAAACTGGCGAGCGTTCGCCGAACTAGGGATACGCGACGCCTCGTCCCCGGGAGCGTTCTTCTACAAGCTCGAACTCGACCAGACGATCGTCGGCGGCGGACAACGATCCGATCCGGACGAACCGGCTGTGGTGCTTCTCTGCCACCGTCCGGTGGTGGATCCGAACGAGCAGGATTACCGCCGGGAGGCCGCTGCGGCGCAGGAGGCCATGTTCGCGACGTCAGCGGAGGATTACCGCGATGCCGTCGAGGACCAACTCGGCCGCATCCTTGGATCGACTGGGTTCGACCCGGAAGAGACCATCGCCGCCGTCAGCGTGAACCGGTGGCCACACACCTACTCTCCGACGGTGAACACCTTGACCGATGAGCCGGCGGCCTACGCGCGTGAGATGCTTGTGTCGAGGCGGCCGGTCGGCCGGATGACGATCGCCGGCGTCGACTCGCACCGCTTCGGCTGGGCGCAGGCCGCGGTGGACGCCGCCGAACGAGCCGTCAACGAACTCCCGAGTGGGGGACCGGAACTGCTCTTCGATGCGATCATGTCGGCTCGGTGAGCCGCTGGACGACCTTGGCCAGCGCGACCCGGAGATAGCGGCGTTCTTCGGCGGTGAGGGCGGCGGTCGCGCGCTCCTCCAGCGCGCGACGTGCCTCCTGAATCGGGCGCTGGGCGGCGCGGTCGGTGAGGTAGAGGCGGACGAGGCGGGCGCGGACGACGATCTCGCCGGGCGTCATCGGAGCGTCCAGGCCGGCCGGAGGCCCTGGGCCGTGCGGAACCCCGCCCCCGCACACCCGGACCACGGACACGATCCGCGCCGCCCGGACGCGGCCAGAACGCGGGCAACCAGCACGCCCACCACCGTCCGGAGCGCTCGGCTGAGCACGAGTCCGGGCAACAGGACCCACTCCCGCTCAGTCTTCAGGAACGGTGTTATGTTGCAGCCGTGGCGCGCGAGGATCCGGACGGGCTGATGGAGGCGTTCCTCCGCGAGCCCCGTCGCTACACCAGCCACCAGGTCGCCGACATGGCCGGCGTCCCCGTTTACCGTGCCCGCAGGTTCTGGCGCGCGCTGGGTTTCGCGAACGTCGCCGACGACGCCGTCGAGTTCACCGACTCCGACGTGGCGGCCCTGCGGACGCTGCTCGGCATGGTGAGCGACGGCGTCTACGACGAGGAGCACGTGCTCCTGATGGCCAGGTCCCTGGGCAGGGCGACGGCCCGGCTCGCCGAGTCGCAGGCCGAGCTGGGCGCCGAGGCGCTCGACCAGGCGGGCGTGCCGCTGAACGAGCGGCCCAGGGCATGGCGCAGGCGGGCGGACCGGGTCATGCCCGACCTGGCCCGGCTGCTGGTCTACTCGTGGCGGCGCCAGTTGGCGGCCTCCGCCCACCGGCTGGTCGAGCAGGAGACGAGCGCGGCCCGGCTGGCGGTGGGGTTCGCCGATCTGGTCGGGTTCACCAGGCTGAGCAGGCAGATCTCCGAGACGGAGCTGGCCGGGCTGGTCGACAGGTTCGAGGGCCGCTCGGCCGACGTGGTGACCTCGGGCGGCGGGCGGATCGTCAAGACGCTGGGTGACTCGGTGCTGTTCGTGTCGGGCAAGGCGCACGAGGCGGCGGAGATCGGCCTGCGCCTGATCGAGACCCACGCCAAGGACAAGGGCATGCCGCAGTTGCGCGTGGGCCTGGCCGTGGGGCCGGTGCTCGGCCGGATGGGCGACGTGTTCGGCACCCCCGTCAACCTGGCCAGCAGGCTGACCGCGCTGGCCCATCCGGGAACGATCCTGGCCGGCCCGGAGATGGCCGAGGAGCTGGAGGGCGACCGGGCCTTCGAGCTGCGCCCGGTCGACCGGCTGTCCGTACGGGGGCTGGGCGAGCTGGTCCCGTTCACGCTCATCCGCCACACACACCGGGCAACCTGAGCCCGCACTGGATGCGTCCCTATCGTCGACAGACGACGACAGGAGGCGGTCCGTGGCGGACCGAGGGATATATCAGGACTTTGTGGTCACTCGGTCGGATCGGCTGTTACGCACCGCGTACCTGCTGACCCGCGACTGGGCGACCGCGGAGGACCTGCTGCAGGAGTCGCTGGCCAAGGCGTGGTTCGCCTGGCCCGGCGTGGACGAGCCCGAGGCGTACGTGCGCCGGATCCTGGTGACCACCTACACCTCGTGGTGGCGCAGGAGATGGCGCCGTGAGCTGCCGAGCGACGATCTGCCCGACACTCCGACCAGCGACACGGTCTCCGACGAGCGCGACACGCTCTGGCGAGCCCTCGGCCGGCTGCCGGCCAGGCAGCGGGCGGTGGTCGTGCTGCGCTTCTACGAGGACCTGCCGGTGACGGAGGTGGCCCGCCTGCTGGGCTGCGAGCCCGGCACGGTCAAGAGCCAGAGCGCCAAGGCGCTGGCCAAGCTGCGCGTGGACGAGTCGATCGTGAAGGAGCTGTACCGATGACCCTGCCCGACCTGCGGGACGTCCTGCGCGAGCACGGCGACGGCCCCTCCCCCGCCAACCCGGCCCGGCACGAGCAGGTGCGGGCCCGCATCCGCCGGATCCGCCTGCGCAGGAGCGCGCTGGGCGGCGGCGCGGTGGTCGCAGTCGCGGCGGCTGTCGCGCTGGTCGTCTCCCTCCTCCCCGGTACGGCGGAGCCGCGGCGCGAGGCCGCCGGCGAGACCACCACTGTCGCCACGCAGCCCGCAGCCGAGCTGCCGGAGCGGTTCACCGCCGCGGACGGCACGGAGTACCGGCGGATCGCCACCATGTCGATCAAGAAGACGGGACCGACCAAGGTCTCCGTGACCATCCCGGTCTCCGGCAAGCCGCTCGACCTCGGAGCGGTCTGCGCGGGGCCGCACAGCGGCGCCGCCAGGGCATCAACGGGTGCCGGTGGGCCTCCGTCTACCGTCTTCACGGTGTGCTCGAAGCGCATGGAACTGCGGCCGCTACAGGTGCCGCCCTCCACGAGCGACACGAAGCTCACGGTCACGTTCGACACGACCACGACCGGCTGGGGTTGTACGGTGCGGAACGGCAAGTGCGTTCCGCAGAAGGAGACCCGCGGCGTCTGGGCACTGGCCGTGTACGAGTGGACGCCGCCCACGCAGCCGGTCGAGCCGCCGCCGCTCAAAGACCTGCCGGACCACTCGGGGAAGGCGCGGCTCACGGAGACGAAAACCGGCGTCTGGCCGCAGGACACCTCCGCCACGTTCAAGGTGCGGGGCAAGGTCGGCTTCGACTCCCTGTGCACCGGCGACCTGGCGGACCGCCTGTGGTACAGCTTCGAGGTGAACGGCCGCGTGCAGCCCAGCAGCAGCGCCTGCGCCGTGTGGAAGGGAAACGCCTTCCGCTCGGCGGCGACAGAGTTCACCTATCCCACGGACCGGACGACCACCGTCAAGGTCACGTGGAAGCTGCTGGGCGGCGGCACCAACCGCCCGGTCCGCTGGTCAGTCGGCCATTACCGGAAATAGTCAGCTCGGATAGCTCGGTGAGTACGAATTCGTTGATGCTTTGTTGGCACTTGACTTACTTGCGCGCCTATCCCTTGATCAGATAGTCACATTTTGTCACCCTCACTGACCACTCTTAGGGGGCTCCATGGCGCGCAACCGATTCATCGGAATCGTGGCCGCTATCCTCGCATTACCCCTTTTGTCCGCTATCCCGGCGCACGCCGATCCGAAGGCTCCGCCGTCCAGCGACATCCGAGAGCTTTCTCGCAAGGACTTCACACTCGACGGCAAGGCCGTCAAGGTGCCCGCCAAATACGAGGCCAAGGCGCAGGCCAGGGCGAAGGCCGCCGCCGACACGCCGCCGGTCGGCACCGTCCGGCAGTGGCTGGGCCTGGACGACTTCAACGGCAGGCTCTACCGCAAGGACTACACGCTGCGCGGCGTGGGCAACAACATCGAGGTCTGGGTCGCCAACGACCTGGCCTTCCCCGCCGGTGACTGCCGGGCGCAGATCCCCACGTCCACGCAGGTCACCGACGCGCAGGTGACGGACCTGGTCACCCAGTTCGACACGAACATGTACCCGAAGGAGACCGCGGCCTTCAGCACGCCGCCGGACCGCGACGGCACCAACGCCATCCTCGGCCCCGACGCCAACGGCAACGGCGGCGTCTACACCGGCGGCGGCAGCAAGACCGTCACCCTGGTCGACAACGTCAGGGACGACAACTACTACAGCTTCCCGGCAGCTCCGACGTACATCGCGGGCTTCTTCTCCAGCCAGTTCAACGAGCTGCTCGACCGCAACGTCATGACGATCGACGCGTTCGACTGGACGCACCGCACCGGCGCGAACCCGCCCGACGAGCCGACCGCCGACCTGTGCACCTCGCGCCCGGCCAGGCCACGCCAGTACGAGGGCACGTTCGCGCACGAGTGGCAGCACCTGGCGCACTACTACACCGACCCGCTCGAGACCACCTGGATGAACGAGGGCCTGTCGGACCTCGCGATGACGCTGACCGGCTACTCCAACCCCAAGGCCACCGTCTCCGAACGCGGCACCGACAGCCACATCTACTGCTTCCAGGGCTTCGGCATCGTCCAGACGCCGTACAACACCAACCCGCGCGACTGCGGCGGCCCCGAGAACTCGCTCAACATCTGGGGGGAGGGCGCCAACGCCAACGGCGTGCTGGCCGACTACGGCAACGCGTACTCGTTCATGCTGTTCCTGTACGACAGGTACGGCACGGCGTTCATGTCCACGCTGCACCGTGACGGCGCGCTGCAGGGCCTGGCCAGCTTGAAGGCGGCGCTGGCGGCGCAGGGCGCCAAGAACATGTACCAGGTGATCCACGACTTCCAGACCTCCACCCTGGTCGACCGGATCGTCGGCGGGACCAAGGGCATCATGCTGGGCGTGCCCAAGAAGCGGGTCACGAGCGCCAGCCTGAACGCGACCGTCAACCTGGCGAACCCGGCCACCTACAAGACCGCCGGTGCCGCCCCCAACGGCGCCGACTACGTGCCGCTGCAGAAGGCGGACGGCACGTTCCTGCGCGGGGTGGACCTGCGCTCGCTGTCGTTCGAGGGCTCCAAGACGCTGCCCGCCCTCCCGCTGGCCTGGACCGTCGTCTCCGACGACCCGGACCGCGCGGGCAACCCGGTGCTGTTCTCCGGCAACGCCAGCAACACCAACGCCGCCGCCGTCACCAAGGTGACCGTCCCGGCCGCCGACCCGACGCTGCGCTTCCTCGCCAAGTACGGCGCGGAGCAGGGCTTCGACTACGGCTACGTGATCGTCTCCACGGACGGCGGCAAGACCTACACCTCGATCGCCGGCGACAAGACGATCGCGGGCCCGCTCGGCCCCGCGATCAACGGCACCACGACCGGCTTCGAGCCGCACACCTACAGCCTGTCGGCCTACGCCGGCCAGGAGATCCTCCTCGGCTTCCGCTACGTCAGCGACGCGGGGGTCAACGAGGGCGGCTGGAAGATCGACGACATCACGGTCGGCGCCACCGCGGTCAGCGACGGCTCGTCGCTCGACCCGTTCGACTCGCCGACCGAGGTCTTCCCGACCCCGGTCGAGAACTGGAACGTCCGGCTGATCGGCCTCGACGAGAAGCACTCGGTGGCGCTGCAGCTGGAGTCCAACGGCAAGACCAGCATCAGCCTCAACCGGCTGCAGCTGGCCACCATGCTGCCGTTCTCGAAGGTGGTAGCGATCGTGGCCTACGACGAATCGACGGAGCAGGTCGGCCAGTACGCGCCGTACACGCTCAAGGTCAACGGCGTCACCCAGCCGGGAGGTCGCCCGCAGACCTGACGGTGCTGATCTGAGGGCGCCCGCCGCATCTGCGGCGGGCGCCTTTTGTGTTCGCTAGGATCACCGAACATAATTCGGGAGGATGTGCGCATGACGACTCGCCAGCATGCCATCGGCGACCTGCTGCGGCGCTCGGCCGCGCGGTCTCCCGCCAAGACCTCGATCGTGTACGGCGAGGCGCGATGGACCTACGCCGAGCTGGACCGCGCGGCGAACCGCATGGCCAACGCGCTGGCCGCCCGGGGCGTGGGCAAGGGCGACAGGTTCGCCGTGTTCAGCCACAACAACGACGCCTTCGTGGTGGCCTACTTCGCGCTGGCCCGGCTGGGCGCGATCTCCGTGCCGATCAACTTCATGCTGGGGGCCGAGGAGGTCTCCTACATCCTCGGGCACGCGGGTGCGACGGGCCTGCTGGTGGAGGAGGCGCTCCTGCCCGTGGCCGAGCGGGCCGTCTCCGACGGGGTCGCGGTGCGCGGGGTGATCGGGCACGCCGAAGGGTGGGAGCCGGTCACCGACTGGATGGCGTACGGCGACGACTCCGAGCCGCGGGTGGAGATCGCCGACGACGACCCGATCCAGCTCATGTACACCAGCGGCACCGAATCCAGGCCCAAGGGCGCCACCCTGTCGAGCCGCGGCCTGATCGCCCAGTACACCTCGTGCGTGATCGACGGCGAGATGAGCGCCGCCGACGTGGAGGTGCACGCGCTGCCGCTCTACCACTGCGCGCAACTGCACTGCTTCCTCACGCCCGGCCTCTACCTCGGCGCCACCAACGTGATCCTGCCCGGCGCCGACCCGGCGGCGATCCTGGCGGCGATCGAGGCGGAGGGCGCCAGCAAGCTGTTCTGCCCGCCGACCGTCTGGATCGGGCTGCTGCGCCATCCCGACTTCGACCGCCGCGACCTGTCGTCCCTGCGCAAGGGCTACTACGGCGCGTCGATCATGCCGGTCGAGGTGCTGAAGGAGATCGCCGCGCGGCTACCGGGGGTGCGGCTGTTCAACTTCTACGGCCAGACCGAGATGGCGCCCGTGGCCACCATCCTGGGCCCGGACGAGCAGCTGACCAGGCTCGGCTCGGCGGGCCGGCCCGCCCTGAACGTCGAGACCCGGATCGTCGACGCCGACGACGAGCCGGTGCCGCGCGGCGTGGTCGGCGAGATCGTGCACCGCAGTCCGCACGCCATGCTCGGCTACTGGAACGACCCGGACAAGACCGCCGAGGCGTTCCGCGGCGGCTGGTTCCACAGCGGCGACCTGGGCGTGCTGGACGCCGACGGCTACCTGTCGATCGTCGACCGCAAGAAGGACATGATCAAGTCCGGCGGCGAGAACGTGGCCAGCCGGGAGGTCGAGGAGGCCATCTACCAGCACCCGGCCGTCGCGGAGGCGGCCGTGTTCGGGGTGCCCGATCCGCGATGGATCGAGGCGGTGACGGCCGCCGTGGTCCTGCGCGCGGGCGCCGCCCTGACCGCCGGCGAGCTGACCTCCTTCCTGCGGGAACGACTGGCGGCCTTCAAGACACCGAAGACGGTGGTCTTCGTGCGGTCACTGCCCAAGAACGCCAGCGGAAAGGTGCTGAAAAGGGAGCTGCGTGACGCGTTCTGACATCCGGGGCGGGCTGCCCCAACGCGGAGTCTGAGCGGTCACTTGCCGAGCAGGTCGGTGGCGATCTGGCGGATGATCACGCGCTGGATCTTGCCGGTGGCGGTCTTGGGGAGTTCCTCCAGTACCAGCACCTCGCGCGGCCGTTTGAAGGCCGCCAGCCCGTCGCGGCAGAACGCGATGAGCTCCGCCGCGTCCACCGTCTTCCCGGCGGCGGGGACCACGCAGGCGACCGGCTTCTCCAGCCCGTGCACGTCGGTGTAGGCGACGACCGCGGCCTCTCCGACCGACTCGTGCAGCAGCAGCCGGGACTCGACCTCCATGGGCGACACCCAGATGCCACCCGCCTTGATCATGTCGTTCGAGCGGCCGAGGCACTGGTAGACACCGTCGGCGTCACGCAGGTAGGTGTCGCCGGTGCGTAGCCACTCCCCCTGGAACACCTGCCGGGTGGTCTCGGTCCGGCACCAGTAGCCGGTGGCGATGGAGTCACCGCGCACGTACAGGTGGCCCGGCTGCCCGTCGGCCACGGGGTCGCCGGAGTCGTCGAGCAGCTTGCCCTCATACCCGGGCACGACGGTCCCCGAGGTGCCCGGTCTGACCTGGCCGGGCCGGTTGGAGATGAAGATGTGCAGGGCCTCGGTCGAGCCGAGGCCGTCGATGATGTCGACGCCGAACCTCTCGGTGAAGCGCCGGTAGATCTCCGCGGGTAACGCCTCGCCCGCTGAGACCGCCAGCCGTACCGAGGAAAAGGTGTCGTCGGGGGCGTCGGAGGCGAGCAGGCTCGCGTAGAACGTCGGCCCGGCGAAGAACAGCGTCGGCCGCTCGGCCACCACCCGCGCGACCACCCCCGGCGGGGTGGGCCTGAAGGGGTCGAGCACCGTGGTCGCGCCCACCGACAGCGGGAAGAACAGCGAGTTGCCGATGCCGTAGGCGAAGAACAACCGGGCGACCGAGAAGCACCGGTCGTCCGGCGTGATGCCGAGAACCTCACGGCCGTAGGTCTCGCAGACGTCCCTGATGGCGCCGTGCCGGTGCATGGCGGCCTTCGGCGCGCCGGTCGTGCCCGAGGTGTAGAGCCACAACGCTGGCGATTCCGTCCAGCTCTGGTACGGCTCGGCCACTGTACGGCCGGCGTCCACCACGTCCGCCAGCGAGCACACCGGAACCCCGACGTCCGCGTCGGAGCCGGGGATGACGTTGGCGGCCCGGTGGCCCATGTTGCCGGTGAGGACGAGCAGGGCGACCTCGGGGGCGTTCGCCAGTGCCACCCGGACCGTCGGCTCGTATTCGGGCGTCGCCACCACCACGCGGGCCCGCGAGTCGCGGATGAGCGCGCCCAGCTCCACGCCGGTGTACATGGTCGACAGCGGCACGGCGACCCCGCCCATGCGCATGACGGCCAGGATGGTGACGAGCGTTTCCGGGCGGTCGGACATGACGAGCACGACCCGTTCCTCGGGCCTGACACCGAGCA
Source organism: Nonomuraea sp. NPDC026600 (assembly GCF_040638335.1). Taxonomy (NCBI): domain Bacteria; kingdom Bacillati; phylum Actinomycetota; class Actinomycetes; order Streptosporangiales; family Streptosporangiaceae; genus Nonomuraea; species Nonomuraea sp. NPDC026600. The sequence goes on from NZ_JBEZYD010000001.1 coordinate 665,491, forward strand.
CCCGCAGCCCGGAGGATAGCTCGCCGACACGGGCCGCGAGCTGGGCGTATGTGAGGGTCCCGGCCGGGCCCGCGACCGCGGTGCAGCCGCCGCGACCGGCTTCGACCTGACGATCCACGAGATAGAGACTGGCGTTGAACGACTCGGATGACATGGTCGTCCTTACGGGGAGGGAGACTCCGTACGAGAATCTTCTATAGAGAATTGATGCATCGTCAACTACTTGTAGCATTGAATCAGACTCCCGCCGCGAAAGGAGCGTTAATGGCCAGGCCGCCCCGCCGCCACCAGTCGAGCGCCAGGTCGATGCTGCTGACCGTGCTGGGCGAGCATGTGCTGCCGTCCGGCGAGCCCGCGTGGACGTCCGCGCTGCTGCACGTGATGGGCGGGCTCGGGGTGGAGGAGAAGTCGGCCAGGCAGGCGCTGGCGCGGATGGCCGCCGACGGGTGGATCGTGTCGGCGCGCTCCGGGCGGCGGGTGCGCTGGTCGCTGACGCGGCGCGGCCGCGAGCTGCTGACCGAGGGGGCCGAGCGGATCTACGCGTTCGGCCGCGACCGCGAGCCGTGGGACGGGCGCTGGGTGGTGCTGATCGCGACCGTGCCCGAGTCCCGGCGCGAGCTGCGTCACCAGCTACGTACCGGCCTGACCTGGGCAGGGTTCGGCAGTCCTGTGCCCGGCGTGTGGGTCAGCCCGCACGCCACCCGCGAGGCCGAGGCCAAGCAGGTGGTCGAGGGGCTGGGGCTCGACGTGGCGGTGTTCTCGTTCAACGGCCCCTACGCGGGGATCGGCTCCGAGCGGACGCTGGTGGAGCAGGCCTGGCATCTGGGGGAGCTGGCGGCGCACTACCAGGAGTTCATCCAGGAGTTCGCCGGCATGCGGCCGGAGCCGGGCGATGCGGTGCTGCTGGCGCAGGTCCGGCTCGTCCACGAATGGCGGCGCTTCCCGATGCTCGACCCGCGGCTGCCGCTGGAGCTGCTGCCACCGAACTGGATCGGGGTGCGCGCGGCCAACGTCTTCAACGACCTGCACGGCACCTGGCTGGCGGGCGCGCGCCAGCAGTGGGACGAGCTGCGGGACATGTGACACCTATATTGCGGGGCGTCACAACGCTGTCAAGCGATGCCTGTGGACCATCCGTACAGCGCGAACGGCTCCTCCGCCAGCACCCTGGCGATGGCGGCGGCCGGGTAGCCGATCGTGTCGTCGGGCAGTTCGCCGAGCGGCCGCCAGGCGAGCTCGGCGCACTTGTGCGGCTCGGCGTTGTACGGCTCGCCGTCCCACTTCCTGGCGACGAAGAACAGGCCCACACGGTCGGGGACGCGGTGCATGACGTGGGCGAACTCCAGGTCCTCCGGCCGGATGCCGACGCCGACCTCCTCGCGGGCCTCCCTGACGGCCGCGCCGACCACCGACTCACCGGGCTCCAGATGGCCCGAGGGCAGGTGCCACTGGCCGTCGCCGTAGCCGGTGTTGGCCCGTTTGCCGAGAAGTACGGTGCCGTCACGGACGAGCATCACGTGCACGTCGACGATGGCCCGGAACCTGTCGGGCCGCGGCTCCCCAGCGGCGCCGGTACCTGACCGCTCAGCGTCGGCGCGCGGCTCCACGCCGACCTTCGCCGCCGTCTCCTCCGCGCCTGGCCGCCCGGCGTCTCCAGTGCGGCGGTCCAGTGCCTGGGCCCATTTGACGGCGACCGCGGCCACCTGGATCAGCTCGGTCCGCAACAGCTCGGGGTCCGACTCGGCGAACGCCTCCAAGACCTCCTCACGCAGGATGTGCCGCCAGGTCAGCTCCCCGTGCCGGCCCGCCTCGTCGGTCTCCCGCCTCGCCCGATCGGCCTCGGCCACCGCGCCCTCGGCCCCGGTGCCGTCGGGCACGGCCTGCATGCCCCACTTGGCGTCCTGCGCCGCCCGTTCGGCCGCGACATCGCCGAGCACCCTGGCCAGCGACCCCGGCACCCCCGCGTCGCCGTCGCGCGCCACTCCTTCGCCGTCCTTCGTCATGAACGACGAGTATGCCCGATCTTGCGGGAAGTCAGGCCGGGCGCTCGTCAGCCTCCTCCGCCGACAGGTCCACCCCCGGCAGGAGCCGCCGCCAGCTCTCCCCGGAGTCCCGCTCCAGCACGGCCAGCAGGTCGCAGAACGCCTTGAACGTCGTCCGCGGCCGGCGAAAATACGCCTCCCCCACCCGCCCGAAGCAGTGATGCATGAAGGCCACCAGCGCGTCGTCGTCCACGAGGTACCGCCCACCCTCGCCGGAGGCGTACACGAACCGGATCTTGGCCAGCACCACGTACACCTCCTCGGCCGTCAGCGCGGCCAGCCGGAGCACCGGCCCCGAGCGATCCACCGGCCCGACCGCGGCGAAGGCGGCGGCGCCCAGCCGCCTCCGCAGCGCGGGGTGGCTGAAAAGCCCGCTGTGCCCGTCTCTGAGGAAGTCGGGGGTGCCCCCGAACACGAACCCCAGATGCGGGACCCCACTGCTGACGATGCCCAGGATCTGGTCGTAGTTGGCGTCCCGGGCCAGGGCATCGGCCAGCGTGTACAGGTTGTACATATCGTCCAGGCAGACGAGCAGCCCGCCGTACCCGGCCAGGCGTACGAACCGGCTCATCAGCGCGAGGTGATCGTGCACGGTGGCGTCGTCGATGATCGACCGTACGCCGAGCGCCGACCTGGCCTCCGCCGCGGTCGGGTACTCGGCGCGCAGCCAGCGCAGCGCGGCCGACTTGAGGTGGTCGTCGCCCGTGTCGTGGCCGCGCCAGTACGCGCCGATGACCTCGGCGAAGTCGTGGCCGCCCGGCCGCGTCGCCAGATGCGCCAGGCGTTCCCCGATCGCCAGGGCCGGGTCGGTGCCCGCCTGGCGGGCCTCGTCGAGCGCGGTGGACAGGAAGCGTTCGACGACGCCGGCGAGCGCGCCGCCGGTGGGCCTGGCCCGGGTGGACATGCTACGCGCCAGCTCGGTGTAGAGGGCGCGGGCCCGGCCCTCGCTCGAGTGCAGCCGGTGCTCGGCGGTGATGTCGGCGTGCATGGTGACCAGCCGCTTCTCCAGCGCCAGCGTCCGCGCCCGGCGCAGCAGGAACGTCTTGCCCGCACCGTGCTCACCGATGACGAACCGGACGGCCGAGCCGCCGACCGCGACGCGTTCGACGTCGGCGGTCAGCGCCGCCAGCTCGGCGGTACGGCCGGCCTGGATGTGGTGCTGGCCGATCAGCGGGACTCCCCCTGCCCGCAGCGCCTTGAGGAGGGCGTCGCGTTCGCGGGCGCGAACGGTCACTTCAGCATCTCCCCCAGCACTCGCCGGTCGACCAGGATCGGGTCGTCGCCGTCGAGCAGCGGATCGCCCACGGTCTCGTAGGCGGCCTCGTTGACGCGGTCTATCGCGCCTTCCGGCAGCAGGTTCCAGGCGTCCGCGAGGATCTCGAACTGGCCCCGGCCGATGTGCGGCTCATCGACGGCGGCCAGGGCGCGGACCAGGCCGGAGTGGCGGCCGTCCAGCCCCGCCACCGGGGTGACCTCGGGCGGTGGGGCGGGCACGGGGAGCGGCTCTTCGCCGGCGAGCAGCGAATCGAGCATTATCCCCACCTGGGCCGTCTCGGCCAGCCTGGCGACCGCCCCCCAGACGGGCACCGTCGGGGCACCGAAGACGGACCCCATGGGCACGGCCTGCGGCACGGACGCGTGCGGCACCGGCGACGACCCGGCGAGGTCCTGCTGAATGGGGTGCTCCTGCCCGGATGAGTAAGACCCGGGCCCAAACGGCGTGAAGGCGCTGGGCACAGACCCGTCAGGCGTGGAGGCATAAGGCCCGGGCCCATCAGGCGTGGAGGCATAAGGCCCAGGCCCGTACGGCGTGGAGGTGTAGGGCGCGGACCCATACGGCGTGGAGCTGTTGGGCACCGGCCCGAAGGGCGGAGAGGTGAAGGGCCCGGAGGGGTGGTGCGGCATGATGACGCGTGGCGGGGGCACCGGCTGGGCGGGGCCGTGGGGCACGTACGCCAGCTGGATCGGCGCCTGCCGCACGGCGGCGTACGACGCGAGCCCCATCTGCTCAGCCCCCGCCGTATCGCGGTCGAGCCCGAGCAGCCAGTGGATCCGGGCCAGGATGTCGGCCTCCTCCGGCGTGATGTGCCCGTCGGCGGCGGCCACGTCCCTCAGGAACTCCGCCACGTGAGCACGCTGAGTCGCGCCGATCGCCTGAACATGGTCGATCAGGTCGATCAGCGTCACCTCCCCCGCGAGCAGCCACTCCAGATGCGCCCGCAAGCGGGCCTGCTCGCCGGGCGTCAGATGCAGCGCCCGCTCAAGGTGCTCGCTCAGCCGGCGGTAGGCGACCTCGGGCGTCTGGCCGTCCGCCGTGCTCGCGGCGCCCAGGTGCAGCAGTACGGTGGCCGCCCGGTACGCGTCGGACGCCGCGGCCGTCGGCCCGTCCGGCGCGGCGAACAAGGCCATCATCCCCGCGGTCGGCACCGGACCCCCCAGACGCGGGTCCGGTTCGATCCCGACCCCGGCCCGGCCGAGGATCTGGGCGAGCGCGATGACGTCCTTCCTCGCGGGAACGGGCGTGGACAGCAGGGCGACGAAATCCTCGGCGGGCACGAGCGCGGTCTGCTGCGGCCCGAGCCGGCGCAGCGCCCACCGCACCGCCCCGCCCGCCCCGCCGGAGTCCAGATCGAGCAGCTCCGCGGGCAGCAGCGCCTGGGCGCGCACGCTCTGCCTGGCACCGGGCAGCCGGCCGAGGAAGCGGCTGTACGCCTCCAGCTCGGACCCGCACTCCTCGGCCAGCCCGAACAGCTCCCGGGTGGGCGCCGCGAGCGTCAGCACATCGGGTATGCCCGGCAGCACCGGCGGGGCCCCGGCGAACCCGGAGCTCGCGGGCCGGTAGTCGAAGACCAGTTCTTTACCGCCGGGCTGTACGACGAGCCCTTCGCCGTGCCGTGCCGCGTACCTCCGCTGGAACAGCGCGCCGAACTCCTCCGGGCAGCGCGTAGCGGGCGTGCCCGGCCGGTAGGCGGGGTGGGAGTGCAGCCAGGCCAGCGCCCAATCGGCGGGCACCGGCTGGCCCTGCGCCGCGAGCTCCCCCAGCCGGGCCCGCAACGCGAACGCCGCGCCGGTCACCTCGGGCTCGCAGAGGGCGGCCAGCAGCGCCTCGAACGGCGCCGCGTGCCGCTGGAAGGCGTCGTGCCCGGCGTAGAGGCCGATGAGGCGCTGTACCTCCTCGTGGATCACCGGCAGTTCCTCTTGGGCCGTGAAGCTGTCCAAGTGCAGGTCGTGCAGCACACGACGTTCGAGGCCGTAGAAATAGAGGAGGACGTAGCCCAGGGGCGTTCGCGGATAACAGCGCCCGTCGGCGAGCCAGCTCAGATAGGCCGCCCGCGACGGCGCCGGGAGGGCGGCATAGCTCGGCCAGCGGTCGAGCCCCTGACCGTCCCAGTCTGGCTGTGTCATGTCCACAGGCAGTTCGGGATCGATCAACGCCGGCTCCACCGACATCCCGGACGCGGAAGGCAGCTCGGAGCCCACGTAGAGCAGACCACCGACGATGGTCAGCCCGGCGATGTGGATACCGCTGCCCGGGGGCAGCCACGGCCCTTCCGGAGATGCAGACAGGGCGGGCTTGGCCTGGCCGGATGACGCATGACGGCCACGCGCGCGGTACACCAGTGGCCCTCCCTCCGCCTCACCAGGAAGTTGATGAGGATTGCACCCTAGCGCCCCGCCGATTGCCCGACATATCGCTCAACCTGCTCGTTACAATCTTGAATCCCGACCCTGCCTACCGTTTAGCGGACCGCCCGAAAATCTTTTTCTTACCGTCCGGATGACCGGGGCCCGCCGCCCTTGGTGATGCAGCCGCAATGACCAGGCGCATCCCCCGCCGAACCGTCTTACACCCTAAGGCAGCCGGACCCGCATGGAGGGCGGCACTCCCCCAGCTCGTGCCGTACGGCCTCCTTTTATAGTGGCTGAGTGACCGACGACCAGCACGGACTGGCGATGAGCGGCGCGGGTGGTGCCGCCGCCCGCCACTACGACCAGGCGATCGACGAGCTGCTGCACTTGCGTGTGGAGGTCGACGCCGAGACCGCGGCCGCCCTGTCCGAGGCGCCCGACTTCCCGATGGGCCAGGTCCTGACCGCCTACCTCGGGCTCCTGACCACGGAGGTGGAGGACGCGCGCACGGCCAGGCAGCGGTTCGCGGCCTGGCGGGCCCGCATGGGCGGCTCCGGAGGACTGCTGCCCCGCGAACGCGCGCACGTCGAGGCCGTCCAGGCACTGCTCGACGGTGACTTCCTGACCTGCGGCAGACTCCTCGGCGCGATCACCGAGCAGTACCCCCGCGACGCCCTGGCGCTGGCGGCCGGGCACCAGGTCGACTTCTTCACCGGCGACGCCCGCTCGCTGCGCGACAGGATCGGCGGCGCGCTCAACGCCTGGCACGAGGACGACCGGCATTACGGCCACGTGCTGGGGATGTACGCGTTCGGGCTGGAGGAGTCCGGCCACTACGACCGGTCGGAGGACGTGGGGCTGCGCGCGGTCGAACTGAACGCGCGTGACGTCTGGGGCATCCACGCGGTCGTGCACACCTACGAGATGCAGGGCCGCTTCGGCGACGGCATCCGCTACCTCGACGCCCGGCTCGGCGACTGGTCGACCGGCACGTTCTTCAACGTGCACACCTGGTGGCACTACGCCCTGTACGCGCTGGAGTCCGGCGACACCGGCCGCGCCCTGGCCATCTACGACGCGGCGCTGGCGGGCGGCCAGGGCTCGATGGAGCTGCTCGACGCCGCCGCGCTGCTCTGGCGGCTCCTCCTGGAGGGCTCCAGCCAGGACGAACGCTGGCGGGCGCTCGCCGACGCGTGGCCGGCCAAGATCGCGGAGCCGTTCTACGCCTTCAACGACATGCACGCCGTCATGTCGTACGTGGGCGCGGGCCGCGTCGCGGAGGCCGAGAAGCTCATCGCGAGTCGCGAGTCGTACCTCACCGAACCCCACCCGGACATCACCAACCACGCCATGACCGCCCGCGTCGGCCTGCCGGTCTGCCGGTCGCTGGTGGCCTTCGGCCGGGGCGACTTCGACGCGGTCGTGGACCTGCTGTATCCGATCCGGCATCGGATCAACGAGTTCGGCGGCAGCCACGCGCAACGCGACGCCGTGCAGAAGACGCTCCTGGAGGCCGCCCTGCGCGGCGGCCGCCGGGACCTGGCACGAGTGCTGATCAGCGAGCGGATCAGCGTACGGCCGTGCAGCCCGTTCAACTGGCTCAAGCAGGGCGCCCTCGCCGAGGCCCTGGGCGACCGCGCGGCGGCCGCGACGGCCCGCCTCCGAGCCGACCGGCTGGCCCGCCAGACCTGACCGCCGCCCAAAAGCCCCCGCCCAAAGGTCCCCGTCCGGAAGTGTCGGTTGCGCCCAGTAGGGTCTGCAGCATGGATCGGCAACTCACCCTGATGGCGGTGCACGCCCACCCCGACGACGAATGCCTGAGCACCGGCGGCATCCTCGCCCGCTACTCCGACGAGGGCATCCGCACGGTCCTGGTCACCTGCACCAACGGCGAGCAGGGCGACGGACCGGGCGGCGTCAAGCCCGGCGACCCCGGCCACGACGACGCCGAGGTGGCGGAGCGGAGGCTGGCGGAGCTGCGCGAGTCGGTGCAGCACCTGGGCATCGACCACCTGGAGCTGCTCGGCTACCGCGACTCCGGCATGGACGGCTGGGACACCAACACCCACCCCGACGCCTTCGCCAACGTAGCCGTCGACGTGGCCGCCACCCGCCTCGGCGAGCTGATCAAGCGCTACCAGCCGCAGGTCGTGGTCACCTACGACGAAACAGGCGGCAGCGGCTACAACCACCCCGACCACGTCCAGGCCCACCGCATCACGGTCGCGGCCATCGAGGCGACCGGCATCGCCGACAAGTTCTACTACACGGCCATCCCCCGCGCCGCGATCAAGCGCATGTTCGAGTTCATGCGCACCAGCGGTGTCGACCTGGGCGACTTCCAGCCCTCCGACGACTTCGGCACCCCCGACGAGCTGGTGACCACCGTCGTCGATGTCACCCCCTACGTCGAGCGCAAGTTCAAGGCCCTGCAGTCACACGAGAGCCAGGGCGAGAACATCTTCCTGCTCCGTATGCCCGAGGAGGCCCAGCACCAGGCGTTCTCCACCGAGTCCTTCACGCGGGTGGTCAACCGTGTGACCGCACCGGACCACGAGGACGACCTGTTCGCGGGACTACGCTGACAGACCGGCCCCGCGCATGCGCGGGGCCTTCCCAGCTCACCGAGAAACCGGCGACAGTTCCCCCGACCCCCTGACGATCAAGCGCGTGGGCACCAGGGTGCGCCGGGCCCGGGAGCGGTCGCCGTCCAGCCGGGACAGCACCAGCTCCGCCGCCACCTCCCCGATGGCCGCCGGATCCTGCGCCACGACGGTCAGCGGCGGATCCAGCACCTCCGCCAGCGGCAGGTCGTCGAAGCCCACCAGCGCCACATCCCGCCGCCCCGCCCGGGCCAGCGCCACCACCGCCCCCATGGAGGCCAGGTTGTTGGCCGCGAACAGCGCGGTGGGCGGGTGCTCCAGAGCCAGCAGCCGCAGGGTGGCCGCGCGGGCCGCCTCCTGGTCGTGGCCCGTCTCCACGAGGGCACGGTCGAAGGGCAGGCCCGCCTCCTCCAGGGCGTCACGGTAGCCCTGGAAACGTTCGCGGCGGGTGTAGAGGGTGGCGGGCAGGTCGCCGATGAAGCCGATCCGGCGGTGGCCGTACCCGATCAGGTGGGCGATGCCAGCCTGAGCGCCGGAACGGTTGCCGCTGACCACGCTGTCGGCGGTCAGGCCGACGGCGGGGCGGTCGAGGAAGACGATGGGCAGGCCGGCGACGCGTTCCGAACGCAGGTAGCGGTGGTCTCCGGTGGCCGAGGGGACCACGATGAGGGCGCTGACCCGGCGGGCCAGGAAGGTGGCGATCAGGGACTGCTCCAGGTCGGCGGTCTCGCTGGAGGAGCCGACGATGAGGGTCAGGCCGCGGGCCCGCACCGCGCTCTCGATGCCGCCCGCCACCGTGCCGAAGAACGGGTTGCCCATTTCGGGGATGACCAGCCCGATCGCGGCGTCCCTGGCCCCGACCCGCATGTTGCGGGCCATCAGGTTGGGTTGGTAGCCCAGTTTGCGGACCGCGGCCATGACGCGTTCGCGCGTCTCGATGGCCACGGGTCCGTCGTCGTTGAGCACCCGTGAGACGGTCTTGGCGGTGACACCCACCTCACGGGCCACGTCTGTCATGGTGGGACGCCGCATTTCGACCATGCTAGAGGCCGATCGCCTCCGCCGCGTCCTTGTCCGTCACGACCGACTTGCCTTCCGAAACCTGGATAGCACCGGTCATGATGGCGACGACCTCGGCCATGCTGTGGTCGCCCGGCTTGATCTGGGCGACGCGGCGGCCGAGCCGCTGGACGTGGATCCGGTCGGCGATCTCGAAGACGTGGGGCATGTTGTGACTGATCAGGACGACGGGCATGCCGCGGTCGCGGACCCGCCTGATCATGTCGAGCACCTGTCCCGACTCCTTGACCCCGAGAGCGGCGGTCGGCTCGTCCATCACGACGACGTGCCGGGCCCATGCCACGGCCCTGGCCACGGCCACACCCTGCCGCTGGCCGCCGGACAGCGACTCGACGGGCTGGGTGAGCGAGCGCAGGCCGATCTTCAGGTCGGCCATGTGCTTGGCCGACTCCTCGCGCATCCGCTTCTTGTCGAGCTTGCGGAAGATCGTGCCGAGCAGTCCCGGCTTGCGGAGCTCGCGGCCGAGGAACATGTTCGTCGCGATGTCGAGCGAGGCGGCGACGGCCAGCTCCTGGTAGACGGTCTCGATGCCGAGCCTGCGCGCTTCCAGGGGGTCGCGGATGCGCACGGGCTTGCCGTCGAGCAGGATCTGGCCCTCGTCCGGCTGCAGCGCGCCGGTCAGCGCCTTGATCAGGCTGGTCTTGCCGGCGCCGTTGTCGCCGATGACGGCGAGCACCTCGCCGGGCATCAGGTCGAAGTCGGCGCCGTCGAGCGCGACCACGTGGCCGTATCGCTTCACCAGGCCACGGGCCTGGAGTACGGGGGTCATCGGGTCCTCCTCCGGGAGAGCTGATCGACGGTGACGGCGAGGATCACCAGGATGCCCGTGATGAGCGTCTGATAAATCGACGGTACGCCCATGAGTTGCAGGCCGTTACGGAAGACCCCCACGATGAGCGCGCCGATCAGCGTGCCGAGCACCAGTCCGCGGCCGCCGAACAGGCTGGTCCCGCCGAGGACGACGGCGGTGATGCTGTCGAGGTTGTCGGTCTGCCCGGCCTGCGGGTCGCCCACGCCGGTCCTGGAGACGAGCAGCAGGGCGGCGAGGCCGTACACGAGGCCCGCGATGGTGTACACGCTGATCGTCAGCCGCTGCGTGCGGATGCCGGTCAGCCGCGCGACCTCCTGGCTGTTGCCCAGCGCGTACACGTGGCGGCCCCAGGCGGTCTGCCCGAGCACGTACGCGAAGAGCAGGAACAGCAGGATCGTGAGCAGCGAGCCGTAGGTGACGTTCGTCCCGCCGAGCTTGAAGGTCTGCCCGAGGAAGGTCAGCGCGGCCGGCAGGTCGGTGACCGTCTGGTCCTCGGAGTAGATGTGGGTCAGCGCGAACACCACGTTCAGCATGCCGAGCGTGACGATGAACGGCGGCAGCGAGATCTTCGTCACCAGCATGCCGTTCGCCAGCCCGAACGCCGCGCAGACGGCGATTCCGGCGGCGATCGCGAGCAACGGCGGCAGGCCGCTGGTGACGGCCAGCTTGGTCATCACGATGCCGCCGAACGCCATGATCGCGCCGTTGGACAGGTCGATGCCGCCGGTCAGGATGATGAGCGTCTGCCCGATGGCGAGCGTGCCGACGACCATCACCTGCTGGATGATCAGCGAGAAGTTGCCGCCGGTGAGGAACTGGTCGCTGTTGACCGCGAAGAACGCGCAGGCCAGCACGAGCGCGCCCAGCGGTCCCGCCGTCGGAGTGCTGATGATGCGGCGCGGCAGCGTCGCTTCCATGACGGCCATGTCAGCCCCAGCAGTTCGCCAGGCCGAAGGCGGTGTCCTTGGCCTCGACGCCCGGGACGGCCTTGTCGGTGATCAGGGTGACGCCGGTGTCGGTGTACCCCTTGGGCTTGGCGCCGCCCTTGGCGAAGGCGGCGACGGCCTTGACGCCGTCCTCGGCCATCTTCAGCGGGTACTGCTGCGAGGTCGCGGCGATCTCGCCGCTCTTCACGGCCTTGACGCCGGTGCAGCCGCCGTCGACCGAGACGATCACCACGTCCTTCTCGCGGCCCTTGGCCTTGAGCGCGGTGTAGGCGCCGAGGGCGGCGGGCTCGTTGATGGTGTAGACGAGGTTGATGTCGGGCGCCTTCTGCAGGCAGTTCTCCATCGCCTCCTGGCCCTTGGCCTGGTCGCCGCGCGTGTCCTGGGAGCAGGCGATCGACGGGTCGCCCTCGGCGATGCCGAAGCCCTTCAGGAAGCCGTCGTGGCGGAGCTGCCCGACCGTGATGCCGGGGGCCAGGTCGAGCGTGGCGATCTTCGCGGTCTTGCCGGCCATCGCGCCCTTGGCGTACTGGCCGATCAGCTCGCCCGCCTTGAGGTTGTCGGTGGCGAACAGCGCGTCGGTGGCGTCCTGCGGGTCCGTGGGCGTGTCCAGCGCGATCACCACGACGCCGGCGTCCCTGGCCTTCTTGATCGCGGGCACGATCGCCTTGGTGTCGTTGGGTGTGATGAGGATGCCCTTCACCCCGGCCGCGACCATGTTCTCGATGGCGGTGAGCTGGGAGGCGTTGTCCCCGTCGAACTTGCCGGCGGCGGTGAGCAACTCCATTCCGGCCGCCTTGGCGGCGGTCTGCGCGCCCTCCTTCATCTTGACGAAGAACGGGTTGGTCTCCGTCTTCGTGATCAGCCCGACCTTGGCGGCGGAGCTGGTGGTGGAGGCCTTTTGCTCGCCACCGCCGCAGCCGGTGACGAGGAGAGCGGCGGCCAGCAGTCCGGCCGAGAGCCTAGCAATCATGATGGCTTCCTATCAGGGATGATTCAATGTCATCGTTGACATATGTCAACGTTGACATTCGCCGTGCTGCGATGATGGACTCCGTTTCTAGAAACGTCAATGCCCCCGCGACGTAACAAATCTGCAAACATGGCAGAAAGGTTGACCCTGATGATCGCTGTCCTGGGCGAATGCGTCGCTGACGCCTTCGCTGACCGGCGTCCCGGTGAGCTGGAGCTCCGGGTGTTGCCGGGCGGGGGGCCCGCGAACACGGCAGTGGCTCTGGCCCGCCTCGGCACCTCGACCCGGTTCCTGGGGCGGGTGTCCGGGGACGTGTTCGGGGAGCTGTTCCGCGAGCACCTCGCCTCCTCAGGGGTGGACCTGTCGGCCTGCGTACCCGCCGCCGAGCCGAGCACGCTGGCGGTGGCCTCGCTCGACGAGCGGGGCCAGGCGGCCTACAGCTTCCACGCCGAGGGCACCGCCGACTGGCAGTGGACGCCCGAGGAGCTCGCCGCCGTCGACCCGCGCGGCTGGTCCTGCCTGCACACGGGGTCTCTCGCGCTGGTCAGGCGGCCGGGCGGCGCCGCCGTGGAGGCGTTCGCGGCGGACGCCCGCGAGCACGCGACGGTCTCGATCGATCCCAACGTACGGCCCAGCCTGGCGAGCCGGGAGGACTATCCGATGGCGCGCTGGTGCGCGGTGGCCGACATTCTCAAGCTCAGCGAGGACGACCTGTCCTTCCTGATGCCGGACGAGCCGGTGGAACGTGCCTGCGACGCCTGGCACGCGGCGGGGGCCCGGCTCATCGTGATCACCCAGGGCGCGGCGGGCGCGCTGGTGTCACTGGACGGGAAACGGACGTCGGTGCCGGCGCCGCGGATCAAGGTCGTCGACACCGTGGGGGCCGGTGACTCCTTCACCGCCGGGCTGCTGCACCGGCTGGGCGTACGGGGGCTGCTCGGGGGCCGCCTAGAGGGGCTCGACCTGGAGACGGCCGCCGACGCCGCCGCCTTCGCCGCCCGGGCGGCGGCGCTGACGTGCTCGGTCGCGGGGGCCAACCCGCCGTGGGCGCACCAGCTCAACGAGCCCGCGGGACTGTGACGCGGCACGGAACCCAGCGCTACCGAACCGAAGCCCCGCCCAGGAGCCGGGCCTGCTCCTCCTCGACGATCTGGCGGGCCAGCGTCTGCTCGGACACGTCGATCGCGTCGGGCGCGGACTCGGCCAGGTCGCTGCGCCTGGCGTACGCGTCGAACAGCACCGTCTTGGCGTGCAGGATCTTCAGCATCCGCTCATCCACGCCGCCGGGCGAGAGCAGCCGGTGCACCTGGACCCTGCGCACCTGCCCCATGCGGTGCGCGCGGGCCACGGCCTGGCTCTCCATGGTGGGCTTGACCTGCGGTTCGCAGATGATCACGACGGAGGCGGCCTGGAGGTTGAGCCCGACCCCGCCGGCCTGGATCTGGGCGAGCAGCACGGCGTGCCCCGGCACCATACCGAACGCGTCCACGGTCTCCTGGCGGCGCTCCGGCCGCAGGTCACCGGAGAGCGGCCCGTGGACCGCCGGGCCGAGGGCGTCCCGCACCGCGGTCAGGACGTCGCGGAAGTAGGAGAAGACCACCACCTTCAGCCCGCTGCCCGCCGCCTCGTCGACCAGTTCGCGCAGCCGTTCGAGCTTGGCCGACTTGTCCGGCACCGCGTAGGCGGCGCGGCGCATGGCCATGAAGTTGCCCGCCGCGACCGCCTCCCGGTAGGCGTCGGCGTCCGCGGCGCTGAGCTCCTCCCACTCGTCGACGTGCACGAGATCGGGCAGTTCGGTGAGCACGTCTTCCTGGTTGCGGCGCAGGTAGACGGACGCCACCGCGCGCCGGAACGCCTGCGCTCCGGCCGCGGCGTCGCTGCCGCGCACCTGGGCGAGCAGGGCGGGCTGGAGGTGGCGAACCAGGTTGCGGAACTCCTCCACCCGGTTCTCCATCGGCGTGCCCGTCATGAACAGCACCCGCTCGACCCGCCCGCACCACGCGGCGACGGCCCTGGACCGGCGGGCCTCGGGGTTCTTGACGTAGTGGGCCTCGTCGACCACCATCATGCCCACCTCAGCGGGCACGTCGTCGAGCCGGTGCAGCCCGTCGAAGGTGGTCACGGCCACGCCGCCGCGGTCCAGCCACTCCGCCAGGGCGGTGTCGCGCTCGCCGCCGTGCAGCCGGTAGGCGCGCAGCGTGCTGCGGGTCTCGATCTCGCGGGTCCAGTTGATCAGTACGCTGGCCGGGCAGACCACCAGGAAGTGGCCCATACCGCGCGCTTTGAGGTGCGCGAACGCGGCGATGGCCTGCACGGTCTTGCCGAGCCCCATCTCGTCGCCGAGGATCACCCGGCGCTGCGCCAGCGCGAACCGGGCCCCGAACGCCTGGTAGCCACGGAGCGAGACCCGGCGGTGGGTGTCGTCGAGCTCCTGGTTCCTGACCCGCTCGGCCAGGTCGTCGGGCAGGAACCCCTCGGCGGCGACCCGGTCGCCCGGCTCCAGGGCGGCGATCTCGGCCAGCAGGTTGTAGTAGTCGGCCGCGCGGATCTCGAAGTCGATCCACACCTCCGCCCCGGAGGGCGCCGGCCGCAGCAGGTCCACGGTCGCCTGCGTGATGAGCAGCCGCGTCTCGGTCTGCCCGGCGAGGATCTCGGAGATCCCGGCGACGGCCTCCTCCGCCCGCCGCCGCTTCTCCTCGCCGGACAGCAGCCGGCGCCACCAGCCGCTCATCACCCGCGCCACCGGGATCAACGCGGCGAGCCGCTCATCGACCGCGTCGCCCGTCCGGCGGGCGCGCGGCAACTCGGCTCCCGCGGCCACCAACGGGTACAGGGCGGCGAGCAGCGCCGTGGTCTCCTCGTCCTGGCGCTCGACGTCGATCTGGACGGCGGTGACCTCCCGCGCGGCGCGCTCGATCTGCTTGGCCGCCGCGTGCACCTGCCGCTGCGTCTGCGGCCCGATCCCCGGCAACCGCTGCAGCTCGTACGGCGTGGCGTCCAGCACGTCGAGCACCGTCGTGTAGCCCATGCGCTCCAGCATCCCGAGCCGCAGCCGCCCGCCGGTCACGTCCTTGAGCCGGGCCACCGGGATGCCCGCGAGCTCGGCCCTGGCCTGCGGCTTGCGCAGCGCGGACATCGCCGCCACGACCCGGGCCAGCGCGCGCTCGTGCTCCGCACGCAACTCCCGCGCCTCGGCGAGCAGCCGCGCCGCCTGCCGCAGCACGTCCCGCACTTCCCTGGCACCGCCCACGACCTTGAACGCTACAGTCCCGGCGGCGCGGTCAGCTCAGGAACCGGCAGGCCAGGCAATCTGCCCCGAGTGGTAGTAATTCACGCCCATGACGCGCCACCGCGGCCCCTGCGCCCCGAGGCGCTTCTTGAAGGCGGTCCAGTCGTGCTTGCCGTACGGGGACCAGGCCAGTTCGGCGAGGGCGGGCAGGCGCGGGAAGGCCATGTAGTCGATGTCGGCCGACGTCCTGATCGTCTCGGTCCATAGCGGCGCCTCCACGCCCAGGACCTGCTGGGACGGCAGGCCGGTCAGGTAGGTGCCCGGGTTCCAGCCGTAGGCGTCCTTGACCTCGATCAGCCCGGCCCAGTCCTGGCCGAGCGGGGTGCGCGAGTTGTACTTCATGTCGAGGTAGGCGCGGCTGGCCGGGGACATGATGACCTTCCGCCCGGCGCCGGCGACGGCGCTGTCGTCCGGCGTGGTGCCCCAGTACTGGGCGACCGTGGAGGGCAGCGGCGTGGCCTTGACGATGTCGTGCCAGCCGATGATGGTCTTGCCGTGCGCGGCGGCGATGGCCTGCGCCCGGTTCATGAACGCGGTGTAGTCGGCCGGCTTGGTGGAGGTGGCCTCGTCGCCGCCGAGGTGCAGGTAGGGGCCGGGGGTGATCGCGGCCAGCTCACCGAGCACCTGGTCGATGAAGGTGTAGGTGATCTCCTTCGACGTGCACAGCGAGCTGAACCCGACGTCGGTCCCGGTGTAGAGGGGCGGCGCGACGCCGCCGCAGTTCAGCTCGGCGTATGAGGCCAGGGCGGCGTTCGTGTGCCCGGGCAGGTCGATCTCAGGCACGACGGTGATGTTGCGGGCCGCGGCGTAGGCGACGAGCTCCCGGTACTGGGCCTTGGTGTAGTAACCGCCCGGGTCGCCGTCGACGGCGGTGCTGCCGCCGTACGTGGCCAGCCTGGGCCAGGAGTCGATGGCGATGCGCCAGCCCTGGTCGTCGGAGAGGTGGAGGTGCAGGTAATTGATCTTGTACAGGGCGATCTGGTCGATGTAGCGCTGGACGGCCGCCACGGGGAAGAAGTGGCGAGCGACGTCGAGCATGGCGCCCCGGTAGGCGTAGCGCGGCGCGTCGGTGATCCGCCCGCCCTGCACGGGCCACGGTCCCGGCTGGACGGTCGCGCTGTCGGCCGCGTACGGCAGGAGCTGGCGCAGCGTCTGCACCCCGTTGAACAGCCCGGCGGCCCGGTTGGCCAGCACGGTGATCCCGGTGGCGGTCACGTCGAGCTGGTAGGCCTCGTCCCCGCCGCTCACGCTGCCCAGCCGCAGCGAGATGCCGCCGGCGGCCGGCGCCGCGACGATGGGCACGGGGTAGCCGGTCGAGCGCCGCAACTGCCGCGCGAGCTGGTCGCCCACGGCCGGGACGTCGGTGTAGAGACTCGTGGACGAGGTGATCCGGTACGTGACCCCGGCCGCGGGCGTCGCGCTGACCGGCACGGGGACCACGCCACCGAACCCCAGGGGCGCGGCGACGCGCGCGCCGGGGGACGCCGACACCGAAGTGGCCACGAGGGCCGCCACCAGGACCAACACTGTGCGCAAGCTCATGGGATCACCATACGGATGCGATCCGCACTAGTAAAGAAACTTTCCAAATACGCTTGCACGCCGCTTGGCCAGTGGCCTTAAAGAGGCTCGCAAGCAGTAGCCCCAACCATCGGAGAGTCAGCTAAGCGATATCCACTCGGCCGCCAGACGAGGACAGAGATATGCGACGCCTTCTCGGGATCATCACCCCGTTAGTCATCGGCCTGCTGTCAGCAGGTTTCGTCACCGCCGAGCCGGCGGCGGCACAGCCCGCGCGGGCGTCCGACGGCGGCCTGAACGCCTACTACGGCCAGCGGCTTGCGTGGACCCCCTGCAAGGGCGGTTTCCAGTGCGCGAAGCTCAAGGTTCCGCTCGACTACACCAAGCCGTCGGGCAAGCGGATCGAGATCGCGGTGATCAGGCTGCCGGCCAAGGGCGGCAAGCGGCTCGGCTCCGTGGTGACCAACTTCGGCGGCCCCGGCGGGTCGGGCATCGACCTCCTGAGAGCCACCTCGAAGACGAAGTTCACCGCCACTCTCCGCTCGCGGTTCGACCTGGTCAGCTTCGATCCGCGTGGTGTGGGCGCCTCCGCCCCCGTGCGGTGCATGCCCACCGCGGTGGCCGACTGGTACCACTCCGTCGACGACACCCCGGACTCGCGGACCGAGGTGAAGATGTACAACTACGCGCAGCTGCGGCTCGCGCAGGCCTGCCAGGCCAACTCCGGCGCGCTCCTGCCGTTCGTGGGCACACCGAACGCCGCGCGGGACATGGACGTGCTCAGGGCCGCTCTCGGCGAGTCGCGCCTGACCTACATCGGCTTCTCGTACGGCACCCTCCTCGGCGCCACCTACGCGAACCTGTTCCCGGCCAGGGTGCGCGCGCTGGTGCTCGACGGCGCGGAGGACCCCTCCGTGAACGCGGGCGACTTCGGCGCCGACCAGGGTGTCGGCTTCGGGGTGGCGTTCGACTCGTTCGCAGGTGACTGCTTCAAGCACAAGGACTGCCCCTTCACCAAGCGCACGGCCGTCAAGCGGATGCGGGCCCTGCACGACCGGACCGAGAAGGCACCGCTGGTCAACACCTACGACGGCAGGCAGGCCACCCAGGCCATCGTGTACACCGGCATCCAGGGTCTCCTGTACGACCAGCGGTCGTGGCCGGCCCTCCGGCAGGCGCTCGGCCGGGCCTTCAAGGGCGACGGCACGCTCCTGTTGCAGTACGCCGACCAGTACAACGCGCGGGGCGCCGACGCGACCTACGCCAACCTGATGGAGGCGCACACGGCCATCGACTGCCTCGACCACCCGACCTGGAGGCAGGCGGTGCGCCACGCCAAGGCGATCAGCTCCGGCAAGCGCATGGCCAGCCCGTGCGACTTCTGGCCGGTCAGGAGCAAGACCGTCAACAAGGCGATCCACGCCAAGGGCGCGCCGCCCATCCTGGTGGTCGGCACCCTGCGCGACCCCGCCACGCCGTACAAGTGGGCGAAAGCACTGGCTTCCCAGCTCTCGTCGGGCGTGCTGCTCAGCTTCGACGGCGACGGCCACACCGCCTACAGCACCGGCTCGGCCTGCGTCGACAAGACGGTGGACCGCTACCTGATCACCCGGGTCCCGCCCCGTGACGGGAAGATGTGCCCGAAGATCTGACCCCAGGCTCCACCTGACCCCGGTCGCCCGTGCGCCCGGGGTCAGCCGCTGCCACCGTCCCCGTTGGCCGAGCGGTCGATCACCGGTTGCACGAACCAGCTCCACACGGCCAGCAGGGCGACGAAGGCGGCCGTGATCACCGCCACCGTGTTGTGGAACAGGTAGTCGACCACCAGCAGGGTGGCCGCGGTCATCGAGACGGCCAGGGCCAGCGCCCCCGCGATGCCGTACAGGTTGGACCGGCGGACCAGCGTCTCCTTCAGCCCCTGCCGGAAGAGCACCCGGTGCTGGGCGGCCGGGGCGATGTAGCAGATCGACGCGATCGCGGCGCTGACCAGCGCCACGTAGAACAGCCGCCGATCGGCCAGGCCCAGCTTGTCGAACCCCTGCGAGAACGGGACCGTCAGCAGGAACGCGAACAGCACCTGAACCCCGGTCACCGCCACACGGGCGCTCTGCAGCAGCTCCACGAAGTTGCGGTCGGCCCGCTCGTTGCGGGTCTCCTTGTCCGGTTCCATACGCCTTCATCTACCGAAGCCAGAGCACTTCACACTGAAAGCACGATCTATCAGCGCATTCCGAACAGGAAACGGGTCAGGCGAGCAGGCGGGCGGGGGTGATGGGCAGGTCCCGGACGCGGATGCCGGTGGCGTGGTAGACGGCGTTGCCGATGGCCGCGGCGGTGCCGACGATGCCGATCTCGCCGATTCCCTTGGCGCCCATCGGGTTGAGATGCGGGTCGTCCTCCTCGATCCAGGCCGCGTCGATCCGCTCGATGTCCGCGCACACCGGGACGTGGTACTGGGCCAGGTCGTGGTTGCTGAACCCGCCGAACTCCTCGTCGGTGACGGTCGCCTCCATGAGCGCCATGCCCAGGCCCATCGTCATACCGCCGACGAACTGCGACCTGGCCAGCTCCTCGTCGATGATCCGCCCGGCGGCGAAGATGCCCAGCAGGTGCGACACGCGTACCTCGCCGGTGTCCATGTCCACCCGGACCCGGGCGAACTGGGCGCCGAAGGCGTGCCTGGCCAGGTTCTCCTGCGCCTTGATGGCGTCGGCGGTGTCGGCGGCCCCGTGCTTGCCGTCGCGCAGCGCCTCCTCGCAGGCGGCCACGACGGCCGAACCCCAGGAGGCGGTGCCCATGGAGCCACCGGCCAGCGGGGCGGCGGGCAGGTCGCTGTCGCCCAGCTCGACACGTACCTGTTCGGGCGGGACGCCGAGCGCGGTCGCGGCGATCCTGGTCAGCGCGGTGCGGGCGCCGGTGCCGAGATCGACGGCGGCCACGCGGACGACGTAGCCGCCGTTCTCGACGGTGGCGGTGGCCTGGGACGGGCGCCGCATGGCCGGGTAGGTCGAGGAGGCGACGCCGGTGCCGATGAGCCAGCGCCCCTGGCGGCGGACGCCGGGGGTGGGATCGCGTCCCTCCCAGCCGAACCGGCGGGCGCCCTCCAGCAGGCAGGCCACCAGGTTGCGGGAGCTGAACGGCCGGCCGCCCGCCGGCTCGGCCTCCGGGTCGTTGAGCACCCGCAGCTCGACGGGGTCCAGGCCGGCCGCGATGGCCAGCTCGTCCATGGCCGACTCCAGCGCGTACATGCCGGGGCATTCGCCCGGGGCGCGCATCCACGACGGGGTGGCGACGTCCAGCCGGACCAGCCGGTGGGCCGTGCGCAGCGCGGGCGTCTCGTACATGGTGCGGGCCGGGGTGGCGGTCTGCTCGGCGAACTCGATCAGCGTCGAGCTCTGCTCGGCGACCTCGTGTTCGACGGCGGTCAGGCGCCCGTCGGCGTCGGCGCCGAGCCGCAGCCGCTGGATCGTCGGCGTGCGGTAGCCGGTGACGTCGAACAGTTGCTGTCGGGTCAGCGCCACCTTCACCGGCCGCCCGGTGGCGCGCGCCGCGAGGACGGCGAGCACGGTGCCGGGCCGGATGACGCCCTTGGCCCCGAAACCGCCGCCGACGTGCCGGCACACCACGCGCACCCGCTCGGCGGGCAGGCCGAGTATCTTGGCGATCATGTCGCGGGCGGTGGACACGCCCTGCGTCGCGTCGTAGACGGTCAGGTCACCGTCACCGTTCCAGACGGCGAGCGTGGCGTGCGGCTCCATCGCGTTGTTGTGCATGGCCGGCGTCGTGTACGTCACGTCCACGGTGAAGGCCGCCGCGGCCAGCCCGGCCGCCACGTCGCCCTTCTCGGTGTCGGCGGGATAGAACGGGTTCACCTTCTCCGGCCGGTAGAGCCCAGGATGATCGCTACGCAGCCGTACGTCGTGCGGGTCCTCCTGGTAGGTGACCCGCACCGCCCGCGCGGCCGCGCGGGCGTTCTCGTAGGTGTCGGCGACCACGGCGGCGACGATCTGCCCCCGGTAGGCGACCTCGCGGCGCTGGAACAGCCCGAGCTCGGGGTCCGCGCCGGGCGCCAGCTCGGGGGGATCCTCGCTGGACAGTACGGTCAGCACGCCCGGCATGGCGAGCGCCCCGGCCGCGTCGATCGAGGTGATGCGGCCCCTGGCGATCTCGGCCTGGACCGGGTAGGCGTAGGTGACGCCCTCGACAGGGTATTCGGCCGCGTAGGTCGCGCGGCCGGTGACCTTGTCGTGCCCCTCGATCCGGTTCATGGCGCCAGCTCCAGCAGGGTGCGGACGATGAGGTTGCGGGCCAGCTGCACCTTGTGCGCGTTGCGCGGCAGCGGGCGGGCCCGCGTGAGCTCGGCGTCGGCGGCCCGGCCGAAGCTCTCCTCGCCCGCCCGGGCGCCGCGCAGCGCCTGCTCGGCGCGCTCGCACCGCCACGGAGCGTGCGCCACTCCCCCGAGCGCGATCCGGCACTCGCGCACGGTCCCGTCCCCGGCGACGTCGAGGGCGGCGGCGATGGACACCAGCGCGAACGCGAACGAGGCACGCTCGCGGACCTTGCGGTAGCGGGAGGCGCCCGGCGGCGGGGCCGGCAGGTGCACGGCGGTGACCAGCTCGCCGGGCTCCAGCACGGTGTCCCTGCCGGGCTCGTCGCCGGGCAGCCGGTGCAGCCCCGGCATCGGGATCACCCGGTCGCCGCCGGGCCCCGTGACGTGGACGCGGGCGTCGAGCGCGGCCAGCGCCACCGCCATGTCGGACGGATGGGTCGCCACGCAGGCGGCGGTATGCCCCAGGACCGCCAGGTTGCTGTGGTCGCCGTCGATCGCCGGGCAGCCGGATCCGGGCAGCCGCTTGTTGCACGGCTTGGAGACGTCCTGGAAGTACGGGCAGCGGGTGCGTTGCAGCAGGTTGCCGCCGACGGTCGCCATGTTGCGGATCTGCCCCGACGCCCCGGACAGCACCGCCCGCGCCAGCATCGGGTAGCGCTCGCGGACCAGCGGGTGGGCGCCGAGGTCGCTGTTGCGCACGGCGGCGCCGATGCGCAGCCCGTCGCCGTCGGGCTCGACGCGGTCGAGCGGCAGCCGGCTCACGTCCACCAGGAACTCGGGCTCGGCCACGCCCAGGCGCATGAGGTCGACGAGGTTGGTGCCACCGCCCAGGTACATCGTGCCCGGCCGGAACCTGGCCACGGCGTCGGCGGGGTCGGCGGCCCGCGCGTACTCGAAGGATCTCATCGCGCCACCTCCACGATCGCGGTGACGATGTTCGGGTAGGCGCCGCACCGGCACAGGTTGCCGCTCATCCGCTCGCGGATCTCCTCGGCCGTCAGCGCCGGGTCAGTGGCCAGGTCGTCGGTGATGGCGCTCGGGCCGCCCTCGGCCAGCATCCCGGCGGCCGAGCAGAGCTGGCCGGGGGTGCAGTAGCCGCACTGGAAGGCGTCGTGCTCGATGAAGGCCGTCTGGAGCGGGTGCGGCCGGTCACCGTCCGCCAGTCCCTCGACGGTCGTGATGTCCGAACCGTCCTGCGCCACGGCCAGCGCCAGGCAGGCGTTGGCCCGCCGGCCGTCGATCAGCACCGTGCAGGCGCCGCACTGACCGTGGTCGCAGCCCTTCTTCGAGCCGGTCAGCCCGAGCCGTTCGCGCAGCAGATCCAGCAGCGAGACACGCGGGTCCACGTCCACGGTCCGCCGCGCGCCGTTGACCTGCAGGGTGACCTCCATGGCGCTCGCCTACCCGGTGCGCGAACGGCTCAACCCGCCTCCGCCTTGTACGGAGGAATGGGCGGTGAAAGACTTAACTGTGACGAAGGGGGATCGTCATGATAGAAGTCAAGAGCATCGACAAGCCCGACGAACGCCGCGACTTCCCGATGGGGCATCTCGAGGTGTGCAACCTGACGGGCCTGGCCTTCGGTGTGGCCACGTTCGAACCCGGATGGCGCTGGTCGGCGTCCGTCAAGCCGATCGTGGGCACCGATTCGTGCCAGGTCCACCACAACGGGTTCGTCGTACGCGGCCGGCTCCGCATCCGGATGGACGACGGCACCGAGGCCGAGATCGGACCGGGAGAGGTCTTCGTCGCCCCGCCCGGACACGATGCCTGGGTGGTCGGGAACGAGCAGGTCGAGGTGTACGACTTCGCTGGTGGCGCCGCGGAATACGCCAAGGCACGGACCGCCTAGACGGTGGCTTGCCGCGGGGGTGACACTTCGCGGCGAGCCCACTTAATCCCGTTGCCGGGCCCGGACCCTGTTCGCCAGGCTGAACGGCATGAACGTGCCCTACCGCCAGATCCGCGCCGCCTACACCGAGGAGTCGATCACCGTCTACCAGGCGTACGACCCGGCCATCGCCGCTCCCGCGGTAACCGCGCAGCGGTTCGTGGCGCCCTTCAAACGGGACCGGATGACCTGGATCAAGCCGTCGTTCCTGTGGATGATGTACCGCTGCGGCTACGCGACCAAGCCCGGCCAGACCCGTGTGCTGGCCATCGACCTCACCCGCGACGGTTTCGCCTGGGCGCTGGCCCACGCCTGCCTCAGCCACCCTGACCGCGACGGCGATCAGGAGAGCTGGAAGGAACGCCTGAGGCACAGCCCGGTGCGCATCCAATGGGATCCCGAGCGCGGCCCGCGCCACAACGCCCTCCCTCACCGATCCATCCAGATCGGCCTGTCGGGCCGGGCCGTCGACCACTACCTCGACGACTGGACGATCGCGATCACCGACATCACCGACCGAGTCCGCGAGCTGCACACCGCGCTCCGCGACCGCCGTGACGTGACCGGCCTGCTCCCGTTGGAACGCCCCTACCCGGTGCCGGAAGATCTCGCCCAGACCATCGGCGCGACCACCACCTGATCCACGCGGCCCGCGATCGCCCGTGGATCACGTGAGCCCCGCGATCGGCCCGCACCGCTCACGTGATGCGACCGCGGCCCCGGATGGCCCGTGGAGACGCGCCGAGCTCGCGACGGCAGGCCTTGTTGAACGCCTGAAGGTCGGGGATCCCGACTACCGCGGCGATGGCCGAGATCGACAGCGTCGACTCCCGGAGCAGGTGGCGGGCCCGTTCCATGCGGCGGCGCCGGATGTAGGCGACCACCGTGTCTCCGGTCTCGGCGCGGAGCAGCCGGGTGAGATGGTTGTGCGACATCCCGGCCGCGGCGGCGATCTCCGGAACCGTCAGCGGCCCGGCCAGGTTGGCCTCGATGTGGGCGACGGCGGCCGAGACGGCGGCGTGCGACCGGCCGCTGTCCAGGGCGGGAGAGAGCTGGACGATGCGCCAGAGCACCGCCCACACTTCGGCCACGGCCCGCGACGGCGTTCCCGGCGAAGCCGAAACGGCCTGCCGGAGCATCCCGGCCAGCAGCGGCGCCTCGGCACCGGCGTCCTGCATCACCGGCACCGTGTGCGCCTGGCCCACCTCCGCCGGGCGCAGGTGCGCGTACAGGTGCTCCGAGCGGCCCCGATAGCGGTAACGCACCTGCGTGCCCGGCGGGATCAGGCTCACGCGGCCCGGCCTGATCGGATACGTCACGCCTTCGATCTCCAGCTCGGCCGGGTAGCCGTACAGGTGCAGCTGCCACAGGTCGGGCAGCCGGAACACGTCCGTCAGGCTGCGGATCCCGTGCACGCCCACCCCGACGTTCGCCACCGACGGCGGCTCGTCCAGCCTGATGAGCGACCGCTCCATGGTGAAATTTAACCACAAGTCGGTGAATGCATCCCATTACATCGATATGTAGTGTCTTTAGGTTCGACGTATGCAAACCACTTTACTGACCTCAGTACAGATGGCCGGCTTCGTGGCGCAGGGCTCCCTGCGGATGGACGCGGTCGTGCCCGCGGAGATGAACGAGCAGGCGATCGACGTGCTCAAGGCCGGAATCCCGGCGGTGCCGTACGGCACGCCCGTGGCCGAAGCCTTTCCAGCGGGCTCCTTCGCCCGCCGCCTCGTCGACCTGCCCGCCGTCGCGGGCGCGCTGCACAGCCTGGTCGGGCCGGACCCGACCGTCGACCATCACGCCGTGCACATCCGTGAGCCGCAGGGCGGAAGCGCCCAGCCGCTGCACGGCGACGCGATCATCGACACCCGGATGGACGCCTTCGACGTGCAGCTCATGTACTACCCGCACGAGGTGACCGCCGACATGGGCGGCACGCTGAGCGTGCCGGGCAGCCATCTGCGCCGCACCAACGAGAGCGACACCGGCCGCTACCAGAACCTGCGCGGCCAGACCCGGCTGACCTGCCCCGCGGGCACCGTCGTCATCCTGCACCACGGCCTCTGGCACGGCGGGCGGCGCAACGACGGTGACGTCCGCAGGTACATGTTCAAGATCCGGTTCAATCCCACCGTGCCGCAGGTCCGCCTGTGGGACACCTCCGACCTCGACGATCCGGCCGTTATCGCCGAGCTGAGCCGTCGCTTCCCTTGGTACGAGCCGGCCACCGGACGCCTGGAGGTCTACAACCGGGCCAAGCTCTGGCGGGCGCTGACCGGCGACGCCAGCTTCGACATCGACTACTTTCTGACCCGCGTCAGCAACCGCCCTGGGAGGGTCGCGTGAAGCAGCAGGTTCTCGTTCTCTACCTGGCCACTTCGGCACTGGACGCCGCTGTCGTCGGCTGGTCCCGCTACGACGGCACCGGTGCGACCAACCCCACGACGGGCGACGGCGACGAGCCGCCCTACGAGACGGGCGTCGAGGCGCTGCGTGACGGCTGGCGGCTGTTCCAGGCCTCCCAGCTCATCCCGCCGTACCCGGGCCACGAGTACGACACGTCGTTCCTCAAGCACGAGTTCTTCTTCGAGAAGCTGTCCTGAGCCCGCTCAGACCGCGATGACGACCTTGCCCGGGACGTGGCCTTCTTCCTGGTACTTGACGGCCGCGGGGATCTCCTCGAACGGGTAACTGCGGTCGATGACCGGAGTGATCTTGCCGTCCTCGATGAACCGGGCCAGCGTCATCAGGTTCTGTCGGTTCTCGGTGCACCTGACCACGTCTGTCATGACCATTCTCTGGGACACGAACGGGGACACCGCCAGCGCCGCGAACACGTGCCCAGCGGGCTGGAGCCATCGGCTGGGCGCCCCGCCGATGGCGACGTAGGTCCCCTTGGGCGTCAGCACCCGCCGGCAGGCCGACCCCGAGCGGCCTCCGGCGATGTCCAGCAGGAGATCGTAACGCCGGCCGTTCCGCGTGAAGTCCTCTTTGGTGTAGTCGATGACCTCGTCCGCGCCGATCGAGCGGACCAGGTCCACGTTCCGGGTACTGCAGACGCCGGTGACCTCCGCGCCGAACGCCTTGGCGAGCTGCACGGCGAACGTCCCCACACCGCCCGAAGCCCCGTTGATCAGGACCTTCTGCCCCGGCTGGACGCGTCCCTGGTCGCGCAGGCCCAGCAGGGCGGTGTTGGCCGCCATCGGCACCGCCGCCGCCTGCTCGAACGTGAGGTTCTTCGGCTTCGGCGCCAGCTCGCCCTCCCGTACGCATACGTACTCGGCGAAGCCGCCCTGGTTGACCTGCGCGAACACCTCATCGCCCGGGCTGAACCCGGTCACGTCCGCGCCGACCGCCTCGACCTGTCCCGCCATGTCGGCGCCCAGGATGCTGATCTTCGGCCCGCGTAGCCCGAGGCTGCCGGGCATGAGGCGCGCGATGTACGGCTCGCCTCTGAGGTGGTGCCAGTCGTAGGGCTGGACGGAGGTGGCGCGCACCCGGACCAGTACCTCGTCGCCGCGGGGCACGGGCTTGTCGATCTCGGTGACGGCCAGGTCATCGGGTGAGCCGTACGAGCGTAAGACGACCGCCTTCATCATGTCTCCTTGGTTTCGTACAACGTAAGTCGTACGTCGTAAGGTACTCTTACGGCGTAAGGCAGTCAAGGAGGGTGGTTCATGAGAGGTACCGGCGATCGGTGTCGCGAAGGTCAGGCGGTCTCGCGCATCCTGTCGAGACCGTCGAGGATCAGATCGAGCCCGAACTCGAACTCGGACTGGTCGTCGCACCAGCCCAACGTGGAGTCGGGGTCGTCGTGGGCGATCTCCCGCAGCATGCCGACGAGGTGGGGCAGGTGCTCGGCCATGCTCTCGAGCATGGCCGTGGATTCCTCGTCAATGGCTCCGTCGCCCGGATCGAACATCTCCTGGGTGAACCCCAGCGCCCGGCTCCCCAGGGCGTGCAGCGCGTGGTGGGCCAGGTCGTAGGAGAAGCCGCCGTCTCGCATGAGCCCGATCAGGGCATCGAAATACTGCACGACGGGTGGACTCACGTCGGCACGGGTCTCGAAGACGCGCGGCGCCCAGGGGTGGCGCAGGAAGACCTCGCGGGCGGCCAGGATCCTCTGACGCATGGCCGTCTTCCAGGCCGCGCCCTTGGAAGGCACATCGATCCGGCCGACGACCTCGTTGATCTCCCCCGCGATCACCTCGACGACGCCGTCCAGCACGTCTTCCTTCTTGGCCACGTGGTAGTAGAGCGACATCGCCTCGGCGCCGACCTCCTCCGCGAGACGGCGCATCGTGAGCGACTCGATGCCGCTTTCGTCGGCGAGCTTGACCGCGGCCCGTAACACCCGATCTCTGCTCAACGGGATGCGGGGCTCGGTCCTTGGTCCGTTCCGGGTGGCCACCTAGATCAACCCTCCTCCGCGGCCCATCGTACAAGGTAAGTTCGCGCCCCGAACTGCTGTCGGATCAGCGCTCGCCGGCGTAGCGGCCGGTCAGCTCGGCGCCGATCCGCGCCAGCTCGGCCTGGACGGATCGCGGCTCGACCACCTCGACCGTCGCACCCCAGCCGGCTAGGTTCCGGGCGATGTCCAGCGGGGTCGGTGCGGCGAGGCGGACCCGGACCCGGCCGTCATCGAGCTCGCCGTCGGTGTGGCAGTGGCGCCCGAAGTGGGTGCGCAGTATCGGCACGAACCGGGCCTCGATGAGCACGGTCGCCCAGGTACGTGACCGCCGCTGCTCCACCTCGCCGACGACCTGCTGCCACGCGGTGTCGAGCGCGAAGTCGTCCGGGCGCTCGGCGGGCTGGCCGGTCGGCTCGGCCTCGATGATCCGGTCGACACGGAAGGTGCGCTGCCCGCGTTCGGTCCCGGCGATCAGGTACCAGATGTCGTCCTTGTCGACCAGGCCCCACGGGTCGATCAGCCGTTCGGTCCGCTCGCGGGCGCTGTTGGCGTAGCTCAGGCGGACTTTCCGCCGGCGGATCACGGCGGCCTGCAGCAGGTCGACCATCTCGGGCCGGCGACGATCACGCTCGCCCCACCGGGTGGGGTCGATCATCGTGGCACTGGCTGCGGCCTCGGCGTCGGCCCGGAAGGTCTGCGGCAGCGCCCGTACGAGCTTGCGCAGCGCCGCCTTGGCCTCGCCCGAGACCGCCGCGGCCGGGCCGACGAGCAGGAACAGCGCCTGCGCCTCGGTCGCCGACAGGCCGCTGAGATCGGTACGGGCGCCGCCGACGAGCGACCAGCCGCCACCGCGTCCGGCCTGCGGGTATACCGGGATGCCCGCCGCGGACAGCGCCTCCAGATCGCGGCGCGCGGTGGCGACGGACACCTCGAGCTCGTCGGCCAGCTCGGCGGCGGTCACCCGGCCACGGCTCTGCATGAGCAGGAGGGTGGCGACGAGTCGATCAGCGCGCATATCCCTCCAAGAAAGTGCTCAATTGGTGAGCACTTTAGCTTGGAAGATAGTCATTGTCACCGACCGAAAGAAGGAACCACCGATGTTGCGAGGACTCACCACCGTCAGCTTCTTCGCCGACGACATCAAGGCCGCCCAGGAGTGGTACACCGAACTGCTCGGCATCGAGCCGTACTTCGTCCGCCCGATCGAGGGGCCGCCCGCGTACCTGGAGTTCCGCATCGGCGACTACCAGCACGAGCTCGGCATCGTCGACAGCCGATTCGCCCCTCACGGCCGTTCGGGCCAGGCCGGCGGCGCGGTGACCTACTGGCACGTGGACGATGTCCAGGCCGCCTTCGAGCGGCTGCTGTCCTTGGGCGCCACAGAACACGACAAGCCGGTCGAGCGCGGCCCCGGATTCGTCACCGCGTCCGTGGTCGATCCCTTCGGGAACATCCTCGGCGTGATGTACAACCAGCACTACCTGGACGTTCTCGGATCGCGGACGGGGGCGTGACGTGACCACCTTTTACCCGAGCTCCACCGCCGCGTGGCGGGCCTGGCTGGCCGGGAATTGCCAGTCCGAGAAGGAGATATGGCTGGTCATCTATCACAAGGACAGCGGCATGCCGAGCATGCGGTACCACGAGGCGATCGAACACGCGCTCTGCTACGGCTGGATCGACAGCCAGGCCCGCAAAGGCGACGCGAACAGCTCCCTCCTCCGCTTCACCCCCCGCAACCCGCGCAGCACGTGGAGCCGGGTGAACCGGCAGCGCGCCGCGAAGATGACCGAGCTGGGCCTGATGACCGAGCCCGGTCAAACCCTGATCGACCTGGCCAGAGCCAAGGGGACCTGGCAGGTCCTGCCCGACACGGACGCCCTGCCCGATGATCTGCAGGAGTCACTTGACCGCGACGAGGCCGCCCGCCGGAACTTCCAGAATTTCCCGCCCTCCTCGAAACGGCTGATCCTGGAGTGGGTGGCGAAGGCGAAACGGCCGGACACCCGGCAGCGCCGGATCAGCCAGACGGTCAGCCTCGCGGCGGTGAACATCCGCGCCCATCACCCCGGCATCCGGGCGCGTTCCGCGCTCGCTACGGGGTCCACCTGATGCTCGGGTTGATGGAGCCGGTCCAGTTGAAGGTGGCCATGTTGTCCCACTGATCGCCGGTGCCGTTGATGTTGGCCGGGTCCCAGCCGTTGCCGGAGATGGCGTACCAGGTCGGTTCCCAGTAGAAGACGCCGATCGCGCCCGCGCTGCGGGCGGTGTTCTGGACCGCGGTGAACTCGCTCGCCTGCCCCGCCCAGGTGGCCGGATAGCCGGAGCACGGCGCCGAGCCGTTGATCGCATTCCCCTCGCTGTCGGCGTTGGCCGCGGTGAACGGGTAGGCGGTCTCCGCCACGATGACCGGCTTGCCGTACCGGGATCTCGCGTCGGTGATCACGGTGGACAGGGTGGACAGCGAGCCGTGCCACATGCAGTAGTACGACAGGGCGGTGATGTCCCACGGCACGCCCTTGGCCTTGATGCCGTCGTAGAACCAGCGCGCGTTCGCCAGGCTGTCGGCGTCCGCGGTGTGGATGATCACCTGGGTGCCGCTGTTGCAGGCCTTGGTCGCGTTGTAGCCGGCCTTCAGCAGCAGGCTCAGGTTGGTGAAATCGTTGTTGATGACCTTGCCGTCGTTCCAGAGCATCCCGACGTTGATCTCGTTGCCGATCTGCACGCTGTCCGGCGTGGTGCCCTGCGCCTTCAGGCTGTTGCAGATGTCGTAGGTGTAGTTGTAGACGTCGGTCTGGAGCTGGCTGATGCCGTGACTGGCCCACGCCGCCGGCTTGAACTGCTTGCCCGGGTCGGCCCAGGTGTCCGAATAGTGGAAGTCGATCATCAGGCCGAGCCCCCTGGCCTTGACCGTCTTGGCGTAGGCCAGGACCTTCGCCTTGTTGTTGTAGCCGCTTGCCGGGTTGTTCCAGATGCGCAGGCGGACGTAGTTGACTCCGACGCCGGCGAGGATGTCCAGCGGGTCGGCTGCCGTACCGGCGGCGTTGTAGTACTTGGCCCCCAGGTCCAGGCTCCGCTGGACCGACGAGATGTCGGCGCCGCGCATGGTCAGCGTGGCGGCCGAGGCGGGCGTGGGGTTCACCAGGACGACCGCGAGCAGCGTCGCCAGTGCCACCAGCAGCGCGCCCCCGATCCTCCGAACGCGGTACGCGGTCATGGGCTCTCCTTTGGGTGGAGGTGGTCTTGGCATGGTGCCGCCAGGCCCGCGACTACTGTGAACGTTCACGGACTTACTACCAGCTACAGACCTGGACAATTCGCTCTTTGGCCCCGATTTAGCCTCCTTATCTGCTGTGAACGTTCACAGACGCTCTTGAGGTTGAGGATAAAGAAGGACTCCGCACTCGGGAAGAGCGAGTTTCGACTTCGTTTTCCAGAGATGGCCACGGGATTTCCGCGCATGGCCGGCCGTCTCGTTCAGCCGATCATGATCCGGCCGTTTCTCAGCCCTCGAAGTAGGCCATCTGCACCCCGGAGACGGTGCGCCGGACGGCGGCGAACCCGTCCAGATGGACGTGCTCGCGCAGAGCCTCACTCAGATAGACGCGACCGGGCGCGCCGAGATCCTGCGCCATCTTGGAGGCGAGATTCACCGGCGCACCGGCGATGTCCCAGCCGCCACCAGGCGTCTCTCCGGCCAGCACCGGCCCGTCGGCCACCCCGATCCGGCAACTGATCTCGTGCTCGGCCAGTCCGGCGCGCAGGCTCTGCGCGAACCGTACGGCCGGCCCCGGACGCTCGAACAAGTAGATGGCCAGCGGACCGGCGATCTTGATCTCCACGGCGCCCCGCGCGGGCATGAGCCGGAGCCCCGTCTCCTTCATCACGGCCGACAGGGCCAGCCCGCGCAGCAACCCGAGCTCGGGCGTCTCGGCCGGGGCGACGCTCCGCTCGACCAGGACCACGGTCCGGTGCTGAAGGTGCTCGGCGGTGAGCCGTTCGGCCAGCTCGACGTCTTCGGGGCTGTGCTCCAGCCGCAGCAGGTCGGCGTAGAAGGCCGCGGAGTAGGGGATGGGGTAGCGCTGATCCTCGACCGGTCGCACATCATCCAGGCGAGGACCGTCGAGCACCTGGTACACGGCGCCGACCGGACTCTCGGGGCCGTCCTTGCGCCGTATGACGAAGGAATGGTCACGGGGCAGCCGGTCGACGACTGCCGCCGTAACCGCGATCTCCCCGCCTTCGGTGTGGTTCTCCGCGATGTCCTCGATCGCGTCCGCCTCCGCGCCGTACAGCCCACCGGCCAGGTCGTAGAAGCTTCCGTGATGCACGCCGATGCCGACCCGGGCCTGGCAACAGCGTTCGATCTCGTCCTGAACCTTCAGCAGGGCCGACAGCAGCACCCGCGCGTCCGTCGTGTCTGTCGCGTCCGGGTGGAACATCTGGGCGTTGTCGGCCGCCCACACGCCCACCGCCTCGCCGCCGATCGCCCTGGTGTAGGCGTACAGGATCCGCTTGGGCCGGTCGATGACCGCCAGCACCTCCAGCAGGCCCAGCCGCTGACTGAGCTTCGTCAGCCCGGCCGAGTCGGACACCACGTTGTATCCGCGAGTCACATGGCGGCTCAGGAGACGCCGCGCGTCCGTGGAGCTCTGACCGGTGCTCCGCCACCGCTCGATCACCGCCAGCGGCAGGCCGGTGGCAGCGCCTTGTGCGGTGTCGAAGCGGCCTGGGA
This sequence comes from Nonomuraea sp. NPDC026600, assembly GCF_040638335.1. Classification (NCBI taxonomy): domain Bacteria; kingdom Bacillati; phylum Actinomycetota; class Actinomycetes; order Streptosporangiales; family Streptosporangiaceae; genus Nonomuraea; species Nonomuraea sp. NPDC026600. The sequence goes on from NZ_JBEZYD010000001.1 coordinate 697,757, forward strand.
TGTACGCGCCCGTGGGGGGTTCGGAAGCCACCCGACCAGCGTATATCACTCAGTGAAATCGCATACATGCATTCTGTGACCGGCCTTTCTGTCGGAGGGTCTCGGCAAGATCCAGACATGCGCGAATTCACCGTGGATGAGACGGTCACGGCCGCCTTCGCCTCCGCGAGCTGGGTCATGGAGACGATCGACCGGGAACGTGAATCCCACTCCTCGCTCAAGCAGGATGACCGAGACGAGCAGCGGGCCATGAAGCTACGGCGCGAGGCCGAGCAGGTCCGGCGGGAACTGGTGCGGCGGCTGCGCCGCGTGGAGGGCGCCGAGCGCCGGGCCGTCGCGATCTGCCTGGCGCGACCCGAACTGGACGACTACTCCCGGGAACTGGAGCTGGCCCTGTCCGGCTCCAGCGGCTGGACCGCCACCGACGTGGCCGCGCTGCTCTCGGTCGTGCACCGCCGGGAGCCCTACGCCTGGGACTCCACCTGGGTGTTCCAGGTCGTGGACCTGGCACTGGAATTCGACATCACCGAGCGGCATCCCCTGCGGGAACCGCTCACCCGGCTGATCGAAGGCATGGCCGACAGCTCCCTGCCCGCTGACGACCGACGACGCCTGCAGCGCCGGATCGCGCTGGCCCTGCGCGACGATCCGGCGGCACTGCCGCTGTCTGCGCTGGTACGCGCCGACGCCTGGGCCTCGTCCGTGCGCGACTACCTCGGTGACACGCCCGCGCCCCACCTGGTCGAGCTGGTCGATCATCTGTGCGAGCTGCGGACGCCGCGGCCCGGTCAGAAGTGGCGCGCCCGGTGCCTGACCCTGCTGGAGCCCGCCGGTGCGCGTGAGCTCGTGCGGTTCGCGCTGGCGGCGTTCGTCTGCGAGCCGTCCTTCGACCGGTATCGGCGCGTGGTGTCCGATTCGAACACGGAGGTGGCCCGCGGGGCCATCTGGGCGGCGACGCTGGCCCGCGTAGACGGTCTGGTGGCCGGTTTGACCTGGTTGGCCGGCCAGTTGGGTGGTGACCGCACCGGATTCGTGCAGGACCTGGCGGTCGCGGGTGCCGCGATCAACGCGCTCGGCGAGTGCGAAGACCCACAGCCGCTCTGGCGGCTGCGGACCTCGCTCAAGAACCGGGCGCTGCGCAAGCAGGTCGACGCCGCGCTCGCCACGGCCGCCGAACACGTCGGGACGACACCGGCCCAACTGCTGGAGCGGGGCGTGCCGACACACGGACTCGCCGCCGACGGGACCCGGTCGTGGCGCCTGGGCGACCACACCGCGGTGCTGACCGTCCAGGACGCAGTCACCGTGCGGCTCAGCTTCACCGCCCCCGATGACACCTCGATCCGTGCTCTGCCCCCGGCGGTCGGCGAAACCCATGCCGAGGAGCTCAAGGCCATCAGGTCCGTACAGAAAGAGGTCCGCCAGACGCTGGCCGCCGAGCGCGCCCGCTTGGAGGACCTGTTCACCGTCGAACGGACCTGGTCCCATGAGGACTGGGTCCGTCACTACCTGGACCATCCGATCACCGCGGTGGTGGCGCGCGGGCTGATCTGGGAGGCGGGTGGGAAGACCTTCCTTCCCGGCGACGCCCCGCCCGGGGCCGAGGTCCGGCTGTGGCATCCCGCGCGTGCCCCGCTGGAAGAAGTGGCGGCCTGGCGGGAGACGATGATCAGGCGACGGCTGCGCCAGCCGTACAAGCAGGCTTTTCGGGAGGTCTACCTGCTCACCCCCGCCGAGGAGACCACCGGGGTCTACTCCAACCGGTTCGCCGCCCACATAGTCGACCACCCGCGGTTGTACGCGCTGCTCAAGAAGCGCGGCTGGCAGACCACCTGGCTGCGGGCCTCCGGCGGCGGCAACGATGCCGTGGCCAAGAAGGAACTGGCCGAGGGCGCCTGGCGGGCCCGCTTCCGGTACCAGACCGCCGCCATGGCCGACCACGCGGTGACTCTGGCCGCCACCGACCAGGTCCGCTTCGACCGGCGCCACGGGCGTGCCTGGCGGGAGACGCCACTGGCGCAGGTGCCGCCGCTGGTGTTCAGCGAGGCGATGCGGGACGTGGACCTGTTCGTCGCGGTCACCTCGATCGCCGCCGACCCGGACTGGATCGACCGGGGCGAGGAGCGTTTCGGCAGCTATTGGCGTGAAGTCTCCGTCAGTGCGCTGTCTCCGTCGGCCGAGGTCCGCCGCGACGCGCTGGCCCGGATCCTCCCCCGTACGGCGATCGCCGACCGCTGCACGCTCACCGACCGCTACCTGGTCGTCCGCGGCGACCTGCGCACCTACAGGATTCACCTGGGCAGCGGCAACATCCTCATGAGCCCCGGCGACGTCTACCTCTGCATCGTCACCGCTCGCAAGCGCGACGCCGGACTGTTCCTGCCCTTCGAGGAGGACGGCCAGCTGGCTCTCATCCTCAGCAAAGCGTTGCTCCTCGCCCGCGACAACAAGATCACCGATGAGACCATCCTCCGGCAGATCCACCGGCGGTGATGATCATGGGTTCACGAGGTCTCGAACGTCGAACGGAGCGCTCGGGACAGGCGCTCCAGCCATGCGTCCGCCTCCCCTTCGACGTCAGGGTATTCCGCCTTGAAGTCAGCCCAGTCGTTCATCTCCCACGATCGCACCGTCTCGGCGTCGAACGTGACCGTGTCCCGTACGCCCAGAGCCTCGACCAGCACGTACCGAAGCAGGTCGCGTGGGAGCGTAATCATCGGCTGGACCGGACCAGCCAGCGGAGCACACGCGTGGTCTCCCGCCCTACGGCATACTCCGCCGCAGCAAGCAGATCCGCCAGCTCACCACGGAGTTCGGCCGGGCACCCTTGGTAGATGTACGCCGAGTCGCGCCCGCACAAGGCGGCCAGGTCGGCGCGGGCGCGGCTGCTCAACAGCGCATCCGGATCGTCGCTCAGCAGGAGATCGGCCTTGATCCGGGTCCAGGCATCACGGTCGGCGAGCAACAGGCGGGCGGCCTCCCGTACATGACGAGGCCGGTCGGCATCCCCGAGCAGTGCCCACAGCCGCTCGACCGGCGCCTTCGAACCAGACGCCCGCAGGAGGCCGACCACGTTGCGGACCACCACCGGCGCCGGGTCCTCCAGCAGCGCGACGACGTCGGCCTTCGCTTCCAGGCGGCGCAGCGTCCGTACCGCCTCCGCCCGGACGCGTGACCTCGGGTCACGCAGATATGGAAGAACCAGGGCGGCGTCGGCGCTGGTGGCGCAGTCGCCGAGTCCGGCGAGCAGCCCGCGCCGCCGTCCCCGGCCGGCGGGGAACTGGAGGCGTTGCCGGTAGAGCTCGGCCGGGTCACCGCCCGCGCGCCGGACCGCCCACTGCGCGGTCAGCCGGACCATGGAGGCGTCGTCGTCCAGGAAGCGCGGGCCGTGCCGCGGATGGCCGAGGCGTACCAAGGTCGTCAACGCCGTTACCCGGACCCGCGACGACGTGCCGGCCAGGAGCTCCTCCATGAGTTCGGGCTGGTCGCCGGCGATCGCCCGGGCGGCGAGGGCTTCAGCGCAGCGCGTACGGGAAATGATGTCGGATTCGTGGAGCGACGCGGCGGCAAGCTGCCGCGGGTCCATCCGGCCGGCCTCCAGCGAGACGTCGAAGACGAATCGCCGCCCGCGCAGGTCCGCGCACCCGCGGACGATGCCCAGTGTGCTGTCGTCGGCGCGGCGGAGAGCATCGCGGACCGTCTCGACGGTCCGGTGCCCGCGGCTGCGGTCGCCGAGACGCGCCACCACCGGCATGACAGCCAGCAGCGCCGCTGCGTCCGCGTCCGTGAGCACGTCGCCAAGGACACGCAGCGCCCGATCCTGTACGGTTTGCGCCCAGTCAGTGGTCCGGATGGCCAGCACTGGAAAAAGGCGTACATCGGTGCGCATGGCCGGATGTCCGATGGCTCGGTGTCGCTCGCGGCCGTTCCGCCCGCACGCGGCCAACACGACGGCGAGAGGGTTGCTCGTCTCGTGTACAGCGGGCGGCAGCGTGATGCGCGGGTCGCGGTAGCCATATCGCCCGGGTCTCAGTACGGCGTCGAGCTCGATCCAGATCTTCGGCCCCGCCGCGGCCAGGACCTCCAGGGCCGAGTCCGCGAGGTCGGCGTCTGAGACGACGGTGAACAGGGCGCCGGCGAGATCGCCGAAAGCGTCGCGGCGCCCGTCAACCGCCTCGGCTGTCAGCCGATGAATCGAGTCCACGATTGGCTCATCGGGCATGCCGTTACGTCCGATGAACTGCCGGAAGCGATACATGATGCCCGTCATCCGGATATCATGCCATTCCCCAAATTCCCTTTCGACGCAATATCTGCGCTGTTCGACTTCGATATCACGCGCACCGATCCGGCCGAATCCGTAACCAGCGGAATTGGCCATTGAGGGGCGTGTCCTTCCGACGGGCCCGTACGAACTGGCGCGGGGTCAGCCTGCGGGCTCGTCTCCTTCGATCAGGATGCCGGCCGGCCGTACGGGCAGGAGTGAGACCGTGCCCAGCAGCCAGTCCGCCAGCCGATCGCGTTCGACCAGGATCAACGGCTCCCGGGCGCCGAGCGCTTCCAGCCGGGCCTGCCGGGTCAGCCGCCCCGAGGTGACCAGGACTCCGGTGTGCCCGGCGAAGGTGTTGGCGAGCGCTCCCAGGAAGTTGCGGACCTCGGGCGCACCCACGGTCTTGCTGTAGCGCTTGCACTGGATGGCGTACTTCCCGCGTCCCGAAGCGATGGCGGTGATGTCCACCCCGCCGTCGCCGCTGCGGCCTCGTTCCCGGACCTGGCGAAAGCCGTCGGCGATCATCCGCTCGGCGACCAGGTGTTCGAACTGCGTTCCGGACATCCGGTCGACCTTCTCCAACTCGACGTTGGCCGCCAGGAACTGCCGTCTCCGTGCCTCGATGACCCGGTATCGGAGGAAGAACACGCCGCCGAGCACCACCAGGGCCAGGCAGGCGATCGCCGCCGCCCACCCCGGGTAGTCGCGGACGAACTGCACCACAACCGCCCCCGCGATGGCCACACCCACGGCTCCCAGGACCCATTTGTCCGGTATTCTCCGTGGCCTTTTTCGTGGTTTTCTCCTACCGGTTCCCCGCCTGGATCCCCTCGCCATGGGTTCCTCCTGAATGGGTGACGTAATGGCGAGTGTGAGCCAACGGTCCGACAAATTGAAGCGCTGCGCTTCCGGGCCGTGCGACGTCGCTCGAACAGCGCACTCCTAGGTGCCGGAACTCACCCGCCCGCCTCCAGCGCGTCGCGGGCGGCCATCAGGGCGAAGCCCAGCAGGTTCAGGCCCCGCCAGGTTGCCGGGGAGGCGGCGCGCTCGTCGTGGGCGGTCAGGCCGATGCCCCAGACGCGGTCCACCGGGCTGGCCTCGACCAGGACCCGGTTGCGGGTGGCCAGCAGGAACTCCCGCAGTTCGGGGTGCTGCCCGAACTTGGCGGAGTTGCCGCGGACCACGATGTCGAACCGGCGAGCATCCCATACCGCTTCGTCGAAGCCGCCCACGGTCCGGCCGAGCGCCTTGGCCTCCCCCGGGTGACCCGCGGCGAGGATCTGGGCGGCGGTGGCGTGGTCGTCGAACAGCCAGGCCTTGTGCGCCATCATGTAGTGCTCGGCCGAGGCGAAGATGTGCCCGGCCTCGGTGAAGGAGACCGGCCACCACTGCGACAGGCACCCGGGACCGACGCTCCCATCACGGGTGGGCCGGTGTCCCCAGAAGGACAGGTAGCGCAGGATCTGACCCGCCTGCTCGGCGGCGATCGCCTCGTCCACGGTGTACGGGAGTTGCTTGACCACGCCGACACCGTCCCACAGACACCCTGACCTCGGCCAACCGGTTTCGGCTGGATCGGCGACCACACCTGATCGATGATGGTTGAACACCACCGATACGCCTCCGTTCGATGCCTGAAGAAGGGGGAACGGCATGGCTGCCACGGACCCCGACAGCGACCAGGACGACTCGCGACCGGCACGCCAAAGGACGGCGAGCGTGGCCTTCCGCCGCGCCAGTGCGGTCTGCGCGGTGGTGCTGGTGATCGCGTATCTCGCCTATCTGGTATTGATTCCCTTCGGGCTGGTGGACGGTGATAACCGGCTCGAGCTTCCAGAGATCGCACTGGCCATCGCGTTGCTCGTCGGTGCGAGTTTCTCGGCTTCCTCCTACTCCATCACCGACTTCACGATCGGACCGGGCGGATTCAGCGCAAGACTCGCCCAATATGAGAAGCGCCAGAACTCACTCGAAGCCGACGTGAACGCGTTACGGATCGCGCTGACCGGCTTGGTGACCAAATACGAGTGGGATCATCTGCGGCGGCTGACGGAACAGCCGATGGTGATGGTCAAGTTCCGCGAGGACCGGAAACTCCAACTGGAACTCGAGCGGCTCGACGCGATGGGCTTCATCAGCCCCAGGGACGAGCTACGCGGCCTCAACGCCATAGTGGACGACCACGCGGGTGATCCCGAAGAATTCGACCTGAAGAACTACGTTGAGATCACCGATGACGGCGCGGACTATCTGGAACTGCGCAAGCGCCTGAAGGTCGGCGAAAGCGGCTCCACCGCCAATTGACGCTCAGCCGGCCGGGGGCGGATCGACTTGGCCGCCGACGCCGGAACGTCCTGCGGGAACGCCGACGACGTACACGGTCACATGCTGTCGGACGGACTCGCCGAAGACCTCGGCCACGGCATCGGTGATGGACGTGATCAGCCGCGCGGGGGCGTTGTCGACGCCCGGAAGGTTCAACGCCACTTCACGTAGGTTCAGCGAGACGATCGGGGCGTTCACCGTGGCGGGTACGCCGCCGATGCCCCAGCGGTGGCGCGGGATGCCGAACAGCTCGACGACCGCCATGGAGCGTGCTCTCTCCCCGAACACCTTGACCAGCGCGTCGGTCAGGGCACCGACGAGTTTCGGCTCGACTTTTCCGTCAAGCTCTTCTTCGTGGATCCGTACCTCGAAGTGCGGCATCACAGCTCCGTTCGCTACGATGAAACCAGTTTGGCTTTGCAAGCCAAATATATTTGCTACCAAAGCTAAATGGAAGAGTGGTCGATGTCAACCGAGGGCCAGGATCGCCGCGAGACCGACCGGGGCGGACCCGAGCCGGGAGTCGACGAGGCGATCAGGGCGCTGCTGCTGCTCATGCCCCGCATGGTCGGGCGGGCGAAGCGGATCCGGGTGCCCGAAGAGCTCCAGTCGCTCGCGCTGGCGCCGCGGCACCTGTCGCTGCTGTCCTATCTGCTGTTCGACGGCCCGATGACCGTGAACGAGCTGGCCGCCCGGTTGGAGGTCGCCCCGACCACCGTCAGCCTCATGGTCGGCGAGCTGAGCCGGAAGGGCATTCTTGAGCGGCGCGAGGACGAATCGGACCGGCGTCGGCGCATCATCAGCATCACCGACAGCAAACGACCGTCCATCGACGGCTGGCTGGCACGGGGAGCACATGCCTGGCGTCAGGCACTGAGTCCACTTGCCCCTGAAGAGCGGCAGATGTTCGTCCAGACTCTGCGGGCATTTGAGGCGGCCATGACCAGCGACGAAGACGACTGATGACGCCTCAGAGGCCGGCGCGGCGATGCGCGGTCATGCCTCGCCGAGGTCGGTGCAGTGGGCGATCGTCGCATCGTCCGCCGCCACCGCGTGGCGCGCCTCCGTCTGCCGGACACGACGGATGATCTCGGCGGGTCCGCTCGACGCCAGGACGGCCATGACCCCTGGCCAGTCGGCGAGCCCGAACCGGTCCACGATGCGGCTGGCTCCGTTGCTGAGCAGGACGGCACCGGTCAGCTCGGAGATCGGGCAGCTTCCGGTGATCGCCTCGTCCGCCGCCCGCGGGTCGTCCTTGGCCAGCCAGAAGCCGCCCGGCTGGTTCCGGTTGGCGCGCAGGTCCCGGAGGAGCCGGTGGTACTCCTCGCTACCCGCCGCGGCGGCCTCGATCGCGGGCTGGTACGACCGGCTGATGATCACCTCTCGGGGATCGGAGACGACGAGCGGCGCACCGTCCGCTCTGTCGAGCGCGAGGAAGGAGTCACCGAGCACCAGGTATTCGATGAGACCGCCGGACAGGCGCAGCATGGCCACGGTCGCCGACGGGCTGATGGGGTCGGCTACGTCGCAGGTGTCCCGGTGATCGTCGGTCACCTGCTCGATCGCCTCGGCGAGCACCGCAGGAAGGCCGCGGTCCCGCTCCAGTGGCAAGAGGCCGAGGAGGCTGCCTCCCAGGCGCCTGGCGTACCAGGCCACGCCGTGCCGGCAGATCGATTCGGTGCCGGAGATGCCGGCGCCGTCGATCAGCACCGCCGCCGTCGGCACGGCACCGGTGAAGTCCTCGTTCGCGCGGCCGGTCCGCGCTGCGGCGCTCGTCATCGTCACCCGCATGTCCTGCCGCCACTCTCTCGCCGATCAAGGCGTCGACTCTGACAACCGCCGACGAGCTAGGGGCGCACAAAGCAGCCGCGTCGGACCACGGTCTGGGCTCTTGATCATAATCCGATGCGCCCTCAGCCAAGACCAACGCCGATCGCGCCAGGATGAGTCACCGCAGCGGTACCGGAACGCGGCGCTGTGGGATGCTGGTCGCGTGACGTTGGAGGACCTCGTACGGCTGCGCCGGGCCCGTGACCTGATGGACCGCGAGTACGCGCAGCCGCTCGACGTTCCAGCGCTGGCACGCGGCGCCTTCATGTCGCCGGGCCATTTCTCCCGCAGCTTCCGCGCCGCCTTCGGGGAGACGCCGTACAGCTACCTGATGACGCGCCGGATTGAACGGGCCAAGGCGCTGCTGCGGCGGGGTGACCTGACGGTGACGGAGGTCTGCTTCGCGGTCGGATGTACATCGCTGGGGTCGTTCAGCTCGCGGTTCACCGAGCTGGTCGGTGAGAGCCCGAGCGCATACCGGGGCCGCCGCCACGACGAGGGCGCCGCCATCCCGGCCTGCATCGCCAAGATCCACACGCGACCGGTCAGGAATGGAGAAACGAAACCCGCTCCCCGCTCCGTATCGTGAAACGCATGGACATCAAGCTTTCACAGTGCTTCATCGCAGTCGACGATCATGACAAGGCGCTCGCCTTTTACCGTGACGTTCTCGGCCTCGAAGTGCGCAACGATGTCGGGTTCGAGGGGATGCGCTGGGTGACCGTCGGGGCGCCGTCGCAGCCCGACGTAGACATCGTCCTCGAACCGCCCGCCGCGAACCCGAACGCCTCACCCGCCGACAAGCAGGCCATGGCCGAACTCCTGGCGAAGGGCCTGCTGCGCGGGGTCATCTTCAGGACCGACGACTGCGACGCCACCTTCGAACGCATCCGCGCCGCGGGTGCCGAGGTGCTGCAGGAGCCGATCGACCAGCCGTACGGCGTCCGCGACTGCGCCTTCCGTGATCCCTCCGGGAATATGCTGCGCTTCAACCAGCCCCAGGGGCGGTGAAGGCGCCTGCCACAAAACTGCCGAGCCCGGACCCACCCGTCTCTGACAAAACGGGTGGGTGACACGGGGACGGTCAGGTGCCGACATACTCCGCGAGGTGCTCGCCGGTGAGGGTGGAGCGGGCGGCGACGAGGTCGGCGGGGGTGCCTTCGAAGACGATCCGGCCGCCGTCGTGGCCGGCGCCGGGGCCCAGGTCGATGATCCAGTCGGCGTGCGCCATGACCGCCTGGTGGTGTTCGATGACGATGACCGACTTGCCGGCGTCGACGAGCCGGTCGAGCAGGCCGAGCAGTTGCTCGACGTCGGCCAGGTGCAGGCCGGTGGTCGGCTCGTCCAGGACGTAGACGCCGCCCTTGGCGGCCATGTGGGTGGCCAGCTTGAGGCGCTGCCGCTCGCCGCCGGACAGCGTGGTCAGCGGCTGGCCGAGGCTGAGATAGCCGAGCCCGACGTCGGCGAGCCGGCCGAGGATGGCGTGCGCGGCCGGCGTGCGCGCCTCGCCGGCGCCGAAGAAGTCCCGGGCCTCGCTCACCGACATCGCGAGCACCTCGCTGATGTCACGGCCGCCGAGGTGGTATTCGAGCACCGAGGCCTGGAACCGCTTCCCCTCGCAGTCCTCGCAGGTGCTGGCCACGCCGGCCATCATCGCCAGGTCGGTGTAGATGACGCCGGCGCCGTTGCAGGTGGGGCAGGCGCCCTCGGAGTTGGCGCTGAACAGCGCCGGCTTCACCCCGTTGGCCTTCGCGAACGCCTTGCGGATCGGTTCGAGCAGCCCGGTGTAGGTCGCCGGGTTGCTCCGTCGCGAGCCGCGGATCGCGCCCTGGTCGACCGACACCACACCCGCGCCGCCGGGGATAGATCCGTGGATCAGCGAGCTCTTGCCCGAGCCGGCGACCCCGGTGACGACGACCAGCACCCCGAGCGGGATGTCGACGTCGACGTCCCGCAGGTTGTTGGCGGTGGCGCCGCGGATGTCCAGCGTGCCGGTGGACTTCCGCACCGTCTCCTTCAGGGCGGCCCGGTCGTCGAAATGGCGGCCGGTGATGGTGCCGCTGGCTCTCAGCCCCTCGACGGTGCCCTCGTAGCAGACGGTGCCACCCCCCGTACCGGCGCCGGGGCCGAGGTCGACGACGTGGTCGGCGATCCCGATCGTCTCCGGCTTGTGCTCCACGACGAGCACCGTGTTGCCCTTGTCCCGCAGCCGCAGCAGCAGGTCGTTCATCCGCTGGATGTCATGCGGGTGCAGGCCCGCGGTGGGCTCGTCGAAGACGTAGGTCGTGTCGGTGAGCGAGGAGCCGAGGTGGCGGATCATCTTGACGCGCTGCGCCTCGCCGCCCGACAGCGTGCCCGCCGGCCGTTCGAGCGAGAGGTAGCCGAGCCCGATCTCCACGAACGAGCCGAGAGTCCGCTGCAGCGTCGTGAGCAGCGGCGCCACCGACGGCTCGTCGAGGCCGAGGACCCATTCGGCCAGGTCGCTGATCTGCATCGCGCAGGCGTCCGCGATGTTGATCCCCTTGATCTTCGACGACCGGGTCGCCTCGGCGAGCCGGGTGCCCTCGCACTCGGGACAGGTCGTGAACGTCACCGCCCGCTCCACGAAGGCGCGGATGTGCGGCTGCAGCGCGTCGACGTCCTTCGACAGGATCGACTTCTGGATCTTCGGGATCAGCCCCTCGTACGTCAGGTTGATCCCGTCGACCTTGATCTTGGTCGGCTCCTTGTGGAGCAGGTCGTACTGTTCCTGCTTGGTGTACTTATGGAGTGGCTTGTCCGGGTCGAAGAAGCCGCTGCCTCGGTAGATGCGGCCGTACCAGCCGTCCATGCTGTAGCCGGGGATCGTGAGCGCGCCCTCGTTGAGGGACAGGCTGCCGTCGTACAGCGCGGTCAGGTCGAAGTCGGTGACCGAGCCCATGCCCTCGCAGCGCGGGCACATGCCGCCGAGACGGTTGAAGGTCGTCTTCTCGGTCTTCGTCTTGCCGTCGCCGCGCTCGATGGTGATCCCGCCGCTGGCCCGCACCGAGGGGACGTTGAAGGAGTACGCGTTGGGCGAGCCGATGTGCGGCTGCCCGAGCCGGCTGAAGAGGATGCGCAGCATCGCGTTGGCGTCGGTGGCGGTGCCGACCGTGGAGCGGACATTGGCCCCCATCCGCTCCTGGTCGACGAGGATCGCGGTCGTCAGCCCTTCGAGGACGTCGACCTCGGGCCGCGCCAGCGTCGGCATGAAACCCTGGACGAAAGCGCTGTAGGTCTCGTTGATCAGCCGCTGCGACTCCGCGGCGATCGTGCCGAACACCAGCGAGCTCTTGCCCGAGCCGGAGACGCCGGTGAACACCGTCAGCCGGCGCTTGGGGATCTCGACGCTGACGTCCTTGAGGTTGTTCACGCGCGCGCCATGCACGCGGATCAAGTCGTGACTGTCGGCAATGTGCGGCGCAGGCGACTGCGTGTCCGTCCTCGTGGTCGTGCTCATCGTGTCTCCATATCTGTTTACGCGGGGGCCGCTGTCACGACGTCGTCTGGGTCGATCTAACCAGCTTTGAGCAGTACGTCCGCTTCGCCCCTGAAGCCTCTGGGCCTCGGATCATTGGTCCTGAAGCAGCCCGAGGACGTTCCCGTCGGGGTCGGTGACGGTGGCCACCAGACGGCCGCCGCCGACGTCGTGCGCGGGCTCCTTCACGGTGGCGCCCGCGGCGGTCACCTCGGCCAGCTTCGCCTCGATGTCCGGCACGTGCCAGTAGGCCACCGGCGAGGTCATGCCCTGCGGTCCACCGCTCGGCACCAGCCCGATGTGCTGGCCCGCGGCCTCGAAGCCGACGTAGTAGGGCCCGTCGGCCTGCGGCTGTACGCCGAGCAGGGCGGCGTACACCTCTTTGGCCGCCGCCAGGTCGGAAACGGGATGCAGGACGGTCTTGATTCCCTGGGTGGCAGAGTCGGTCATGGTCACTCCTGAAGTCGTGGTGGTGATGTCCGTGGCAGTCACGTTAGGTGCGGCTCGAGGGTGCTCGCTTCTCGATTCCTGACCGGTTGACTTGGAGCGCGCTCTAACGCCTAGCGTCAGAGGCGGAGATCGCCCCGGTCTGCCGCGAGCTCGGCATCGGCCTGGTCCCGTTCTCCCCGCTCGGGCGCGGCTTCCTGACCGGCCGGTACAGCTCGGTCGAGGGGCTGGCGGAGACGGACATGCGGCGCGGCCAGCCGCGTTTCGCCGACGGCAATCTCGCACGGAACCTGGCGATCGTCGCGAAGCTGAACGAGCTGGCGGCGGCGAAGGGAGTCACCGCCGGCCAGCTCGCTCTGGCCTGGGTACAGCACCGGGGCGACGACGTGGTGCCGATCCCCGGCACCCGGCGGCAGCGCTACCTGGAGGAGAACCTCGCGGCACTGACCGTCGAGCTGTCCACCGAGGACCTCGCCGCCATCGAGGCCGCCGCCCCGCCCGAGCAGGTCGCGGGCACCCGCTACGACGCGACCAGCCTCACCTTCGTCAACGGCTGAGAATGCCGTCAGGCGAGCTGGATGTAGTCCAGTTCGGCGTATCCGGTGCCGCCCGCGAAGTACGGCGAGCCCTTGGCCAGGCGGATCACGTTGTACCCGGCCGCGAGCGTGACGGTGGTGCCGATCGTGGCGCCGAACTGCCCCCAGGCCGGGGTGGGCGGGTAACTGACCGTGCTCCAGGCTCCGCCGTTGTAGGCCAGGCCCTGGGTGGCGGTGGCGCCGGTGGCGTTGGCGTAGCCGATGGTCATCGTGTACGCGCGGGCGGCCGGCACGTTCACCACGAAGTCGACGTAGCTGTCGGTACGCGGTGTGCCCGAGTTGTCGATCCGGCCCACGTAACCGCCGCCCGACGCGCTGGAGCCGCTCAGCCGCTGGGCGCGGAACACCGAGGCGTTCTCGGCCTCGTACCGCTGCTGGTAGGCGGGCACTCCGCTGACCGGTTCGACGACGAGCTGGTAGGCGCTGGTGACGGCCATGTTGGGCACCGACACGCTGAGCTGCCCGCCGCTGACCGTCCGGGTCGTCGTGGAGATCGTGGTGGGCGCGGTCACGGCGGTGAAGCGGCCGCCGGCCGGGGTGGACAGCAGCGTGACGCGGACGCTGGAGCCCAGCGCGCCGATGCCGGTCAGGTTGACGGTGTTGGTGCCCGCCTCGTTGCCGAACACCACGTTGACGATCTTGCGGGTACCGTCGTAGGAGGCGAATCCGTCCAGGCCGGTCTGCGTGGCCGGGGTCGTCGTGACCATGGTGCCGGCCATGTCGCCGTACCACTTGTACAGCCACCAGGTGCCGGTGGGCTGGTTGTTGTTGACGACCAGGCCGTTCAGGGTGCCGTACTCGTACCAGAAGGCCCGGTGCGCGGACTCCACGCCGCCGCGCTCGAACTTGGCCACGTAGCTGGCGATCCGGCCGGGGACGTCCACCTCGCCGGTGGCGGCGTACTCGTTGATGGAGACGCGGCGCGGGCTGATGCCCAGCGAGGACTCCAGGTTGCGGTAGTCGGCGAGGTCGGCGGCGATCCGGTCGGGGTTCACCAGCTCGTGCCAGCAGATGATGTCGGGCAGCGTGCCGGTGTCCCGGGCCCGGGTCAGGAACGACTGCATCCAGGAGCGGTTGTACGTGGCGGTGCTCGGGCCGACGATCGGCGTCGGCGCGTCGAGCGCGCGCACGGCCCGGAAAGTGCGTACCCAGCCGTCGTTGAAGCTGCCCGCGGCGGCAGTGTTCCAGGTCCAGTCGGGTTCGTTCCAGAGCTCCCAGCCGATCACGTTCGTGACCGTCGAGGCCGAGAGCCGGGCGTTGACCATGGTGGTCACCTTGGCCAGCCAGTCGTCCCAGCTCACCCATCGATAGGGGAAGTCCGGGTAGATGTCGGGCATCCGGATGAACTCGCCCGCGCCGACGCGGGTGGCCTGCGGGGCCACCAGCAGGGAGTCGCCGCCGGGCGGCTGGCCGTTGGGGCGCTGGCCCACGCCGGGCGCGGGCTGGGTCAGCGAGTTCACCTTGATCGGCAACAGGGTGGAGTCGGCCGGCCGGCCGTTCTCCGCCAGGCCGTACAGGCCGCCCGAGGCGAGGTGGGTCACCGGCCGGAACGGCTGGGCGACGTTGACGGTCAGTGTCGCGCCCGCCGCCGCGGCCGGGGGCGCGAAGGTCGCCAGGGTCGCGACCGCGGTGATCACGGCTAAGAGGGGTTTACGCACGTTGCTCTCCTTCGGGGGGTAGGGATGCGGGCAACCAGATGCGCATGCTCGACGGGCCGCGATGAGCCCATGAGTGGTAGGGCCGCAGCGGCACGTCGAACCATTCGGTGGCGTCAAGGGAATCGGTGGCGGAGGGATAGGGCCAGGTCCGGTCGGGGTGCCCGGGCAGCCGGCCGCGGACCCGGACGCCGCCGGCGTCCGTACGCGGGCCGGACAGCGGGTCGATCGCCAGAGCGTCGAGCCCGCCGGGGTGTGGGAGGTCGCGGGACTCGGCGCACAGGACCTCCGGGCCGCGCTCGACGGCGACGCAGCCGCGCACGGCGTCGATGCGGGGGTCCGGCCACGTGAAGCGCGGCGCCATCGGCAGTTCGAGGGTGATGACGTCGCCCACGCGGAAGGCTCTCCGCACCTCGACCATGCCGGGCTCGACGGGCCGGGCCCACCCGTCGGTGCTCAGCGTGGCTCCGGCCGCCCATGCCGGAACCCGCAGCGCGAGCGTCCAGGGCGACGGCTCGTCGGCCGTTATCCGGACGCGGATGGTCCCGGTCTCGGGGTAGCCGGTCCCGACGTCCACGGCCACCCGCCTGCCGTCCGGCAGTTCGGTGCTGATGGCGCACGGCGCGTACTGGTGGATCTGGAGGCCGTCGCCGTCCGCGGTGGCGAGGTAGCCACCGAGGCTCGCCAGCGTCCGCGCGACGTTGGTGGGGCAGCAGGAGACGTCGAACCAGGCCGCCCGGCTGCCGCCCTCGGCACGCGGGCTCACCTCGGTCCCGTCGGCCGGCTTGCCCGGCGCCCGCTGGTGCAGGGGGTTGGCGTAGAAGAAGGCCCGGCCGTCGGGGCTCGGGGAGGTCGCGATGATGTTGTAGAGCGTGCGCTCGATCAGGTCGGTGTAGCGGACGTCGGCGGTGGCCAGGTAGAGCCGCCACGAGACCATGATCGAGGCGACGCCCGCGCACGTCTCGCAGTAGGCCCGGTCCGGCGGCAGCTCCCAGTCCTCGCCGAACCCCTCGTCCTGGTGGCGCGAGCCCATGCCGCCCGTGATGTACGTCCGGCGCGCGACCGAGCGCTCCCATTGCCGTTCCACGGCGCGCAGCAGCTCGTCGTCGCCGCGTTCGACGGCGACGTCCACGGCCGCGGCGGTGAGGTAGAGCGCGCGGACCGCGTGGCCGCGCCACACCTCGGCCTCCCGGATCGGGAGGTCGTCCTGGAAGTAGGCGCGTCCCAGCGGGATGTCCCGCAGCGTGCCGTGCCCGCGGCGGTCGAGGAACAGGCGGGCCTGCTCGACGTAGCGCTCCTCGCCCAGGGCCCGGCCGAACTCCGCCAGGCCGACCTCGATCTCCGGGTGCCCGCAGATCTTGGGCAGGCCGTTCGCGCCGAAGGTCCGGCACACGTGGTCCGCGGCCCGTCGCGCGACCCGTACCAGGTCGTCCTCCCCTGCCGTGCGCAGCCGCGCGACCGCGGCCTGCAGGAGGTGACCGAGGTTGTAGAGCTCGTGGCCGCCTTCGAGGTCGCTGTAGCGCGGCCGCTGCTCGCCGTGCCCGAAGCAGGTGTTGAGGTATCCGTCCGGGTCCTGCGCCCGGGCGACGCGCGCGGTGAGCCGCTTGATCGCGACCTCCGCCTCCGGGTCGCCGGTACGGCCCGTCTCCCAGGCCAGAGCCTCCAGGAGCTTGTAGACCTCCGAGTCGGAGAACGGCCAGCCGGGCCGGTCGGGCGCGGTCGTCCCGTCGGCGACACGATCGAAGTTCGACAGCCAGCCGAGGCGCTCCATCCACGACTCGCAGTGGGCCAGTGTCGCCGTGGCGTTGACGGCCTGGCGGGTGGCCCAGAAGCCGCCGGTGATGGCGACCTGCGCGAGAGGGCGTACCCGGCCGTGGGACGGCAGCACGGGACAGGCGCCGTCCGGCGTGCCTTCGGTCATGTCGTGAGCCTTTCGGTCAGTCTTTCACGGCCCCCGCGGTGACCCCGGCGGCGATGTAGCGCTGCGCGAGGACCAGCAGGAAGGCCGCCGGGATGGACGCGATCACGGCGGTCGCCATGATCGAGTTCCACTGCGTGGTGTTGTTGCCGATGTAGCGGTAGATGCCGAGGGTGATCGGGATGGTGTCGCTGTTGCGGTTGAGGGTGGAGGCGAAGATGAAGTCCGACCATGCCCACAGGAAGGCGAACAGCGAGACCGTGATCACCGAGTTGCGGCTCAGCGGCAGGATGATGGAGCGGAACGTGCGCCAGGTGCTCGCCCCGTCGATCTGGGCCGCGGCCATGAGCTCGCGGGGGATGCTCGCCATGAACGCCCGGAAGAGCAGGACCGCGAACGGCACGGCCAGCGTCGAGTCGGCGACGATCAGGCCCGCCACGGTGTTCAGCATCCCGAGCCTGATGTAGATCGTGTAGAAGCCCATGGCCATGACGACGGCGGGGATCATCTGCGCGACGAGGAGCACGAAGTCGATCCCGCGGGCGCCGCGCGGCCGCAGTTTCGCCAGCGAGTAGCCGGCGGGCAGGGCCACGACCAGCGTGAGCGCGACGGTGCCGAGGCCGATGAAGAGGCTGGTGGCGAGGGCGGGAAGCTGCTGGCCGAGCGCCGCGGTGTAGCCCTCGAACGTGGGGTTCCAGGGGAACCAGTGGGGCGGATCGGCCCGCATGTCGCTCGTCTTGGTGAGCGAGACGTTGAACATCCAGTAGACCGGGAAAAGCATCACCCCCACCAGGACGACCCCGACCGCGCTTTTCATGGTTCCTCCTTGCGCTGCAGCCGTACGTACGCGAGTCCGGCGGTGAACGCGATGAGGATGAGCAGGTTGCCGACGGCCGCCGCCGGGGAGAAGTCGGGCTGGCCGGTGCCGAACGCCTCCCGGTAGGACCAGGTGGCCAGCGTCGTGGACGCGTCCGCCGGACCTCCCTTCGTCATGATCCAGATGATGTCGACGACCTTGAGCGTGTAGATCAGGCCGAGCAGCAGGGTGATCGCCGACACCGGGCGCAGCAGGGGGAAGGTGATGCGCCAGAACCGCTGCCACGAGTCCGCCCCGTCCAGGCCGGCGGCCTCGTACAGGTCGGCCGGGATGTTCTGCAGCCCGGCGTAGAGGATCACCAGGTTGAAGGGGATCCCGAGCCAGATGTTGGCGACCGTGACGGACAGCAGCGAGGTGCCGGGGGACGTCAGCCAGTTGATCTGGCCGATCCCGAACGCCTGGAGGACCGTGTTGACGATGCCGCTGTCGCTGTTGAGCATCCACGACCAGGTCGAGGCGGAGACGATCAGCGGCAGCAGCCACGGCACGAGGAACATCGCCCGCAGCACCACGGACAGGCGGAAGTTGCGGTGGAAGAAGACCGCGAGGGCCAGGCCGAGGGCGTACTGGACGGCGATGGACCCCAGGGTGAACAGCGCCGTGTTGCGCAGGGCGGCCAGGAACGTGTCGTCGGAGACGACGTCCAGGTAATTGTCCAGCCCGGTGAACTCGGGATCGCCCCGCACGAAGGCGCGCGGCGTGTAGTCGTGGACGCTGAGGTCGATGTTGCGGTAGAGCGGATAGGCGTAGAAGAGGGCCAGGTAGACGACGAGCGGCGCGAGGAAGGCGAAGGCGGTCCACTGCCGCGAGCGGCGCCGGACGGTGGGGGCCGCCGCCCGGCTCACCGCGCTGTCGTCGACGGCCGCCACCGCCTGGGTGCGAGTCCGCGTGAGCACCGCTCAGCCGCCGATCGCCTGCTTGGCCTGGGCCTGTGCGGCCTTGAGCGCGTCAGCCGGGCTCGCCGTGCCGCTCAGCGCCTTCTGCACCGCCGTCCACATGGCCTCGGAGATCTTCGGGTATTTGGTGCCGAGGTTGTCGCTCGTCCGGCCCTTGGCCGACCGCACCGCTTCGACCCACGGCTGCAGGCCGGGTTCCTTCGCCAGGATCGCCTTCTGCCCGTCCGCGGTGGAGGGGATGTAGTACGCGAACGTCGTACCGGTCTCCACCAGGCCCTCGGGCGTCGTCATGCATTCGAGGATCTTCTTGGTGGTGCTGTAGCGCTGGGTGTCCTTCTGCACCGGGACCGTGATGAACTCGCCGCCCGTGGGTGTGGGGGCGGCCCCGCCGTCCTTGCCCGGGATCTGCACGATGCCGGTGGGGAAGCCGGCCTTCGCGGCGCTGTTGATCTGCCAGGTGCCGTTCTCGGCGAAGGCGAACTCGCCGGTGAGGAACTCCTCCCACGTGGTGTTCTGGGAGTTGCTGATGACCGAGTTGGGTGCGGTGCCGTCCTTGATCCACGTGTTCCACAGGGTGAGCGCCTCGATGGCCTGGGGCGAGTCGAGCTGGGTGAGCTGCGCGCCGGCGCCCCAGAACCACGGCAGGAACTGGAACGAGCCCTCCTCCGTGCCGATGGCCGAGAACGTGATCGGCTTCTTGCCCGCGGCCTTGACCTTCTTCAGCGCCGCGTTGAGCGAGGCCCAGTCCTTGATCGACTTCGGGTCGACACCGGCGGCGTCGAGGAGCTTCTTGTTGTAGTACAGCGCGAGGGTGTTCGCGCCGATGGGGATGCCGTACGTCTTGCCGTCCAGCTCTCCGGCGGCGATGAGGTTCTTGTCGAATTTCGTGGTGTCGAGGCCGAAGTCGCCCATCGAGGTGAGCATCCCCGCGTCCGCCAGGGTGGAGACGGCGGGGTTGTCGAGGAGGATGACGTCGGGCGCGTTGCCTTCCTGGCCCGCGAGCAGGGCCTGGTTCGTCAGCGCGGTCGTGTCGTACGCGGTGCGCTGGATGGTGACGCCGGCCTGCTGCCCGCAGGTGTTCACCCGCTTGGCCCAGGCGGAGGCCGGGTCGTGCTGCGGGTACGGGTCCCACCACGTGTAGGCGGCGCCGGCGGACGCGCTGCTGGTGGCGGCGCCGCTCTGGGGAGCCGATGAGCAGGCTGCCAGAGCGGACAGTGCCAGGACGGCGGCACCGACCTTCGTGGACGTGGATGGACGGGGCATTGGATTCCTCCAATGTTAGCGCTCACATTTTACTGTGGCCGGACGGTCGTTGGGGCTGTGGCCCGCGCTCAGCGGGCGGGCGGGGCTTTCGGGGGTGCGGTGCTTCCCCGGGACACCAGTTCGGGGGAGATGAAGCGCACGACGAACGGCTCGCTGCGGGCCGCCGCCGATTCCACGCGGCGGACGAGCTGGCGTACCGCCATGGCGCCCAACCGGTCGGGTGCGCTCTCGATGAACGAATAGGGCAGGGAGAAGGTGGCGGCGAACTCGGCGGAGTAGCGCCCGATGACCGACAGGTCCGTGGGCACCCGGAGTCCCCGCTCGTAGGTGACGGAGGGCAGCGCCGCGGCGGCCGCCTCGTTGTTGATCAGCAGGCCCGTCGCCGAGGGGTGCGCGTCGAGCAAGGCGTTGAGCAGGCGTCCGACGGCCGGCTGCCGGGACTCGCCGTACACCGCGTGCAGCGTGACACCGAGCTGCCGCGCGCGTTCGAGGGCGGCGTCCCTCAGCCGCCACACGTACGCGCCGCCGCGCTCGACGACGTGTTCCGGCTGCGAGACCAGGATGAGCTCGCGGTGGCCGAGCCGGTGGAGGTGGTCCACCATGCCCCTTCCGGCCTCCTCGAAGTCGAGGTCGAACACGTCGAGTCCCGAGCAGTCGCCCGGCAGGCCGACCAGCGCGCCCGGCTGCGGCGCCGCACGCAGGATGGGCAGCCGTGAGTCCTCCTGCGCGATGTTCATCAGGACGACGCCGTCCACCATGCGGGAATCGGTGATGCGCCGCAGCGCCCGCGCGCCGTCGGCCTCGGTGACCAGCAGCGTGTCGTAGCCCAGGTCGCGGGCGGTGTCCGTGACGCCCAGGATGTACTGCATCATCGCGGGCGCGAACTCGTCCTCGTGGAACTGGGCGAGCAGACCGAGGACCTTGGTCTGGGATGTGGCCAGGGCGCGAGCACCCGCGTTCGGCGTGTACGCGAGCGCCTCGGCCGCCGCCAGCACGCGCAGGCGGACCTCTTCCGAGATGGGCCGCTTGCCCGACAGCGCGTAAGACGCCGTGCTGCGGCTCACCCCGGCCTCCCGGGCCACGTCTCCGATCGTCGCCACACTCACCTCCCATATCTGTCGAACCGGTTCGACGATGACGTTGCGGACTCCCTGCATCGAAGACCGGAAAGCCGGGCAGAAACCGCCATTTTCCTGGGGATTTCCAGACTGACGTCTCCCGCGACTCGGCACCGGCACAGAAGCGTCCGCCGACGGCTCCTCGGAATCGAGCGAACCGGTTCAACGATGTGGCTCGACTGTTACCCACGAGACGGCGGACGTCAAGGGCGCGATATCGAATCGTGACATGCCGGAAACAGCGAGGCGCGGATGCGGCCAGCGCATTGACGGGCGACAGCGCGGCTACGTAACCTACGCGAAACCCTCGTTGCACTGCGGATCGACTCCCTGAGACGTGTTAGCGCTCACATCACTGGTGAACCGGGACCGGCACTCCCCCACCAGCACCCCCGACCCTTTGAGGGAAGTCGTGATGACATTGACGAGCATCACCAAGGTCATGCGTGCCGGGCTCCTTCCGGCCGCGCTCACCATCGCGTTAACCACTGGCGTCCCGATGGCCGCCGCGACCGCCGACCCGCCCGCTCCCGAGCTCGTCTACGAGTTCGACACCGACGACATCAGCACCGCTTCCATCACCGACTCCTCCGGCAACGGCCTGAACGGGACGCTGGTCAACGGCTCCACGGCGGCGCTGGTGGCCGGGGCGTCCGATGGCCACGCCCTGAGCCTGCCCGGCGGCTCCCCGAACTCCGACGGCGCCTACGTACAGGTGCCGCTGGCCGCGATCAAGGGCAAGACCGACCTGACGGTGTCGGCGCGGGTCAAGTGGGACGGCACCGCCGCTCCCTGGCAATGGATCTACGCGCTGGGCAAGGACACCGGCCGCTACCTGTTCAGCACGCCGTCCAACAACGACGGCCGCCTGCGTACGGCGATCACCTCCTCCTATGGTGGCGGTGAGGCCCAGGTCACCGGCTCGGCCCCGCTGCCGGCCGGTGCCTGGAAGACGCTGACGGTCACCCTCGACACCGCCGCGAAGCGCATCACCACCTACCTCGACGGGGCCGCCGTCGACTCCGCCGCCACCACCGTGACCGCCGCGGACCTGATCGACGCCACCACGACGTCCGCCGGGTTCATCGGTCGTTCGTTCTATCCGGATCCGCTGTTCGACGGCGCGATCGACGATTTCCGCGTCTACGGCGCCGCGCTGTCGGCCGAACAGGTGGCCGCCGTCGTCGGCGGTGAGGTGCCCACATCCACCGG
The DNA here is from genome assembly GCF_040638335.1 of Nonomuraea sp. NPDC026600. Lineage (NCBI taxonomy): Bacteria > Bacillati > Actinomycetota > Actinomycetes > Streptosporangiales > Streptosporangiaceae > Nonomuraea > Nonomuraea sp. NPDC026600. The sequence goes on from NZ_JBEZYD010000001.1 coordinate 719,660, forward strand.
ACTGGCCGAGAACGCCTTCGCCGTCCGCACGATCATCGGCACCGCGCCGGCGCTGCCCGCCACGGTCCGCGCCACCTTCTCCGACGGCTACGAGCGTGAGCTGCCCATCACCTGGTCACCGGTGAACCCCGCCGACTACGCCACCGCCGGATCCTTCTCCGTGACCGGCACGGCCGGCGGCCGGCCCGTCACCGCCACCGTCACCGTGATCCGCGAAGGCCAGCTCGCCATCGACCTCGGCAAGGACACCGGTCCCTTCCACGGCGGCGCGTCCGGCACGCTCTACGGCCTCTATGGCCCGGGGGTGCCGACGAACAACCTGATCGAGGGCATGCGCCTGCGTACCGTCTCGACCAAGGCCCAGGACGGCGCGCAGCACCCCGGCGCCGACGCGCTCGAGGTGGTCAAGCCGCTCGCCGACAGCACCGACGGCGACGTGTACATCTACATGACCGACATCCACCGCGGCTTCCCCTACCAGTGGCCGGGGAGCACTCCGCGGGAGAAGCTCGACCTGTTCAAGGAGAAGATCGCCAAGCAGGTCGACCAGGCCCTCCAGCTTGACCCGAAATATCAGGACAACATCGTCTTCGTGCCGTTCAACGAGCCCGAAGGCAACATGTTCGGCACGGGCGAGTGGAGCTACAACGGGGTGAGCTGGCTCAGCGACCCGCGCGACTACTTCCAGGCGTGGGACGACGTGTACGCGCTCATCAAGGGCAGGATGCCGGCCGCGCGGATCGCCGGACCCAACACCAGCGTGCTGTACGCCCAGGTGAAGGGCTACCTCGAGCACACCGCCAAGGCGGGCACCGTGCCCGACGTGCTGACCTGGCACGAGCTCAGCCACCCCGAGCAGGTGCGGGAGAGCGTCAAGCGCTACCGCGAGATGGAGGCCGCGGTCTTCGCCGGCACGAAGTACGCCGGGAAGAAGCTGCCCGTCAACGTCAACGAGTACGCCTTCAACTACCACACCTCGGTTCCCGGCCAGATGATCCAGTGGGTGTCGGCCATCGAGGAGTCGAAGATCGACGCCGACATCGCGTACTGGAACATCGACGGCAACCTGTCCGACTCCGCCGTCCAGGCCAACCGGGGCAACGGCCAGTGGTGGCTGTTCAACGCCTACGGCAGCATGAGCGGTCACACGGTGCCGGTCACGCCGCCGTACCCGGGCCAGAACTACACCCTGCAGGGCGTCGCGACGCTCGATCCCGGAAAGAGGCAGGCCCGCGCGATCTTCGGCGGCGCCGGCAGCGCCGGGCACATCCGCTTCGAGAACGTCCCCGCCGGCCTCTTCGGCCGCACCGTGCACGCCTGGGTGCGGGAGATCCCGTGGACGGGCCAGCTCGGCGACTCGGCCCAGCCGGAGATCGTCGCCGAACGCGACGTCGCCGTCAAGGACGGGACCGTGGTGTTCGACTTCGGCGGCGGCGACCTGCCCAGGCTGACGGAGTCGTCGGCGTACGAGATCGTGCTCACCCCCGCCGGCTCGGGGACCGCGACGTCGCCCGCGCCGAAGCTGTGGGAGCGGTCGTACGAGGCCGAGGACGCCAAGTACACCGGCACCGGCTACAGCCGCAACGGCCCCGAGGGCTCTCCCTCGGACGTGTCGAAGTTCTACACCTCCGGCCGCTACAACGTCGGCGGGCTGCGTACCGGCTCGGACGGGGTGCTCGACTTCACGGTCGAGGTCCCGCGCGCCGACCGCTACGACCTCGGCGTCTTCGCCAACTCGCTCAACACCTTCGACCGGGTACGCGAGCAGGGGCCGACCAACGTCTTCGTCCGCGTCGACGGGGCCGCCGAGCAGGAGCTGTTCCTGCCGCTCGGCTACAAGTGGGTCGTGTGGGACCACGCGGACACCACCGTCGAGCTCACCGCGGGCACGCACGTGATCTCCCTGGCGGCGCGGAGCCTCGACGGCGCCAAGGCCACCCAGGGGGACGCGATCGTCGACCGGATCCTGCTGTCGCAGCCGAACCCGGCGGCGGCGACCTCGATCTACGAGGCCGAGCTCGCCGACCTGCGCGGCGCCCGCACGTCCTACTCCGTGAAGGGCGGCGCGGTCTCCGGCTCCGGGGGCGTCGAGGCCGGCCGTGGCCAGTCGGCCACCTTCTGGGTCTACTCCGCCAAGGACGCCGCGGCCGCACTCGACCTCAGGATGTCCGGCTCCGGCCGGGCCTCGGTGACCGTCAACGGCCTGGAGGTGATGGACGCCCGGCGCGGCGCCGCCACCGCGGCGGTATCCCTGTCCGGCGGCGTCAACAAGGTCACGGTCACCGGAAAGTCCGGCACGTCGCTCATCGACCGCCTCGACGTACGGCGGGCCGCCGGCGCGCTGCCGGCCACCGTGTACGAGGCGGAGGCCGCCCAGCTCGCCGGGACCGCGAAGGTCGCACAGCTCTCCCTGGCGAGCGGCCAGGCCGCGGTCACCGATGTCGGGGGCGCGCCCGGAAATGACAGCACGCTCACCTTCAAGGTGCGGGCGGCCGGCTCCGGCACGTACGCCATGCGCATCCGCTATTCCAACCCCGAGCAGTCGGCCGCCACGCACTACAACCCGGACCCGCTCACCAGGCACGCCGACGTCTCGGTGAACGGCGGCGCCCCGCAGCGCGTGCTGTTCCCGCACAGCTTCCACGCGAACAACTTCTGGGAACTCACCGTCCCGGTGAAACTGAAGAAGGGAGAGAACACGCTGCGGTTCTCCTCAGCGGAACTCCCGAACTTCGACGGCACCACCTACGCCTCGCAGACCTTCCCCGGGGTGCTCCTTCGCTCGTCATACGCCCCGGTGATCGACAAGATCACGGTCGCGCCCTTCAACGAAAGGTAGACCCTTCCATGTCCGCCCGTGTCTCGCCCGCTGCGAGGCACGGGCACCCGGGGTGGGAACTAACGCCCCTGATAGCTCTCGCGGGCGGAGGTCACCTGGGGCATGCGGTCCTCCAGCCAGGAAATGAGGGGGACCAGGTGCTCGGCGGCTTCGCGGCCGAGCGGGGTGAGGCTGTATTCGACCCGGGGCGGGATCGTGTGCTCGGCCACGCGCAGCACCATGCCGTCGCGTTCGAGGGCCTGGAGGGTCTGGGACAGCATCTTCTCGCTCACCCCGTCGACGCGGCGGCGCAGCGCGTTGAAGCGGTAGGGCCCCTCGTGCAGGGCCGTCAGCGCCAGAATCGCCCAGCGGCCGGTGATGGTCTCCAGCACCGCGCGGGAGGTGCACTTGCGTGAGAAGACATCGGCCACCAGGTTCTCGAACTCCTCCATACGTGCTACCTTACGCCCTAGCAAGCACTTACGTTTCGAAAGTACTAACTTATAGGGGAGTACAGCATCATGATCGTGGTGACCGGAGCCAGCGGACATCTGGGCCGACTGGTGATCGAGGACCTGAAGCAGCGCGTGGCGGCATCGGAGATCGTCGCGGCCGCACGCACCCCGGAGAAGGCCGCCGACCTGGGCGTCGAGGTCCGGGAAGCCGACTACGACCGGCCGGAGACGATCAAGAGCGCGCTGCAGGGCGCCACCAAGGTGCTGCTCATCTCGGGCATCGACCCCCACCGGGCGCAGCAGCACGCCGCGATCGTGGACGCGGCCAAGGAGGTCGGCGCCACGCTCGTCTACACCAGCGCGCCCAAGGCCGACACCACCGAGGCCGGGCTCGCCGCCGATCACCGGGCCACCGAGGAGTACATCAAGGCGTCCGGCGTGACGTACACGATCCTGCGCAACAACTGGTACCACGAGAACTACGAGCAGTCGATCACGGTGGCCCCCCAGCTCGGCGCCGTCTACGGCGCCGCCGGCGACGGCCGGATCGCCTCGGCCTCCCGCGCGGACTACGCCGCGGGAACGGCCGCCGTGCTAGCCGAAACGGGCCACGACGGCAAGGTGTACGAGCTGGCGGGTGACACCGCCTGGACCCTCGCCGACCTGGCCGCCGAGATCGCCGAGGTCACCGGCAAGGAGGTCGCCTATCAGAACCTGCCGAAGGACGACTACGCGGGCGTCCTGGCCGGCGCCGGCGTCCCGGCTCCGTTCGCGGAAACCCTGGCCGACGTGGACGTCAACATCTCCCGTGGCTGGCTCGCCGACACCCCCGGCACGCTGACCGACCTCATCGGCCGCCCGACCAGGACGGTCGGCGAGTACGTCCGCTCCCTGCTCGGCTGACCACCTAAGGGCATACCTGCCGGAATTCCTCGCCGGACACGTAGCGCTGCCATTCGGCGCAGGTGAAGGAGCGGCCCGCGTTGGCGCATACCGTGGCGGCGGGGTCGGCGGGGGCGGCGACGTTCCACAGCCGCAGGGTCCGGTCGGCGCTCACCGTGGCGAGCGTGGTCCCGTCCGGGCTGTAGGCGACCCCGACCACGGTCTTCGCATGACCGGTCAGCGGGGGGCCGATCTGACGGAGGGTCGGCACATCCCAGAGCCGTACGGTGCTGTCCGCGGAGCCGGTGACAAGAGTCCTGCCGTCGGGACTGAACGCCATCGCGGCGACGACGTCGGTGTGACCGGTCAGGATGGCTCCGATCTCGCGCTGCCCCGCCACGTTCCACAGTCGTACGGTGCCGTCCTCCGCCGTGGTGGCGAGGGTCTCGCCGTCGAGGCTGAACGCCAGAGCGGTGTGGAAGCTCGTGACACCGGCGGGCAGCGGGGCGCCGATCTGGCGGTGCGTGGCCACGTCGAAAAGCCGCACGGTACGGTCGTTGCCCGCCAGGGCAAGGGTGGCGCCGCCGGGGCTGAACGCCATCGCCGGAACGAGGTCGGTGTGGCCGGGGACGGTGATGCGGGGCCCGACCTCGCGGTGGCCCACGACGTCCCAGAACCCGATGGAGCCGCCACGTACCCAGGTGGCGAGCAGCCTGCCGTCGGGACTCAACTCCGCGTTGGGCCCCAGAAGGGCGGCGGCGCCGATCTGACGGCGGGTCGCGGTGTCCCACAGTCGTACGGTGCCGTCGGTGCTCGCCGTGCTGAGTGTCCTCCCGTCGCGGCTGAATCTGATCGAGTGGACGACGGCGTTGGCGTCGGGCGCGGGGTCGCCTTCGGGGCGCGGGCGAGGGCCGGCTTCGCGCTGGGTGGCCACGTCGTAGAACCGGACGCCGCGATCGGCCTCGCCGGTGCCCAGGGCGACCACGGGGTCGGAGGCGGCCAGGGTCTTTCCGTCCGGGCTGAAGACGACGTCCAACGTGGCGGGCATCCCGGCGCCGAGCTGTCGGTGCACCCTCGGGTCCCACAACCACACCTTGCCGTCCCCGCCGGCGGCCGCGAGGGTTCGCCCGTCCGGGCTGAAGGCCACTCTCGCGACGTTCGACCGCCTGCCGGTCAGCGGCGGGCCCACCGGTTGGCGGGCGGCGGTGTCCCACAGCCTGGTCAAACCGTCCGCCCCGGTGGTGGCGAGCCTCTTCCCGTCCGGGCTGAAGGCCACCCCTCGGAAGCCGAGGCCGCTGCCGGGTTCGCGCAGGGCGCCGCCGATCTGCTTGCGGGTGGCGAGGTTCCACAGCCGGAGGGTCCGGTCCACGCTGATCGTCGCGAGGGTGGACCCGTCCGGGCTGAGGGACATGCCGGTGATGTCGCCGGTGTGCCCGGTGAGCGCCTTGCCGACCTGGCGGCGGGTGGCGACGTCCCAGATCCGCGCGGTGTCGTCGGCCCCGGCGGTGATCAGGCGTTTCCCGTCCGGGCTGAAGGCCACCTCCTTGACGGCCTTGCGGACGGACCCGTGGCCGGCGGGTCCGATGTCGGCTCCGATCTGGCGGCGGGCGGCCATGTCCCACAACCGGACGGCGCCCTCAGGGGTCGAGGTCGCGAGGGTCCTGCCGTCCGGACTGAACGTCATCGCCGACACCCCGTCCTTGGCGTCCAGCGGGCCGCCCAGCGGCCGGCGCGTGGACACGTCCCAGAACAGGACACCGGTGAAGCATGCCGTGGCCAGAACCTTCCCGTCCGGGCTGAAGGCCGCCTGGAAGGCCAGGACGCATAACTTCTCCTTGTGGACGATCTGGGCGCCGAGCTGCCGGTGTGACGCCGTGTCCCACAGCCGCACGACGCCGTCGTCGCCTCCGGTCGCGATGATCGAGCCGTCGGGGTCGAACAGCAGCTCGGTGACGGATCCGCGTTGCGCGGAGAAGACCCCCCGGTCCCCACGCGCCGCCGCGTCCAGCATGCGGTGGCGGGCCTCGGGAGTGCGGTCGATCCGCCACGCCGTCACGGCCAGCAGCGCGGACGTCACCGGGTCATCGGCGATCTCGCTCTCCGCGGCCAGTTGGCGCGAGAGCGCCAGCCGTCGCTGCCGGTCGGCGTTGTCCGCCTGCCGGTCGGCGTTGTTCGCCGCGTTGACGGCGGCGCCGGCGGCGACCAGGGCGAGCACCGACAGCGCCGCGAGACCGGCCATGACGAGGCGTCGGCGGCGGCCCGCCTGCCGCGCCGCCCCCGTGGATGCCGTGATGAAGCGCTCCACCGTGGGTCCGGGCGGCGGGAAACTGTCGGGGTCGCGATCCCAGCGGGGCCGGCTGTCCTGGACCGCCAGCAACCGGGCGCCCCGGTAGAGGAAGGCAGGGTCGCGGTGGTGCCCGGCCCACCGCGTGGCGTCCTCGACGAGCTGGTCGTACACCGCCTGCGCGGTCATGTCGGGTTCGAGCCACTGCCGCAGCGTGGGCCAGGCGGTCAGCAGGGCGTCGTGGGCGATCTCGGCGCTGTCCTCGTGCAGCGTGAGAAGGCGCCGGTCGGCGAACGCCGAGAGCAACTCCTCGACCTGGGCACGCCGCTGCGCCGATTGCGCGGACCCGGCGGCGTGGATCTCGGCCAGCGTCACCCGGCGCCGCGCCAGCCGCCCGCCCGTGGTGATCAGCGCCATCCGCCGGAAGATCCGCAGCGCGGCCTTGCGGTCCTCCGCCGGCAGCCGGCCGAGGACCTCGTCGGCCGTACGCCGCACGGAGTCGCGGACCCGGCCGGACTCCTCATAGCCCCGGGTGGTCAGCCTGCCGTTCTCGCGCCTCTCCCAGGTGTTGAGCAGGGCCTGCGACAGCAGCGGCAGGGAGGCGGCCTCGAACCCGTCGACGTACCCGTTCCCCGGCCCATCCCCCTGCACGCCGCCGACGCGCAGCTCACTCAGGATGATGTCCACCAGGCCGGGCTCGATCTCCAGGCCCACCGCGGCCGCGGGGCCGGTGATCGCCAGCCGCAGATCCGGCTCCGCCATCGGCTCGACGATGACCTGGCCGTCCTGGATGGCCTCGGCGAACTGCGGGTAGGCCGCACAACGGTCCCAGTAGTCCGCGCGCACCCCGATGATCACCCCTGCGCGCGGCGGGCCTTCGGCCATCGCCTGCAGGGCCCGTACGTACGCCTGGCGCTCCTGCTCGTCGGTCACCAGGGTGAACAGTTCCTCGAACTGGTCGACGACCAGGACGAAGCGGCCGGCCTCCGCGAGAGCCGCCCGCGGGTCGTCCCGGAGCGTCTCGTACACCGTCTCGACGTGCCCGCCATGCGTCTCCGTCCACGCCTGGGCCAGCGCGCGCAAGGGGTTCGCGGTGGGTGTGAGCAGCAGCCGGGGCCACTCCCCCGAGCCGGGCACCGGCAACATCCCCTCGCCCAGCGCCGGCATCAGACCGGCCCGCAACAGCGACGACTTGCCCACACCCGAGGCACCCGACACCAGCAGGACGCACCCGTGCTCCGCCAGCCTCGGCCCGAGCCGCCGCAGCAGGTTGTGGATCGCCCGCCGGCGCCCGAAGAACAGCTCGCTCCTGTCGCTCTCGAACGGCGCCAGCCCTTGGTACGGGCACTCCCCGTCCCATTCTCGGGACGACCGCCGCCGGGCGCCAGGCGGCTCCCGACGCCCGGCGCCAGGGGTCTCCCGCCGCCGAAGCGTTTCCCCTACCCGCGCACGCACCCATGCCAGCGCTTGACGGAGGCCACCCGCATCCCCTGTCCCCATGATCTCATTCTGGCCACGCACGGCCACACCGATCAACGTCGCTCACAGGTACGGGAGGCAGGCTCGCGCGCACATGAGATCCCCCGCCCGGATCGGACCTCACTCTGATTCCCGCAGCGAGCACATTTCCGATCCAGAGCGGAGACTGCTTTCCTCTTTCGACGCGTCCAGCCCGCCGCTACGTCCTGTATCGGAAGAGGATCCGGCCGCGGGTGAGGTCGTATGGGCTGAGCTCCACTAGCACCCGGTCATACGGCAAGATCTTGATGTAGTTCTTCCGTATCTTCCCGCTGATGTGCGCCAGCACTTTGTGCCCGTTCTCGAGCTCCACCCTGAAGTTGGCGTTGCGGAGGCACTCGACGACAGTGCCCTCGACTTCGATGCCGCCTGCTGTTCTTGTCATGTTTCTCGCACTTCTCCGGTCGGTGACTGTGAGGTCCGCGTGTGCTTCGAGCCCGGCCCCCTGGCGCGGTGATGCGGGGGGTGGGGGCGTCAGCGGAGCACGAACTCCAGGTTGCTGCTCGCCCGCCGGGCGCCGATGCCCTCGAACAGCGCCATGGCCGCCCCGTTGGATTCGTTCACTTCGGCCGATGCCGTTTCGATCCGGCAGCGGTGCAGCGAACCCAGCACGTGGGCGAGCAGCGCCCGAGCGATACCGCGGCGGTGCTGGTCGTGCCGGACCGCGATCAGCCCGATCCGTGGCTGCCGGGTCACCGGCGCCACCCGGATCAGTCCCACATATTCATCGGACTGTGCGGCCACCGCGTACTTCGACGGGTCCACCACGGTATCGCCGTCCGGGCGGGGCAACACCTCAGCCGGCATCTCCTGCCATCCGACGGTGGCCTCGACTTCGTCGCGAATCACGCGGTCCAACGCGCGCAGAGGACTTTCCTCCGCCTCGCCGACGGCCACTATCGTCACGCCCGACGGCGGCAGGACTGAGCCGAGCCCCGTGACCCGCGGGTCGGTGGGCACGAGGTACTCCCACTCGCGGCGTCGGGTCGTGAAGCCGGCTCGCTCCCAATGGGAGGCCAGGTCGAGGTCAGCCTCGTCAACCACCGTGTACAGCGGCTTGGGCAGGTCCGCCAGCATGGCATCGGCGAGTTGGTCGAAGACCGTGCCGTGCCACGCGTCGATGCTGAGGAAGATCCGCCCGTCGGGCCTGCGCGAAACATAGCCTCGGCCGACCATCCGGTCGTCCTCCACAGCGTGCCATTGCTTGTCCGCGACCCGCGTGACCACTACGGCATGCTCGCCCATGCCCGAAGTGAAATGCACAGAATTCATAGGTTGTTGCCTTTCGGGATTGCCTTGTCGAGGCGCTCCCGGCGACGCCTACGTCAATCGCCCGACCGTGACGGCAAGGGGGAGCACCCACATCGATACAGCGTTCATGGGTCTCACCTCCTGGTGCGATTTCACGGTCTGCGGGACGCTATCAGCCCTAGTGTCGTCCCGTCCAACCATTTTCCGCCGATGTGCTCATCTGCCGTGATCTGCTCGGCAGCACCGAATCGCGGGCGCTTGCGAGTACGTCGTCGCAGTTGCATGGCGCCGGGGCAGGCTCGCCACTGCCGCTCCCCCGCTTCGCTGGCGTCGTCCACTCGTGCTCACGTGAGCCACGCTCATCGCGGCAGATGAGTACGGCGTGGGATAGTGAGGTGCACACGAGATGATCGCGTCGGCCGCCCAGGGGAGGTCCGCCATGCGTCAGCCCGCGGTGCCGCGGACGGTCGACCGATTACCGCCTCACGACCTGCGTTTCCTCCCGCTGCCCACCGGAGGCCGGCTGGCCTATGCGACGATCGGTCACGGCCCGCCGCTGGTGGTACCCGCCGCCTGGATCGGCCACCTTGAGCTGATGTGGCAGGACCCGGCGGTGCGCGGCTTCTACGCGCCCCTCGCCCGGCGGCGGACCGTGGTGCTGTACGACAAGCCAGGCTGCGGGCTGAGCGACCCCCCACCGGGCCGCCAGACCCTCGACACCGATCTGGACGTGCTCGCGACGCTTGCCGACCATCTCGCACTGGAACGATTCGACCTGCTCGGTATCTCCATGGGCGCCCCGGTGTCGGTCGCCTTCGCGGCGCGCTGGGGCGCCCGGGTCGAGCGCCTCGTCCTGTACGGCGGCTACGCCGTCGGCGGCCGGATAGCCTCGCCCGAGCTCCGCGCGGCGGTGATGGACCTGGTGCGCGCGCACTGGGGACTCGGCTCGGACGTTCTGGCGGACATCTTCCTGCCTGACGGCAGCGCCGAGACCAAGGCGTGGTTCGCCGAGTTGCAGCGCGGCGCGACGTCCGCCGAGGTCGCCTGCCAACTGCTCGACCAGTGCTACCGGAACGACGTGGACGACCTGGTCGAAGGGGTTCTCACGCCGACGCTGGTGCTGCACCGCCGCGACGACCGGGCCATCCCGTACCGGCTGGGGCGCGAGCTGGCCGCCCGCATACCGTCCGCGCGGCTGGTCACGCTCAGCGGACGCAGCCACTTCCCGCACGCGGGCGACGCCCAGGCTCTCGTCCACGCGATCCTGGACTTCCTCGGCGAGCCGGGGGAGGCCCCACGCCCCTCGCCGGGGCACCCGCTCACCCCCCGGCAGGCGCAGGTCGCGGCGCTGGTCGCCGAGGGCCTGACGAACCGGCAGATCGCCGGTCGGCTGGGCATCCAGGAACGCTCCGCGGAGGGGCACGTGGAGCGGATCCGCGTGCGGCTGGGATTCCGCTCGCGCGCGCAGGTCGCCGTCTGGTGGGCGCAGGCCGACGGTGAGGTACCACTGAGGTAGCGGCGCGGGTGATTTCCCGCCTGACGGTGGGGCGGGGTCCCGCCTAGCCTCGGCACGACATCGACCACCGCCGAGGGGGAATCCGCCGATGACCGGTCCAACCCATGTCATCCACTTCGAATCGCGGTTCTGCGGACCGCCGGGCGTGGCCAACGGCGGCTTCGCCTGCGGCTCGCTGGCGGCACTCGCCGATGGGCCCGCCGAGGTCACCCTGCATCGCCCGCCGCCCCTGGACCGGCCGCTGGAGGTACGCGGCGACGCCGACGGCGGGCTGCTGATGGAGGACCGCGACGGCATGCTGCTGGCGACAGTGCGACGGAACACGGCCGAGATCGACCTGGAGGCGCCGGCCGCCATCACGCTCGCGCAGGCGCGGGCCGCGGCCGACCGAGCCACCTACTACGGCGACCCGGTGTTCCCGGGCTGTTTCGTCTGCGGCCCGGACCGCGCGGCGGGCGACGGCCTGGGGATCCTTTCCGGGCCTGTGAACGGCACCGGGACGTGCGCCGCGCCGTGGACGCCCGACTCCTCGGTCGCCGGCGACGACGGCCGGGTCCGGGCCGCCGTCGTGTGGGCCGCGCTGGACTGCCCCAGCGGGCTGGCCGCCCTGGAGGCGGCCGGCTTGCCCGGCGGCACCGCGATCGTCCTCGGGCGCATGAGGGCGCGGATCGACGCGCTCCCGCACGCGGGCGAGGCGTGCCACGTGGTCGGCTGGCCCTTGCGGCGCTCCGGCCGCACGCTGTCCGCCGCGTCGGTGCTGGTCGGCCCCGGCGGCCGGGTCATGGCGGCGGCCAGGACGGTATGGGTCACGGTGACGCGCGGCTTCGGCGTGGGCGGGGAGGGATGACGGCCCGGCGTCGCGGGGTGCAGCTGACCCCGATGGAGACCCGGCGCGAGGTGATTCTGGCGACCGCGCGGCTGGCCGACGAACTGGGGTACGAGGTGTTCGCCATGCCCGAGGGCTGGGGGCTCGACTCCACCGCGGTGCTCGCCGAGATCGCGCTGGCCACCAGGCGCATCGCCATCGCCTCGGGGGTCCTGTCGGTATGGGGACGCACCCCGGCCACGCTGGCGATGACCGCGGCCACCCTGCACGACATCTCCCGCGGCCGGTACGTCCTCGGGCTCGGCGCCGGCACCAAGGCGCTCGCGGAGGGCTTCCACGACGTGCCCTTCACCCGCCCGGCCGCCAAGCTGCGCGACAGCACCACGAAAGTGCGCGCACTGCTGGCCGGCGAACGCGCCCGGCTCACGGGGGCGACCGCGACCCGGCCCCTTCCCCTGGGCCGGCCGCCGATCCCGGACCTGCCGATCTGGCTCGCCGCGATGGGCTCGCGCACTCTCGCCGTGACCGCCGAGCTCGCCGACGGCTGGCTGCCCGTCTTCGTCGCCGCCGAACGCCTCGCCGGCTGGGCCGAGGACCTCCGCCGGACTCGCCGGCCCGTGGGTGACCGGCCGCTCACGGTCGCGGCCGGGCCGATGGCGATCGCCGACCGGGACGCCGGTGCCGCCCGGCAGGTGGCCGCGACGTACGCCGCCTGGTACCTGTGTGCCATGGGCGACGTCTACCCCCGCCTGGTCACCCGCCAGGGGTACGGCGCCGCCCTCCAGGCCGTCCGCGCCGCCAACCCGAAGCCCTCGCCGCGGCACGGCGACGTCCCCGCCGAGGCGCAGGTGGTCCTGGACCAGTTCACCGCCTATGGCGCGCCGGGCCGGATCGGCGAGCAGCTCGAGCGGTGGTCGCCGGCGGCCGACATCGTGATGATCGGACTGGCGCCGGGCCTGCCCTGGAACGCCATCGAGGCGACACTCCGGGCGGCGGCGCCGTGACCCGCCCGCTGCGAAGTCTGGTTCGGCGCGGCGGAGTTCTCCAGGTCAGTCGCTGCCGAGCGCCACGAACACCGACGTGGGCGGCTCCCAGTAGGTGATGCGGACCTGCCGCAGCCATTCCTCCACCACGGCGCGGTGGGGCTGGGCCGGCAGCGGTGTGTGCGCGGTGTCGAAGGCCTCCTCCGTGGTCGCCAGTAGCGTGCGCGCTTCCTCGGTCTCGCCGGCGGCGACCCGCTCACCGAACGCGCGGATGGCGTCGGGGTCGGGCAGCTGGATCGGCAGGTGGCCGGTCTCGTACAGTTCGCGGCCCTGGTGCAGGAGCCGGGCGAGATGGCGGGCGTGCTTCGCGGTGCGCTTACGGGTGTCGGCCGAGAACGAGCCGTCGCCGCGCTGTTCGAGGCGACGGAACTGCTGAGTGGCGTAGCCCAGGTAGGCGTCGCGGACGCGCGGCGCCGACAGGAACGCATCCCTGATCGCTATGAGCCGGTCACCGAGCAGGGTGCGTGTCTCGTACAGGTCGTCCGGCAGCCACAGCAGCTCCATCACGGTCGGGTTGCCGCCCAAGGTGAGCGAGCACCACTTGGCCGCCTCGTGCAGCGTCCGGTCCGGGTCGGTGGAGACGATGCTCTCCTTGGGGCGGGCCAGGCCGACCAGGTCGAAGGTGGGGGCGGCGTAGATGCCGAGCCGGTCAACGTCGCTGTCGGGCCCGGCCAGGCCGTACGCGGTCGATCCGACAACACCGGCGAGCAGCACGTTCGCGGGGGTGGCGGTCATGGTGTGTCCTCTGGGGGGTTGTAGCCGGGAAGTCCGGACAGGATGGTGGGCGGGTCTTCAGGTCTGGTCAGCGCTTCGCGGATCGGCTGGAGACAGCGAAAGCCAGGCGTGACGGGACGTCGGTCTTCCGTTTGGGGGTAACCAGCACCATGCGCACCTCCTCGGGGTGGCTATCAGGATGGACGTGATCACCCCGTTGACGCACACGGATTTTCCGCACGCTGGTCAGCGCGCCGGCCTCCCTGAGGATCTGCGGGACGCGGTGGGGCGGTATACGGGTGATGAGCAGCAGCCCGAACACAGCGAAAAATCGTCGGAGCGCGGCAGGAGGCCGAGTTTCGCCATGGCGCGGTTGAGGTGGGTCTTGACGGTGGCCTCGCTGACGCACAGGCGGGTGGCGCAGTTCGCGGGCGATGCGCACCCGTTCCTCAGTGACGGCGCGGCGCGCGTTGTCGTCCTGCTCGCGATGCGGGCGTTCGGTGAGGTGGGCGAGCCGCCTGTTGCGCTCGACCAGCGAGACGGCTACGGGCAGCACGCACAGGACGGACACGGCCGGCTAGCCACGGTGTAGAGCGCCAGAAGGGTCGACGCCCCGTTGAGCCTGGTGTCGTAGCCGGCCGCGAGCTGTCCGCTCCTAACCGCGCAGCCGGGTCATCGCCGGGTCGAACAGGGGCTCCTCGGCCACGACGGCGTCCACCCGCCGGTCGAAGTAGCCGACGTGGACGGTCTGGCCGGGGTTCGCGAGCGAGGCGGGCAGCCACGCGTAGGCGATCCCCTTGCCGATCGTGTATCCGTGAGCGGCGCTGGTGACGTAGCCGACCGGCCGCTCGCCGTCGTACACCGGCTCCCTGCCCATGACGACCTCGTCGGTGAGCAGGCAGGTCAGGCGGCGGCCGACCGACTCCTTGCGGGCGAGCAGCGCCTCGCGGCCGATGAAGTCGCCCTTGCCCAGCTTGACGGCGAACCCGAGGCCCGCCTCGTACGGGTCGTGCTCGAAGGTCATGTCGGTGCCGAAGGAGCGGTAGCCCTTCTCCAGGCGCAGGCTGGTGAAGGCGCCCCGGCCGGCGGCGATGACGCCGTGGTCCTGGCCGGCCTCCCACAGGGTGTCCCACAGCTTGAGGCCCATGTCCGCGGTGGTGTAGATCTCCCAGCCGAGCTCGCCGACGTAGGACAGGCGCAGCATGGTGACCGGCACGTTGCCGAGGTAGGCGTGGGTGCCGCGGAAGTAGCGCAGCGCGGTCAGGTCGGCGGTGGCCAGCGGCTGGACGAGGTCGCGGGCCCTGGGCCCCCAGAGGCCGATGCAGCAGGTCCCCGGGGTGAGGTCGCGGAGGTACACGTCGGCGGGCCGGTGCCGGTCGAACCAGTCGAGGTCGAGGTTGCCGTTGGCGCCGACCTGGAACTCCTGCGGGCCGAGGCGGGCCACGGTGACATCGCTGCGGATGCCGCCGTCGGCGTTGAGCAGCAGGCAGTACGTCACGGAGCCGACTGACTTGTCCACGTCGCCGGTGGTGAGGCGCTGCAGGAAGGCGACGGCTCCCGGGCCGCTGACCTCCAGGCGCTTGAGCGCGGTCATGTCGTACATGGCGACCGTCTCGCGGGTGGCCTGGGCCTCCGCGCCGACGATGGGCGACCAGTACCGCGCCGCCCAGTCTCCCGGCGTGGGGATGTCGCGGCCCCGCAGCAGCGGGGCGTTGGCGTCGTACCACTGCGGGCGCTCCCAGCCCGACGCCTCCAGGAAGGCCGCGCCGAGCTCCCGCTGCCGGGGGTGGAACGGGCTGGTACGCAGCGGACGGGGGTCCTCCATCGGCTGGAGGGGGTGGATGATGTCGTAGACCTCGACGTAGTTCTGGCAACCGCGGGCCCGCACGTAGTCGGGCGCGAGCTGGTGCGGCTCGAACCGGTTGACGTCACATTCGTGCAGGTCGAACGTCGTGCAGTGGCCGTCGACGAGCCACTCGGCCATCGCCCGGCCGACTCCGGCGGAGTGGGTGACCCAGACGGCCTCGGCCACCCAGAAGCCCTCGACCTCGCGCGACTCGCCCATCAGCGGCAGGTGGTCGCTGGTGAAGGAGAACAGCCCGTTGATGCCGTCCTCCACCTTGGCGGAGCGCGTGGACGGGAGCAGTTTCTGGGTCTGTGTCCAGGCTTCGGCGAAGTCGTCGGGGGTGAAGGTGAGCACGGACGGCATCACCTCGGCGGCGTCGACGGACACGATGTCGTCGGAGCTGATCGGCATGGGCCGGTGACCGTAGTAGCCGATGCCGAGCGTGTCGTAGCGCTCGCGGTAGTACAGGTCGGCGTCCTGGTGGCGGAGGATCGGCCGCGACGCCTCGACGGTCTGGCCCGCCAGGTCGGGCACCTGCCCGGTCCAGGCGAGCTGGTGGGCGAGAGGGGTGAGCGGCAGCTCCATCCCGACCATGCGGGCGACCCGCGGGCCCCAGATCCCGGCGCAGCACACCACGATGTCGGCGGGGATCTCGCCCTGGTCGGTCACCACCGCGGTGACCCGGCCGCCCTCGCTCCTGATGTCCAGCACCTCGTGCCTGGCCAGCACGCGCACGCCGCGCTCCTGTGCCCGCGCGAGCTGCGCGTCGACCGCCTTGACCGCCTTGGCCAGCCCGTCGGTGGGGATGAACAGGCCGCCGAGCACCTTGTCGCGGTCGAGGAGGGAGTGCTTGGCCACACTCTCCTCCGGCGAGAGCAGGTGGCTCTCGATCCCCCAGGAGGTGGCCCAGCCGTGGCGGCGCCGCAGCTCGGCGAGCCGCTCGGGGGTGGTGGCCACCTCGAGCCCGCCGACCTGGAGGAAGCTGTCCAGCTCGACGAACTTCTCGATGGTGTAGCGGGCCATCTCGGTCATGGTCTTCGATCCGTTGATCTGGAACACCAGGCCTGGGGCATGGGAGGAGGAGCCGCCGGTGGCGGGCACGTCTCCCTGATCGACGACCGTGACGCCGGTCCAACCGCGGGCGGACAGCTCGTCGGCCAGAGCCGCGCCGACCACACCCGCGCCGATGATGACGACGCTCGGGCCCGTCATAGCCACCTCCGTTGTTGCCTAATATGCAACCAAACGCACTTTCCGCAACAAGCGTCGCTCGCCGCGTTCCGGGTGTCAAGAGTGCGTTGTGTCTTATTCCCTATGGTTTGTACGGCCGCGACGAACCGCCTCCAGACGCGCATGCGCCCGGCCCGATCGACGAGCGTCGACCGGGCCGGGCGCATGCGGATCTCAGCCGGCGGGCAGCCAGGCCTTGACCTTGTCGGGGTTGTCGGCCACCCACTTGGCGGCCGCCTCATCGGCGGTCATCTTGTCCTCGGCGATGTACTTGGCCACGAGGTTCTGGTCGTCGTTCGTCCAGGTGAAGTTCTTGACCAGGGTGTACGCGGGACTGCCGGAGTCCGCGAACTTCTTGCTCACGATCTTGTCCAGCTCGTACGGCGGGTAGTCGCACGCCACCTTGGCCGCGTCGGCGTCGCAGCCCTCGGTGTAGGCAGGCAGGTTGACCTTGACCAGCCTGAGCTCCGAGAGGAACCACTGCGGCTCGTAGAAGTAGCCGAGGATCGGCTGCTGCTGCTTCTCGGACTGGCGGAAGGCGGTGATGAGCGCGGTCTCGCTGCCGGCGTACACGACCTTGTAGTCGAGCTTGAGGTTCTTCACCAGGGCGGCGTCGTTGGTGACGAACGACGGGTCGCCGTCGAGGAACTGGCCCTTGCCGTCGGACTCGGAGGTCTTGAACAGCGAGGCGTACTTGTTGAGGTTCTTCCAGTCGGTGATGTCCGGGTACTTCTTGGCCATCCACGGCGCCACGTACCAGCCGATGACGCCCTTGTTGCCGGTCGGCCCGGCGGACACGGCGACCTTCTGGTCCTCGATGTACTTCTTCTTGAGGTCGTCGTGGGCCCAGTTCTCCACGACCGCGTCGACCTCACCGGTGGCGAAGCCCTGCCAGGCCACCTCCTCCTTCAGGTTCTTCTTGACCACCTTGCAGCCGAGCTGCTTCTCGGCCACCTGCGCGATCACCGCCGCGTTGGCCTCGTAGCCCACCCACGGGTTGACCGCGAGATTGACGGTGCCGCAGCTCTTCGCGCCACCGGCGCTGCTGCTCGTGGCGCTCTCGACCTGCCCGACCTTCGCCCCTCCGCACGCGCTGAGCAGGAGGCCGGCGCCGGTCACGAGCACGACGGCCCGGACCTTTCCACTCCTGGTTACTGCCACCTGGTCCTCCTGTAGTTCCTCCGGCCGGAACCGGCCGGTGTCGTTCACCTTTGATGAAGCCCGCCGTGCGCGGCGGCGTCCGCCCGCTCGGTGGCGGCCCGCGTGACGCGGTCGAGCACGATGCCGAGCACGACGATCGCCAGCCCGGCGGCCAGCCCCTTACCTCGCAGCTGGTGCTGCGAGAACCCGGCGACGACGTCGTAGCCGAGCGCTCCCGCGCCGACCAGACCGCCGACGACCACCATGGAGAGCACGTAGATCAGCCCCTGGCTCGTCGCCAGAGTCACGGCGCTGCGTGCCATCGGCAGCTGCACCTTGGAGATGAGCTGCCAGACGCTCGCCCCCGCCGAGGTCGCGGCCTCGACGGTGGTGGCCGAAACCCCCCTGATGCCCTCCGCGACCAGCTTGATCGCGACCGGCGCGGCGAACACCACGGCCGCGATGATCGCGGTGAACCGCGTCGGCCCGAACAGGCCGAGGATGGGCACCAGGTAGACGAAGGCCGGCATGGTCTGGCCGGCGTCCAGCACGGGGCGGAGCAGGGTGTCGACCCGGTCGCTGCGGCCCATCCACACCCCGACGACCATGCCCAGCAGCATGACCAGGACCGTCGCGACGAGCGTCGAGGCCAGCGTGACCATGCTGTCCTGCCAGAGCCCGAGCAGCACCAGCACCAGCAGCCCGATCGTGGCGATCAGCGCGGCCCGCACGCTGCCCACCAGCAGGACGACGAGCACGGCCACGGCGGTGACCAACCACCAGGGCGAGCCCGTCAGCAGCGTCTCGAAGGGGTTGAGCAGCGCGTTGGTGAGCAGGTTCTTCAGCGCGTCCGTGTAGGTGACCAGGCTGTCCTGCACCCACATGCTCGCGGCGTCGGCCGCGCGGCGTACGTATGAGCCGAGGTTGGCGTCGGCGGGGAACTCCGCCGCCCAGAGATAGGTGTAGGACAGGTAGGCGAGCACGGCGGCGATCCCGAGAACGCCCGCCACCTCGACGCGGCGCCCCCGCGGGGTGCGCAGCCGCCCGGCCCGGCGGGCGACCTCCACGCGGCGGCTGGCCGCCGAGGTCACCCGGTCGAGCACCACGGCCATGATGACGATGGCCAGCCCGGCGTTGAACGCGGTGCCCACGTCGAGCGTCTGCAGCGCCTTCAGAACCGTCTGGCCCAGGCCGGGGGCGTCGATGAGCGCCGCGATGGTGGCCATGGACAGGGCCGCCATGATGGTCTGGTTCACCCCGACGATGATCGTCTGCTTGGCCATGGGGAGCCGCACGTGCCTCAGCGCCTGCGCGGGCGTGGCACCCAGCGAGGTGCCGGCCTCCAGTGTCTCGGACGAGACCTGCCGGATGCCGAGCGCGGTGATCCGGATGGCGGGCGGGATCGCGTAGATCATCGTGGCGACCGTCGCGCTGGCCGGGCCGATCAGGAAGAACAGCGTGAGCGGCGCCAGGTAGACGAAGGTCGGCATGGTCTGCATGAAGTCCAGCACCGGGGTCACCAGCCGGTGGAACCGGTCGCTCAGCCCGGCCCACACCCCGAGCGGGATGCCCACGGCCAGCGACAGCACCACGGCGGTCAGCGTGAGCGCCAGCGTGTCCATGCTCTCCTGCCAGAGGCCCAGGACGCCGAAGGAGAGGAACCCGGCGGCGGTGAGCAACGCCACTTTCCTGTTGCCGTACAGCAGGGCGATGGCGGTGGCCAGGCCGGCCACGCCGAGCCAGCCGAGCACCGGCACCGGCCGGTCGAAGGACGGCTGGCTGATCAGGGCCTGGACGAACCGCACGGCCTCGTCGATGAAGAGCCGGATGTAGTTGATGAAGTAGAGGAAGAACGGGTTGCTGTTGCGGCTGTCGTCGATGGCGTCCATGCCGGTGTTCAGGCCGCCGTGCAGCGGGGTGAGCTCCGCGCCGCCGAGCGCCAGCGTGTCCCGTCCGCGCAGCAACGCCCAGCCCAGCACCCACACCGCGAGCGTGGCCGCGACCAGGTAGCCGCGGGCCGGCAGCCTGGCGGCCACCCGCGCCGCCACCACGGACAGCGTGCTCTCCTTCGCCGGTTTCCTGGCCACGGTGCCGTGGCTCTTGATGACGTCACCGCGTCCGGTCATGCCTGCGGCCCTCCGGCGATCACTTCGAGGATCTCCGCGCTGGTGACCACACCGAGCAGCGTCTCCCCGTCCATCACGCGCACCGGCCGCTCGGCCGAGAGCACGGCGTGCACGGCGTCCCTGATGACCACGTCGGGGCCGAGCGCGGGACCGTCGAGCGGGTCGCCGGGCTGGGCCGGGCGCATGATCCAGCGGAGCGTCAGCACGTGCGAGCGCGGGACGTCACTGACGAAGTCTCTGACGTAGTCGTCGGCCGGCGCGCCCACCACCTGGTCGGGCGTGCCCATCTGGACGAGCTCGCCGTCGCGCATGATGAGGATCCGGTCGCCCAGCTTGAGTGCCTCGCTGAGGTCGTGGGTGATGAAGACCATGGTCTTGCCGACCTCGTGGTGCAGCCGGATGACCTCGTTCTGCATCTCGCGCCGGATCAGCGGGTCCAGCGCGGAGAACGGCTCGTCGAACAGGAGCACCTCGGGGTCGGCCGCGAGCGCCCGCGCCAGGCCCACACGCTGCTGCATGCCGCCGGAGAGCTGGTCGGGGTAGGAGTTCTCGAAGCCGTTGAGGCCGACGAGCTCGATCACCTCGCGGGCCCGCGTGTGGCGCTCCCGCTTGGAGACGCCGCGGATCTCCAGCCCGAGGGCGACGTTGTGGAGGACGCACCGGTGCGGCAGCAGCCCGAAGTGCTGGAAGACCATGGCCATGCGGTGCCTGCGCAGCTCGCGCAGGCTGCGGTCGTCGGCCTTGAGCACGTCCTCGCCGTCCAGCAGGACCTCGCCCGCCGTGGGTTCGATCAGCCGGGTCAGGCAGCGGACCAGGGTGGACTTGCCCGAACCGGACAGGCCCATGACGACGAACACCTCGCCCCGCCGCACCTCGAAGGAGACGTCGCGGACGGCGGCGACGCAGCCGCTCTGCTGCTTGAGCTCATCGCGGGTGAGCGTGCTGCCGACGACGCTCTCGGCCTTGGGACCGAACACCTTCCACAGGCCGCGCACGGCGAGGATGGGAGGTGCGTCGATGTCGGATGCACTACGTTCGGCCACTGACGGCACAGTCATGACCACCTCTTGGTCGTCGGAGCGTCAGTTCGCTGGGAACCACCGCTGGGGTCGCGGGCGGATGTTCTGCCATACATGTTTGATCTCGCGATATTCGTCCAGGCCGGTCGGTCCGAGCTCGCGACCGATACCCGACTGTTTGAAGCCACCCCATTCGGCCTGGGGGACGTAGGGGTGGTAGTCGTTGATCCATACCGTGCCGTGCCGCAGCCGTCCCGCGACCCGTTGCGCCTTGCCGGCGTCCTGGGTCCACACGGCGCCCGCCAGGCCGTACTCGGTGTCGTTGGCGAGGCTGACGGCCTCGTCCTCGGTGGTGAAGCGCTCGACGGTCAGCACGGGGCCGAACGACTCCTCGCGCACCACCCGCATGCCCTGCTTGCAGGCGTCGAGCACGGTCGGCCGGTAGTAGAAGCCCTCACCGGCCGGCCGGTGGCCACCGCAGCGCAGCACGGCGCCCTCGGCGAGCCCGGCCGCCACGTACTCCTCCACCTTGGCCAGGTGCGCGGCGGAGATGAGCGGGCCGGTCTGGGCCGCCGGGTCGAAGGGGCCGCCGAGACGGATCAGCTCGGCACGCCGTACGACCTCGTCCACGAACGAGTCGTGCAGCGAGTCCTCCACCAGCAGCCGGGCACCGGCCGAGCACACCTGCCCGGAGTGCAGGAAGACGGCCGTGAGCGCGAAGTCCACCGCCGTGTCGAAGTCGGCGTCGGCGAAGACGATGTTGGGGTTCTTGCCGCCGAGCTCCAGCGCGACCCGCTTGACCGTGGCGGCCGCCGCGGCCATGATCCGCCGCCCGGTGGCCGCGCCGCCGGTGAAGGAGACCAGGTCCACGTCGGGGTGCTCGGCGAGCGGCGCGCCCGCGGCCGGTCCGGCGCCCAGCACGAGGTTGGCGACGCCCGCGGGCAGGCCCGCCTCCTCCAGCGCGCGGATCAGCAGGATCGCGGTGCTCGGGGTCAGCTCGCTCGGCTTGAGCACGAAGGTGTTGCCCGCGGCGAGCGCCGGCGCCACCTTCCACGTCGCCTGCAGCAAGGGGTAGTTCCACGGCGTGATCAGGCCGCACACGCCGACCGGCTCATAGACGACCCGGCTGATCGCGTCGTCACGACCGGTGTCGATCACCCGCCCCGCGTCGGTGCCGGCGACGCCGGCGAAGTAACGCAGGCTGGACACGGAGTCGTCGACGTCGTACTCGCTCTCCACCAGCCGCTTGCCGGTGTCGGACGACTCCGCGTGAGCGAAGGCCGCTTTGTCCCGCTCCAGCAGATCGGCCACCCTGTACAGCAGCGCACCGCGCTCGCGGGCCGGCGTGCCGGGCCAGTCGCCCAGGTCGAAGGCGCGCCGTGCGGCCAGGATCGCGGCCACCGTGTCGGCCGCGGTGGCTTCTGCGACCGTGGTAACGAGGCTGCCGTCGGCGGGGCAGCGGATGTCGCGTTGTCCACCGTCGGCCGGCTTGGTCCACGCGCCGCCGATGTAGAGATCGGTCATCGGCACACCCCTGATCGTTGCGTATGGCGCAAGACAATGCTTAGTGGGGAACAGCATTGACGGGCTTGCTCGGATAAGTCAAGGGGTGGCCGAAATCACAGCCGAAATCCTTGCCATGTGATTTCCGCAGGTTCTCTTGACTGAACGGCATCCAGAGATACACCCTGTTGCGCATACATCACCGCTTTGCGCTATACGCAACACTAGGAGGTGTGATGTCTCCCCGGCCCGATCCTGGACGCGAGTTCATCCTCACGGTCTCCTGCTCCGACAAGCCAGGCATCGTGTACGCCGTGACCAGCTTCCTGGTGCAGCACGGCGGCAACATGCTGCAGAGCAAGCAGTTCAACGACCGCCAAGGCGGCGGTTTCTTCATGCGTGTGCACTTCGCGGCCCAGCACGGGCTCGAGGAGCTGCGCGCCGGCTTCACCTACGTCGCCGAGTCCTTCCAGATGACCTGGCAGCTCAAGGACGCCGCGACCCCCACCAGGTCGCTCATCATGGTGTCGAAGTTCGCTCACTGCGTGAACGACCTGCTCTTCCGCCGCCAGGTGGGCGGGCTGAACATCGACATTCCGGCGATCGTCTCCAACCATCCCGACCTCGAACCGCTCGCCGCCTCCTACGGCGTGCCCTTCCACCACGTGCCTGTCACGCCCCAGGGCAAGGCCGAGGCCGAGGCCAGGGTGCTGGAGCTGGTGGCGGAGTACGAGGCGGACCTGGTGGTGCTCGCCCGCTACATGCAGGTCCTGTCGGACGACATGTGCAAGCGGCTCGAGGGCCGTGCCATCAACATCCACCACTCGTTCCTGCCGGGGTTCAAGGGCGCCAAGCCGTACCACCAGGCGCACGAGCGCGGGGTGAAGCTCATCGGCGCGACCGCGCACTACGTCACGGCCGACCTCGACGAAGGGCCGATCATCGAGCAGGACGTGGCCAGGGTGGACCACGAGCTGGACCCCGAGGACCTGATCGCGGCCGGCCGGGACGTCGAGGCGGGGGTGCTCGCCCGGGCCGTGAAGTGGCACAGCGAGCAGCGGGTGCTGCTCAACGGCGACCGCACGGTGGTCTTCCGCTGAGGACCCGCTGAGGATTCAGCCAGAGGCGGTGGGGGCGTGCGGCGGCCCCCACCGCCTCTTTTCAGCTGCCGGTGGGGGCCGTGCCGCATCTCCTCACGCGCGGTGCCGGTAGAACTCGGTCGTCTCGGGCGCCAGCGGGGTGTCGCCGAGGATCAGGTCGGCCGCCTTCTCCGCCAGCATCATGACCGGCGCGTAGATGTTGCCGTTGGTCACGTAGGGCATGGCGGAGGCGTCCACCACGCGCAGCCCGTCCAGGCCGTGTACGCGCATGGTCTCCGGGTCGACCACCGACATCTCGTCGGTGCCCATCCGGGCCGTGCACGAGGGGTGCAGAGCCGTCTCCGCGTCCTTGGCGACCCAGTCCAGGATCTCCTCGTCGGTCTCGACGGACGGCCCGGGTGACAGCTCTCCGGTGCTGAACTCGGCCAGGGCGGGCGCGCCCAGGATGGCGCGGGTCACCCTGATGGCCTCCACCCACTCCCGCCGGTCCTGCTCGGTGGACAGGTAGTTGAAGCGCAGGGCGGGGTGCTGCCGCGGGTCGGTATTCCTGATCTTGACCGAACCGCGGGCGTCGGAGTACATCGGCCCGACGTGCACCTGGTAGCCGTGCCCGGCCGCCGGCGCCGAGCCGTCGTAGCGCACGGCGATGGGCAGGAAGTGGAACATCAGGTTGGGGTAGTCGACGTCGTCGTTGCTTCGGACGAAGCCGCCCGCCTCGAAGTGGTTGGTCGCCCCCGGCCCCCTGCGCGCGAACAGCCACTGCGCGCCGATCCAGGGATGGCGCCACTTCTGCAGGTTCGGCTGCATGGTGACCGGCTTGGCGCAGCCGTGCTGGATGTAGACCTCAAGGTGGTCCTGCAGGTTCTCGCCGACGCCCGGCAGGTCGTGCATCACGTCGACGCCGAGGGCGGCCAGCTCCCCCGCGTTGCCGACGCCCGACAGCTGCAGCAGCTGGGGCGAGTTGATCGCGCCGCCGGAGAGGATGATCTCCTTGGCGCGTACGGTGCCGCCGTCGTACTCCACCCCGACCGCTCGCGTGCCCTCGAAGAGGATTTTCGTCACGAACGCCCGGGTCTTGACCGTGAGGTTCGGGCGCTTCAGGACAGGGTGCAGGTACGCCCGCGCGGCGCTGAGCCGGCGGCCCCGCCGGATGTTGCGGTCGAAGCGGGCGAAGCCCTCCTGGCGGTAGCCGTTGACGTCGTCCGTGAGCGGGTAGCCGGCCTGCTGGACGGCCTCGAAGAACGCCCCGAACAGGGGGCTGCTCGCGGGCCCGCGCTCCAGCGCCAGCGGCCCGTCGTGGCCGCGGAAGGGGGTGCCGGGGTCGGCCAGGCAGTTCTCCATCCGCTTGAAGTAGGGCAGGCAGTGCGCGTAGTCCCAGCTCTTCATGCCCGGGTCGGCGCCCCAGCGCTCGTAGTCGAGGGGGTTGCCGCGCTGGAAGATCATGCCGTTGATGCTGCTGGAGCCGCCGAGCACCTTCCCGCGGGCGTGGTAGATCCGCCTGCCATGCATGTACGGCTCGGGCTCGGACTCGTACCGCCAGTCGTAGAAACGGTTGCCGATGGGGAAGGGCAGGGCCGCGGGCATGTGGATGAACACGTCCCACGGATAGTCCGAACGGCCGGCCTCCAGGACCAGCACCTGCGTGGCGGGGTCCGCGGAGAGCCGGTTGGCCAGGGCGCACCCCGCCGAGCCGCCCCCGACGATGACGAAGTCGTATTGCTGTGGCGTCATAGTGCCTCGTCTCATCACACGTTTCACCAGATCGTAGCGCTATACGCACTGCGTTTCACTAGTCGCAACAAAAGATCTTTTTGTCATGCGGATCGACGGAGTTCCCTGGAGCACTTACAGTTTCGCTATGAGCAACGATTCGGGCAGCGGAGGCGTGCAGTCAGTCGACAGAGCGATCAGTGTGCTGGAGATCCTCTCCCAGCGCGGCGAGGCCGGCGTGAGCGAGGTGGCCGCCGAGATCGACGTGCACAAGTCGACGGCCTTCCGGCTGCTCGGTGCGCTCGAGGCCCGCGGCCTGGTGGAACAGGCCGAGGACCGCGGCAAATACCGTCTGGGCTTCGGCATCATCCGGCTGGCCGGCGGGGTCAGCACGCAGATGGACATCACCGGCCGCGCCCGGCCGATCTGCCACCGGCTGGCCGCGGAGATCGGCGAGACGGTGAACATCGCCGTGCTCCGCTCCGCCCACGCGGTCAACCTCGACCAGGTGCGCGGCCCCTCGGCGATCACCACCTACAACTGGGTCGGCCAGATCACCCCCCTGCACGCCACGTCCAGCGGCAAGGTGCTGCTCGCCTACCTGGACGACGGCGAACGCGCCCGGCTGCTGTCGGACGGCGAGCTGGAGAGCTTCACCCCCAAGACGATGGTCGACACCGACGCCCTGGAGCTGCAGCTCGCGCAGACCAGGCAGACGGGCTACGCCTTCTGCCTGGAGGAGCTCGAAGAGGGACTGAACGCCATGGCCGCGCCCATCCGCTCCTACCACGGCGAGGTCGTCGCCGCGATCAGCGTCTCGGGACCGGCCTACCGCTTCACCGTCGAGCGCATCCACGAACTCGCCCCCGACCTCATCAGCGGAGCCGACGAGATCAGCCGCCGGCTGGGCTACGCGGACCGGTCCTGAGCAGCCGGATCACCACGCTCTTCGAGGTCGGGGTGTTGGACGTCTCGGCCACCGAGTCGAGTGGCACCAGCACGTTCGTCTCCGGGAAGTAGGCCGCGCAGCAGCCTCGGGCCGTGGGGTAGGCGATCACCCTGAACCCCGGGGCCGTGCGCTCGCCGTCGGGCCACTCGCTGACCAGGTCCACCAGGTCGCCGTCGGCCAGCTCGCGCTCGGCCAGGTCGTCCGGGTGAACGAAGATCACCCGGCGGCCCGCCTTGACCCCGCGGTAGCGGTCGTCGAGCCCGTAGATCGTGGTGTTGTACTGGTCGTGGCTGCGGACGGTCTGCAGCAGCAGCCGGCCGGGAGGCACCCGCAGCACCTCCAGCTCGTTGACGGTGAAGTTGGCCTTCCCCGTCGCGGTCGGGAAGCGGCGCTCGTCCCTCGGCGCGTTGGGCAGCGCGAACCCGGCGGGCGCCCGCGCGTTGAAGTCCTCGAAACCGGGGACGACCCGCGCGATGCGGTCCCTGATCACGCCGTAGTCGCGCTCGAACTCCGCCCACGGCACGTGCGGGTCGTCGGCGAAGAGCGCGCGGGCCAGCCGGCTGACCACGGCCACCTCCGGCAGCAGGTCCGGGGAGCCGGGCTTGAGCCTGCCCCGGGAGGCGTGGACGAGCCCCATCGAGTCCTCGACGGTCACGTAGCCGCCGGGATCGCGCTCGGTGCGCCCGAGCACCGGCAGGATCAGCGCCTCCTCGCCGCAGACCGCGTGGGAGCGGTTGAGCTTGGTGGACACCTGCACGGTCAGCCGGGTACGCCGCAGCGCGGCCTCCGTCACGTCACTGTCGGGCGTGGCCCGGACGAAGTTGCCGCCCATGCCGAAGAAGACCTTGGCCGCCCCGTCACGCATGGCACGGATCGCGTCGACCGTGTCGAGGCCGTGGCGGCGGGGCGGCTCGAAACCGAACTCCGCACGCAGCGCGTCGAGAAAGGCCGCGGACGGCTTCTCGTAGATGCCCATCGTCCGGTCGCCCTGCACGTTCGAGTGGCCGCGCACCGGGCACACGCCCGCCCCGCTCCGGCCGACGTTGCCGCGCAGCAGCAGGAAGTTGACCACCTCCCTGATCGTCGCCACGGAGTTGCGGTGCTGGGTGAGGCCCATGGCCCAGCAGACGACCACCGAGCCGGCCGTACGGACCTCGCGCGCCGTCTCCTCCAGCTCCGCCCGGGTCAGGCCCGTCGCCTGGCGGACCTTCTCCCAGTCGAGCGCGCGGAGGTGCTTCTCCCACGCCTCGAACCCGTAGGTGTGCTCGTCGATGAAGGCCCGGTCGGCACTGTCGAGGAGCAGCAGGGACAGCGCCTGGAACAGCGCCATGTCTCCGTTGAGCCGGATCTGCAGGAACCGGTCGGCCAGCGCGGTGCCCGCGGCCAGTCCGGAGGGCTTCTGCGGATTCTTGAAGCGCAGCAGGCCCGCCTCGGGCAGCGGGTTGACCGCGATGATCCGCGCCCCGCCGCGCTTGGCCCGCTCCAGCGCGGTGAGCATGCGGGGGTGGTTGGTGCCGGGGTTCTGGCCCACCACGAAGATGAGCTCGGCCCGGTGCAGGTCCTCCAGCGACACCGTGCCCTTGCCGATTCCCAGCGTCTCGGTCAGGGCCGAGCCGCTGGACTCGTGGCACATGTTGGAGCAGTCCGGCAGGTTGTTGGTGCCGAACCTGCGCACGAGGAGCTGGTAGGCGAAGGCCGCTTCGTTGGAGGTGCGGCCGGAGGTGTAGAAGACGGCCTCGTCGGGGCTTTCGAGGGCGCGCAACTCCCTGGCGATGATCTCGAACGCCCGCGACCAGGTGATCGGCTGGTAGTGCTCCGCGCCGGGCGGCTTGTGCATCGGCTCGGTCAGCCGGCCCTGCTTGCCGAGCCAGTGGTCGCTGCGGACGGCCAGGTCCGCCACCGGATGCGCGGCGAAGAACTCCCGCCCGACCCGGCGCGTGGTGGCCTCCTCGGCGACGGCCTTCGCGCCGTTCTCGCAGAACTCGGCGGTGCTGCGGTGCTCGCCCTCGGGCCAGGCGCAGCCGGGACAGTCGAAGCCGTCCTTCTGGTTCACCCGCAGCAGCGTGCGCGCGGTGCGAGCGGCGCCCATCTCGCGATGGGCGATCTGCAGCGCGTGCCCCACGGCGGGCAGCCCGCCCGCCCACTCCTTGGGCGGGCCGACCCTCAGGTTCTCGTCTTCGTTCTCGCCCGTCATCATCACCCGATCCGGTCCTGGACCCACTCGTGGAAGGCCCCGATGTGGTGCTCGCTCGGCACCAGTACACCGCCCTCGCGGTACGTACGCGAGCTCATGGCAGGCTGGCAGCGCTCGCAGGCGTCGAAGTCCTGCTCGTTGACGCGGTGGAAGAGCTCGACCGACTTGTCCAGATCCTTGCCTCCGGCCACCACGTCGGGCAGGTAGAGCCAGTCGCATTCGACCACCGTGCGATCGACCGCGAGCGGGAACATGCGGTGCAGGATAACGTGATCGGGCACCAGGTTGATGAAGACCTGTGGCTTGATGGTGATGGCGTAGTAGCGCCGGTCCTGGTCCTCGGTCACGCCCGGGATGCGGTTGAGCCCGGCCGAGCCGTCGACGGTGAAGCCCTCGATCCGCTCACCGAACTCCGCGCCGTGGCCGACGAAGTACTGGGCGGCGAACCCGTCGGCGAACTCGGGCAGCACCTCGGTCAGCTCGGGGTGGATCGTGGCGCAGTGGTAGCACTCCATGAAGTTCTCGACGATGAGCTTCCAGTTGGCCTTGACGTCGTAGACGATCCGCCGGCCCACCGACAGTCCGGCCACGTCGTAGTTGTCGATCAGGTCCAGCGAGCCCAGCCGCTCGGCCACCGCGCCCTGCACGTCCCGCTCGAACGGCGGCGGCTCGTCGGCCAGGCAGACCCACACGTAGCCGAGCCACTCGCGCACGTGCGCCTTGACCAGCCCGTACTGCACCCGGTCCAGGTCGGCCATCTTGGTCAGGTTGGGCGCCGCGATCAGCTTGCCGTCGAGGTCGTAGGTCCACGCGTGATATGCGCACTGGAAGGCCCGCTTGACCTCGCCCGACTCCTCGGTGCACAAGGTGGCGCCACGGTGGCGGCAGACGTTGAAGAAGGCGCGGACCGACCCGTCGCGTGCCCGGCTGATGAGCATGCTCTCGGTGCCGACCTGCACCGTCTTGAATGCGCCCGGTTTGGGCAGGTCGGACGAGCGCACCGCGCAGAACCACATCGTCTCGAAGATGTTCCGCTGCTCCAGCGCGAAGATCTCCGGATCGGTGTAGTAGCGGCCCGGGAGGGTGGGGATCACGCTGGAGGTGGTTGAGGTGGTCACGGGACTACTCCTCTGTATGGCGGGCCGGGTCAGTGTCCTCGGCGAATCCAGTCCTCGAGCTGCGGAGCCTCGGCTCCGATGCTGGTGTCGTCGCCGTGCCCCGTGTGCACCACCGTCTCCGGGGGCAGCGTGAGCAGGGACCGGCTGATCGACGCGATGATCGTGGGGAAGTCGCTGTACGACCTGCCCGTGGCCCCCGGGCCGCCGTGGAACAGAGTGTCACCTGAGAACAGCACGCCATGCTCGGGAACGTACAGGCACACCGCTCCCGGGGCATGCCCCGGGGTGTGCAGGACGTGCACGGCCGAGTCGCCGATCGGGATGATCTGCCCGTTCTCCAGCGTCCCGTCCGGCACCACGCCGATGTGCGCCAGCTTCCACAGCGGCTCGTCGTCCGGGTGCAGGAGCACCGGCGCCCCGGTGCGCCCGGCCAGTTCGGGGGCGGCGTTCACGTGGTCGTCGTGGGCGTGCGTGCACACGATCCCGGCCACCCGGCGATCGCCCACGGCCCGCGCGATCGCCTCGGCGTCGTGCGCCGCGTCGATCACGAGGACCTGGTCGTCGTCACCCAGCAGCCAGACGTTGTTGTCGACCTCCCACGTCCCGCCGTCCAGGCTGAACGTGCCCGAGGTGACCAGGCGCTCGATCCGCATCACAACACCACCACAGAGCGGAGCACCTCGCCGTGGTGCATCTTGGTGAAGGCGTCCTCGACGTCGCCCAGCCCGATGGTCTCGGTGACGAACGCGTCGAGGTCGAAGCGGCCCTGCAGGTAGAGGGAGATGAGCGTGGGGAAGTCGCGGCTCGGCAGGCAGTCGCCGTACCAGCTCGACTTCAGCGCGCCGCCGCGGCCGAAGACGTCGAGCAGCGGCAGCTCCAGCGTCATCTCCGGGGTGGGCACGCCCACGAGGACGGCGGTCCCGGCCAGGTCGCGGGCGTAGAACGCCTGCTTGAACGTCTCCGGCCGGCCCACGGCGTCGATCACGACGTCGGCGCCGAAGCCGCCGGTGAGCTCCCTGATCCGCTCGACGGGGTCGGCCTGCCCGGCGTTCACGGTGTGGGTCGCGCCGATGCCCCGCGCCCAGTCGAGCTTCCTGTCGTCCACGTCGACGGCGATGATCGTCGTGGCGCCGGCCAGCCGCGCTCCGGCGATCGCCGCGTTGCCGACGCCACCGCAGCCGATGACCGCGACCGAGTCGCCGCGGCCGACCGCACCGGTGTTCACGGCGGCGCCCAGCCCGGCCATCACGCCGCAGCCGAGCAGCCCTGCGGCGGCCGGGGAGGCGGCCGGGTCCACCTTGGTGCACTGCCCCGCGGCCACCAGCGTCTTCTCGGCGAACGCGCCGATACCGAGCGCCGGGCTGAGCGGCGTGCCGTCCGCCAGCGTCATCTTCTGGGTGGCGTTGTGGGTGGCGAAGCAGTACTGCGGGCGCCCCCTCAAGCAGGACCGGCAGGACCCGCACACCGCCCGCCAGTTGAGGATCACGAAATCGCCGGGCGCCACGTCGCTGACATCGGGGCCGACGGCCTCGACCACTCCGGCGGCCTCGTGGCCGAGCAGGAACGGGAAGTCGTCGTTGATGCCGCCCTCGCGGTAGTGCAGATCGGTGTGGCAGACGCCGCAGGCCTGCACCTTGACCAGCGCCTCGCCGGGACCTGGGTCCGGCACGAGGATCGTCTCCAGGCTGACCGGCTTGCCCTTGCCCATCGCGACCACGCCGCGTACTTCATGAGCCATGATTCACTCCTGTTTCAGCCGGTCTGGACCGGCGCGGTCTCCAAATGGCGGCGCCAGCGGGTGAACAGCCGGACCTGGTTGACGCCCAGCACCGCCACGAGCCGCTCCCCCTGCCGGTAGGCGGCGAGGAAACTGTGGTCCGCCGGGTCGCCCTCCTCCACGGTCACCGTGTCCGCGTCGCCGGCGTGCCCGATGAACTGGATCTTCACGTCGAACTGGTCGGACCAGAAGTAGGCCGGGCGCGCGGGCTCGGGGCGGGCGGTACCGGCGGACAGCAGCGTCGCCGCCGCGACCGCGGCCCGCTGGCGGGCGCCGGTCCAGTGTTCGACCCGGTGGTGCCTGCCCCACGCCGGGTCGTACCAGGCCGCGCAGTCGCCGACCGCGACGATGCCCGGCACCGAGGTGCCGCCGCCCTCGTCGCAGAGCACCCCGTCGCCCAGTTCGACACCGCTTCCGTGGAGCCAGCCGGTGCTGGGCACCGCGCCGATCCCGACGACCACGACATCGGCGGGCAGGTGCGTGCCGTCGGCCAGCCGTACGCCGTCGGCCCGGTCCGTTCCGGTCACCTCGGTGACGTAGGCGTGGCGTACCAGCCGGACGCCGCGCCGCTCGTGCAGGCCGGCGATGACGCGCCCCATCGTGAGGCCGACGACGGCGGCCAGCGGCGCCTCCCCCGACTCGACGAGGGTCACGTCGAGGCCGAGTTCGCGGGCGGTGGCGGCGACCTCGGCGCCGATGAAGCCGCCGCCGATCACCACCAGCCTCCTGGCGGTCGCCAGGTCGGCGCGCAGCGCGCGAGCGTCGTCGAGGGTGCGCAGCGTGTGCACCCCGCGCAACCCCTCCGTCCCCGGCAGCGTGCGCGCGGCCGCGCCGGTGGCGATCACGATGCCGTCCGCCACGAGCGACGTGCCGTCGCTCAGCGTGATCCGGCGGGCGCTCGCGTCCAGGCCGGTGGCGGCCACGCCCAGCCGCCAGTCGATGTCCTGCTGCTCACCCTCGCCCTCCAGCGCCAGGTCGGACTCGCCGATCACGCCCTTGAGGAAGTCCTTGGACAGGGGTGGCCGGTCGTAGGGCCGGTGCTCCTCGGCGCCGACGACGACGAGCCGCCCCTCGTAGCCCTGGCTCCGCAGGGCCCGCGCCGTCAGCAGCCCGGCCAGCGAGGCGCCGACCACGCAGACCGTCTTCACGCCTGCCCCTTCAGGGTGACGCCCGGGGGCAGGTTGGGCGGCGCGTCCGACGGCACGACGTGGATGATGTCGTTCTCGACGACGACCTGGTGGATGCGGACCGGCCGCTTCGCGGGAGGGGCGTCCACCTCTCCGGTGCGCAGGTTGAACCGTGAGGCGTGCAACGGGCACTCGATCTCGCAGCCCTCCAGCCAGCCGTCGGCCAGCGAGGCGTCTTGATGGGTGCACGTGTCATCGATCGCCAGGATGTCGCCCTCGTCGGTGTGGAAGACCGCGATAGGCGGATCGACATCGAGACGGAGGGCCTCACCTCGCGGTAGTGACGCGAGAGGGCACACTGGGATCATTGTCACACCCCGGTTTCACAACGAGCAACGTCTAGCGCTATACGCAACAGATTGAGGGCCCGAAATGCGGATGTCAAGACTGTTTGCGATGACTTCCGACAGGGTTTCCGATTAGCCCGATGGCGACGAGTCCGGCCCAGGAACCGGCCCACCGTCATACCACGCCGGCCGGCGGTCCGCGCGCACGGCAAAAGGCCGGCCCCGACAAGGGACCGGCCGTCACCAGAAGCTGTTACGAGGCGATCAACGAACCGGTAGGCCAGTGACGGCACGGCCGATGATCAACCGCTGGATCTCCGATGTCCCTTCAAAAATGGTGTAGATCTTGGGTGCCCCAAAGGCCCACCTGCGGCTAATACTCCGAAAGCTGCGTTGACCTGGGCAGACTCTTGTCTTCGTTTGCCATCGTTTGTCATCGCTAGCCACCGTCGGACAGAACTGGAACAGAACCAGACGAAGGGCAGCGACCGCTAGAAACGCCACGGCCCCAGATCACAGAGAGTGATCCAGGGTCGTGGAGGTAGCCAGATCAGCCGACTTGCTCCGCATACAACGACTCCTCCCAAGCGTTCACATCCACGACCTTGTAGCGGACATACCTGCCGATCCTCATGAAGCGCGGTCCACCGCCACGAGAGTTCCACTGGTACACCGTCGAGACGGGTACACCCACCCGGTCCGCCAGATCCTCTGGAGTCAGGTGCTTCTCCGCCACCGTTGTCCCTCCGCCAGTCGGCCGCCGCCCTTGAGCATCAGCCGAGGCCGGTGGCCATGCCGGTGCTGGTGAGGGAGATATCGAGGCCGACAATGTGGGGAGGAGTCACTGTCTCCACTCTTTCGGGGTTTTGAGGACCTTGTGCAGGCCGTGGTCGAGGAAGAAGTCGGACCAGATACGCACCAGCAAGCCTACGCCGTGCCGCCTCTCACCAGCTCGGCAGCGGTGTTGTCACCCATAACACGCTCCCGTACTGGCTGTCGATCCGCTCCCAGACGGCCGCGCCGACCTTGACCAGGTCATCCTCGTTCTCGAAGTGGTGAAGAGCCCACCACAGCGAGTTGAACTCCTCCAGCTTCATCTCCGCCAGCGACCGAATGTAGCCGAGCGCCTGGTCGACAGCCCACCGGGTGACGCGTCGCAACTGGACGACCCCCGACAGGTGGTGGACCAGTGCCCACCGGTCCGCGTCCGCCGCCTCCGGGTCGGCCAGGAACTCCGTTATCAGCACGTCCATCACAGCGCGCACCATCTCGTCGCCGCCGGCGTCGGTGTTGCTCGGCACGTACATGGTCTCACCGCAGCCGCTGTGCCGGTACGCCCAGTGCCCCATCGGCGCGGTGACCTGGTCACCCTGCTCCCATGCGGGGCTGTTCTCCAGGTGGACGAACGCCACGTAGGCCCTCGACCTATCTGTGATCAAACTACCCGGCGCGACCGCAACACCGACGTGCCCGCACTTGTGACCAGCGCGAACGTCTGTCATACCCCCAAGATCATACGACTTCGAAGACGCCCTGCTGTTCCGCCTCTGACCTCAAATCACCCCCACATGGGGCATATCTTCAACATGCCGGGACCGTGGCCGATGCGGTTTCCCAAGAAGCCATATCAATATCTTGTCAATCTTCTGTCGATACTGGGCCGATAGAATTTCCATCACATCCAGGCACAATTTTATTCATCCGTGCCATCCCGCGACCGAGAGGGTTAGGTGTGAACAAAAGAGGACTCATCGCCATCGTCCTGAGCATACTCGGGAGTTTCGTGATCTCGGAGCCGGCATACGCAGTCAACACCTATTCCGACGTTTCGACCTGGCAATGTTCGGGGACCACCAACACCACCGGCCATAGAGAGCGGGTGTGCCTTCGGGTCGGCGTTGACTACAACAGTTTTGATGCCACGTTCGACCATGCCTGGCTCGACATAGCCGTTCAGGGCACGCTAACCCGGGGCCACTTCACGATAGGCGAGAACACTACCTCGACGCGGATTACGGGCGACGATTTCTTTACGAATCCTGACCGTCAAAACTCGTGGGCCAGGGAGGTTATTTTGCCCCGGGGAAATCCGACCGGATGGAGGACTGCAACTTTTTACGGCTACTTCTGGGATGTCGACGCTCAGCATGCATTCGGGTGGAATCCCCGCGACCCCAACAACTTCAATGTGCAGGCAGATTTTCTCGCGTCATGCTCAACATCCCAAGCTGCAAGCGATAGCTGCCTCAAACTGCGCGGTTAGCCAACAACGCGAGTGTCCCAGGAATTCATGCCTAATACTCCAGCGTTAGTTCGCAATCTGGCTGGTTGGGCGGACATGGGTACGGCCACCGCGTGATCATCGGGTGTTGTATGGACAGCCAAAGATCGTGCGGTGGCCGCGAGGCGGGCGGGTCGGTTAGGTCCAGATGATGGAGCACGTCACGTGGCGCTCCTCCGGCGGCGCGTCCCTGCGCGCTGAACAGTCGCCGCACTGGTCGTGCAGTTCCACGAGGAAGGCGTCGGTGACGCTCTCCCGCTCCTGCGGCATGTCGTCGAGGTAGCCGCAATCGACGATAACGCCGGGGCACCCGACAGCAGCGCACCACCAGAGGTCGCGCCACGGCCGGGGTCCTTCCTGAGCCGGTCAGGGACGCACGAGGCCGGCGTCAGTACCTCACCAATCGCCAGGAGGGCACACACCAGCTTCGCCACTACTTCGCCAGCGTCACTCTGGCGGGTGGTGTGACGATCAAGGACTTGTCCGAGTACCTGGGGCACTCCGATCCGGCGCTTACTCTCCGTGTCTACGCTCACATGCTGCCTTCGTCGCACAATCGAGTCCGCGAAGCTATCGATCGGCAACTCCGGCAACTCGAAGCCGGTGAGACAGAACTGAGACAGAACTGAGGTCTGTTCCATCGGCAAGGCATCAGGCAGGGTGATGTGCTGCGGTGAATCTACCCGCGTCACGTCACCCCTGCTGACGTGCGAAGTTCTTAGCGAACCTGGAGGCCGGTGACGGCACGGCCGATGATCAACCGCTGGATCTCCGACGTCCCTTCGAAAATGGTGTAGATCTTGGCGTCTCGGTGGAAGCGCTCCACCGGGTGCTCCCTCGTATACCCCGCCCCGCCCAGGATCTGGATCGCCTGCTCCGTCACCCAGACCGCCGCCTCGCCCGCCACCAGTTTCGACATCGAGCCCTCCGCCTGTTCGAACTGCTTGCCCGTCCTGGCCATCCAGGCCGCACGCCAGGTGAGCAGGCGGGCCATGTCCACGCGGGTCGCCATGTCGGCGAGGAGGAAGGCGATCGCCTGGTTCTCGCCGATCTTGCGGCCGAACTGCTCGCGTTCGCGCGCGTAGTCCCTGGCGTACTCGAAGCCGGCCCGCGCGATGCCGACCGCCATGGCGGCCACCGAGGGGCGGGTGGTCTCGAACGTACGCATCGCCCCCTGCTCACCGGCACGTCCGCCGTTGCGTACGCGGGCCAGGCGGGCGTCGAGCTTGTCCTTGCCGCCCAGGAGGCAGGAGCCGGGGATGCGGACGTTGTCCAGGACGACCTCGGCGGTGTGGGAGGCGCGGATGCCGTGTTTGCGGAACTTCTGCCCCATCGACAGGCCGGGAGTGCCGGGCGGGATGACGAAGGTGGCCTGGCCTCGGGTGCCCAGCGACGGTTCCACCGAGGCGACCACGACGTGGACGTTCGCGATGCCGCCGTTGGTGGCCCAGGTCTTGACGCCGTTCAGGACCCAGTCGCCGCCGGAGTACACGGCGCGGGTACGGATCGAGCCGATGTCGGAGCCCGCGTCCGGCTCCGAGGCGCAGAAGGCGCCGAGCTTGACGTCGTTCTCCGTGCCGAACATCTGCGGCAGCCACTCCCCCATCTGCTCCGGAGTGCCGTTCGAGGACAGGGCTGCGGCGGCCAGGCCGGTGCCGACGATGGACAGGCCGATGCCCGCGTCACCCCAGAAGATCTCCTCGAACGCCACCGGCAGCGCCAGGCCGCTCTCCTCGAACCACTGGGTGGCGAAGAAGTCGAGCGAGTACAGACCGATCTTGGCGGCCTCCTGGATGACGGGCCAGGGGGTCTCCTCGCGTTCGTCCCACTCTGCGCCTGCTGGGCGGATCACGTCGCGGGCGAACTCGTGCACCCAGTCGCGCACCTCGGCGACGTCATCGCTTAACTCCGGACAGAAGCCGCCCATAGTGTTACTCCCTGAAACATCCCGTTAAAACAGTTACGGCACGCAGGCTCCCGGCCGTTACCACCGGTAACACCCTACCGGCCAGTAGTCCTCACCGGAAGCCAGCCCGCCCAAACCTTCGGCGCAGTCCGCACCCCCCACTACCCGCAGTCACCGTCAGTGACCGTGCGGGGCCGCCGCCGCCTCCGCTGCGGCCGGGCGTCTGGGCAGGGTCGAGGCCAGTACGGCGACGGCGGCCAGAACCATCGC
Source organism: Nonomuraea sp. NPDC026600 (assembly GCF_040638335.1). Lineage (NCBI taxonomy): Bacteria > Bacillati > Actinomycetota > Actinomycetes > Streptosporangiales > Streptosporangiaceae > Nonomuraea > Nonomuraea sp. NPDC026600. Next base: position 756,610 of record NZ_JBEZYD010000001.1, read on the forward strand.
GATCGACAGGCCGTACATGAGCGGGCCGAACCCGCCGAACGCGGCGGCGACCTGGGGACCGACCCCGTTCGCCGGTGCCGGCCGTCACGGAACGCACAAAGGAAAGAGTCATGTGCCGGGACGGTAGCCAACCAACCAGTTGGATGTCAACCATTCAGTTGGGTTACAACCAACCAGTTGGTTGTGGCAAGATGGACACCATGGCACCCAAGGTCTCGACCGCCGCCACCCGGGCCGCTCTCCTGGAGGCCGCGCGGGAGGAGTTCGCCGCGTACGGCGTCGCGGGCGCCCGCGTGGATCGCATCGCCGAGCGCGCAGGCGTCAACAAGGAGCGCATCTACGGCCATTTCGGCAGCAAGAAGAAGCTGTTCGACACGGTCATCACCGAGGCGCTCGACGACCTGACCGCGCAGATCGCGCTACCGGGCGCCGACCCGGCCGACTACGTGGCCAAGCTGACCGACTACTACCGCGAGCACCCCGACTTGGTGCGCCTGCTGATGTGGGAGGCGCTCAACTACCGCGGCCAGGACCTGCTCCCCGGCCAGGAGGCCCGGGTCGAGCGCTGCGCGCGCAAGACGCGCTCGCTCGCCGAGGGCCGGGGCGAAGAGCCGGACGCGGCGACGGCGCGCACGTTGTTCCTGCTGACGGGGCTGGCGTTGTTCCAGTCGATGATGCCGCAGCTCGCGCGCATCATCCTGGGCGACGAGGCAGACTCCCCGGAGAGCCGCCACGCCCTCCGCGACCAAGCCGCCGCCCTCGCCCGCTCTTGACGGACCGCCCCGTTCTTGAGCCCGCGCGTTCTCAAGAACCGCGTTTTTTAACGACACTTCTCGTGTACGGCAAGCCCGGGAAGACCCACCCGCCGACCATGGCTGAGGGCCTCCAGGAATCCGGCCGCTGAGCCCGCACAAGGCCGGGCGCCGCAACAAGACGGCGGAAAAGCCGAAGTGGCCGGAGGCGAACACCCCCGGCCCCCTTCGACCGTCGTTACCTGAACCGGCGCAGTCGCAGGCTGTTGCTGACCACGAAGACGCTGGAGAACGCCATGGCGGCTCCGGCGATCATCGGGTTGAGCAGGCCGAGCGCGGCCAGTGGCAGGGCGGCCACGTTATAGGCGAAGGCCCAGAACAGGTTGCTCTTGATCGTGCTGAGCGTCCTGCGCGACAGCCTGATGGCATCGGCGGCCACCCGCAGGTCGCCGCGGACCAGCGTCAGGTCGGCGGCCTCGATGGCCGCGTCGGTGCCGGTGCCCATGGCGAGGCCGAGATCGGCCTGGGCCAGCGCGGCGGCGTCGTTGACGCCGTCGCCGACCATGGCCACGACCTTGCCCTCGCCCTGCAGCCGCTTGACCACGTCCACCTTGTCGGCGGGCAGCACCTCCGCGATCACCTCGTCGATGCCGACCTCGGCCGCGACCGTCCTGGCCACCGCCTCGTTGTCACCGGTCAGCAGCACCGGGGTCAGGCCCAGGCCGCGCAGTTGCCCGATGGCCTCCTTGCTGGTCGGCTTGATCACGTCGGCCACCACGAGCACCGCGCGCGCCTGGCCGTCCCAGCCCACCGCCACCGCCGTGCGGCCGGCGGTCTGCTCCTCGGCCAGCTTGCGTTCCAGGTCCGCGGGCAGGTTCTGCGACCGTTCCGTGAGCAGCTTCGGGCGGCCGACCAGCACCGCGTGCCCGTCGACGATGCCCTGGACGCCGAGGCCCTCGATGTTGGCGAAGTCCTCGGCCACGGCGTCGGAGCCGGCCGCCCTGGCGATGGCCTGGGCGATCGGGTGCTCGGAGGCGTGTTCCAGCGCGCCGGCAAGTCTGAGGACCTCGTCGCGGTTCTCGCCGTCGGCCAGGTGCACGCCGGTGAGGGTCATCTTGCCCTCGGTGATCGTGCCGGTCTTGTCCAGCACGATCGTGTCGACCTTGCGGGTCGACTCCAGCACTTCCGGCCCCTTGATCAGGATGCCGAGCTGGGCGCCCCGGCCGGTGCCGACCAGCAGTGCGGTGGGCGTGGCCAGGCCGAGCGCGCACGGGCAGGCGATGATCAGTACGGCCACCGCCGCGGTGAACGCCGCCCCGGCCCCGCCGCCGGTGCCGAGCCAGAAGCCCAGGGTGGCGACCGCGAGGCCGATCACGATCGGCACGAAGATGCCGGAGATGCGGTCGGCCAGCCGCTGGACCTGTGCCTTGCCGGTCTGGGCTTCCTCCACGAGCCTGGCCATCTGGGCGAGCTGGGTGTCGGCGCCGACCCTGGTCGCGCGGACGACGAGCCGGCCGCCCGCGTTGACGGTGGCGCCGGTGACGGCGTCGCCGGGTCGTACCTCCACGGGCACCGACTCGCCGGTCAGCATCGAGGCATCGATGGCCGAGGCGCCCTCCTCGATCACGCCGTCGGTGGCGATCTTCTCGCCGGGCCGCACGACGAACGTGTCGCCCGCCTTGAGCTGGTCGGCGGGGATGCGGGTCTCGACGCTGTCGCGCAGCACCGAGACCTCCTTGGCACCCAGCTCCAGCAGGGCGCGCAGGGCCGCTCCGGCGCGGCGCTTGGAGCGCGCCTCGAAGTAGCGGCCGGCCAGGATGAACGCGGTCACCCCCGCCGCGGCCTCCAGGTAGATGTTGCCGGCGCCGTCGGTGCGCTGGATCGTGAACTCGAACGGGTGCGTCATGCCGGGAGTCCCGGCCGTACCGAAGAACAGGGCCCACAGCGACCAGCCGAGCGCGGCGATGGTGCCGAGCGAGATCAGTGTGTCCATCGTCGCCGCGCCGTGGCGCAGGTTGGTCCAGGCGGCCTTGTGGAACGGCCAGCCCGCGTAGGCGACCACCGGCGCGGCCAGCGTCAGCGACAGCCACTGCCAGTTCGTGAACTGCAACGGCGGGATCATCGCCATCGCGATCACCGGCACGGCCAGCACCACTGAGGTGATCAGGCGGTCGCGCAGCGGCCGGAGCTCGTCCTGCGGCTCCTGCTCAGCGGCCTTGGGCGGTGCGGGCAGCGCGGCCGTGTAACCGGCCTTCTCCACTTCCGAGATGAGCTGCTGCGGGTCGATGCCTTCGGGGAAGGTGACCTTCGCCTTCTCGGTCGCGTAGTTGACCGTGGCGGTCACGCCGTCCATCTTGTTGAGCTTGCGCTCGATCCGGTTGGCGCAGGACGCGCAGGTCATGCCACCGATCATGAGCTCGACCGCGTTGTGTGGCCGGTCATCGGTGAGGGGAGACATCACCGCTCCTTTCTCGCGTCGCGTCCTGGTCAGTGTTCGCCGTGCGTGGTCGCCGAGGTGGGGGCCGGCGTGCCCGCCGGTGCGGGGGCCGCCTGGGCGGTGAAGTCGGCGGTCCGTACGGTGCCCGCGTGCTGGAAGTCGAGGAACAGCCGGTAGTCGCCGCCGCTGGGCACCTCGGCATAGAAGGTTATCTCCGGACCCGCGGCCGTCTTGCCGTCGCCGGGGGCGCCGTCGGGGTGTACGTGCAGGTAGGCCAGGTCTCCGGCGCGCAGCGCGACCAGATGGCCGTAGGCGCCGAGGTAGGGCTGCAGGTCGGTGACGGGCTTGCCGTCCTTGCTGACCTTGAGGGTGAGCTTGCTCGACTGGCCGGGGATCAGGTCGCCGTCGAGGGTGACGGTGTAGCCGTCCACGGTGGACGTACGGCCGACCGGCGGGAGCGCCTTGGGCGCGTAGTCACCGGCGACGAGCACGTCCGTGCCCAGTGTCAGCCCATCGGCGCCCGTGGGGGCGAAGTCGGCGAAGGCCCGGTAGGCGCCCGGCTCGGGCAGGGTCAGCTTGATCGTCCAGACGCCGCCGGCCTCGGCCGGGTGCACGTGCTGGAAGGTCGTCAGGTCGCGGGAGACCACGATGAAGTGCAGCTTCTTGTCATGCTGCACCTGGTAGTCGGTCACCGGCCCGCCGCCGGGGCCGGTCACCTTGAACTGGAAATCGGTGGGCTCGCCGGGGCGGATCGTGGAGGTGAGAGGGGTGAGGGTGTAGCCGTTCTCGGACACCTGAAGCCCTCCGGGGGTATCCTCTGGCGCCACGGCCGCCGCCTCGGTGGAGTGGGCGGCACCGTGGCTCTCCTCCGCCGGAGCCGGGGCCACTTCGCCGACCGCGCTGCCCACGCCCAGGGCGCCGCCGAAGATGACGGCCAGCCCCAGGACGTAGGTGCCAAGCTTGGCTGCGGCGTTCACGAGGGAATCGCCACTTCGTATCCGGCCTCCTCGACCGCGGCGACGATCTTCGCCTCGTCGATCGGGCTCTCACTACCGACGGTCAGCAGGCCGCTGGCCAGATCGACCTCGACGCCCGTGACGCCGGCGACCTCGCCGACCTCTTCCTTGACCGAGCTGACGCAGTGGCCGCAGGTCATGCCCTTGACGGTGTAGGTGGCGGTGCTCATATCGATCAACCTTTCAAGTCAGGAACGAACAAGACGGGCGATGGCGTCACTGGCCTCTTCGACCTTGGCTTGGGCCTCGGCGACGCAGTGACTCAGGTGCGCTTCGAGCAGGGAGAGGGTGAACGGGCGTAGCCGGCCATCCGCTTCTCCTCCCCCGCGTTCTTCGATGGACGCTACCATACCCCCCTACCCTATACAAAAGGCACGGCTCATGCGCCTCCGTCTGCGGGATGCTGGGGACGAGTCGGCAACCTGGCCCGGACGACCCGCAGGTCGGCGGCCTCACCAGCTCAAGGGGGAGCATCGCCGAATGCATACCGGCACGCCGCTGCCGGGGGGCGAACTGATCACGGCGGCTCAAGGCGAACGGCGTCGGCCGCGCGGCGAGGCAGCGCCGCGCAGCTTCTCAGCCCTACGGGACGACCTCAGGAAGAGGCGTCTAGAACGCGGCCGCGTGCCGTTCCAGGAAGGTGTAGACGTCGGCCTCGTCCACCCCCGGGAACGACCCCGGCGGCAGGGCGGCCAGGACGTGCGAGTTGGCGCGGGCCGACGGCCAGGCGTAGCCCTCCCAGCGTTCGGCCAGCTCAGTGGGCGGGCGGCGGCAGCAGTCGCCGGTCGGGCAGTTGGATTTGGTGCGGTTGGTGGTCTCCCTGCCCCGGAACCACCGCGACTCCCTGAACGGCACCCCGAGCGTGATCGCGAAGTCCCGCTCCCGCGACGGGTCCACGTGCGCGACGCAGAAATAGGTGCCCGTGGGCGAGTCCGAGTACTGGTAGAACACCGAGAACCGGTCCGGCGAGGAGAACACCTGGCGTCCCGACCACTGCAGGCACATCCGCTGCCCCTCGATCGCCCCCTGCTCGTCGGCGGGGAACACGATCCCGTCGTTCTCGTACGCCTTGTAGATCGTGCCGCCCGCGTCGTTGCGGACGAAGTGGCAGACCAGGTCGAGGTGGTGGGTGGCCAGGTTCGTGAAGCGGTGGGCGGCCATCTCATAGGACACGGCGAACACGTCACGCAGGTCCTCCACCGACAGCGCCCGGTCCGACTTGGCCTCCTGCAGGTAGAGGGAGGCGGCCTTCTCAGGGACGAGCACGGCGGCGGCGAAGTAGTTGGCCTCGGTGCGCTGCCGCAGGAAGTCGGCGAAGTCGCGTGGCTTGCCGTGGCCGAGCGCGAGGTGGCCGAGGGTCTGCAGCAGGATCGTCCGGGGGGTATGCATGCCGAGCTGCTCGTGCTTGACGTAGATGCGGCGGTTGCGGAGGTCCGTGATGGAGCGTACGGACCTGGGGAGGTCCTGGGCGGTGTGCACCGTGAAGCCGAAATGGGTGACCAGGCCCTGGATCGTGCTCTGCGACAGGGCGCCGGTGCGGTAGCCGACCGAGGTCAGCGCCTCGGCGGCGGCCTTCTCGATCTCGGGGAAGTAGTTGCCGACCTCGCGCTGGCGGCGCCTCAGCTCGGCGTTCGCGGCTCTGGCCTCTTCCGGGGTGGCGGTGCCGCGTGCCTGCCTCGCCCGCAGCTCCCCGTACAGGCCGAGGAGGTGTTCGAGTACGTCGTTCGGCACGCGCGCGGAGACCTTGAGCCGGGGCAGGCCGAGGCTCGCGTAGATCGGGTCGCGCTGGGCCTCTTCCAGCGCGATCTCGAGCTGGGCGCGGCGGTTCGGCGGCTGGCGGCGCAGCAGCTCCTCGACGGGGACGCCCAGCGCGGCCGCCAGGGACTTGAGCAGCGTGAGCTTCGGTTCGCGCTTGCCGTTCTCCAGCAGCGACAGCTGGCTGGGCGCCCTGCTGACCCGCGACCCCAGGTCGGAAAGGGTCAGACCACGCTGTTTACGCAGGTGGCGAAGGCGTTGCCCAAACGCGATGAGATCAAGCTCCTGCGTCAAAGACAGCGGTTCTTCGCGTAGCAAGGACGCCATGTGAGCATCTTAGACAGAAATTCCAGCTATTTTCTAGCTATCGCAGTTGGGGCGCCCAGGGGTGCTCATGTAAGTGTTCTGGCTGTTTCGCTGCGATACTTCGGGCATGCCAGGCAACGCTCCGTTATTGGATGTTCACGTACTGGGGCCGGTCGTGCTCCTCGTCTCGGGGACACCCGTCGCCGTGGACCGGCCGCTGGAGCGGGCGCTGCTGGTGCGGCTGGCGCTGGCGGGGGGCATCGCGGTGCCGGACGAACGACTCGCGGCAGATCTTTGGGGCGATGCCGCGCCGGCCCGGCCGGCGAAACGCCTCCGTGTGCTCGCTTCCCGGCTCCGCGCCGCCCTCACCCCGGGCTCACGTACGGCAGCCGCTGCCGTACGGCTGGGATCTGCCGGGCCGGATCCGGACCGCGCCTCGGAGCGGTCGTCCGGGCCGCTGGTACGGACTCCGGGCGGCTATGCCCTCGCCGCTCGCGCTGCCGACCTGGACCAGGCCAGAGCCGCAGCCGGACGGTTACACTCGGCCGCCCGTACCGGTGACCAGGCCACGGCGAGGGCAGCGGCTGCCGAGGCGCTGGCGCTGTGGCGCGGTCCGGCACTCGGTGATCTGCGCCCGTTCCCGTTCGCCGGCGCGGAAGGCGAGCGCCTCGACGCGTGGCGGCTCGAGCTCCTGGTCGAACGACTGACCGCAGACCTGGAGCTGGGCCGGGCGGCTGAGGTGGGAGAGGAGCTGGAACGGCTGGCGGCCGAGCATCCGCTGCACGAGCGCCTCTACTGCCTGCTGGCGGTGTCGCTCTATCGCACGGGCCGTCAGGCGGACGCGCTCGACCGGCTGGCCGCTCTCCGGCGCACCCTCGCCGACGAACTGGGCGTCGACCCCTCTCCGCATACCGCCGAGACAGAGCTCCGTCTCCTCCGCCAAGATCCCTCCCTCCTCCACCGCGACACCCCGGCCCCCTTCACCACCGCCCCGCCCGAGGCCGGTGACGGAGGGGGCGTCGGATCCGGGGTGCCTGCCCTGCCGGGCCTGGGCCTCGGAGCTGAGGCGGAGGAATCCGCGTGGTTGCCCGCGCCCGCCACCAGTTTCGTCGGGCGAGACAGCGAACTGGCCGAACTGGTGGCACGGCTCAGGCGCCCCGGGCTGGTCACGTTGACGGGTGGGCCGGGCAGCGGGAAGTCGCGGCTGGCGCTCGAGGTGGCCAGAGCCTTGGCGACCTCCCGGAGCCGCTCGGCGGCCGTCGAGACACCCGGGAGCGCCATGGAGCCGCTCGTGAGGAAGGTGACGCTGGTCGAGTTGGCCCCGTTGCGACGGGAAGGGGCCGTCGCCGTCGCCGTCGCGGACGCCGTCGGGGTGGTGTCCGACGGCGTCGACCCGGTGCCCGATTGCGCGGCCGAGCTGGAGGGGACGCTGCTGGTGCTGGACAACGCCGAGCACCTGATCGACCAGGTGGCGGCGCTGGTCGTGGCGCTGTTCCGCCGTACCACCGCGTTGACCGTGCTCGTCACCTCCCAGCGCCCGCTGCTGACGGCCGCGGAGGAGGTGCACCGGGTCGGGCCGCTCAGCCCGGCGGCGGCCGCGGGGCTGTTCCGGCAGCGATGTGCGGCCGATCAGGCGGGGGTCGACGGCGAGGCGGTGGCCGCGATCTGCGCCGCCGTGGATCGGCTGCCGCTCGGGATCGAGCTCGCCGCCGGTCTGACCAGGGCGCTCACGGTGTCGCAGCTGGCCGGACGGGTGAACGACCGGCTACGGCTGCTGGTCGGCGGCGGCCGGGACCGTGGCCCGCGCCACACCAGCCTGCGCGCGGCCCTCGACTGGAGCCACGACCTGCTGGGTGAACGCGAACGGGTGGTGCTGCGCAGGCTGGCGGTGTTCAACGGCGGCTTCGACCTGGAAGCGGCGGAACAAGTCGTCCCAGACGACCGTCTGACGGCGATCGCCACCGCGGACCACGCGACCCGCACCGCAGCCGGTACGCACCCGACCGAGACCAGCGCCAGTGGCGAGCGCGTCGCGGGCGTCGGGGGGAGTATCGGTCTTGAGGCCCGCCGCTTGGCCCCGGACGACGTGGCCGAGGTGGAGTGTGGTGATGTGGCACCGGCTGTGGCCGAGTTGGTCGATCGGAGTCTGGTCAGTGTGGAGGCCGACGGCGAGCGGCGGCGGTTCGGGTTGCTGGAGACCGTCAGGGACTATGCGCGGGACCGTCTGAAGATCTCCGGCGACGGCGACGCCGTCCAGAGTGCTCACCTGGCATGGTGCCTCGACCTGGTACGTAAGGCGGGCGAGCCTGACGATTTCGCCACGGCGGAGGCGGTGGCGGCCGTGTTCGCCGAGTGGCCGAACCTCCTCGACGCCCTCGAACGCGCCCCCGGCACCGCGCGAGCCGCCGACGGGCTGCGGCTGGCGCTCGCCCTGCATACCCCGTGGCTGATCAGAGGCTGGTACGGCGAGGCACGACGGCACTTCTCGGCCCTGGCGGACGCGCCCGGCAGCACCGCGCAGGAGCGGCTGGTCGCGCTGAGCTACCACGGGTTCGTGACCACCATGGTGGGGCGCTTCGATGAGGCGGCCGGACTGCTGACCAAGGCCGCCGAGCTCGCCGGGTCGGTGGGTGAGGACGCGCTGACCATGACCGTCCTGTACTACCGGGGCATCGTCGAGATCGAACGCGGCCGGTTGCGTGACGCCTTCGCACCGCTGTTCGAGGGGCAGCGGCTGGCGGTGACGTTGGCGCACACTCAGCGGCAGTCGGCGTTCGCGGATGCGCTGGGCACGTTGTACCTGTACACCGGCGACCCCGAATCCGCGCTGGACCGATATGTTGCCGCCCTCGCCTTCGATCGGGCTGCCGGGGATGAGCACGGGCTGGCCAGAGGGCTGAGCAACCAGGGGCAGGCCCTGCTGGCCATGGGTCGCACGTCCGAGGCGGTGGCGCGGGCCGACGAGTCCGACCACTACGCCGGGCGACTGGACGACCGGCAGATCCTGCCGCTGAACCAGCAGATCAGGGCTGGTGCCGCGTTGGCGTCCGGAGACCTGGCCGGGGCGGAGTCGCACCTGCGGGCGGCGGTGGCGTACGCGGTGACCGACGGGACCGGGGCGAGCATGGCGCACATCGATCTGGCGGACGTTCTCGTCATGGCGGGACGTCTGGAGGAGGCAGGGGCGCTGCTGGACGCCGTCTACACGGAGGCGCCTGAGCACAGCACCCCGTGGCTGGCGGCCCGCGCGGTATCGGTAGCACTGGCCTGCGCCTCGGGCCGTGACCGTTCGGGCGTCAGCACCTCGGACGGTGACCATTCGGGCGTCAGCACCTCGGACGGTGACCATTCGGGCGTCAGCACCTCGGACGGCAGCCCGAGTGGCGCGGGTCCGCGGCTGGCGGAGGAGGTCGCGGCCGAGTACGCGGTGTCGGGGTTCGGGTGGCCTCGCTACGCCGGCCGGCTTGCCGAGGTCCGCCGCCGCCTGCCGGCGCCCTGACCCCGGGCCCCTGACCCTGGACCTCGGACCTCGGACCTCGGACCAAGCCTGCCTCGCCGCATCGGTCCTGTTCGTCAGGACGTGATCTCGGCGGGAAGGCGGTCGGCGTACCCGGCGAGTTCGACCTCGACCGCCCCCGCGTCCGGCGCCGGGAACAGGCTCCACAGCGTCACCTCCGCCCCCGCCGGGATGACGCTGAGCTTGCCGGGCGCGAACCGCTGGCTGAGGTTGCCGATGAAGTCGAAGTACGTCGGCTCGGCGAAGCCGCACACGTCGTACCGGGTACTCTGCCCGGCGAGCGACAGTTGGCCGGTGGTGAGCTCCTTGGGCGTGAAGTGGTTGTCGAAGTCGAGCGGCACCGTGTCCTGCCCCGGGTTGGTCACCTTGACGGTGGCCAGCGCGTACCCGGACAGCCGCTGGACACTGCCCGCTTGGGCGCGTAGTCCGGCGTCCGAGAGGACCGTGTCCGTCGCGCGTGACTGGAGTGTGGTGCCGCTGTCGACGTGGACCTCTACCCGGCGGTTCTGGGCGCGGCCGTCGGGGTTGTCGGTGCCGTCCGGGAGGGTGTTGGGGGCGATGGGTTTGATCTCGCCGTGGCCCTTGGCGGCGTAGTCGAAATCGTCACCGAGGTCGCTGCTGAGTGCCCGGTCGACGGCCGCCGCGCGTTCCTCGGAGAGTCGCTGGTTGGCGGGCTTGTCACCGACGGCGTCCGTGTGGCCGTCGACGGTCACCGTGCCGGAGCCCGCCGTGATGCGGTCGCGCAACCCGGACAAAGCCGATTTGGCGGCCGGGGACAGCTTGGAGCTGCCGAACTCGAACAGCACGTCACTCGGCAGCTTGAACTCCTCGCGCCCGCCTGCTTGCGCCTTGCAGACGAGCGGGCCGACCTGAGGCTTGCCCGGAGAGCCGTGCAGGACGGGTACGTCCGTCAGGCCCTCATCCTTGATCGGAACCACGACGGGGAGCAGGCCATCGATGGCGACGAGCATCTTGGTCGCCTCCTTGGGCGGTGCCGTGAACACCGCCGTCACCATGACGGACCCATCAGGCTCGATCTCCTCCTCGGAGGCCGCGGCGACCCGGCCATCGGGGCCTGAGCCACCGATCGGGCCGTATGCGGTGCCGCGGGGCAGATCGACCAGGGCCAGGAGCTGTTCGCGGCTGTCGATGCCGAAGCTGTCGAGCGAGAGGCGGTCGCCGGTGCCGTTGTGGAAGTCGAACTGCAGGGCCAGCTCGCCGCCGCCCGTTCTGGCCAGGCGGAGGTTCCGGCCTTCGACCTGGTACGCGCTCGAAACCGGCCCCGCCACCACGCCGTCCCCTGCCTGGTTCTCGACGGCGCTCACCGGCTTGCTCACCTGCGGATCCGCCGAAGGACTGTCCGCAGCGCTCTCCAGAGGGCTCGCCGAAGCCTGAGCTTCATCCGAGGCCGGAGCGCTTTCCGGAGCCGGAGGAGCGGCCGCCTGCCGTACCAGCCCGCAGCCGGAAAGCCCGAGCACAAGTGCCGCTCCCCAGGCGAGACGCGTGCTTCTACTTCTCATCGTCACCCGGCCAGCCTGAAGCGCGCCCATTACACCGACGTCTCACCGGCGTCTCATGACATTGGTCTAGTCCATAGGGAAAACTCTCCTTTTCTTCTCTACTGAATACCAGCAAGTATTCATCTGAGAAGAATTTTCGCTCTTCTTCTGCACGGCAACGGCTATTGCCCCCCACCCGCCCGGGCACAGACTCGGCATAGGCCCCAGGGGACGACAAAGGAGTGCAAAATGAACGATCGCCTCAAGGGAGCTGCTGAGCAGCTGCAGGACGAATGGGACAGCGACCCTCGCTGGGCGGGCGTCGAACGGACTTACCGCGCCGAGGACGTGATCAGACTGCGCGGAAGCGTCCAGGAGGAGCACACGCTGGCCCGGCGCGGCGCCGAGCGGTTGTGGAACCTCCTGCAGACCGAGGACTACGTGCACGCCCTCGGCGCGCTCACCGGAAACCAGGCGGTCCAGCAGGTGAAGGCCGGGCTGCAGGCCATCTACCTGTCCGGCTGGCAGGTCGCGGCCGACGCGAACCTGGGCGGCCAGACGTACCCGGACCAGAGCCTCTATCCGGCGAACTCCGTGCCCGCCGTCGTGCGCCGGATCAACAACGCGTTGCTGCGTGCCGACCAGATCACCTGGTCGGAGGGCATCCAGGACGGGCCGCACTGGCTGGCGCCGATCGTGGCGGACGCCGAGGCCGGGTTCGGCGGCGTGCTGAACGCGTACGAGCTCATGAAGGGCATGATCGCCGCGGGTGCGGCGGGCGTGCACTGGGAGGACCAGCTCGCCTCCGAGAAGAAGTGCGGCCACCTGGGCGGCAAGGTGCTGATCCCGACCGGCCAGCACGTCAAGACGCTGAACGCCGCCCGGCTGGCCGCCGACGTGGCCGGTGTCCCGGCTCTGATCATCGCGCGGACCGACGCCCAGGCCGCGACGCTCCTGACCAGCGACGTGGACCCCCGCGACCAGGCGTTCGCCACTGGCGAGCGGACCGCTGAGGGCTTCTACCGGGTCCGCAACGGCGTCAAGTCGTGCATCGCGCGCGGCCTGGCCTACTCACCGCACTCCGACCTGCTCTGGATGGAGACCGGCACACCCGACCTCGACGTGGCCCGCGAGTTCGCCGAGGCGATCAAGTCTGAGTACCCGGACCAGATGCTGGCCTACAACTGCTCGCCGTCGTTCAACTGGAAGAAGCACCTGGACGACTCCACGATCGCCAAGTTCCAGCGGGAGCTGGGACACATGGGGTACAAGTTCCAGTTCATCACGCTGGCCGGATTCCACTCGCTGAACTACTCGATGTTCAGCCTGGCGCAGGGTTACGCCAACGACGGCATGACCGCGTACGTCGACCTCCAGGAGGCCGAGTTCGCGGCCGAGTCGCGCGGCTACACCGCCACCCGCCACCAGCGCGAGGTCGGCACCGGCTACTTCGACCTGATCAGCACCGCCGTCGCCCCCGACTCCTCGACGACCGCGCTGCGCGGCTCCACCGAGGAAGAGCAGTTCGCCCACTAGACCCTCTGATCTCGCCGGCCACCTCCTGGGCATGGGATGGTTCCCCGGCGATGGGCCGCGCCAGCCTCCCCCCGGCCTGGCGCGGCCCACTTTCGTGCGCGCCACCCGCTCTGGAAACCGCACGAACCCCGGCACCGGAAGATCCGCATGATCGCCTGACGTCCAGCCGTTCGGCCATCAAAATGGAGCGGCACGATGCCCGCCGAGGCGAGGACGTCCGCCAAGCGCATGGCGACTTCTTACACCTGCTCAGCCAGCGTCTCCGTGAGCGCGGCCGTACGCGACGGTTTCGACGTACCGGATGTCCGCGCTTCGGTTACGTCACACGTCGTGATCACAGGTTGGCTTGATCGTGAGCTTGCCGGTGTCCAGCCTTGGTAAGACCCGTTTTTTCCTTGGGACACGCCAATGTCAAACTTGCGCGAAAACGGGGGCGCGTACGGTAAGGCACCGTATCGTGCGAGGTAGAGGGCCTTCTCCTACTGGATCCACCCCGGACGGCGTCCACTGCGCATCGCGCGCATGGAGCCTGCTTCGGATGGGGTTCTTCGTCGGATAGGAGTTGGTTCGTATGGACACGCAACGCGCGCTTCTTATCGCGCTCGCGATAGTCGCCTCAACCAGCATCGCGACCGCTCTCATGCTCGCGGACGGCTCCACGTGGCCCGCCGCACTCCTGACTGGGCTCGCCGCCGGCGGTGCCGTTCTGTGGGGGCTGCTCGGTGCTTTCAACCGCCACCCATAGACGCAAGGAAGAGGCCCAGCTCTTCTCTAGGCTGGGCCCTTCCTCGTCACCCAGCGCGGTTGGTGCGCCGGCGATATGCGGGGGCTCTTGGTGGTGGATGCGCGCCCACTCGACCCGGTGACCGACGCGGACGCGATCGAGCCAGGAGACCGATGGAGACCTTCCGCTACTCCGGCCCGCTCGATATCGAGGTGCGGCGGGCCCGCGGTTTGGGCGAAGATGGCCGCGCCTGGCTATGGGAGCCGGCACCCCCGGAAGAGGAGTGTGCCATGAGCGCCATCGGATCCGCGGACCCGGAGGTCCGGGTGACCACGGGAAGGCTGCGCGGGCGGATCGAGGATGGCGTGAACGTCTTCCGCGGCGTGCCGTTCGCGCGCCCGCCGGTGGGCGCCCTGCGGCTGGCCGCACCGGTGTCGGCCGAGCCGTGGGACGGGGTGCGCGAGGCGGGCACGTTCGGTCCGCCGCCGCCGCAGTCCAGGTTGCTGGGCGCGTCCGCCGCGGACGGCGCGGACGGCGACTGGTTGACCGTCAATGTCTGGTCCCCCGACCTGGGCGCCGCCCGGCTGCCGGTGATGGTGTGGATCCAGGGCGGGGGTTACATGTACGGGCGGTCCGGCGACCCGGTCTTCGACGGCGGCGTGCTCGCCCGGGACGGCGTCATCGTGGTCACCTTCAACTACCGGGTCTCCGCCGAGGGCTTCGGGCACTTCCAGGGGGCGCCGGCCAACCGCGGGTTACTGGACCAGGTGGCCGCCTTGCGCTGGGTGCGCGACAACATCCCGGCTTTCGGCGGAGATCCGGACCAGGTCACCGTTTTCGGGGAGTCCGCCGGAGCCGGGAGCATCGCGGCGCTGATGGTGATGCCCCAAGCCGCCGGTCTGTTCCGCAGGGCGATCGCGCAGAGCGTGCCAAGCGTGTTCTTCTCCGCTGAGCTGGCCGCCGACATCGCCGCCGCCGTAGCCGGTGAGCTGGGCCTGGCCCCGCTCGCGGGCGAACTCGCCCGCCTGTCGCCGGATCGGCTGATCGACGCCGGGGACGCGGTGGCGGGCAAGGCGGGCGACTGCCCGCGGTGGGGCCTGGCCGCGTACATCCAGTCGCCGTTCGCGCCGGTCGTGGACGGCGAGGTGCTGCCCGCGGTGCCGTGGCGGTCACTGGCGGACGGGGCCGCGCGCGATGTGGAGCTGATCGTGGGGCACACCCGCGACGAGTATCGGCTGTTCATGGCCCTCAAGGGCGAAACCGGCCAGATCACCGCCGAGCGGGCGGCCACCGCGCTGCGGGAGCTCGCCCCGGACCCGCAGGCCTACCGGGCCGCCTACCCCGGGGCCGACGACGAGCGGCTGTACGAGCTGGTGCACTCCGACTGGATATTCCGGATGCCTTCCGTCCGGCTGGCCGAGACCCACCAAAGCCACGGCCGGGCCTACCTGTACGAGCTGACCTGGCCGGCCCCCGGCATGGGCGGCGATGCCCTCGGCGCCTGCCACGGGCTCGGCCTGCCGCTGACGTTCGGCAACCTGACCGCTGGAGTGGGAGGACTGCTGCTCGGACAGGAGCCGCCACCGGCCGCGGCCGAGCTGTCGGCCCGGGTCCGCGCGGCATGGATCGCCTTCGCCACGACCGGGGATCCGGGCTGGCCGGCGTACGAGCCGCACAACAGGCATACCTGGGTCATCGACACCGAGCCGGGCATAACGGCGTATCCGGAGGAGACCTCCCGTGAGTTGTGGGCCGGGCACGCCTTCGACCCCCTCACGTTGCGATAACCGGTCCAGCCCGGCCGTGCGCCCGTAGCGCGCACGGCCGGGCCCCTGGCTAGCGGATGGTGACGCGGTCGCCCGGCGGCGCCGGCACCGGCGAGTGGGCGACCAGGTACGTCGCGAGCGCCCCGGTGTCGTCGGGACCGCTCGTGTACGTGGTCGTCCCCTCCCAGCGCGGCCAGCCGTCGAATCCGGCGATGAGGCTCCAGGCGCCCGCGACCCTGATCTCTTGCGTGGCGGTCACCGGAGCCCCGTCGAGCGTCATCGACAGGACCTTCCCACTGCCGAGGGTGTAGCGCAGCCCGGCCGACGGGGTCAGCACCCAGCCCGCCGAGTTGGGTGTGGCCAGCAGCTTCTTGAGCTGGCCGCCGGTCATTGTCTGCACGTTGATGGCCAGCCCTGCGGGCTGCGCGTTCCACAGCTGCTCGAAGCCGATCGGTCCGGCAGGCAGGTCCGCCTTGACGTCGTACCGGTTGACGAGCGCGACCTGCGCGCCGGACCGGGCCCGCACCGACGCGAGCTGCGCGTCGGCCGCCAGTTCGGCCAGCGGGCCGCCGCTCGCCGTGCGGGTGATGTCCTCGGCGGCGACGCCGAACGTCTCACCGGGTGGCGGAGTGCCGCACTTGAAGTAGTAAAGGGAGTTGGACCGCAGGCCGTCGGGCTGGTTGACCTCGATTTGGACCGCGTAGTCACGCGAGTCCGGCGCCCATTCCCACGAGAGGGTCTCCAGCACGGCCTGGTAGACGACGCCGCGTTCGGCGGGCACGGTGAGCGTCTTCCATTCCTGGGCGCCGACCAGGCGGTACTCGATCGTCTGCGCGCCCGCGGGCAGCCCCTCGAAGTAGCCGTGAACGTCGAAGGTGACCGGGCATTTCGACGCGGTGGTGCGCTCGAAGGCGATGTCCAGCTTGCCCACGACGTTCGTCGCGGCGGCCGGGGCGGCCTGCGCCCCGGTGGCGAGGACGCCGAGAGCCAGGGCCACGACGGCTATCAGTCCCCCAAGGCGACGTCCTGCCGAAGTCGATAAACGCACAAGTATTCCTTTCCCGTGATCTTCGAAGCGGACAGAGTCGGTTCGTTCTGCGGGCTTGATCGTTCCCGCCTTCGGCGGAAATGGCGGCCTGGTCACGAACGCATGGCCGGGCGCCGGCACGCGAAGGAGTTGCCAGAGGAGGAAACGAGCACACGTTCTAAATTTGATACGAAGTCGACAAGATTAAGAGTGCGCTCAGCCATCGAGTCGAACACTATATCGAGATCATTCTTGCGCGCCAGCCCCAAACGGGTTGTCCCGATGAGCGCCGGGAGCGCCCGTTCGTGACCGCGCCCGGATTTCGCTTTTGGGGTGCTACCCGTCGGTGGTGATGGCAAGTTGGAGACGACGGCCGGTGGGATGTCGGCGGGGAAGCTGTTATCTGCGGTCATGACGGCCTGCCGGTTGGATTGTCGGCGAGCACGCAGGCGACGGGCGGGTCGAGCTCGAGGGTCTCGACCCGGAGGTGGGTGAAGCCGGCCTGGGTGAGCAGGTCCTGGAGTTCTTGGGCGGCTCGGGTCGTGGTGTCCCGGGTGGCGCCGGGGGAGCGGGGCTGGCTGACGAGCGCGATGCGTCCTGCGGGGCGGAGCAGGCGGCGCAGCTCGAGAAGCCGCTCCACCGGGTCGGGCCAGAACCCCGCGGAGTTGACGGCGAGGATGGCGTCGAGCGGATCGCCGAAGCTCGGCAACTGCTCCACGGAGGCTTGCGTGAGGTGCACGCGGTGAGCGCGGACGGCGGCGGCGTTGCGGCGGGTGGCTCGCCGGACCATGGCCCGCGAGTGGTCGACGCCGTAGACGTGGCCCCGGGTGGCGCGGGCGGCGAACTCGGCGATGGCGACGCCGGGACCGAAGCCGATCTCGAGCACCCGGTCGGTCGGCCGCACGTCCAGCAACGACACCGCCCAGATGTTGCGCTGCCGGTTGGAGGGGCGGTGGGCGAACATCCAGCCGTTCGCCCACCCGACGATGCCCCGGGGGTGACGAGCCTGGCCCACCAAGTATCTGATCACGCGTTGCTTGAGAGATGTACCTGCTGTCTGCATGATCGCCAGTCAACGGCTTCAAGTACGCTTGAAGTCAAATGGATGAGCAGCTGACGATCGGCGAGCTGGCGAGCCGCACCGGTATCGCCACCTCCGCTCTGCGCTACTGGGAGGAGCTCGGCCTGCTCCCGGCACCGGCCCGGGTCTCAGGCCAACGGCGTTATCCGCCGTCGGCGGTCGGGCTGGTCGGTGTGGTGGTGTTGCTGCGAGATGTCGGTTTCACGTTGCGGGAGATCAAAGCGTTCATCGCGTCTCGTTCGCCGGCCGGCGACGGCTGGCGGGAGCTGTACCAACGCAAGCTCACCGAGCTGGATCAACGGATCGCCCAGGCCCAGGTGGCACGCACTGCCATCGCCCATGGCCTGGCCTGCCCGCACAAGGACATCTTCGAGTGCTCCACCTTCGTCGGCGGGGTCGCGGCGCTCCTGGCGGGCTCTTCTCTCGAAGAGGCTCACGAAGCGGCTCATTCGCACTGATCGGCGGCCCGTGCCGGGCCGGACGATCACTTCCAGCTGTACCAGAGGCTGATCGCCTTGAGCTGCTTCGCGGGTCCCTCGGCCAGGAGGCGCTTGATCTTGCCATCGAGGCCGACCAGGACCACACGGGTGGTGCCGCCCTTGGTGACCAGGGCGAGAATGTGCTCGCTGTCCAGCCAGCCGCTGAACGTCGTGTTCTCGTCCCCCGGTACGACCGCCTTCCTGGTGCCGGTGACCACGTCCCACAGGCAGACGTCCCTGGGCTTGCCCGGGCAGGCGGTGGAGAACACCGTGGCGGTCTCCGTCCCGATGCGCAGCGTGGCGGCGCTCCTGTGCATGAGGTCGCCCATGCCGCGGAACGAGCGGATCACCGTGCCGTCCAGCCCGACGAAGCTGATCGCGCCGTCCCTTTCCTGACGCATCAGGGTTGAGGCGTCCGGGCCCCAGGAGTAGCCGCCCTTGTACCCTCCGGCCGTCAGGCGTGAGCGGACGGTCTTGGTCGCGGCGTCCACGATCACGAACCCTGCCATGGTCCGCAGGTCCGTCTTGCCGGTGTAGATCGTCATGAGCAGGTGACGGCCATCCGCGTTCCACGTCGTGCCGATCGTGTCGCCGGGTTTGTCGGCGGTGCGGAGTTCCACGTCCTCGCCGGTGGCCGTGGTGACCAACCTGATCGTGTTGTAGTCGGTACGGTTCAGCGTCGTGGTGGACAGGGCGGCCACGTAGGTACCGTGCGGTGAGACCGTCGGCTGCTGGAAATTTCCGAAGTACTCGAATGTGCCGGTCTTGGCGTCGCGGACGTAGGCGGGAGCGCCCTCACCCAGCAGCAGGGCTCCGTAGGCGGAGCTGACCCAGACGGGGTCGGCGGGGTTCTCGTGCAAGGTGATCTTCGTTTCGGGGATCTTCGCCGTGGTCGTCGCGGTCGTGGGGATCACTTCGTCGACCGAGACCGTCGGCGCGCCGGATGGCGCCGAGGATGGGCCGCCACTCTGGCCGGTGCCGGCAGTGGTGGCGGCGGTCCCCGGTGTGCTCGTCACGGTCGTCGTACGGGCGAGCTTGATCGTGACGGGCACCGCCACGGCTGCCACCAGCACCGCGGCGGCGGCCACCCCGATCAGCGCGAGCCGCCGCCGTCCGAGGCGCCGCCCGGGGACTGACGTCGAAGGGGACGGCTCCGGGGGTGTCTCATCAGTTCGCGCTCCGTCAGAGGGCGGCGAGGCGGATCTGGTGCCCTCGGTGAGCAGGCCCTGCGGCGGGACCGGGTGGCCGAGCAGGGTGAGCAGCGCCCGGGCGGCCGTCGGGCGGGCTGCGGGGTCCTTGGCCAGGCAGCGGGCCACCAGGTCACGCAGGTCGCCCCGCAGGTCGCCGAGGTCCGGTTCCGCGGTCAGGATCCGGTTGAGCACGGACGGCAGGTCTCCCGAGCCGAAGGGCGGCTTGCCCGTCGCGGCGCACACCACCGTGGCCGCCCAGGCGAACAGGTCCGCCGGCGGCCCGGATCCGGCGCCGCCGAACTGTTCGGGAGCCATGTACGGCGGGGTGCCCACCAAGTGGTCGCCGGTCAGCTCGCTGGAGTCCAGCGCCCGCGAGATGCCGAAGTCGATCACCCGGGGGCCGTCCCTGCCGAGCAGCACGTTGCCCGGTTTGAGGTCCCGGTGCACCACGCCGGCCTGGTGGATGGCGGCCAGCGCGGTCAGGCTGCCGATGGCCAGGCGGCGCAGTTCGGCCTGCCGCAGCGGCCCCCGCTCGGCGAGGACCCTGGCGAGTGAGGGCCCGTCGACGTACTCGCTGACGACGTACGGGACGCCGTTCAGCTCTCCGGTCGCCAGCACGGTCGCCGTGCAGAACGCTTTGACCCGCCGCGCGAGCTCGATCTCCTTGGCGAACCCGGCCCGGTCCTCCTCCCCGGCCGCGCGCGTCAGCAGCTTGATCGCGACCCGCCCCCCGTCGGCCGACTCGCCGAGGTAGACGACCCCCTGGCCGCCCTGGCCGAGCCGGCCCGCGACCCGGTACGACCCCACCTGAGCGGGATCGCCCGTGAGCAAGGGACGCGGTTCCATGGTCACGGAGCCTTGGGCGCGAACTGCCGGGCGCTGTTGTTCGGGGCGAGGTCCGCGAGCACCCGCCCGACCTTGCCCAGGAAGTCGACGATCTTGACCTGGGCCCGGCCCTTCTTGGCGGTCTCCTGCACCAGGATGTGGTCCTCGTCGAACCAGCCGAGCAAGTAGGACTCGTCCTTGATGCCGGGCACGGTGGCCTTGCGGTCACCGGTCGTGGCGTCCCAGATGCAGACCTCCTTGTCATCGGGGCAGACCGTCATGAACTGCTTGCCCGACGGGGAGTACCAGGAGACGTCACGGGGCCTGCCCACCCAGTGCATGCTGTGCGTGACTTTTCCTGACATGTCGTACGTCTCGATGCCGTTGCTCTTGGGGCTCCTGTAGCCTCTGGCGATCTTGCCGTCCGGAGTGAACGCGAACGGCAGGCTGCTGGTGTCGCTGTACTGCGTCTTCACGGCGGTGGCCGTCCGCGCCCGCACGTCGACGACCACGAAGCCGGTGATCCGGTCCCGCTTGGCGTTCATGGTCGACAGCAGCAGCCGCCCACCGTCCCGCGACCAGGCGGGGTTCATGGTCTGCGCGGGTTTCTGCACCGTGTTGACGGTGAAGGACTCCTTGGTGTCCAGGTTGGTGAACCGCACGTGATCCATGTCCGAGCTCTGGAACTTGACCCACGGGTTGAGCGCCACCCAGTCGCCCATCGGCGACACGCGCGGCTCCTCGGCCAGGCCGACCTCCTTGAACTGGCCGGCCCGGTCCCTGGCGAACGCCTTGAACGGCCTCTTGACCTGGAGGTAGGCGGCCAGCCGTACGGGGTCGGCGGAGTTCTCGTGCAGGGTGGCGTCGATGTCGGCGAGCTTGACGTCCTTGTCGGCCTTGGGCGCGACGCTGGCGACCGGCGCGCTGGTCACGCTCGGGGTGATCGGGGGCGCGGTGGTGATGACCGAGGTGGGCACGCTCGTGGCGGCCTCGGATCGGACGAGCCCGGACGGACGGGGCGCGGACGGGCCGGACGCCACCACGATCGGCCGGCGGGTCAGCGCGTAGACGCCGACGCCGGACACCAGGGTCCCCGCGAGGAACGCCACCACGGCGATCAGCACCCCGCGGCCCCGCCGTACCGGCAGAGTGGCCGCGACGCCGGCCGAATCCTGCCCGGTCGACGGGGAATCCCGCCCGGCCGACGGCGGCAGTGACCGCGGTGGCGAATCCGGCGACAAAGGCGGCTGCGAGTCCGGCGCTAATCGCGGCGGCGGCAGGCTGTACGGCTGCCCGGACGGCGGCGGCAGCCGCGCGGTCAGGAAGTTGGTCTCCCCCACCAGCCGCAGCAGCACGTCGCTCGACGTGGGACGCAGCGCGGGATCCTTCGCCAGGCAGGCCAGCACCAGCTCACGCAGGTCCCCGAGGTCGGGCAGGTCCGGCTCGCCGTTGGTGATCCGGTTGACCGTGCCCGCCATCGAGCCGCCGTCGAAGGGCGAGCGGCCGGACGCCGCGGCCACCAACGTCGCCGCCCAGGAGAACAGGTCGGCCGGCGGTTCCGCCGTGGCCCCGCCGAGCCGTTCGGGCGCGGTGAAGGCGGGAACGTCCACCTTGCGGGTCGTGGCGGACGCCGTGCCCGCCATCGCCCGGCCGATGCCGAAATTGATCAACCGGGGCCCGTCAGGACCGAGCACCACGTTGCCGGGCCGGATGTCGCCGTGCACGACGTTCGCCTGGTGGATGGCCACCAGCGCGGTCGCGGTCCCGACCGCGAGCCGGTGCAGCGCCGAGTTCCGCAGCCGCGTGCCGGCCGCGGTCGCCTGCTCCAGCGTGGGGCCGTCGATGTACTCGCTCACCACGTACGGCCGGTCGTCCAGCAGCCCCGACCCGAGCACCTGGGCCGTGCAGAAGGCGGAGACCTCCTGGAAGGGCTCGATCATGCGCAGGAAGCGCTCCTGATCGACCTCCGGGTCCAGCAGCTTCACCACGACGAGCTCCGCGGCACCGCTGGGCGGCTCCGGAGCGTCCTCCCCCGGCTCGGGGCTCACCCCTCCGACGAATCCGACGAACACGTCCGGGCTCAGCCGTCCGATCAGCCGGTACTCACCCACCTGAATGGGGTCTTCCTCGCGCAGCGCTGCGAATTCCGGCATGCGGATTTCTCCTCCCGGCACAACCAGGCCGTAGATCACCAATTATGGTGACTTGTCACCGGGAATTGCAGGGGTTGCCCGTTATCCAGGGATCACGTGACGGTCGCGCTGGGCGTTTCCGACACCGATGGTGTGATCGACGGGCCCGGTGACTCACCGGGGCCATCCTGCGGGATCGTGGTGATGGACGCCGACGGCAGCGGGCAGCCGCGCCCGGCCGCGTTCCCGCGTCTCTTCGCCGCGGGACTGGCGCAGTCACCCGGGTCTGCATCGCCAGTCTCGTCCGGTTCGTACGTGGCCGGCGGATGCCAGCCGGTCTTCTGGTCGATCTTCCGGTCGGGCGACGGGTCGAGCAGGATGATCGGGGCGGTCGTCCGGGCCCTGGTGGCGGACATCGGGGGCGGCGAGGTGATCGCCGTGCCCGCGACGGTGCCCCCGGCCGTGACCGGGAGGCCGCTCGTCGGAACGGCCTCGGGGCGCATCGTGGAGTCGACGGTCTCGTACGGCTGGACGGCGGGCCGGTTCTCCGGCACCGGGGAGGTGCCGCCAAGGTTCAGGTCGCCACCACCCGACGCGGCGATCACGGTGACGGCCGCGATGGAGACCGTGGCCAGCGCCGCGAAGGTGGCGTGTGACAGGTGCGCCCCCGCCCTGGCCCGGCGCCGGCGCTTCGGCGCGGTCACCTCCTGCTGTTCGCCGGGCTCGGGCGCGAGCCGTACTCTGCCCGCTCCCGGCGGGTAGGGCACGGCCGTCCAGATCTCCGCGAGTACGCCCGCCACCGAGGCGCGCAGGTCCCACGGGTCGCCCACTCCCCCGGCGGCGAGCAGGACGCGCAGCAGGTCGGCGGCCTTGGGCCGGTCGGCGGGCGCCTTGGCCAGGGCCGCCTCGACCGCGGGCCGCAGCAGGGCGGGCACGCCCTCGACGCGCGGCGCCTCGAACAGGATCCGGCGGGTCAGCACGTCGTCCTCGCCGCCGCCGAACGGGTGGTGCCCCGTGGCGGCGAACGCCACCAGGCAGCCCCACGCGAACACATCCGACGCGGGCACGGCGGCCCCGCCGGTCAGCCGCTCGGGCGCCACCCAGCCCGGGCTGCCCATGATCTGCCCCGCCTGGGTGTGCGCGGCCAGCGTGTCGACGTCGCGGGCGATACCGAAGTCGATCACCCGTGGTCCGTCCGCGGACAGCAGTACGTTGCCCGGCTTGAGGTCGCGGTGGACCAGCCCCGCGTCGTGCACGGCGACCAGCGCCGCCGCCACGCCGAGCCCGGCCCCGTAGGCCAGGTCGGGTGTGAGCGGTCCGCGCGCCATCACGACCTGGGACAGCGCGGGGCCCGGGATGTACTCGGTGACCAGGTACGGGCGGTCGCGATCGGTGCCGTCCTCGATCACGGCGGCCGTGCAGAACGGCACAATTCTCCGCGAGAATGCGACTTCCTCCGCGAAACGGGCGCGCAACGTGGGATCGTTCAGGTGTACCGCGTGCGGCGTCTTCAGCGCCACCAGACCGCCCCGCGGATGTTCGGCCAGATACACGACCCCCATGCCGCCGGTGCCGAGGCGGCCCAGGAGGAGGTATCGGCCGATGATGACCGGGTCGCCCACCGTAAGCGGTCGCACGCCTGAAGGCATGTCGCTCGCACCACGCGCCATCCGGTTCGCCCTTCGCTGTCTGGGACACAGCCAAGGCACACTGTTGTCCCATTCGAGAAGGGTTTCCGCATGGTTTTCAGAAGGGGTATGGGAGGTAAGGCGGTCGTGCCCCTGAGGTGAGTAAGCGGTGTGACTCGATGGCCTGAAGTGGCGTTTTACCACCTGCCACCGAGGCCTCCTAGCCGAGCACCGCAGCCTCCTCGGCTTCGACCTGGCGGTTCCAGTCGCGCTTCACGGCTCGCCAGCCCTCGTCGTCGGCCCCGAGTCGCCAGTAGCCGGAGATCGACAGCCGCTCCATCGGCACCTGGCGATCGACCCGAAGGTGCCGCCGCAACTCCTTGACGAACCCCGCCTCACCGTGGACGAACGCGTGCACGTCACCCTCGGGGAACTCCAGCTCACGCACCGCCTTCACCAGCGCCTCGCCGACGGGCGCGCCGTCGCGGTGCAGCCAGACCAGCCGCGTGTCACCGGCGACCCGCAGCTTCTGCTCCTCCTCCGGCCCGTCCACCTCGATGAAGGCGTGGGCGGGGGCGCCGTCGGGCAGCGCCTCCAGCGAGGCCGCGATCGCCGGGAGCGCGCTCTCGTCACCGACGAGCAGGTGCCAGCCGGCCTCCGGGCTCGGCACATAGCCGCCGCCGGGGCCCAGCATGAACAGCTCGTCGCCGGGCACGGCCCGCGCGGCCCACGGCCCGGCGATGCCCTCGTCGCCGTGGTAGACGAAGTCGAGCGTCATCTCCTGGGTGTCGGGGTCCCAGGCCCGCACGGTGTAGGTGCGCAGCCGCGGCCAGACCTCCCGCGGCATGGTCTCGCGTACGTGCTGGACGTTGAAGGGAGCCGGGTAGTCGACACCCTCATGCGGGAAGACGAGCTTGACGTAGTGGTCGGTGAGACCCGAGGTGGCGAAGTCACGCAGATCATCACCACCGACCACGACGCGGATCATGTGGGGCGAGATCCGCTCCGTACGTACCACGACGCCGCGATGGTGATCTCTGGGCTTGTCAGCCATCGGACACTCCTCGAAATATTAGGTATGCCTAACCTACACTGTAATACTCCCGTGCGCAGGTCAGCGGCCACGGCGACGCGAGGCACCATTCAGGTGATATCAGCACACCCTTCACTCGCCGCGATCTCTCCAGCATGGCATCACCAAGAGAGCCTCGGCCATCAAGGGGCGGCTCAGGCCGCGTCCTCCAGCGAGGACGACCGGGTGGCCGCGACGGCGGCGAAGAAGCTCGCCATGTGCCGGAAGGCCAGCCGGCCCTCGGGCAGCACGTCCGCCAGGATCGGGAACACGTGCGGCATCCGCGGCCACTCCTCGTAGGTCACCGGCACCCCCGCCCGCCTGGCCTTGACCGCCACGCGCCGCGCCTCGTCCCGGAGCACCTCCGTCGAGCCGGTGACGATCATGAGCGGCGGCAGGCCGGTGAAGTCGCCGTGCACGGGCGACACGAGGGGGTCGCGCGGGTCCAGGCCGGAGGTCCAGCGCCGGGCCAGCCAACGGACGCGGCCGGCCGCCAGCATGGGGTCCTGCCAGCGGTTCGCGCGCTTGGGCAGGTCCGTCAGGTCGGCCCAGGGCGACAGGCAGACGGCCGCGGCCGGCAGCGGCAGGCCCCGGTCGCGCAGGGCGAGCAGAGTCGCCAGCGTGAGATGCCCGCCCGCCGAGTCGCCGCCGAACAGGACGTCCTCGGGCGCGTACCCGCGATTCAGTAAGCAGTCGTAGGCGTCCAGCGCGTCGCTCAGGGAGTCGGCCAGCTTGTGGACCGGCCCCTGGCGGTAGTCGAGGGCGAGCACCGGGCGGCGGGCCGCGACGGACAGGCGCCAGGTGATCGGCCGGTGGGTCCTGGGCGAGCAGGAGAAGTAGCCGCCGCCGTGAAAGTACAGCAGCACCTTGCCCTCGTCGGGAGCGGCGCCCGCGCGCACCCACTCCCCGCCGCACGCGGAGAAGGCGGCCGGCTCGACGTCCACGTGGCCGGGCGGGCGCAGCGGCAGCAGCCGGGCCAGGTCGCCGACCCGGGCGGCGCAGTCGATCGTGAGGGGATGGCGCATCAGGAGGTGGGAGGCCGGCTTGAGGGTCCCGCGCATCAGACCGGTGAGCGCGCGAGCCTGCCAGCTCAAGGGGTAGTCGGGAGCATCATCCCTATCAAGGTCCATGTGTCCTCCGATGAATATCCTTCCCCTAGAACATCGCTCTACTCGCAAGTAAGTATCTCCTCGCTTACGGGATTATTTCGGCAAGGTGTCGCATGGGGGCGGCGCTGGATTTATCGCGTTGCGGACCGCCGACCGGGGAGCAGATAATTCAAGGCTTCCATCGGCCGACCCGCGTGCGGGTCCAGGCACGGTTGGTCACCGTGCCATCACTCTCCGGAGGTGCAGCACCATACCCCTCTATGCCCGGCTGGTCCGGTACGGCTTCCGCAAGCACGCCACCTACGTCTGGGCGACGGTCGCGGGCGCCTTCACCAACAGCGTCTTCGGCATCCTTCGCGCCTACATCCTCATCGCCCTCTGGCAGGCCAGGCCCGGTCTGGCCGGCTACGACGTCACCCAGGCCGTCACGTTCTGCTTCATCACCCAGGCCTGCATCGGCCCGATGCAGTTGTTCGGCACCGGTCTCACGATTCCCGAGCGGATCCGCAGCGGCGACATCGCGCTCGATCTCGTCCGCCCCGCCTCGCTCCAGCTCTGGTCCCTCGCCGAGGACCTGGGCAGGGCCGCCTACCTGTTCTTCGCTCGTGGCATCCCGCCGATGCTGCTGGGCGCCGCGCTGTTCGGCATCGCCCACCCCGCGGAGCCGGGGCAGTGGCTCGCCTTCCTCGCCGGCTTCCTGGCCGGGGTGATCGTCAGCTTCGCCTGGCGCTACCTGGTCGCGCTGTCGGTCTGCTGGCTGATCGACGACCGTGGCGTGGGGGCGTTCTCGCTGGTGCTCACCACGCTCTTCAGCGGGATGCTGCTGCCGCTCAGCCTGTTCCCGGGCCTCCTCGGTGAGCTGGCCAGGGCGCTGCCGTGGGCCGCGATGGTCCAGGCCCCCACCGACCTCTACCTCGGCAAGGCGCCCGTCCTGGAGACCCTGGCGTTCCAGGGCTGCTGGGCGGTGGCGCTGCTCGCCGCCGGTGCGCTCGGCACGCGGGCCATCCGCCACAAGGTGGTGATCCAGGGTGGTTAGCGCTTATTTCCGGCTGGCCTGGACCTGGACCCGCGCCGCGATGGCCTACCCGGCCTCGTTCATCCTGACGTCCGTGCTCGGTCTCATCGTGGCGGGCACCGACGTGGCGGTGATCCTCATCATCTTCGCCAACACCACCTCTCTGGCCGGCTTCTCCCGCGCGGAGACGCTCTTCCTGTACGGCACGGCGAACGTGGCCTTCTGCCTCTGCGACATGTTCGTCAGCAACATCGACCGGATCAGCCAGCACATCAAGGCGGGCACCTTCGACACCATGCTGATCAGGCCCGTGAGCACCTGGATCCAGATGGCGGCCGACCGTTTCCTGCCGACCCGCGTCGGCCGCGTCCTGCAGGCGGCGCTCGTGCTCGGCTACTCGATCAGCGCCCTCGACCTCGACTCCGGGCGGCTCTGGATGATCCCCGTCATGATCGCGACGGGGGTGGTCATCTTCGCGGCACTGTGGACGCTGGCCGGGGCGGTGCAGTTCGTGCTGACCGACGCGTCCGAGGTGACCAACGCCTTCACCTACGGCTCCGGCCAGCTCACTCAATACCCGTTCGCCATCTACGGCCGCGATCTGGTGCGCGGGGTGACCTACGGGCTTCCGCTGGCCTTCGTCAACTGGCAGCCCGCCCTCTACGTGCTGGACAGGGACGACCCGTTCGGCACTCCGGGCTTCATGCGTTTCCTCGGGCCGGTCGCGGCCCTGGTCCTCGCTCTGCTCGCCGGGTTCGCCTGGCGTCTGGGCATCCGGCACTACCGATCCACGGGGAGTTAGGGATGATCGAGCTCGACCGGGCCGGGCGCTCGTTCAAGGTGAAGCGGAGCCTCAAGCTCCAAGGGAACCTCTTCCATGCCGTACGCGATCTGTCGTTCACCGTGGCGCCGGGAGAGTTCGTCGGCTACCTCGGCCCCAACGGCGCCGGCAAGTCCACCACGATCAAGATGCTGTGCGGCATCCTGACGCCCACCTCCGGCCGGGTGCGGGTGGCCGGGCTCGACCCCTCGCGCAAGCGCACGACGCTGGCGCGGCGCATCGGCGTGGTGTTCGGGCAGCGGACGACGCTGTGGTGGGACCTGCCGCTGCGGGACAGCTTCGAACTGATCCGGCACCTTTACAAAGTAGATCGCAATGTCTTCAAGACCCGGCTCGACGAGCTGACCGAGACGCTCGACCTGGGCGGCTTCACCCGCACGCCGGTGCGCCAGCTCAGCCTGGGCCAGCGCATGCGCGGCGACCTGGCCGCCGCGCTGCTGCACGCGCCCGACGTGCTGGTGCTCGACGAGCCGACGATCGGGCTCGACGTGGTCAGCAAGTCGAGCATCCGGGCGTTCCTGCGCCGGCTCAACACCGAGCAGGGCACGACCGTGCTGCTGACCACGCACGACCTGGGCGACATCGAACGGCTCTGCCGCCGGGTCATGCTGATCGACCACGGGCGGCTGGCCTTCGACGGCACGCTCGACGAGCTGATGGCCACGGCGCCCGAGCAGTCCACGATCGAGGACGTGGTCACCCGCCTCTACACCGGCAGCCGCTGAGCGCGCGGCCTCCCCCGCCCAGACGGCGATCAGTAATAGCCGCCCTGGGGGCTCTCCTCGTAGTCCTCGTCCTCCTCCTCGTGCCGCCGCGCCCAGCGGGACGGCGTCAGCACGGGGATGAACATCGCCACGCCGAGCAGGGCGAAGAAGCCCGTGGTCAGCATGGTCTTGTCACCGAACCCGATGTCCCTGATGATCTGGTTCACCGACGGCTCATCAGGGATGAGGGAGATCGCCCGGTTCACATCGAGGGAGTAGACCACCGTCCAGGCGAGGAGCACCATCGAGGGCACGAACGTGGCCAGCGGAGACACCCGTCCCGCCACCACGAGTCCGACGACCAGTCCCACCGCCGCCATCGCGCCGAGCGCGATCCACATCTTCTGCCCGCCCGCCGGATTGGCCGCCGCGCTGGTTAACGCCTGCTGCACGGCCCATCCGCCGCCGCCCAGTACTGCTGCGGTCACCACAACTCCGATGAGCAATCCTGCAAAGTGCCGCAACGTTCTCACCTCAATGTCTACGTGGTTCGGCACGACCCTAGCGACAATTGCCGCAAATCGACCAGGCATTGCACAGCTTGAGAGTAGAGGTCACCCGGCACTCTGCCCTCGTGAGAGCATGTGACACACTCATGCGCGCGGAACTTCCCCTCAGGCTCGCGCGGACGGCCGCCTTCACCGCCGTCTGCGTGGGACTCGCCGCGCTCGCGCACGCGATGGGCGGCGGCTCGGTTCCCGCGCCGCACACGGCCGCGCTCGGCCTCGGCGCCGTGCTGCTGGCGGCCCTGGCGCTGGGCGGCCGGGAGCGCTCGGCCCCGACGATCAACGTCGCGCTGGTGTGCGCCCAGTTCGGGCTGCACGAGTTGTTCGGCACCGACGGCACCGCCTACGTCACCGCGCACCCGCACGGCCGCGGGCTCAGTGAGGGCGCCGGCATGCTGCTGGCCCACCTGACGGCCACGCTGATCACGGGGTGGTGGCTGGCGCGCGGCGAGACCGCGCTCTGGGCGCTGCTGCACCGCCTCGGCCACCGTCTGGTGCTGCTGCGCCCGGTCGCCGTCGCGGCCGTGCGACAGGCCGTCCCGATCGTGATCGTCCGGATCGTCCCGGTCGATCCGGTCCTCCTGCACTGTGTCGCCAGGCGTGGTCCTCCACTGCCCGCCTGAACCTCTGACACCTCATTCATTCCCCTGAACATCCCAGTGGAGATTCACCATGTCTTTCACGCGTCTGTCCTTCACGCGTCGTGCCGCGACCGTTCTCGCCGCCGCCACCGCGATCACCGCCGGCCTCGCCCTTCCCGCGCTGGCCCATGTCTCGATCAACCCGGGCACCGCCGAGCAGGGCGGCTTCTCCAAGGTCGCCTTCCGGGTGCCGAACGAGCGTGACGACGCCTCGACCGTCAAGGTCGAGGTCGCCTTCCCCACCGATCACCCGCTGGCGTTCGTCTCGGTCAAGCCGGTGCCGGGATGGAGCGTCAAAGTCACCGAGGGCAAGCTGCCCAAGCCGGTCAAGACCGAGTACGGCGAGCTGAAGGAGGCCGTCACCAAGGTCGTCTGGTCGGGCGGGAAGATCGGCAAGGGTGAGTTCCAGGAGTTCGAGGTGTCCATGGGGCAGTTGCCCGAGGACACCGATCAGCTCACGTTCCCGACCACGCAGACGTACACCGGCGGCGAGGTGGTCAAGTGGGCCGACGCTCCCAAGGCGGACGGCAGCGAGGCGGAACACCCGGTTCCGACGCTCAAGCTGACGCCCGCGACCGGGTCGGACTCGCACCACGCCGACGCGTCGACCCCCGCGGCCTCGGCCTCCGCCTCCGCCGGCAAGGTGGCGGCCCCGTCGGTCACCCAGGTGGCGTCGGCGTCGTCCGGCTCGTCCTCGGACGGCACCGCGCGCCTGCTGGGTGGCGCGGGGCTCGTGGTGGGCGTCATCGGCATCGTGGTCGCCATCCTGGCCCTCCGCCGCCGCCCGTCCTGACGTCCGGGAGAGCGACGCCAACCTGACGTCCGGGAGAGCGACGCCGACCTGACGTCCGGGAGGGTGACGCCGACCTGACGTCCGGGAGGGTGACGCCGACCTGATCAAGGGGCGGACCGCCGTCGTGGCCCGGGTCGGATCTCACCGGCCCGGGCCGGTCAGGAAGTGATGTCCTTGCCCGAGAAGCGGGCCCACGCGATGGAGCCGAACAGCAGGATGTAGGCCCCGAAGACCAGCAGCCCCTGACCGAGGTCCGCGAAGTCGACCGGGCTGCGCAGCACCGCGTCGAACCGGGTCCACCAGGTGGGCAGCAGGTAGGGCATGATCTCGGCGAGCTGCGGGATGGCCCGGAGCACCTGGGTGACGATGACCAGGACCATCGTCGCCGCGATGGCGCCGATGGACACCTCGGTGAACGTCGACAGGGCCACCGCCACGGCCGCCAGCGCCGCCATGCCCGCGCCCACGTACCCCATGCTGATCAGGATCCGCAGCAGGCCGTCGGCCACCGAGACCGTGTTGCCCGACAGCAGCGTCACCGGCCCCACCGGGAACAGGATCAGCCCGGTGATGAGCGCCGACAGCGCCACCACCGCGGTGACCGCGTAAGCGAAGATCACCACGTTGAGGTACTTCACGACCAGCAGCCTCGTCCGGCCGGCCGGCGCGGCGAGCAGGTACCGCAGTGTCCCCGCGCCCGCCTCGCCGGCGATCGAGTCGCCGCCGACCACGCTCACCGCGATCGGCATCAGCAGCAGCACCAGGAAGGAGAACGAGACGAAGGTCAGCATGAGGCTGTTGCCCGCCACGGCGCCGATGAGCCCGCCGACGGCCTCGTCGCCGCTGGCGATGCGCAGCCCGATGCCGATCAGCACCGGCACGCTCGCCAGTACGGCCAGCATCACCTGGTTGCGCGGACGCCGGAACGTCAGGCCCAGCTCGGAGCCGAGCAGCCGCCAGAACGCCGACGGCAGGCGGGCCGGCGGCTGCGCGGGCCCGGGCGGCTCGGGCGGGCGCCGCTCGGCGGTGCGCATCGTCTCGGTCACCGGCACCAGCCCCGGCGTCCGGCGCTCCTGTGTCCCCGCCCCGCTCGATGGCTCGCCCGGCGTCTGACGGGTCTGCGTCTCAGCCGTCGACATCGAATCCCTCCCCTGTCAGTCCGACGAACACGTCCTCCAGGCTCGGCCGGACGACGGCCAGCCCGCGTACGGCGACGCCTTCGCCTACCAGCGCCGCGTTGATGTCCTCGGGCGCCTGCGCGCCCAGCTCCGCCGTCACCGAGGCGGCGCCCTCGTCAGGGGTGCGCACGTCGGCCAGCCCGAGCGTGCCGAGCACCCGCGCGGCGTCGGCGACGTCCGGCGTCTCGACCCTGACGCGGGTGGCCAGGCCGCCGTTGAGCGAGGCGATCGTGCCCTGGGCGACCAGGTTGCCGGTACGCATGATCGCGGCGTGCGTGCACATCTGCTCGACCTCGGTCAGCAGGTGCGAGGAGACGAAGACCGTGGTGCCGTCGGCGGCGATCTCCTTGACCAGCGCGCGCACCTCGCGGGTGCCCTGCGGGTCGAGCCCGTTGGTGGGCTCGTCGAGGATGAGCAGTTCACGCGGCCCGAGCAGGGCGGCGGCGATGGCCAGGCGCTGGCGCATGCCGAGCGAGTAGTTGCGGAACCGCTTCCCCGCCGCCGCGGACAGGCCGACCCGCTCCAGCGCCTCGCCGACCCGCTGTTTGGCGGTGCCGCCGGGAGCGGTGGGGTCGGCGGCGTCGAAGCGGAACAGGTTCGCCTCGCCGGACAGGTACGGGTAGAACGCCGGCCCCTCGACCAGCGCCCCGACGCGGGGCAGCGCGTCCGCCAGGGACAGGCCGAGCACCGAGTACTCGCCGGCCGTGGGCGTCACCAGGCCGAGCAGCATGCGGATCGTGGTGGTCTTGCCCGAGCCGTTGGGCCCGAGGAAGCCGAAGACCGATCCGCGCGGCACGGTCAGGTCCAGTGCGTCGACCGCGACCTGGCCCCCGCGAAAGCGCTTGGTCAGGCCCCGGGTGACGATCGCCGAGTCCCCGGAGGGCGGGGCCGCCCCGAAGGGCGCCCCCGCTTCCTGTGTGACGACGGTCACTTGGTGCCCGCCGCTTTGGTGATCTCCTCCGGTGTGACCGCGCCGACCAGCAGCCGGCCGTCGTCGGTCAGCAGCGCGGTGACGAGCTTGGTCTTGATCAGCTTGCCCGAGCCCCACGTGCCGCTGACCGGGGTGGCCGACTTGAGCACGTTCTCGACCAGCGCGCTCGTGTCGGTGCCGTCCGCGCCGCCCTTCCACGGCTTGTGGGACTGGCCGTCCGCCGGGGTCTGCTCCGGCTTGGCCGTCAGATCCTCCAGCGAGGCGGGCAGGACGGCGACGCTGGTCCAGCCGGAGCCGACGACCTTCACGCCCTCGGCCCTCTTTTCGGCGCTCTCCTTGGCCTTGTCCGCCTGCTGTTCGGTGTTGTCGCCGCCGATCGTCTGCTCCTTCACCTTCGCCCCCGCGGGCGGGGTGAAGGTGAAGTTCTCGGCCGCCGGCGGCGTGAACGTCACCTGGGTGAAGCCGACCTGGAAGGCCGGTTCGGCCGAGCCCTTGGCGTAGACCTGGACCTGCAACGGCACGTACGTCTCACCGTCGAGCGCCAGCCGCACCTCCTGGACCAGCGAGCCCTCGTCCTTGGGGGCGAGCACGAGCTGGTAGGCGGCCCGGCCGGCCACCTGGGCGTTGTTGGTCACCCGGATGGCGGTGTGCTCATCGGCCTTGGCCAGCAGCTTCTCCGCCACCTGCTGCGGGGTCACGTCGGCCGGCCCCGGCGTGGGCATGGCGTGCCGGGCCGTGGCGTCACCCGCCATCTTGATCTTGGTGGCGGTGTTGTCGCCGCTGTCCCAGTACCAGATCTGGTCGCCGTTGACGATCAGGTTGGACTCGTCGAACTGCGTCGGCATGGCGACCCGCATCTTGTCGCCGCCGCCGTACCAGAGCTTCACCTCGTGCGAGCCGGACAGCAGGCTCAGCGGTGACGCGCCGCCCATGTCCGGCAGTGCGGGCAGACCCAGCGACGCGGTCTGCTGCACGGTGCCGGACATGGGCGGCGGCGCCTTGTCCTTGGTGGCCGCGGCGGCGTCGGCGAGCAACTGCTGCGCCGTACGCTCCGGTAGCACGGGATCGCCGCTCACCGCGGCGATGACCGGGCCGGCCCCCATGGCTCCGGCGATCACAGCCGCGGCCGCGATCGGAACTCCCCATCTCACGAACGTGCCTCTGCGCATCTCACTCCTTAACGGTATGTCGATGACCAGAGCCTGCGTCATGCATGCTTAGGCGAGCCTGAGACCGGCTGAGACGGCTCTCAGCCTTCTCAGCGTGGTCTCAGGGCAGGAAATGGAGAATCGCCACATGAGAGTACTTGTCGTCGAGGACGAGCGGCGGATGGCGGCCGCGCTGCAGCGGGGGCTGCAGGCCGAGGGTTTCGCCGTGGACCTCGCCCACGACGGCGAGCAGGGGTTGCACGAGGCCAGGCACGGTGACTACGACATCGTGGTGCTCGACATCATGCTGCCCCGCCTGTCGGGCTACAACGTGTGCAAGCAGTTGCGCGCCGAGGAGAACTGGGTGCCGATCCTGATGCTCTCCGCCAAGGACGGCGAGTACGACATGGCCGACGGGCTCGACCTGGGCGCCGACGACTATCTGACGAAGCCCTTCTCGTACGTGGTGCTGGTGGCCAGGCTGCGCGCGCTGCTGCGGCGCGACTCCGGGCGGCGGCCCGCCGTGCTGGCGGCGGGCGACCTGTCGCTGGACCCGGCGCGGCGCAGGGTGCAGCGCGGCGAGACGGGGATCGAGCTGACGCCCAGGGAGTTCGCGCTGCTGGAATACCTGATGCGCCGGCGCGACGAGGTGGTGTCGAAGTCGGAGATCCTGGAGCACGTGTGGGACACCTTCGACACCGACCCGAACGTGGTGGAGGTGTACGTGGGCTACCTGCGGCGCAAGGTCGACTCCCCGTTCGGCAGGAACGCGATCCAGACCGTGCGGGGCGCGGGCTACCGGCTGGCGGGCGACGGTGGCTGACTCGCCGCTGACCTGGTGGCGGCGCCAGGGGCTGCGCTTCCGGCTGACGGTCGTGGCCGCCGCGGTGCTCGCGCTGGCGCTGGCGATCTCGGCGTCGGTGCTGGTGACCGTGCTCGACCGGGCGCTGATCGGCACCGTGGACGACTCGACGCGGCA
Source organism: Nonomuraea sp. NPDC026600 (assembly GCF_040638335.1). Taxonomy (NCBI): domain Bacteria; kingdom Bacillati; phylum Actinomycetota; class Actinomycetes; order Streptosporangiales; family Streptosporangiaceae; genus Nonomuraea; species Nonomuraea sp. NPDC026600. The sequence goes on from NZ_JBEZYD010000001.1 coordinate 791,257, forward strand.
GCAGGCCCAGACCGTCCGGGTACAGGCCGACGCGGGCACGCTGACCAGCCCGATCGCCACCCACGACGGCACGATCGTGCAGGTGATCGACGCGCGGGGCCGCATCACGGACGTCACCTACGGCGCCGACCGGCTGGTCCCGCTGCTGGACGCGCGGGCGCGGGCCGAGGTGCTGCGCGACGGCCAGGCCACGTTCCTGGACGGCCGTCCGTACGCGATCTCGGGGCCGCTGCGCGTGGTGGTCATCAGCGCCGACCACGGCAGGACCGTGATCGCGGCCCGGCCCATCGGCGAGATCCAGACCAGCCTCGGTACAGCCGGCCGGATTCTGCTGGTCGGCACGCCGATGCTCATCGTGCTGCTGGCCGTGGCCAGTTGGCTGATCATCGGCCGGACGCTGCGGCCGATCGCCGCGCTGCGCAGGGGCGCCGCCGAGATCACGCACACCGCCAGGTCGCGCCGGCTGCCGGTGCCCGAGTCGCGCGACGAGGTGCACTCGCTGGCCACCACGCTCAACGACATGCTGGCCCGGCTGGAGGAGGCCGAGCAGCGGCAGCGGGCGCTGGTCTCCGACGCCGCGCACGAGCTGCGCAGCCCGCTGGCCAGCATCCGGCTGCAGCTGGAGGTGGCGCTCGGCCATCCGGAGGGCCAGGACTGGCCCGAGACGGCCGAGGGCGTGATGGAGGACGCGATGCGGCTGTCCCGGCTGGCCGAGGACCTGCTGGCGCTGGCCCGCCTGGACGAGCGCGGTGGCGTGCCCGCCAGGAGCGAGCCGGTCGATCTCGACGAGGTGGTGCGCCAGACCGTCGACAGGTACGGCGAGGCGCGGCTGACCGTGTGCGATCCCGTCGTGGTCCGCGGCGACGCGCTGGACCTGAGCCGGGTGCTGACCAACCTGGTGGACAACGCCGTCCGGCACACCTCGTCGAAGGTGGAGGTGGCGCTGACCGCGGACGGGGTGCTGACGGTGACCGACGACGGGCCCGGCATTCCCGAGCAGGATCGCGAGCGGGTGTTCAACCGGTTCACCCGGCTCGACTCGGGTCGCAGCCGCGATGAGGGCGGCGCGGGGCTGGGCCTGGCCATCGTGCGGGAGACCGTGCGGGCGCACGGGGGCGGGGTGCATCTGGAGGACGCCTCGCCGGGGCTGCGCGCGGTCGTGCGGCTGCCGGTGGCGAGGTGAGTTGAGGGGGAGGGTCTCGCGTCCGGCCGGGCGCGGTAGCGGCCGAAAGCGATGTGCTCAGGACAGGGGTTAGGCCGCCGTACCTTTCTCGGCGGTGGCCAGGAAGTCCTGGGCGATCAGCGGCAGGCGGCGACGGGCGTGCACGACGGCGATGACCCGGCGGACCGCGGGTTCCAGCGAACGGACCACGAGGCCCGCCCGGCCGGCCTGTTCGGCCATGCCGCGATACCACAGTAGTGACGCCTGGCCGGTGCGTACGGCGTTGAGCCAGCCGTTGCGCTCGTCGGTTTCGAGCACCACGACCGGGCTGACGGCGTACTTGCCGAACATCGCGTCGAGCTCTCTTCGCCGGACGCTGCCCCGTGCGGGCAGGGCCAGGCGCATCCCGTCGAGCTTGCCCATGGGCACGGGATTGGGCAGTTCGAGGCCGGGCGGGGAGATCAGCACGATCTCCTGGCGTTCGAGTGGATGGGTGATCAGATCGGTGGGTACGGGGAGATCGGTCAGGCCGAGGTCGGCCCGCTGATCCCTGATGGCGTTGACGACGGCGTCACGGCCGTCGCAACGGACGATGTGCACGCGGACACCCGGGTGCTCGGCGGTGTAGGCGGGCAGCAGCCGGCCGGCCAGGCCGGGTTCGAGGCTGGGTGTGGAGGCGATGCGGAGCTCCGCCTCCCCTGTGCTGCCGTGATTGGCGAGGCTCTCGATCTCGTGTACGGCATCGAGTGCCTCCCTTGCCAGTTTGACCACCCGCCGGCCTTGTGCGGTGACGACGACACCGCGTCCGGACCTGGCGAAGAGCGTCATGCCGAGTTCTCGTTCCAGATCGCGGATCGCGCGCGAAAGCGCAGGTTGCGCGATATACAGCGATCTGGCCGCATCGGTCATGGTGCGGTGCTCCGCAGTCGCGACCACGTAGCGGAGCTGCTGGAGGTTCATGTCAAAGAAGCTAGGACACCACCTGCCGCGCGGTCCGGGACATAGCGGAGATCACCTCGAATGATTTCGGACCGTAGCCGTGCACTGCGACTTCTGTGACGGGTGATAAATCGGTATGCTTCTGCCCAAAATTCGGCAAATGCCAGAGGGTGACGTCCCAAGTCACTCATTACGGACAACCGGGTAAAAGGGGGATACACGGTGACAGGCAACGGGCAGCATCCGCCCCCGCCTCAAGGGCCAGGTCAGCCCCAGCGGCCTCCTTCTCGCCCGTGGCCGCCGCCGGGTCACCGGGAGCCGCAGCCTCAGGGTTACGGCCATCCATACCCGGTGCCGGGACAGCAGGCGCCACCCCCGGCATATCCGCCGCCCCCGCAGGGGCCCGTGTATCCGCCGCAGGGGCAGCCTTACCCGCCGCAGGGGCAGCCTTACCCGCCTCCACCGCAGTACCCGCAGCAGGGGCAGCCGTATCAGCCGGGCGGGCCGTACGGGCCGCCACAGGGTGGGCCGTGGCATCCTCAGCAGCCGCCGCCTCCCCCGCCGCGTCCGCCGATGCCGCCGGGGCAGTGGGGGCCGCCGCCGAGGAAGAAGTCGGGCACGGGGGTGGCCGGCGTTCTCGGGGCGGTCTTCGGATCCCTGGCGGCGCTGTTCGTGTTACTCGTGATCGGCGCGGCGATGTTCAAGGGCTCGTCCAGGCCCGACACGACCACGCCGGTCGCGATCCCCTCTTCGTACACGTATGACGACGACGCGACGCCCTCCCCGGACGAATCGGAGAGCTACACGCGGTCGAGCGAGCCGACGGCGACGCGGCCGAGTGAGCCGACGGCGACGCGGTCCACCGAGCCCGAGACGCCGACCCGGGCCACGCTCAACACCAGCACGAGGAACAACACCCTGTACCGGGCCGGCGCCCTGCCGAGGGTGAGCTGCCCGGCCGGCGGCGCGAACATCTTCAGCCACAGCCAGCTCAAGGCGCTGATCCTGAAGACCGGCAGGTGCATGGACCGGGCATGGGGGCCGATCATGCAGAAGCAGGGCATCCAGTTCACGCCGCCGAACTACTCGATCGTGGCCACGCGCGGCAGAGGCGCCTGCGGCGACTACCCGTCGCCGGGCAGCATGGTGCCGTACTACTGCCCGCGCAACAACACGATCTACGCCTCCACCTCGGCCATGGCCAGGGGCAACGGCAACGCCCGCGGCTACGGGGAGATCATCTCCTGGCACGGCGGGATCATCAGCATGCTGGCCCACGAGTACGGGCACCACGTCCAGAACATCTCGGGCGTGATGGACTCCTGGTGGAAGCAGACGATCGACTCGAGCAGCAGGAGCGGCAAGCTGGCACTCAGCAGAAAACTGGAGCTCCAGGCGACCTGCTTCGGCGGCATGTGGATGAGGTCCGTGGCCGCCTCCTATCCGGTCAGCACCTCGAACCGCGCCCGCCTGTTCTGGTTCTACGGGCAGGTGGGCGACTACCCCGGATATCCCCGCGACCACGGGAACAGGGTGAACAACAACCGGTGGTTCCGGCAGGGCTGGGAGAAGAACCAGGCCTTCCAGTGCAACACCTGGATGGCAGCGTCGTCGACGACCTCGTGAAGTCACGGCATGTTCATCTCAGGTTGGGCACATGTCTTGGATGTCCCTATATGGGAGCTAGACTCCTGGCAATCTTGTGCCCTACGGGGCGCTAAAACCCATGGGTTTCGCCAGGTAGGCGTGTGAAGGAGCCGGTGTGAGCAAGCGCGATGGGGTGGACACCGCGCCCGAGGGCAGGAAACGGCGCGCTCCCCGCCGCTCGGGCACAGCATCCGAAGCCGGACCGGGAAACGGTTCGGAAACCAGTTCCACGGGCGAGGCGGCGGACGCGGACGACGCACCGCCGGACGGCTCCCCCACGGACGGTCCCCCAGTCGCGGGCACCCACGGCACCCATCCGGCCGGCGCTCACCCGACCGGTCCGGGCGGCACCGGTCCGGGTGAGAAGGCCCCAGGTGGGAGGGCTCCCGGTGGCAAGCCTCCGGGCGGCAGGCCTCCAGGCGGTAAGGGCGCCCGGGGTCCCGCGTCTCCCGGTGCCGGGCGGCCCAAGCCGCGGTCCCGGCCGGGCTCGGGGGCGCCACAGTTCGCCAAGCCGCTCACTTTGGGCTCCGTGCTCGGCTGGACCCTGCTGTCCGCCCTCGTACCCGGCGTCGCCCACCTGCGCGCCGGGCGCCGCCGTACCGGTCTGATCCTGCTCGGCATCTACGTGGTGCTGGTGGCGGCCGGGGCGGCGTACGGGCTGACGCGCAACGCGACCAACCTCACCGTGTTCGCCGGCGCCGACATGCAGATGAGGGTCGTCGTCATCGCCTCGGTGCTCGCGCTGAGCTGGTTCGCCGTCATCGTGACGTCGTACGTGGCGCTCGGCCCCAACCGGCTGAACCAGCAGGGTCAGGTCATCTCCGGCATCGTGGTGGGCGTGCTCTGCGTCTCGCTCATGGCACCCTTCGCCCTCGCCGCCAACACCATCCTGACCTTCCGCCAGACGGTCGACGCCATCTTCCCCAGTGCCGGCAACAAGGATCCGGATATCGCGCCGGTCAAGGAGGACGATCCCTGGAACGGCAAGGACCGGGTGAACTTCCTGCTGATCGGCGGCGACGCGGCCGGCGACCGTACCGGCGTGCGCACCGACAGCATGACGATCGCCAGCGTGGACATCCGGACCGGCAACACGGTCCTGTTCAGCCTGCCGCGCAACCTGCAGCACGTGCACTTCCCGACGACCTCTCCGCTGCGCAAGCAGTTCCCCAACGGCTTCATGGCGGAACTGCCCAACGGCGGCCTGCTCAACGAGGTCTGGCAGTACGCCACTGACAACCCGCAGGTCATGGGCGGCAAGAACAAGGGGCCGCGCGCGCTGATGGACGCCATCAGCTACACGCTCAACCTGAAGCTCGACTACTACGCCATGATGAACATGTACGGCTTCGCGGACCTGGTCGACGCCATCGGCGGCCTCAAGATCCGCGTGGAGCGCGACATCAAGTGGGGTGGCCACTACGGCACCGCGGGCACGATCAAGGCGGGTTACAAGAAGCTGACCGGCGAGCAGGCCCTGTGGTACGGCCGATCGCGGGTGGACAGCGACGACTTCTCCCGCATGGCCCGCCAGCGCTGCGTCATCGGCGCGTTCGCGCAGCAGGCGACGCCCGACAAGATCCTGTTCAACTTCGGCGAGATCGCCAGTGCGACGAAGCGGCTCGCGCAGACGAACATTCCGAAGGAGTTGATCGAGCCGCTCGCGGGGTTGGCCGTCAAGGTGAAGAACGCCAAGATCACCAGCTTGCAGTTCGTGCCGCCGGAGTTCCTGTCGGGGCGTCCCGACTGGCTGAAGATCCGGCTGGCCGCGAGAAAGGCGATCGCCGACTCGACCCGGACGGCGCGGACCGCGCAGGCGGCGGACGTCACGTCCTCGCCCGGGACGCCCACGGCCAAGCCCTCGCGCTCGCTGGCCGCCAGACCGACCCAGACGCCCACCCAGAACAGCCAGAAGTCCGCCAAGAGCCTCTCTGAGCTCTGCGGGCTGTAAGCCCCGCTGACTCCCGGCCGTGTCTGGTGCGGCCGGGACCGTGCTACTGGGTCGCGAGGGCGAGGAGCTTGCGCAGGTAGGCGGCATGGCCGGGGTCGCCGGTGACCGACACCTCGCCGCCCCTGCCCCACAGCCAGCGCAACAGCTCGTCGGGCGACCCCGACACGACCGTCTGGGCCTGCTCGGCCGCTCTGTCTGCGGTCTCGTCCTCGACGACGACCTCGGTGGGCGACGGCCGGACGAGCCAGGCGCGCTCCCCGCCGACGACCGCGATGGCCGCCTTCGGGTCGTCGCGCACGACCTCGGCGAAGTTCTCGGGGAAGCGGACGAAGTCGTACGCGAGCATCACCTTGAGCCCCTCGTCCACCCCGTCGAGGGCCAGGTCGTCGGCGGCGGGCGTCACGGGCAGGCCGGCCGCGAGCTCGGCGTCGACCCGGTGGATCACTGTCTCCTGCGCCATGCGCCTGATCCAGAACCGGACGCTCTGGTCGGGCTCGTACCAGGTGAACGCGTACTCCTCCGGGGCCCGCGCGGCGAACTCCGCCACCAGCTCGGCATAGGAGCGCTCCAGCGCCGCCAGCGGCTTCTCGCCCGACAGGTCGGGCGGCCACGGCGTCGGCCACTCCCCGCGCAGCATCGTCTCGGCCTTGTGCAGATAGACCTCGGTGACGTGCGCGACCAGATCGGCGGCGGTCCACCCGGGACAGCTCGGCACCGGCGCCGCGTCCGGCGCGGCGGAGACCGCGGCTCTGAGCAACGCGTATTCATCGGCCAGGCAAATCATCAAGCGAGAGGCGTCCATATCCATGGGACCACCCAACCACGCGGACCCGGACAGAGCATCGCATTAATCTCCGCGTCTCGTTCCGCGTCAACCCTCGGATCGAACAGGCGCCCCCACAGCGCCCGTTCCCCTCCCGCTCCCGCGCTAGGCGGCGCTACCGGGCCCGCTCGCCACTGACATCCCGCCCCGCCGTACGGCCGGCATCCCGGGACGCCGGTACGGCAGGGCGAACCACGTCGCCTTCCCGATGCGCCCGGGGCTGGTGACGTACTTCTGGGGGTGGCATCCCCAGAAGCCTTCGGAGAGCGCGGCGACGATGCACAGTCCCCGCCCACGCTCGCTGTCGGCCTCGACGACACGGGCCACCGGCAGCGGTGAACCGCAGTCCACCAGCATGCACACGATCTCCTCGGGATCGGTGTGGAGCACCAGCTCATAGGGTGCCTCTCCATACAGAAAGGCATTTGTCACCAATTCGCTGACCATCAGCACGGCGTCATCGACGAGATCGGGACTCAGTTCCAGTCCGGTCAGCGCGTCACGGACGACCGTTCGGGCATACCGGACGGCCTGCGCGTCGTGACGCAGGGGCCAGGCATGCTGGGTGTGTGTTCGCGGGACGGATCGCAGTGGGGTCATGGCTTCTCCTTCCGCGTTCAACTGTCGAAACGTGTACGGAGGAGAGGCCAAAAAGGGCGGATCTTGAAAAATCCGGTTTCGTGGGAGGTGGAGCGGTCCCCGGTGGTGATCGTGCGGGCTAGCTCGCCTCGGCGCGCAGGCGCTCGGCGACGTGGAGGTCGGTGATGAGGACGTTGACCCAGCCGCCGTCCAGCGCGGCCTTGATCGCCGAGTATTTGCGCAGGCCGCCCGCCACCCCGACCCGCCGCTCGACGGCCCGGAAGGCGCGTACGTCGATGCCGACCACCCGCCGGTCGAAGGCCGAGTCGACCGCGCTGCCCTTGGCGTCGAAGAAGTGCAGGCAGACGTCGCCGACGGCGCCCAGCGAACGCAGCTCTTCCTGGTCGGCCTGCTTGACCGCGTTGCCGCTGCTCAGCAGCAGGGGCGAGGGTTCGAGGCTGCCGATGCCGACCAGCACGACGGTCAGCTCGCGCCACTGGGCCATGACGTCGACGACGCCGGGATCCTCCAGCAGCGCGTCGCGGATCGCGGCGGTGCCGACGACGCCGGGCGAGGGGACGAAGACGGGGCGGGCGCGGGTGATGTCGGCCAGGCGGCCGATGAGCCGGGTGGCGTGCACCTGCGCCTCGGGGCTGCCCACGCCGCCGACGAGCTGCATGACCCGGTCGGCGACCTGGGTGTTCTTGGGCTGCATGCGTTCGACGGTGGCCAGCAGCGTCTCGCTCCAGGAGGAGATGCCGATCACGTCGCCGCCGGTGAAGGTGGCGTCGAAGTAGGCGGCGGCGGCCGAGGCGAGCGACGGGATGGCGTCTTCGCGGGCGTCCTCGATGTCGACCACCACGACGTCGCGCAGGCCGTAGCGGCGCTGCAGCTCCTCCTCCAGCTCGGTGTGCACGCCGTCGGGCAGGACGACGACCGTGCGCACGATGCCGCGCGTGACCGCCTCCTTGAGCAGGCGGGAGACGCGGGGCTGGGAGATGCTGAGCGCCGCGGCGATCTCGGGCTGCCGCATGCTCTGCTCGTGGTACATGCGGGCCACCCTGGCCAGGAGCCGCAGATGCTCCGTGCTCACACCGCGCCCCCGTCCCAGATTCGGGACCACCGGCCACCGCCTCCCCGCACCCCGTGAATCGATGTTTCAGCCTACCGTTCGGCCTGTCCGAGGGGGACCCTCGCGGGTCCCCCTCGCGGCTGCTACTTCCTGGCGAAAACCCCGTAGTCGTCGGCGTTCTCGGCGGTCACCAGCTCGCAGTCGATGGACTGCTTCTCCTCCTTGCTCGCCTTACCGGTCTTGATGTATTGGTCGGCCTGCTCGACGGCGCTCTGCGCGCCGAGCGCGGCGGGCTGGAGCGCGGTCGCGTGCATCTGACCGGCCTTGACGGCGGCGATGGCGTCGGGGCTGCCGTCGAAGCCGACGACCGTCACCTTGCCGAGCAGCCCCGCGGCCTTGAGCGCGGCGACCGCGCCGAGCGCCATGGTGTCGTTGCCGGCGATGACGCCCTGGATGTCGCGGCTCTTCTGGATGATGGTCTCCATCTTGGTGAAGGCCTCCTGCTGGTCCCAGTTCGCGCTCTCCTTGGCCACCTGCTTGAGGTCCGGGTACTGGGAGATCACGTCGGCGAAGCCCTTGGAGCGGACGCTGGCGTTCGTGTCGGACTCCTTGCCGACCAGCTCGACGTAGTTGCCCTTGTTCTTCATCTTCTCCACGAACGACTGGGCGACCAGCTGCGCGCCCTGGGCGTTGTTGGAGACGATCTGGGCGGTCGCCACGCCGGTGGCGTTGATCTCGCGGTCGATCAGGAAGACGGGGATGCCGCCGGTGACGGCCTTGCGGACCGGGCCGATCGAGGCGTCCGCGCCGGCGTTGTCGAGGATGATCGCCTTCGCCTTGCGGGAGATGGCGGCGTCGATCAGCTCGCTCTGCTTGTTGGGGTCGTCGTCGTGGGAGGCCACGGACGTCTCGTAGCCGAGCGCCTCGGCCTTGGCCTTGGCGGCGTCGGCCTCGGCCTTGAAGAAGGGGTTGTCGTGGGAGGGGGTGATGATGGCGATGAGCCCGCCGGCCGTGGCGGCGCTGGTCGCGGACGGCTGGGGGGCGGCCTTCTGCTCAGCGCCGCCGCCACCGCACGCCGCCAGCAGGGAGCCGGTGGCGAGCAGCGACAGTACGACGAGCAGGCGACGGGCCGGTCTTGGGGCAGCGGACATGGACGACCTCCAGATGTGGGTGACATGGCATGGGTGTTCGGCGGCCACCGCCCCGAGCGGTGCCCCGTCGCCGCCAGGTTGGCCGGGCTAGGTGGGCGGGTCAGGTGGGCCGGGCGCTCGCGGCGACCGCCGATGCGGCGGCGCCCCTGCGCTTGAACCGCTGCTGGCCCTGGTCGAGCATCACCGCGAGGATGATCACGGCGCCCTTGATGAGGATCTGCCAGAACGTCGAGACGCCCAGGATCACCAGGCCGTCGGCGAGGAAGCCGATCACGAAGGCGCCGACGAGCGTCCCGCGCACGGTGCCCCGGCCGCCGCTCAGCGCCGCGCCGCCGATGACCACCGCGGCGATTGCGTTCAGCTCGTACGTCTCACCCGCCTGCGGGGCGGCCGAGGTGAGCTCCGAGGCGATGATCAGGCCCGCGATCGCGGCGCAGGCGCCGGAGACCACGTACACGATGGTCTTGACCCGGCGGATCGGCACGCCGGACAGGTCCGCGGCCCGCTCGTTGCCGCCCGTCGCGTACAGCCACCGGCCGAAGGGCGACTTGGCCAGCAGCAGCACGGCCGCCGCCGCGAGCACGATCATGATCCAGATCGAGGTGGGCAGCCCGAGCGGCCGCCCGCTGCCGAGCAGGTCGAAGCCGGTGTTGCCGAGGGCGGGGTTGCCGCCCAGGTTGGGATAGGTGGCACCGTTGGAGATGAGCATCGCCGCGCCGCGGGCCACGTACAGCATGCCGAGCGTGGCGATGAACGGCGCGACGTTGAACCGCGTGACCAGCGCGCCGTTGAGCAGCCCGACCCCCATGCCCACCGCGACGCACAGCACGATCACCACCCACACGGGCGGGTAGGCGATCACGCCACCGAGCGCGACGCCCCCCAGCAGCTCTCCGGCGACGACCCCGGACAGGCCCACGATGGAGCCCACCGACAGGTCGATGCCGCCCTTGAGGATGACCAGCAGCATGCCCAGGGCGATGACGCCGTTGATGGCGACGTGCTTGGTCATCGTGATCACGTTCGTGACGGTGAGGAAGGAGTCCGACAGCAGGCCGAAGACCACGATGAGAACGGCCAGCGCGATGAAGGCGCGCAGCTCGAAGGCGACGTTCAGCAGCGACAGCCGCCGGGCCCTGGCGGCCGCCTCGGGCGGCTGGGGCGGGTCCGGGGCCACACGGGCGGTGGTGGTTCCCTGGCTGCTCATACGGCGCCGCCGTCGGACACGCTCATCAGTTCCTCCCGGGTCAGCTCGCCGCGTCGGAACTCCCCTGCGACGGCGCCGCGGGCGAGCACCAGCAGCCGATCGGGGATGTGCAGGGCCTCTTCGGCGTCGGAGGTGGTGAACAGGACGGCGAGACCCTGCCGGGCCTGGGCGGCCATGAGCTCGAAGATGTCGGCCTTGGCGCCCACGTCGACGCCGCGCGAGGGCTCGTCGAGCAGCAGCACCCTGGGGCCGGTGAGCAGTGCCTTGCCGATCACCACCTTCTGCTGGTTGCCGCCGCTGAGCGAGCCGATGGCCGCCTTCGGGCCGCTGGCCTTGACGGTGATGTCGGCGATGGTCCGCTCGACCGCGCCGCGTTCGAGGTCCGCCGAGACGAACAGCCCGCGGACGAACGAGCGCAGGCCCGCCAGCGACAGGTTCTCCCCCACCGACATGGTCTGGACCAGGCCGTCGCGCTGCCGGTCCTCGGGGACCAGCACCACTCCCCTGCCGATGCGCTCGCGGATGCCGGTCCCGTCGAGCGCCTGGCCGGCCAGCTCCACCTGCCCGGACGCGGGCGCGATCCGGCCCGCGAGCGCTTCGAGCAGTTCGGTACGGCCCGAGCCCATCAGGCCGTACACGCCGACGATCTCGCCGGCGCGCACGGTCAGCGAGACGTCGTCGATCGCCAGCCGGTCGGGGTTCGCGGGGTCTGCGACCATGAGGTCGCGCACGGTCAGCAGGTCCTCGCCGAGCACCGGCTCGCGCCGCGGGAACAGGGCGTCCTGGTCACGGCCGACCATCCGCTCGACGATCCAGCGGATGTCCACCTCGGCGGCGTCGGCCGTGGCCACCAGGCGGCCGTCGCGCAGGACCACCACGTCGTCGGCGATGTCGAGCGCCTCGTCCAGGTGGTGGGAGATGTAGACGACGGCGACGCCGCTGCCCGTCAGCTCCCTGATCACCCGGAACAGCACCTCCACCTCGGGCGCGGTCAGCGCCGACGTGGGCTCGTCCATGATCAGCACGCGGGCGTCCTGGAGCAGGGCCCGCGCGATCTCGACGACCTGCTGCTGCCCGAGCCGCAGGTCGCCGACGAGCCCGTCGGGGTCGACGTCCTCCTCCAGGCGGCGCAGCACCGCCGTGGTGGCCTCGCGCTGGGTCCTCCTGTCGACCGCGCCGAGCCGGCCGCGTAACTCGCGGGCCAGGAACAGGTTGTCCTGGACGCTGAGGTTCGGGCAGAGGCTCAGCTCCTGGTGGATGATCGAGATGCCGTGGTCGGCGGCGTCGCGCGAGGAGACGAGCTCGACCGGGCGGCCGTCGAGCTCCACGCGGCCCATGGTGGGGTGCTCGATGCCCGCGAGGATCTTCATGAGCGTGGACTTGCCGGCGCCGTTCTCGCCGAACAGCGCGGTCACCCGCCCGGCGGCGACGCCGAAATCGACCCCCTTGAGGGCATGCGTCCCGCCGTACACCTTGGTGACGTCGCAGGCCCGCAGCACGTGGCCGGTCACGAGATCGCCACCGGGGTGATCGTCACGGTGGCGGGTGTGAGGAGGGTGAACGCGCCGGTGAAGGTGATCTTCTTGCCCTTCAGCCCGGCGGCGTCGAGGCCGGTCAGCAGCTTCTGCCGGAGCTGGTTGTTGAGCGCGGTCGCGGCGTCGGCGTACTCCACCTGGTTCACGAACTGGCCGAAGGTGATGTAACCGGCGGCGTCGCGCAGGGCCGTGCCGTTGATGGCCGGGCCGATCTGGATCGACACCCGGGTGCCGTCGGGCAGCCCGTCCACGGTCACCGGCAGCAGGCCCGACCTCGCCTCGCCGGCCACGCCCGTGCCCTTCACCGCGAAGTTGTAGGGGCTGGTGCCCTGGCGTTTGCCGTACTTGGCGCCGGCCGCGTCCTTGCCGGCGATGATCGCCGTCAGCAGGACGGGCAACTCGACGGCGCTCTTCTGGATGATGGGGACGACCTTGGCCTCGTAGTTCTCGGCGCCGAACGTGGCGGGGTCGAACGTCTTCGGCGCCGCCGCACTGGCCGACTCCGCGGAGCGGTACTCGGTGCTCAGCGCCATGGCCACCACGAGGGCGGCGACGGCCCCGGCCGCGATCCACCGCACCGGCCATCGGCGGCGCCCGGCTAACGATGTGCCCGTCATGTGCTGCTCCTCTCCCCGTGGGCCGACCTGTTCTCCTTGTGGGTCGGCCTGTCTCCGCCCGGTGGCGGGGTTGCCGGGGCCGGTCGCCGGGTTGCCGGGGCCGGTCGCCGGCCCGGCGGGCGCGCGCGGTCGACGGCCTCGTGCCAGGCGGCCAGGCGCGCGGCGCGGTCGCCCGGGTCGCCTTCCGGGCGGAACTCGTCCGCCGGTCGTTGCCGTCCCTCCAGCTCGTCGTACGTGCACAGCCCGGCCGACAGCGCGGCGGCGTCGGCGGCGCCCAGGCAGGACAGGTCGTGCTCACCGGACCGGACGACCACGCGCCCGGAGATCTCGGCCTGCGACCGCATCAACCGCGTGCTGCGGGTGAGACCGCCGTCGGCCAGGAGCACCCGTACCTGCCCGGTGGCCTGCTCGACGGCCGCCACCACGTCCTCCACCTGGAACGCGACGGACTCCAGCGCGGCGGCCACGAGCTGCCCGCGCCGGGTGCCCGCGGTCAGGCCGGTGAGCACCGCCGTCGCGTCGGGCTCCCACCAGGGCGCGCCCAGCCCGCCGAACGCGGGCACGAGATGCACGCCACCCGGTTCGTCGTCCCCGGCCTCGGCCAGCAGCCGCTCGGAGTCGACGCCGAACAGCTCGGCCAGCCAGCTGACCGCGCGCCCGGTCGCGCGGATGTTGCCCTCCACGGCGAGCACCCGGCCGCCGAGATCCCAGGCGATGCTCCGGCACAGCCCGGGAGCGTCACCACCGTCGCCGATGGCCATCACCGACGAGCCGGTGCCGTACGTGGCCTTCACCACGCCCGGCCGCCACCCCGCGTGCGCGAACATCGCCGCGTGCGAGTCGCCCAGCACGGCCAGCACCGGCACCCCGTCGGGCACCGGGTCCAGCCCGCGCACCGCCGGAAAGTCACCATCCGAGGCGACCACCCGGGGCAGCACCTGCCGCGGCACCCCGAACAGTTCCAGGAGCCGCTCGTCCCACTGCCCGGCCCGCACGTCGAGGAGCTGGGTGCGGGAGGCGTTCCCGGCCTCGATGACGTGGTCGCCGCCGAACCGGCTGAGCAGCCAGGAGTCGACCGTGCCCAGGCACAGCTCGCCCGCCAGGCTGCGGCGCCGGTCGGGGTCGTAGGCGTCCAGCAGCCAGCGGGCCTTCAGCGCCGAGAACATCGGGTCGAGCGGCATCCCGCTGACCGAGCGCACCAGGTCACCGGCGCCCGTGGCGGCCAGTTCCCGGCATTGGGCGACGGTCCGCTGGTCCTGCCAGCTGATCAGCGGGCCGGCGGGCCGGCCGGTGGAGCGTTCCCAGAGCACCAGCGACTCGCGCTGGTTGCTGATGCCCACCCCGGCGATCCTGCCCGCCGCCGACGGGTCGACGCACGCCCGTACCGCCAGCCGTACGCTCTCCCAGAGCTCCTCCGGCGACTGCTCCACCCAGCCGGGCCGGGGCTGCCGCTCGGCCAGCGGCGCGGTGCCGCGCGCGACCACCTGGCCGCCCGCGTCCACCAGCAGCGCCTTGGTGGAGCTGGTGCCCTGGTCGATGGCCAGGACGAGCGGGCCGCTAGCCATGGCCGAGCACGTCCTTCACCGCCGCGATGATCCCGTCGGCCGACAGCCGGAAGTGATCCAGCAGGAACGCCGTGTCCCCCGTGGGGGCGAACACGCGCGGCACGCCGAGGATCCGCATCGGGCACGGCTGATGGGTGACGACTGTCGCGGCCACGGCGGCGCCCAGGCCGCCGCTGGTGGTGGCCTCCTCGGCGGTGACGATCCCGCGGGTCTCCCTGGCCGCCGCGATGATGGCGTCCTCGTCGATCGGGTCGAGGAAGGGCGTGTTCAGTACGCGTACGGACACGCCCTCGTCCCGCAGCCGGTCCGCGGCCTCGAGCGCGCGCGAGGTGAGCGAGCCGATGGCGATCACCGTGACGTCGTTCCCCTCACGCAGCAGCACCGCCTGGCGCGGCGCGAAGGGCGCGTCGGGAGGCGTCACCTCCGGCACCTTGAAGCGGGGAACGCGCAGGTAGACAGGCCGCCGCGCGGACGCGGCCCAGCGGACGGCGGCGCGGGTCTGCACCGGGTCCGAGGGGACGATGACGTCGAGGTTGGCGACCGCGCGGAGCCAGGACAGGTCCTCGATCGAGTGGTGGGTGGGCCCGAGCTCGCCGTACGCCATGCCGGGGCTCTGACCGCACAGGACGACGTGCGCCTCGCTGTAGGCGACGTCGGCCTTGATCTGCTCCAGGGCGCGGCCGGTGAGAAACGGCGCCGCGGCGCAGACGTACGGGATCTTCCCGGCGTTGGCCAGCCCGGCCGCCACCCCGACGAGGTCCTGTTCGGCGATGCCGACGTTGATGAGTCGCTCGGGGAAGCGTTCGCGGAAGCCGACGAGGTTGCTGGAGCCGACGGAGTCGTTGCAGACGGCGACGATCCGCTCGTCCTGGCTGGCCAGGGAGATGAGCTCCTCGGCGAACGCCTGGCGGCAGTCGAACGTCGCCCGCTGGTCGGTCACGGTCATCCTGCCAGCTCCGCCAGCGCCGTCTCGACCTGCTCGGCGGTGGGCACCTTGTGATGCCACTCCACCCGGTCCTCCATGAACGACACGCCCTTTCCCTTGATCGTGTTGGCGATGACGGCGACCGGACGCCCGGTGGACGAGCCGCTCATGGCCTCCAGCAGGGCGAGGTGGTCGTGGCCGTCGATCTCGCGTACCTCCCAGCCGAAGCTGCGCCATTTGTCGGGCAGCGAGTCCAGGGCGTTGGTGTCCTCGGTCCTGGCCCCCTGCTGGAGGCGGTTGCGGTCTATGACGGCCGTCAGGGACGACAGCCCGTGGTGCGCGGCCGCCATCGCCGCTTCCCAGTTGCTGCCCTCCTGCAGCTCGCCGTCACCCAGCACCACGAACGTGCGCCAGGACGCGCTGTCCATCTTGGCGGCGAGCGCGCAGCCGGTGGCCACGGGGAGGCCGTGGCCCAGGGCGCCGGTGTTGGTCTCCACGCCGGGCACCTTGACCTTGTTGGGGTGCCCGTTGAGCGCTGAGAGCGGGGCCATGAAGGTGTCCAGCTCGGCGGTGTCGAAGAAGCCGCAGTGGGCCAGGGTGGAGTACAGGGCGGCGGCGCAGTGGCCCTTGCTCAGCACGAAACGGTCGCGTCCGGGCCAGCGGGGGTTTTCCGGGTCTACGGACATGACGCCGTAGAAGCAGGTCACCAGGATGTCGGTGACCGACAGGTCGCCGCCGATGTGGCCCATGCGGGCGCGGTCGATCATGCGGACGACGCTCCGGCGCACGTCGGTGGCCACCCGGGCGAGCTCCGCCTCACGGTCGGACGGGGCGGCCCGCCGGATCCGGGCGGTCAGCTCGCGGTAGCCGGCCGACCGCGCGGCATCTGGGGGAAGCAGGGCCATCACTGATCCGCCATGACGCTCAGCAGTGCCCGCTGGACGATGCGCTGGGCCGCCAGCGCGTCCTGTGCCCGCTGCGCGGCGGCCAGGGCCTCACGGTCGACGAGGCCGAGGGCGCGGTGAATGGCCTTCATCACGCGGATCCCCGCGCGGGCCGCCTCGACCGAGTCCTCACGGAACGGGAACTGGTCGAGCTGCCACACCCCGTCCCAGCCGGCCTCGCGCAAGGCGTAGAAGAACTCGAAGGTCTCGGTCAGGTGCACCGAGCCGACGACCATGTCGTCGTCCCAGCCCCGGTAGTTGTCGTTGACGTCGATCGCGAACAGCCGCCCGCGCGAGATCGCCAGCCGCGCCGCGTCGGCGGGCGACTCGCCGCCGTAGAGGGAGTGGCCGAAGTCGAGCAGGATACCGACGTTGGGCAGGCCGATCTCCTCGATCCCCAGCAACGTCTTGGCCACCGAGGAGAACACCATCGTGTTACGCGGCTCGCGCGGCTTGTACTCGATGGCGAAGCGCAGGTCGGGGAAGTTCGTCGCCAGCTCGCGCACGGCGTCCAGCGACAGGCGCCACAGCTCGGAGTGGTCGGCCTGGAACGGATAGTCCCAGCCGTCCTGCCCCGGCCACAGCTTCACGTAGTCGCAGCCCAGCCGCCTGGCCACCTCGGCGGCCTCGGACACCAACTCGATCGCCTGACGGCGTACTCCCTCGTCGGGGTTGGTGAACGCGCCACGGGAGAAGCGCCGGGTATAGATCTCGGGGGTCACCGCGATGGCCCGCAGCCCGTTGCTCTTGAGCGCCGCCTCCACCCGCTCCACGGGGAGGTCCACCGGATCGAACGGGTAGGTCAGGTCCACGACGGACAGCTCGCCCACCTGACCGGCCAGGTCGATGGCGCCGAGGGTGTCCACCGGCGGGCCGTAGCCGTCGGTCGCGTAGCGGTCGACGTACCGGCCGAAGTGCCAGATACCGGCACCGAACAAGGGCATTTGAATATCTATTCGCGACTGACTAGACATACGACAGACCGTACGATTACGCCAGCGCCATGTCAATGCAATCCGCGCGCAACCTGAGACTCGCCGGGCCCAAGGGGCTCCCGGCTCTACGGGCCGCCAGGCGTCAGGAACGCCTGGCTTCCTTGACCAGGCCGAGGTCGAGAAGGCTCTGAGCGGTCGCGGTGACGCTGTCCTCGCTGGAGCGCGGCCGCCAGTCCAGGACGGTCCGGGCCCTGGCGTTGTCGACGTGCCGGACGACGCCGAGATCACCGGCGATCCCGCGCAGCGCGGGCGCGAAGCGGGCGACGAAGCGGAGTAACCAGCTCGGCAGCCTGCGGGCCGGGACCTTGCGGGCGCCCTCGCCCAGCCGCTGCCGCAGGGTCAGGCAGACCTGGTGGAGGAAGACGGTGTCCCCGGCGGCGGCGATGAACCGCCGACCGGCGGCGCCGGGATCGGTCATCGCCCGCAGGTGCAGGTCGGCGGCGTCACGGACGTCGACCACCCCGAAGGACAGGTCCGGCGCTCCCGGCAGCCGCCCGTCCATCAGGCTCTTGATCAGGCCGACGGAGCCGGCCAGACGCGGGCCGAGTACGGGCCCGAAGATGCCGACCGGGTTGACCACGGCCAGCTCCAGCGCGCCGCCCTCCCGGTCCACGAAGTCCCAGGCGGCCCGTTCGGCCAGCACCTTGGACTTGACGTACGGGGTGACGCCCGGGCCGTTGGTGTCGGTCCAGTCCTCTTCGGTGAAGGCGTGGTCGGTGGCGGGGTGCCCGTAGCCGATCGCGACGAAGGAGGAGGTGACCACGACCCGCCGCACTCCGGCGTCCCGCGCCGCGCGCAATACCCGCAGCGTCCCCTCCACGGCGGGGGCGAGCACCTCGTTCTCGTCCTTCGGGGCGATGGAGGGCAGCGGCGAGGCGACGTGCAGCACATAGGCACAGCCTTCGACGGCCTCCGTCCAGTGCGCGTCCGACGTCAGATCCGCGACCACGAACGACAACGAGTCCCCTGCCACCACCCCGGCGACCTTCATGGCCTCGCGGACCTCCTGCTCTCTGGCGGCGGAACGCACGGTGGTCCGCACGCGGTAGCCCTCCTGGAGCAGCCGCGCGACGCAGAAGCCCGCCAGGAAGCCCGACCCCCCGGTCACCAGCACGGTGTCGCCGTTCATCGCATCCTCCCAGGTCAGTTGGGCCGCGCGCCGACTCGGCCGGGCCACGATCGACGAGGCGCTCGGACTGTGGCAGGCGGTCCGTACCTCGCCTCTCCCCTGCCGACAGACCTCGCAATCACGACAACTTTCCATTTCCATGCACTGACCGGATTACGGGTCCGGCGGCCGCGCATGTCAAATGTGCTGCTTTTTCCGGCTTAAGACACCATTTCACTGAATAACCAGTCTGCGCCAGGCCCACGTCAGCCAGAACAGCGACCATGATTTCGACAAGCGGCCTCGGAATGGCCGCCATATAAGAAATCCTAGAGAGACCCGCGACGAAAGGATGTCCCGCATTGAGAACGACAGCACGGCTACTCGCGATGACCGCACTGGCCGCAGGCATGGCGCTCTCCGCGGCACCCGCTGACGCCGCCACGGGAACGCTGATTCTTTCCTCCGGTCCGGCCGGACGAAGAATAGTGTTCAACAATCCAACGGCCGGCTGCCACAGCACCGCGTCGGCCTTCACCACGGTCACCAATCGTACGAACGTCTTCGTCACCGTCTACCAAGGAGCGCAATGCCAGGGAATGTCACTGGTCGTCGCACCGGGAACGAATCCCATGCCGGTGGGAGAACGCCTGAGCGTCTCTGTCCCCAGTTGAGGATCCGCCGTTCCAGCGACCGAAAAAAGGGAGAAAACATGCTCGATCGCATGGCAAGACGAGTAGTCACCGGTGCAGCCGGCCTCGCCCTGGCGTTGACTCCCGTGGCCCCCGCATTCGCGACGCAGAACAGCCCGGCGATCCGGGAGTCGGCGGGTCCCGCACAGGTGGCCAGCCATCAAGAATGGGGCGGCTGGTATTCCAGCGCGCAAAGCTGCGCCGAAGCCGGCCGGGACTACGTGCACGGGAACGGCGCGATCGGATTCACCTGCCGGCCGCTCGACGGCCGGTGGGCCCTCTGGGTCAGCTACGACCCCTCCCCCTGACGTGCGACGCGACAATCCAGGAGAGAACCATGCGGAAAATCAAGAAAGCCGCGACGACGCTCACCATCATGGCCGCCCTGGCAGCCGGCGGCCTGACCCTGGCCGCGCCCACATGGGCGGACAACACTCCGTCCGCCGTGAGCTCGAACGCCACACCAGGAGTCTGGTACATCTTCAATTTCTACCCGGATGAGGGAACCTGCGAGGCTCAGCGTAGATTTGGTGCCAGTCAAGGCTGGTGGACCTGGGACCATTCGGCCTGCGCGACCAACGGGCGGGACTGGGCGCTCTTCCTTTACTACGACGCGGCGCCCGGCCAACAGCGAGCGACTCTTCCGGGCCTTCCTGAGGGCTGGCAGCGAGCCTGATCACAGTCCCTCGCACGGCGCGCGGGACCGGGCGCGAAACAGAATCACCCGCCGCCCTGCGCCTGGCGGACCTCGCCGATCCGCCAGGCGCACGCGTCTTGCCGGGCGAGCCCTACAGACACTGTGCCTGGCGGGCACGCATGGCCGGCTCGCCGGCGGTGCCGAGCTCCGGCCCGCGCCCGATGCGATGGCAGGTCAAGCGCGGATGCGGGCGTGGGGGCGGAGGGTGGAGAGCCAGCGGCCGAGGAGGCCCACGAACGCCTGGGGGCGTTCCAGATGCAGGAAATGCCCGGTGCCGTCCCAGGTGACCATCTGTGACCCGGAAGGTGCGGGGATCGAGGACTCCCAGGCGGCCGGCTCGCTCAGTGAGCGGACGCAGAGCACCGGGCGGGTGCGCCTGGCCAGGTACCGGCGCGTCGCGGGGCGGGCGCCGAACGCGTCCGGGCCCAGGTACATGCCCGCGTAGCACTCGGCCAGCACGTGGCCGGGAGTGGCGAGCAGCTGGTCGCGTACCGCGGCGGGCAAGGAGCCGAGCTGGCGGACGGCGGCCCGCGCGCCGTCGGCCCGCAGGGCGGCCAGCCGTCTGGCGAACAGTCGCTCCTCGGCGGCGTCGGCCCCGTAGGCGGGATCGACGACCACCAGCGCCGAGACGTGTTCGGGGTGCTCCACGGCCATGGCGGTGACGACCTGGGCGCCCATCGAGTGCCCCACCGCCACCACCGGCCCGGCGCCGAGGCGGTCGAGCAGGGCGACGAGGTCGCCCGCCAGGTCAGTGGGCCGGTAGCCGTCCAGGGTCACGGGCGACTTCCCGTGCCCGCGCAGGTCGGCGGCGATCACGCGGTGGCCGGGCGGGAGCGCGTCGGCGATGGGATCCCACGTTTGGGCATGACCGCCCCAGCCGTGCACGAGCAGCAGGGTCTCGCCCTCACCGCGATCGGTGTGGCACAGCGTTACGGGGGCCATCAGTGTGAGCCCTGGCGGATCATGGGACGCCTCCTTGAAAGCGCTTTCCCGCCATACTACCGGTCGCCTGTCCAGGGAGCCCGACACGCAGCCCGACAATGAGCCCGGCACTGGGCCTTGCCGATCGCCGAGAACGGTACCCGGTCAACGTCATCAGGTGCGCAGAAGCGGAGCAGGGTCGCCAATGCTGCACTCTTATCTCCTGACATGCAGCAAAATGTGACCGACGCGCGTGTCCGTCCTATCGGGGTGAGGGTGAGGATCTTGGCAATCTCGGCGCCGGCGACTCCGGAGGCCGCTGGGACGTTGCGCTATCCGGCCGGATCCCTGGTGATCCTGACCGGCCTGCCCGGTGCGGGCAAGACCACACTGCTGCGCCGCCTGTACGCCCTGGACGGCACGGAGAGCCGCCCGGTCGTGGCGGGCTCGGTGGTGGTGATCGACTCGTCGCAGTCGCGGCGGCGGTGGAGCACGAGCCTGGGCTGGGCGCCCAAGCCGGTGCGTAGGGCGGTGGTGTTCACGACGCATGTGTGGCGCATCGGCCGGGCGTTGCGGGGCGGGTCCGCGGTGATCGCGCACAATCGCGGCTGCGGGTCGGCTGTGCTGCACGGGTTCGCCTGGCTGGCACGACGGTCGGCGGTCCCGTTCCACCTGCTGTTGCTGGACGCTCCTCCCGAGGACGCGCTGGCCGGCCAGCAGGCCAGAGGGCGGGTCGTGGCGAGG
This sequence comes from Nonomuraea sp. NPDC026600, assembly GCF_040638335.1. Classification (NCBI taxonomy): domain Bacteria; kingdom Bacillati; phylum Actinomycetota; class Actinomycetes; order Streptosporangiales; family Streptosporangiaceae; genus Nonomuraea; species Nonomuraea sp. NPDC026600. The sequence continues at coordinate 812,531 of NZ_JBEZYD010000001.1, forward strand.
CGGACGTTCGCGCAGCACCATCGCCGCTGGGAGGCGCTGCTGGCGCGGGTCCGGGCCGGTCAGACCGGCCCGGCGACCGGCGCGCACGTCCTGGACCGGCCCGCCGCCGACCTCCTCGAAGGCATCCACTTCGACGTCCCCCTCCCGCGCTGACGAGATCCCACTGAACGGCCAACCACCGACGTCGATGCAAGGCGACGGAGTGGGCGGGGCGGGCCGCACGGCTGGAGGGGCATGGGCCGGACGCACATGTCCAACTCGGCGAAATCTGGTGCGTGCCACATATCAGGTCGTTCACCCGGAACGTACCGTCACGGGCAATCGCCAGGCGTGTGAACTCCGGAGTCGCCGATGTTTCCGCTCCCCAGCCGGACCGCTGGTACGCGGCGCCTACCCCCGATACACCGGGCCGCGGCCGAGGGTGAGCATCTGGCACGGCCAGGCCGACTACGTGGTCAACAAGGCCAACGGCGTCGAGCTCAGAGACCAGTTCACCGACGTACTCGGCCTGTCGCAGACCCCGGCCTCGACGACGAGCCTGCCAGGCGGGACCACGATGGAGACCTACGGCGGCGGCGAGGTGCGCTTCTACCGGATCGCCGGAATGGGCCACGGCACGCCGGTCGATCCTGGCGGTGCCGCGGAGCAGTGCGGCGCGGCGGGCGCCTACTTCCTCGACACCATCGGTTCGGCGTACTACGACACCCGCTTCTTCGGCCTCGACACCGGATCGCCGCCTACCCCGACCCCCACTCCCACCCCGTCGCCGCAGCTCTGCTTCACCGCGACATACGCGCACACCCAGGCGGGCCGCGCCTACCAGTCCGGCGGTTACGCCTACGCCAACGGCTCCGGCCAGGCGATGGGGCTGTGGAACACGTTCGTGACCACGACGCTGCGGCAAACAGGACAGAACTACTACGAGGTGGTCGGCTCGGCATGCTGACCGGGCCCCAGTACGCGAGCAAGGAAGCCGGACAGCGAGCTCTCATAGCGGGCGCGGTCGGTGTTCCACTCCTGCGTGTGCCCGGCGCCCGGGAACTCCACGTACTGGATGGCCCACCCCAGCCGGGCCCCCGCCGCGGCGAAGTCCCGTGACGTCTGGACGGGGACCTCGACATCGGCGTCACCCTGGAGCACCAGCGCCGGCGGCTTCACCCTCGGCGGATGATCGAGCAGGTCGATCCGGCTGACGTCGATCCCGGCCCGCCACCCGGCGACCAGGTCGGCGGCCCGGGCCATCACCGATGGCATGTGCATCAGGCCGACCTGGTAGTCACCTGTCCGGGGCGCGCTGAGCAGCGGGTTCTCCAGGACGACGGCGGCGACGACATCGGCCAGCCGCGAGTGGCCGAGGAACTGGCCGACGACGGCCCCGCCCATGGACTCCCCGAACAGCACCACCCGGCGGGCGCCCCTGCCCTGCGCGGTGCGGACCGCGGACTCCACGTCGCGCCACTCGGACGCGCCGAGGTGGATGAGCCCGTCGGGAGAAGCCGGGGCTCCGAGGTCGTTGCGGTAGGTGATGTCGAGCACCGGCAGCCCGAAGCGGTGCATCGCGGGGATGGCGTGCAGGGTCGCCTGACGCCGGCCGTTGCTGCCGTGCACCATGATGGCCCAGGTCGTGGCGGCGGGGTCGGCTGCGGGGATGTACCAGGCGGGGGCGTCGCCGAGTTCGGTGGACACGGCGATCTCGGTGAAGTCGAGGCCGAGGGAGGTCTTCGGGTCGCCCTGGTAGGTCGACGTCACGCTCACTGGCTGGCCGGTCGGCGGGGCGGTGCCGCTGAGCAGTTCGCGCTCCACGCGCCCCGGCGCCTGGCCGACGATGTCACCGAGCATGGCCGCCCCTCCGTCCCAGACCAGCCCCCACGCACCGGGACGGACGGTGGCGGCGGACGAGGCGAGGACGACGACCTTCCCGCCGCTGGTCGTCCGTACGCCGAGGACGCGTTCGGCGTGGTCACCGCCGGTCGGGTGGACGGAGTCGAGCATGACGCCGCTGCCGTACCAGCCGCCGCCGAGCGTCCCGCCCACCAGGACCACGGCCAGGACGACGACGACCACCAGCGCGATCCGCCGCCACCGAGGACTGCGGCGAACCATCTTGTCTACACCGTAAACGCTCACGTTTACACTGTATACAAAGATGAGGCGTGACGCCTGTTTCCGCCTTCGAAAATCAGCATGTTCGATGGCGAGCAGTACGCTCCGGCCGTACGGCTGGTCAGAAGGAGCCGCGCCACGCCGAGGGCGTGCGTCCGCGGGCGGTGGGCGGGATCCTCGTGCATGAGGCGCAGCGCCTCGCCGATCGCCGGGTCGGTCAGCGCCCGGTACCAAGCGGGCGGCGGCGCCTCCGGCCTGGTGCACCAGGCCCGCAACGCGATCACGAAGACCAGATCCAGGAGCCGGGCCAGAACCGCGTCCTGGCCCGGCTCGTCGCTGGCGGCCTCGGCGGAGAGCAGAAGGTGCCGTGATGCGGGGATCCGCGGCAGTCGAACGTCCTGTGTCCCATCGGGGACTTCAGCTCGCAGAGCGACCAATTGCTGATGAAACACCTGCTCGTCGAGGTGGTGTGGGACGTGGAGACGCCTGCCGTCAACCCCTCGGAAGGGTGACGGCGGATCCGCTTCGCTCCGGCACGGGGAACGCAGGGGCTCTGCCCCAAGGCCCGTTCGAGTCGCGGCAAAGGTTACGGAACAAGCACCGCACCCGTCCGGTAAGCGCTGAATGCAGTGAATTGACGGGCCGAAATCGGGGAAAGGTTGCGGCGCAGACTACGGTGAACCTCAACGCTTGAGGAGGGGCGGCATGGCGGAACTCTCGGACGCGCTCCCACAGCCGGTGCTGAGCCCGCTGACCAGAGCGGCGATCTTCATCGTCGCGACGATCGATCCGGGTGGCGAACCGGCGGTCCGGGACCTCCTCTCCAGCCTGGAGGGTCTGCAGCGGGCCATCGGCTTCCGGGCACCGGACGACACGCTGAGCTGCGTCGCCGCCATCGGCTCTCACGCCTGGGACCGACTGTTCGGCGGGCCTCGTCCCGTCGAGCTGCACCCCTTCCGCGAACTGGTCGGAAGCCAGCATCATGCCGTGTCCACATCCGGTGACCTGCTGTTTCACATCCGGGCCCAGCGCCTCGACCTCTGCTTCGCGCTGGCATCGGAGATCATGAACCGGCTCGACGGCGAGGTGACCGTCCGCGACGAGGTGCACGGGTTCAAATACTTCGACGTACGCGACCTGCTCGGCTTCGTCGACGGGACGGAGAACCCCGTCGGTCCTGATGCCCGCGCGGCGGTCCTGATCGGCGAGGAGGATCCCGAATTCGCCGGCGGGAGCTACGTCATCGTGCAGAAGTACCTGCATGACCTGCGAGCGTGGAACACCCTGCCCGTCGAGGCGCAGGAGAAGGTGATCGGCCGCAGGAAGCTGACCGACATCGAACTGAACGACGCCGACAAACCGGCCGACTCGCACGTCGCCATGACCACGATCGTCGACGCCGACGGCACCGAGCGCCAGATCCTGCGCGACAACATGCCGTTCGGCGCCGTGGGCCGCGGCGAGTTCGGCACGTACTTCATCGGCTACGCCCGTACCCCCACGGTCACCGAGCGGATGCTCGAGCGGATGTTCCTCGGCGCCCCGCCGGCCGGCCACGACCGGATCCTCGACTTCTCCACGGCTGTGACCGGCACGCTCTTCTTCGTCCCGAGCGCCGATTTCCTTCAGGACCTACCGGCTCCCCCGAACACCGGAACCACAACCGACGCGGACCCCTCTCCCCGCGGCTGACGCCTCAGACCACGAGGGCCGATCGCGGCGGGGTCAAGGGCTGAGCCAAGCGTCCAATCGCTGCAGTAGCTCGGGCTTGGGTACCAGTCCACCACGTCCGGCGCGATGGACCGCCTGGCAGGGGGCACGTCGGATCCGTACCTCGGTGACCGCCCCGGTCACGTCCGCCACCCAGACCGTGTCCAGTTCGGTGACCTGGACCACCCGACCAGGGTCGCCGCAGTCGGTGCCGTTGGCGAACGTCTCGGTGCCGCGCGCGTCGGTCACGACCTCGACGGTGGTGGCGGTGTTGAGCAGCGCGCGGAGCGGTTCGAGCCCGTCGCGCCGGGTGAGACCATGCCGCAGGACCAGGTGGGAGCCGGCTGCTCGGTAGCGGCAGGCGGTGAGCGCGGCCAGTGGACTGGGCAGGAACGGCGCGGAGTTCCCCCGGTTGCGGGCGATGCCGTCGGCGGGAGGGACTGTACGGTTTTCGGTGTAACTCCTGATCAAGGAGAACGCACCTGATGAGTACTGTGATCCAGGCATCGACGGAGATCGACCTGGAGGACA